>CAZFTS010000038.1:0-22091 GCA_964521685.1 uncultured Muribaculaceae bacterium
AAAGCCGGTGATTGTTATTCTGGCGACGGGGGGGACCATTGCCGGGTCGGCGGCGACTGCCACGCAGGCTTCTTACCAGCCGGGGGTATTGAGCATTAGCCAGATTATTGCTAAAATCCCTGAGGTTGAAAAACTTGCAACCCTAAAGGGGATACAGGTCTGCAACATTGCAAGCCAGAATATGGAGGAGTCGGTGTGGCTGGAGCTGTGGAAGACTATAGATAACCTCTTTTCAAATAATCTGTGTGACGGTGTGGTAATCACACACGGAACCGACACAATGGAGGAGACGGCATATTTTCTGAATCTTACGGTAAAACACTCTAAACCCGTAGTTATTACCGGCGCAATGAGAGCAGCCACAGCATTAAGTGCCGATGGTCCGTTTAACCTCTACAATGCCGTTGCACTGGCAGCCTCAAAAAACGCACACAACAGAGGAGTGATGGTACTAATGAACGATTATATACTCTCTGCCGACGATGTTACCAAGACAAACACCACAAATACAAACGCATTTGCTTGCCCCAACTACGGACCGCTGGGGCAGATGAGAGATGGTACTCCTCAATTTTACAGAGAGTCTCTCTCAAGGCACACTGCAGATTCCGAATTTGATATTAAAGGGCTTAAATCTCTTCCTCAAACCGAAATTGTATATGCTTATGCCTTCTCTTCAAATATTGCATTTAATGCCCTTATTGACTCGGGTGTTCAAGGGATCGTGATTGCCGGAGTTGGCCACGGGAACTACAACAAGGCAATAGCATCTCTGCTCCCTAAAGCTCTGGAAAAGGGAGTGACAATAGTGAGGTCTTCAAGAATTCAGACAGGTGGTGTTGACCTTTCGGCTGAAGAGTATGACAAACGGTGGCCGGTTAGCTTTATGAAGAGCCCTCAGAAAGCAAGGATCCTGCTGATGCTGGCACTAACTAAAACCAAAGATATTCAGGAGATTCAGAGAATTTTTACTGAATATTAACACCTACAGAGTATTGATAATTACAGAATCTTTTTCCCATTTCTGAAAAGGCCAAAAATGGAGGAGCCGCTTCCGCTCATCGAGGCAAAGATGGCACCCTTATTATAAAGGGCCTCTTTATACTCACTCAGAACGGGATACTTCTTGAAAATGTGATCTTCAAAGTCATTATGCAGATGCTCTTTCCAGCTCTCTACCGACATCTGCAGCAAATCTTCGAACCGGCTCTCTGGCTGTTTAGGAGTAATTCCGGAATAGGCCTCTTTTGTAGAGACAAAAACAGGAGGAGTCACAATCTCAATATAAAAATCATTTAAAGCGGGAATCTCTATTGGTTCCAGAATATCGCCCCGGCCCCTAACAACCATAGTGGTAATCTCACCCTCACCCTTACAGTTTGCATAGATGAAAAAGGGGCAGTCGCTCCCCAGTTTTGCCGAAAGATTGCACAAATCATCCGTTCCCAAACCAAGATTGTAGAGTTTGTTTAATAAAATAAGCGTCCCTGAACCATCCGAAGAGCCCCCGCCAAGACCAGCACCAAATGGAATTGACTTACAGAGGAGTATCTCGGCTCCGGGTAAATTGAAATCCCTTTTTAAAAGCTTATATGCCTTTATGCAGATATTATCTTCAGTACTGCAATCGGGGGCTTTCCCATAAACAGAAAAAGAGAGCTCGTCGCTCTCTACAATTTCAAGAATATCACAAGGTTGGGCAACGTCACAAAAAAGACTCTCCAGGTTATGATATCCATCTGCTCTCTTCTCTGTAACCCGGAGACCTATGTTGACCTTACTCCTTGGAAAAAGTATCATCTATCCGCATTTTGAATTACCGCAAGCCATGCAGGTCAGACAACCCTCCTGGTAAACAAGGTTAAGGGATCCGCACTTCTCGCATGTTTTTCCCGAATCATCCTTTGTCCCATCAGGAATATATCTCTTAAGAGTTCTCTCAACCCCGTTTTTCCATGTGTTGATTGCCTCACTGTCCAGCTGAAGACCGCTCACAAGATTGACAACATCCACGATAGGCATCCCGTTTCTCAAGACTCCGGAAATAAGCTTTGCATAATTCCAGAACTCTTTATTAAACATATGAGAAACCCCTCCGATAATATTTCTGTAACCGTATTTATCTATATAATGGAAATCATATCTTGTGTTGCTGTTTTCATCCTTCTCTTTAACTATGTAACCCATAGTTACCGATTTAGGAATACTTCTGGTATCCTCGTCAATTAGACCGGTAAAGATCTCATAAGGGACACCATCAATATGACCCACAAGTGCAATCCACTGTTCAGCGCCGTTTTTAAATCTTATAACCTCGGCATCAAGAGATTTAGGCCGCTCTTTCTTTCTGGATGCCGCCTCTTTGCTCTCATTCTCTTTTGCAGATACCAGAACACCCGATCTAGACCCTTCCCGATAAACGGTTACCCCCTTACAGCCGTACTCCCAGGCAGTTTTATAAACATCGGCAACCAGCTCTTCAGTTACATTTGAAGGAAGATTAACAGTAACGCTTATAGAGTGATCTACCCATTTTTGCATCCTCCCCTGCATCTTCACCTTGGCAGTCCAGTCAATATCGTTTGAAGTAGCCTTATAGTAAGGCGATTTTGCAACCAGCTCCTCAATTTCCGACACCTGCATAGCCTTAACCTTTTCGGCCTTGTAACCATTCTTTTCACACCAAACAATAAAGTTGTGATGGAAAACATAGTACTCCTCCCAGGCATCACCCACCTCATCCCTGAATGTTATTGTAACATTCTTATCATTAGGATTAACCTTTCTCCTTCTCTTGTAAAACGGAAGAAATACCGGTTCGATCCCCGAAGTTGTCTGAGTCATAAGTGATGTAGTCCCTGTTGGGGCAATTGTGAGCATCGAGATATTTCTCCGACCATGTCTCACCATCTGATCATAAAGAGATTCGTCCTCCTTTCGGATTCTCTGAATCAAAGGATTTGACTCCTCCCTTTTTGCCTCGAAAATCGGGAAAGCTCCCCGTTCAATAGCCATTTGTGAAGATGAACGGTAGGCCTCAATAGCCAGAGTCTTCTGAATTTCAACGGCCAAATCGGTGGAATTATCATCACCATACCTCATTCCCAGAGCAGCCAGCATATCCCCTTCAGCAGTTATTCCAAGACCGGTCCTTCTGCCTCCCATAGTCTTTTCCCGAATTTTTTTCCATAGTGTAATCTCGGCTTGTTTCACCTCGGCATCCTCCGGATCCTTCTCGATCTTATCGATTATTGACTCTATCTTCTCCATCTCGAGATCAATCAGGTCGTCATTAAGACGCATAGCTTTTCTTACATGGTCCTTGAAAAGCTCCTCGTTGAATTTGGCCTTAGGGGTAAACGGATTCTCTACATAAGAGAGCAGATTTATCGCAATCAAACGGCAGGAGTCATAAGGACATAAAGGTATCTCACCGCAAGGGTTTGTGCTTACCGTTTTGTACCCAAGATCAGCATAACAATCAGGGATTGATTCCCGTATAACTGTATCCCAGAAGAGGACTCCCGGTTCGGCCGAACGCCATGCATTGTGGATAATCTTTTTCCATAAAGCTGCCGCATCAATCTCTTTTTCAAATGTTGGCTGGGCAGATTCAACAGGAAACTGCTGTTTATATGGTTTATTGTGCAATGCGCACCTCATGAATTCATCATCAATCTTTACCGAAACATTTGCTCCGGTAACTTTTCCCTGCTCCATTTTGGCATCAATGAACTTCTCAGAATCGGGATGTTTAATTGATATAGAGAGCATAAGGGCTCCGCGTCTGCCATCCTGGGCAACCTCCCTGGTTGAGTTAGAGTACCTCTCCATGAAAGGGACCACACCCGTAGATGTAAGCGCACTGTTCAGAACCGGACTCCCGGCCGGGCGGATATGTGAAAGGTCGTGACCTACACCACCCCTTCTCTTCATAAGCTGCACCTGCTCCTCGTCTATACGCATAATTCCGCCGTATGAGTCAGCCGGCTTGCGGTGCCCGATTACAAAGCAGTTGGAGAGGGATGCTATCTGGTAATTATTTCCTATGCCGGTCATTGGACCACCCTGCGGAATTACATATCTGAAATCCTTAAGCAGATTATAAATCTCATCTTCGCTCATAGGGTTCGGATACTTCGCCTCAATCCTTGCAAACTCGGATGCAAGCCTGCGGTGCATTTCATCCGGGGAAGACTCATAAAGGTTCCCGAAGGAGTCCTTCATAGCATATTTATTTATCCAAACCGATGCGGCTAATTCATCCCCGTTAAAATATCTGAGGCTGGAGGCCATCGCCTCCTCGTAGGTATATGTTTTCATAGTATAAATTTATTAAGGAAAGAAAAAGCCGATGGATCGCTCCGTCGACTTTGACAAAATTATACTAAATAGATCTATATTGCCGGTAAAAGATCACTTAGTTATCAACAGGGTAATTAACAAACCTGCTTGACTGTTTGTTTTTAACCTGTTAGTTTTCAGCTTTTATCCACGCCTGATTTCTCCCAATGAGACCCCATCCGTCAAGGGATCCCCGAACTTTCAGATTTCCGCTCTTTGTGTCATAGGAAATTGTACAGGAGTAAACTTTACCGTCCAGAGGATCCATGATTGTACCCCCGGTAAGCTTATCCTTTTCGGCTTTCATCTTTTTGATTATAGTCATCCCTTCGATAGGCTTGTTCTTATCGGCCCCTGTACAATTTACGCACAATCTTTTCGGATCACCAGTCAGAAGAGTGACAATAGCCCCTTCATATGTACCGTCGGAAGCTTTATAGATATTTACCATTGATTTTCGACGCCCCTCCTCATCAATAGAGTACCATTTTCCCACTATTTTGTTGATCTGGGCTAATGCCGGCATGCCGGCAAGCATTATGAATAGCGCTGTTAGAACTGTAATCTTTTTCATCTTCGTTAAGTTTTTTGACCCTCCGAAGATAGTAAAAAAATATTAACAACAATTAAGGCTGCAATTAGTACAGTGACCAAACTCCCCTCTCAGTCGTGACTCCACAAGATCATTCAGGCGGTCTCTAAGCTGAACATTGCTTATGTTTTCCAAAACATCATAGACAAATGCCTGCTGCTGAAGCAGTCTGGCCTCATGTTCTCCAATACCTCTCGATCTCATATAGAACAGAGCATTCTCATCCAGCCTTCCGCTCGTTGCGCCATGTGAACACTTGACATCGTCGGCATAAATCTCCAGCTGAGGTTGTGCATAAGCCTTTGCAGAAGGAGAGATAAGCAGATTGTGATTAGCCTGGTAAGCTTCGGTTTTTTGCGCATCTTTTGCAACAACAATTCTTCCGGTAAAGATTGCCTTTGCATCATTATCCAGAATTCCTTTGAAGAGTTGTTTGCTTAAGCAATTAGGAACCAGATGGTTCATCAGAACATTGGTTTTGATTGTCTGTTTACCGTCTACAAGATAGGCTCCGTTCAGTTCGCAGGATGCACCCTCTCCCGATAACTTCACATGAAACTCATTCTCCAGATGAGCTCCATGAAGGGTAATAACATTTATCCGCATACTTCCACCCTGCTCTACATCTATAAAAAACCTCACTGTATGGTCCGATTCGTTGTGCTCGTTTTGCATCACAACAATCTCTGCTTTAGCACCTTTGCCTACAGAAATGTTAATATCCTCCTCTGTTTTGAAACTATCCAGTGAAAGGGTGTGAGTACACAACAGTATGTCCGTTGCAGTATCTTCACCAAATGTAATTCTGCTCGGGAATATTATATCGGAGGTGTCGGAAGAGTCTCTGAAACTGATTATCTGGATACTCTCTTTTAGTGTGCTGCCCTTTTCAACATTAAGGAAAAATCCCTTTCCATCCGCTTCGGTCCTGACCGTCACGCCGGGCGCCGGCATAATCTCCTCTCTGAGATTTCCGTTTGTAACGAATGCCTGAACGGTCCCGGCCAGCGGAACCCGGCAACGAAAAACCTCTGGAATATCCGGAGCGTATATAAACTTTTTCTCTGCCATAATATCAGCCATTAATCAGCCAGTCGTAACCTCTCTCCTCAACTTCAAGAGCAAGCTCCTTTCCGGCTGTTTTGATAATTCTGCCATTGTATAAAACGTGAACCACATCGGGAACTATATAATCCAAAAGTCTTTGGTAGTGTGTTATTACGATAAATGCGTTGTCGCTCCTTTTAAGTTTGTTAACACCAGCAGCAACGATTCTTAGCGCGTCTATATCCAGACCACTGTCCGTCTCATCGAGGATTGCCAGAGATGGCTCAAGCATTGCCAGTTGAAAAATCTCATTCCGCTTCTTCTCCCCCCCTGAAAAACCAACATTTACGCCACGACTGGAGAAGGAGCTATCCATCTCAACCACCGCCATCTTCTCCCTCATAAGTTTAAGGAACTCTGCAGCAGTAACCGGAGGAAGATTCTTAAACTTTCTCTGCTCATTGATTGCAGTTTTCATAAAGTTCACATTGCTCACGCCCGGAATCTCGACCGGGTACTGAAATCCGAGAAAGACCCCCTGCCTTGCCCGCTCTTCCGGCGATAGTTCAAGCAGATTCATCCCTTTGTAAACAACTTCGCCCTGAGTGACCTCAAAAGTATCCCTTCCGGCCAGAACAGCCGACAAAGTACTCTTCCCGGAACCGTTCGGACCCATTATCGCATGTACCTCTCCCTCTTTTACGGAAAAATCTATCCCTTTAAGAATCTCCTTTCCGTTTATTGAAGCGTGTAAACCTTTTATCTGTAACATATCTATTTAAATTTCCATTAATTATTCTCTTTGAACTGCTTTCTCCACATTGCAAAACCGAAGAAAGCCAGAACGAGGTATCCGGCACTCACCATTGGCAGAAAAACAAGACCCGCCAATATATAAAGTGTTATGTTTGTGACATTAACCGTGAACCACGCCGCCCAGCACTCAAGTTTCTTTTGTGCCGACAGATATTGTGCAGTCAATATTGTAACCGTAACAAATGCATCCAGAAACGGCCTTTGCGCCTCTCTGAAAACACCCGGAAAGATATCGTCAATATATGTGAGAAGAAACCCCCATACAACACCAATTGCAAATGTCTGAATAATAAACCTGACCCTTGACTGGTGGGACATAAGAGTAACTTTCAGCTGATTCCTGCTATTCTCCTCCCCTTTTTTCGGATGTGTCCATCTGTAGTGCCCGTAAAAATTGATAATAAAAGATACCGGCTGAACAAGCATGCTTGAATAGAGCCCCTTCTGATAGAAGAGGATAAATAGCAGCACATTATAGGCATAGCCCACCCAAAAATTTGCAACCTTTGCCCTTGTTGCCAGATAGACACAGGTGAGTCCGGTCATAACAGAAAGAATCTCTATTAGTGAGACACCCTGGCCTCCGAGAGAAAAAATTATATTATCAATTCTGAATATCTCCAACATTCCTTTCTGAATTAAATTTATCCGACACTACCCTCAAGAGTTATCTGAAGCAGCTTTTGAGCCTCAACTGCAAACTCCATAGGCAGCTGGTTCAGAACCTCCTTCGCATAACCATTGACAATGAGACCAACGGCATCTTCCGGCCCGATTCCCCGCTGTAAACAGTAGAATAGCTGATCTTCACTTATTTTTGAGGTTGTTGCTTCGTGTTCCAGAACAGCGGTGTCGTTTTCATTCTCAATATAAGGGAAGGTGTGCGCGCCACATTTGTCACCAAGTAGCAGAGAGTCACACTGAGTGTGGTTTCTGGCATTATCGGCATTCGGAAGAATCTTTACCAGACCACGGTAGCTGTTTTGGCTTACCCCGGCAGATATCCCCTTACTTACAATCCGGCTCTTCGTATTTTTCCCGATATGAATCATTTTTGTCCCGGTATCGGCCTGCTGGTAATGGTTGGTCACCGCAACCGAATAGAACTCCGACGATGAGTTGTCGCCTCTTAAAATCGTGCTCGGATATTTCCAGGTTATTGCAGATCCTGTCTCAACCTGTGCCCAGCAAAGTTTGCTGTTCTCACCCTTGCAGATTCCCCGTTTTGTGACAAAGTTGTAGATCCCCCCTTTTCCGGAAGAGTCTCCCGGATACCAGTTCTGGACAGTTGAGTACTTTACCTCTGCATCCTTCATCACAACAATCTCGACAACAGCAGCATGCAACTGATTTTCGTCCCGTTGGGGAGCCGTGCACCCCTCCAGATAACTAACATATGACCCCTCCTCGGCAACAATGAGAGTCCTTTCAAACTGCCCCGTACCCTTTGCATTTATTCTGAAATAGCTTGAGAGCTCCATTGGACATCTCACCCCTTTAGGAATGTAACAGAAAGATCCGTCGCTGAATACCGCTGAGTTTAGTGCTGCAAAATAGTTGTCCCCGTATGGAACAACAGTAGCCAGATACCTTTTTATTAGATCGGGGTAGTCCCTTACAGCCTCCGAAAAAGAGCAGAAGATGATTCCCTTATCGGCAAGCTGCTCTCTGAATGTGGTTTTAACCGATACAGAGTCAAAAACTGCATCTACCGCCACTCCGGAGAGAATCTTTCTCTCGTTTAACGGAATTCCCAGCTTCTCGAAAGTTGCCTCAAGTTCCGGATCAATCTCACCCCCCTCAACAACCTTTTTAGGAGCCGAAAAATATATAATATCCTGATAATCTATCTCCGGTATCTTAAGTTGCGGCCACTGAGGCATCTTCATCGTAAGCCATTTGTTGTATGCCTTAAGTCTGAACTCAAGAAGCCACTCCGGTTCTCCTTTTCTCTCAGAGATACCTCTGATAATTTGTTCGTTGAGTCCCTTCGGAAAGTACTCCTGCTCGAGCACGGTTTCAAATCCGTGTTCGTATTCGGACTCTGTCACTTTTTGAATTATATCGTTTTCGCTCATCGTGGCGCAAAGTTAAATCTTTTTAGCCTATTTTTGTAAACAAATAGTAATGATATGACTAATAACAATAGCGGCAAAGAGTCAATGATCAGAGATCTCTTTTCATCCTCGGGACTCACCCGGACACAGATTCCCTTGTTTGACGGAGATGAGTATATCTACTCTTCATCTCACTCTGTTCTGCTGGAGGGAGCAGATTTCGATCTTGTATATACTCCCCTGAAACATCTTGGTTATAAAGCGGTTCTCAATGTTACAGGAGCACTTTTCGCCCGGGGATTTACACCACAATCGCTATCTGTAAAACTTTCTCTCTCATCACGTTTCCGTTTTGCCCAAATCGAAGAGATCTGGTCAGGAGTAGTATCCGCATTCCGGGAGCTTAATATGGAATATCTGGACATTGATCTGACCCCTTCGGTTACCGGTCTCACTATTAGTCTTTCATCACAGGGAAAACAAAAAAGAGGGCTCTTTGTTCAAAAACCTGAATGCAACTCTTCCGATCTGTTGTGCATAAGCGGCTCTCTTGGTGCTGCCTATATGGGGCTTCAGATTCTTGAAAGAGAGAAGATGATTTTTGAAAAAGATAATCTTCAGCCCGATCTTGAGAAATATAAATTTGTACTCCGATCATTCCTGAACCCCTATATTGACCTCTCCTTATTTGAGATCTTCTCTTCCAGCAATATCTACCCTTCCGAAGGAGAGTTTGTCCTTAACGGACTTGCCGATTCTGTAAAAACCTTGTGCAGCAGGACAGGGCTCGGGGCAAAGATTTTTATGAACAGAATCCCTATTGCCGCCGAAGCTTCAGAGGTGGCTGCAGAGTTGAATATTGATGCTGTCACGGCTGCCCTGAACGGCGGCGATGATTACCGGTTTTTGTTTGCAATTCCATTGAAAGATTACGATGCGTTAAAGAAGGAGTTCCCCCAGCTGGATATTGTCGGTCACCTCTGTGACCCGGAGGCGGGGGCAATGTTCATCACCCCGGACGGTACGGAGATTCCTTTAAAAGCTCAGGCTTGGGACAAATAGATACTCCAGAGACCTTGAGTTAAAATATTCAAGCAATCCGTTATTGAGTGAGATCATATACTTGGTTGAGTAGAACTCCACTGCAATCTTATTGTCATAATCGAGGAACTTTATAATAAGTGCCGTCTTCCCTTTATTCTCCTTCAATACTTTTATGAGCTCCCCTCTGAACCCCGGTGTAACCATTTTAACCGGAATGTTAAGTGTCATCTCCCGGATAAAATCCTCCTTGGTATTGGCCAGATGTCTTATCTTCTTTATTTTGAGCTCATAATCCACCGGTTTTGCATCATCTTTCTTCTCAGAGGCGAATCCGAAACGGGGGGCTATTGCACATTTCAGAAGAAGTGGAAGATTCAGTTGAAGATACATCATAGATGCCTCGTAATCTTTACCGTACAGTGAGAAACTTTGAGAGCCGTCAAAATCCTCTACGGTAAAGTTGGCAAATGGTTTTCCTGAGCTTCTTGAGTGGGAGATCTTAACACTTGTCACTATTCCCGCAATTATTATCTCCTTCCCGGCAACCGATTCATCTTTTGGCGCTCGCGCAACCATATCACCCGCCTCCGTTATTGTGCAGGTAGTAAAGTGTTTTACTTCAAATGCATATTGGTCAAGCGGATGTGCCGAGAGATACATACCTACCAGTTCCTTCTCTCTCTTTAACATCTCGTGGCTGTCTGTCTCCTGATAGAGCGGAACATCGGGCGGTACAAGCTTTACACTTTCGCTTGTCCCGAAAAGAGAGTTCCCTCCATTTACAGAGTCATTCTGGAACCTGTTTCCATATCGGATCAGTGCATCCAGAAAGAGCTCATCCTTCGCCGTTGTTCCGAGATACTGAGATCTTTTCACACTTTCAAAACTATCAAAACCTCCTGCATAGACCAAAGACTCAATTGTCTTTCTGTTTACAACTCCCAGATTAATTCTTTCAATAAAATCAAAGACCGATTTAAATGGGCCGGCCTCCTCTCTCACCTTCACAATATTCTCGACTGCTGCCGATCCGACACCCTTTATCCCGGCCATCCCGAAACGGATATTACCCGCCTTGTTTACAGTAAAGGTAAAGGCACTTTCGTTAACATCGGGACCAAGCACCTCAATTTTCATCCGCTTACACTCATCCATGAGTTTGGTAAGCTCCTCAATATCATTCAGGTTTCGGCTAAGTGTTGCAGCCATATACTCCGCCGGATAGTTTGCCTTCAGATAGGCTGTCTGGTAACCAATAAAAGCATAACAGGTTGAGTGTGATTTGTTGAACGCATATTGTGCGAACGCCTCCCAGTCCTTCCAAACCTTCTCCAGAATTTCGGCCGGATGGCCATTACTGACACCTCCTTCAATGAACTTCTGTTTAAGAGTATCCATTGTGGCTTTATCCTTTTTACCCATAGCCTTACGAAGGGTATCGGCATCTCCCTTCGTAAGAGAGGCAAGCTTTTGACAAAGCAACATTACCTGCTCCTGATAAACAGTTACTCCGTAGGTTGCAGAGAGAACTTCGTCCATTCCCGGGAGATCATAGTCAATCTGCTTGATTCCATGTTTCCGGCTGATAAAATCGGGAATATACTCCATTGGACCGGGCCTGTAGAGCGCATTCATGGCAATGAGATCTTCAAACCTGTTTGGTTTAAGCTCTCTTAGCCACTTTCTCATTCCATCGCTTTCAAACTGGAATGTGGCAACAGAATCCCCTCTGCTGAAGAGGGCATAAGTTGCCTCATCGTCAAGCGGAATGTGGTCTATATCAATATCAATCCCTCTGGATCTTTTAATATTTGCAAGGGCATCTTTTATTATGGAGAGAGTCCTTAAGCCAAGAAAGTCCATTTTGAGCATCCCAACCTTCTCTATCTGGGATCCCTCATACTGTGAAACCCATATCTTCTCTCCTGTCTCCTTGTCGTTTGCCGTTGTTATTGGGATATACTCTCTCAAATCATCTCTTCCTATGATTACTGCACAGGCGTGCACACCCACATTCCTGACAGTACCCTCCAGCTTTTGTGCAAATTCGATAGTCTCTCTTAATAGTGGTTCTCCGTTATTGTATGCGTCGGCAAACTCGGGAACAAGTCTGAGACAATTCTCTATGGAGACATCTACCTGATCACCCTTATCGTCCGGCTGGAATCTTCCCGGGATCATTTTGGCCAGCCTGTCCGATTCCGGCAACGGCAACCGCTGAATCCGGGCAATATCCCTTATCGCACTCTTTGCCGCCATTGTTCCGAATGTAATTACATGCGAAACATGGTCCTCTCCATACTTCTCCTCAACATATTTCAGAACCTTATATCGCCCGTCATCATCGAAATCGATATCAATATCAGGCATCGATATCCGGTCCGGGTTGAGGAAACGCTCGAAAAGGAGATCATACTTAAGCGGGTCTATATCGGTTATTCTCAGAGCATAGGCTACAACAGATCCTGCGGCCGACCCCCGGCCGGGGCCTACCGATACACCCATATTTCTTGCTGCCGCTATGAAGTCCTGTACTATGAGAAAATAGTCGGGATAACCCATAAACTTGATTGTAGCAAGTTCAAAATCTATCCTCTCCTTATGCTTGTCGGTTAATTCGCCATATCTTGAGAGTGCCCCCTGATAGGTAAGCTCTCTGAGATAGTCATCCGAATCGGCAAAGGTCTCCGGTATCGGGAAGTTTGGCATTATCGGCTTGGACTCTATGCTGTAAGTTTCTACCTTCTCTGCTATCTCTATCGTATTCTCCAGAACCTCCGGGATGTCTGCGAAAATCTCCTCCATCTCCTTCTGACTTTTGAGATACTCCTGTTTGGTATATCTCAAACGGTTGGGATCGTCCACATCGGCGTTGGTTGTCAGGCAGATGAGCCTGTCGTGGGCCTCTCTGTCGTCGGCAGATATAAAATGGACGTCATTTGTGGCTATACACTTAATCCCCAGCTCTTTTGCTATTTTTAAAATACCTTCATTAACAAGACACTGAGAGTCATATGTAGATTGGTCGGCCCCCTCAAATTCTGTCTTATGCCTTTGTAACTCCAGATAGTAATCCTCACCGAATATCCCCTTATACCACGTTGCCACCTCCTTTGCTCTCTCATAGTCACCGGCCAGCAGGGCTTGTGACACCTCTCCTCCGAGACAGGCCGATGAGCAAATGAGATTAGAGCCGAATCTCTCCAGCAGATCTCTGTCAATTCTTGGTTTTGAGTAGAAGCCCTCAATAAAGGCATAAGAAGAGAGTTTCACAAGATTGCGGTAGCCCTCTTTGTTTTTGGCCAGTAAAATCAGGTGGTAATTGCCCTGATCTTCTTTTCCTCTTTTGTCGAACCGGGAACTCTTTGCAACATAGACCTCACACCCCACAATAGGCTTAACATTGGGAAACTTGAATGCAGTATCCAGGAACTCTTTTACACCGAACATGTTTCCATGGTCGGTTATCGCAAGAGCTATCTGATTGTCCTCGTTTGCCCTTGCAAATAATCTTTTTATGGGAGCTGCACCATCAAGTATCGAATAGTGTGTGTGAACATGTAAATGAACAAAGGCCATCTTAAAGTTTTTCGGGGTTAATACTAAACCAGAGGTTCGCCCGTCATCTCTGCAGGTGCCGGAATTCCCATAATTTTTAAGATTGTCGGAGCAATATCTGCCAGTTTACCATTTTTAACCTCTTTTACATTTGAATCTATTACAACAAATGGCACAGGGTTCAGAGAGTGGGCTGTATTCGGTGATCCATCGTTGTTTATGGCATTATCGGCATTCCCGTGGTCAGCAGTAATTATGATCGAGTACCCTTTATCGATTGCAACATCCACTATTTGGGCAACACACTCATCCACAACCTGAACTGCCCTTTTAATTGCGCTAAAAACTCCTGTGTGACCCACCATATCTCCGTTTGCAAAGTTGAGAACAATAAAATCGTGGGATGAGTTTTTAAGCTCATTAATAAGCTTTTCTTTCACCTCCGGGGCACTCATCTCCGGTTGCAGATCGTAGGTTGCAACCTGCGGTGACTTTACAAGAATTCTGCTCTCGTTTTCAAACACCTTTTCACGCCCGCCGGAAAAGAAGAATGTTACGTGCGCATACTTCTCTGTTTCAGCAATTCTGAGCTGGCTTTTTCCGGAAGCCGATATTACCTCTCCAATTGTGTTTGTCAGATTCTCTTTGTCATAAAGAATATGTAGCCCTTTAAATTTCTCATCGTAGGGTGTAAGTGTTGAGTAATAGAGCGGAATAACGTCCATCTCAGGTATTCCGTGTCCCTCCTGTGTAAGGACTGTTGTAAGCTCTCTGGCTCTGTCGTTCCTGAAATTGAAGAAGATTACGGCATCTCCTTCACTTATTGTTGCTACCGGCTCACCTTTGCTGTTTACCGCCACATTGGCCGTAACAAATTCGTCGGTTACACCCTTGTCGTAACTTCTCTGCATAGCATCAACTCCCTTAACGAATGGCTCTCCGGCTCCATGTACAAGCAGGTCATATGCTATTTTTACCCTCTCCCATCTCTTATCTCTGTCCATTGCATAGTATCTGCCTATTATTGAGGCGAGA
Organism: uncultured Muribaculaceae bacterium; assembly: GCA_964521685.1. GTDB lineage: Bacteria > Bacteroidota > Bacteroidia > Bacteroidales > UBA932 > Bact-08. Next base: position 14,494 of record CAZFTS010000038.1, read on the forward strand.
GCAGCTCCGTTCCCGGCAAGGAACTCTTCAAGCTGTGCAATATATTTAATCCCGCTCTTTGGGTCGGTGTCTCTTCCGTCCATAAAGGCGTGCACAAATACCTTGTTCAATCCAAAGTTTTTTGCCTCATCCAGAAATGCAAAAAGATGTTCCATTGAGCTATGCACCCCTCCATCGGACATAAGTCCCATAAAGTGAAGTGCTTTCCCACTATTCTTTGCATATTCGAATGTTTTCCTTATCTCCTCGTTTTTCAACAATGCTCTGCTCCTGTAATCTTTATTTATTCTTACCAGGTCCTGATAAACCACCCTTCCTGCTCCTATATTGAGGTGACCAACCTCTGAGTTGCCCATCTGCCCTTCCGGAAGTCCAACATCTTCACCACAAGCCTTCAGAAATGAGTTGGGATATTTTTTTCTTATTGCATCCATGTTGGGAGCGCCCTGAACAAATATTGCGTTTGATTCATTTTTAAGCCCTTCGCCCCATCCGTCCAATATCATCAAAAGTACCTTCTTATCCATAATTTGTATTACATTTGTCTGTTAATATCCAGCAAAAGTAGACAATTATGCCCAAAAAGAAAAATAGATCAAGTCAGACAAAAAACCGCTCTTCCAAAAATTCAGGCAGCCGAAAAATTAAACAGGAGATCACCGGAAAGGTGATGATGACCCGTGAGGGGTATGCCTTTATCACCCATGATAATGATAAGGATGACATTTTTGTGCCTGCACGGAGATTGAGAGGGGCTCTTCACGGAGATATGGTAAGAGTCATTTACTCCGAGAAAAAGGGTGGCGGAGCAAGAAGAGAGGGGGAGGTTATTGAGATCCTGGAGAGATCGGAGAGACCATACATTGGAGTTTTGCAGATAACGGGAAACCAGGCGTGGGTAATTACCGAAGGTAAAAATATGCCGTATGACATTAGAGTTGAAACTACTGAAAAGGATAGAGAGTTTAACGGATTCAAGGTTGCTGCCCGTGTAGATGAGTGGCCCAGACACTCCGACGAACCAATCGGTCATATAATTGACATCCTTGGCAAACCAGGGGAGAACAACACGGAGATGCATGCAATCCTTACAGAGTTCGGGCTCCCCTATAAGTTTGACCCTAAGGTGGAGAGAGAGGCCGAAAAGATTCCGGAAGAGATTACTCAGGAGGAGATAAATTCAAGGAGAGATTTCAGGAATACCACAACCTTTACAATAGATCCGTATGATGCCAAAGATTTTGACGACGCTCTCTCTATTAAGCCCCTCTCTCCGGGAAACTGGGAGATAGGTGTTCATATCGCCGATGTTACCCACTATGTAAAACCAGGGACTCTTCTTGACAAAGAGGCTCTTGACAGGGGAACCTCGGTATATCTTGTAGACAGAACGGTCCCTATGCTTCCTGAAAAGCTCTCAAACCGCCTCTGTTCACTCAGGCCCAATGAAGAGAAGCTCTGTTTTTCCGCCGTCTTTGAAATGGATGAGAAGGGACGTGTTCACAAAAAATGGTTCGGAAGAACGGTTATAAAGTCTGACTACCGATTCAGTTACGAGGAGGCACAGGATGTTATTGAAAACTCTGAGGGCCCTCTGCTTAACGAGATTCTAAAGCTGCACCAGCTGGCGGGTCTGCTCAGAGAAGAGCGATTCAGACGGGGTGCCATTAGTTTTGAGAGGCCGGAGATGAAAGTTGAAGTTGATAAAGAGGGGAAACCTATCAACATCGTTCAAAAAATAAGTAAGGACTCCAACTGGCTTATCGAGGAGTTTATGTTGCTTGCCAACAGAGAGGTTGCAACTCTTATTGGCGCTAAGGAGAGCGGAAAGAAGGGAAAGACCTTCGTCTACAGAATCCATGAGGAGCCGAATATTGATAAGATTGAGACATTTCGTTCGTTCATAAACCATCTTGGATACACAATGCGCCCGACAAACAGTCCGAGGGAGCTTTCCGGGGAGATAAACAACCTGCTCGCCAAGGCAAAAGGAAAACCGGAGGAGGGTGCAATTGAGATAATGGCACTACGCTCAATGGCCCGCGCACGTTATTCCACTGATAACATGGGACACTACGGCCTGGCATTTGACTACTACACACACTTCACCTCTCCCATAAGACGATATCCCGACATGATGGTTCATCGCATGCTTGCACACTATCTTGACAAAGGAAAATCGCTTGATAAAGCGAGTTACGAAGATAAGTGCAAACACTCCAGCGAGCGGGAACAGCTTGCCACCGAGGCCGAAAGAGCCAGCATAAAATACAAAATGGTTGAGTTTATGCAAGACAAGATCGGGAACATCTACGATGGTACAATATCGGGAATTACCGAGTGGGGGATGTATGTCGAACTGGATGGCAATAAGGTTGAGGGGATGGTTTCCCTGAGGGATATAAAGGAGGATTATTTCATTTTTGATGAGGAGTCCTTCTCTCTGACAGGAAAAAGGAGCGGACAGAAGTTTGTTCTTGGTTTCCCGGTTAAGGTAAAAGTTGTCAAAGCCAATCTCGAACAAAAGCAGCTTGACTATGCTCTGGTATGGGACGAAGAGTGGTCAAAAACCTCTCAGGAAGAGAGCCGGGAGCAGAGACCGGAAAAAGAAAAAAGAGCACGTGGCGGAAGGGGCTCCCGATCATCTAGAAGGTAAAAGAGTATCCTGCAATAAATCCCACAGGTCTGAGCCGGAAAGTTCTCTCACTTGTGAACAGGTCTGATACAATTTTTTGTTTGAAACTCCTGTTATTAAACAGGTTTGTAAACTCCGTGAAAAACTCGCCTGATCCTCTTTTTATTCGGGCTTTTAAATCGCTGAACGGGAAATAATCGAAATCCCCTTTGGAAATCTCATTTATATAAACTGTATTATTCAGCATAACGGTAACCTTTTCAGTGATCCTGAATGTTATGTTCAACTGTGGATTTGCAGAGGTGAATGATGTCCCGCCACCTATCCCGGAAACACTCTCCCTCACATATCGTGAAACCGGAATCATCCCCTCAAGATCAAGATATTTACCGATTGAGATCTCTGCTTTGGGAGTTACGGAGATCCGGCTGAAAATCACACATACCGGAACACCCTGTTGAATGAGGGCAGATACCGACCTTAAATACTGTATTCTCAAATCAAGCAACAATGGAGTTTCAAAGAAACTTTTTGCAAAACTCAGGGTTGCAATCTTAACATCTCCGGAGCTTTTTTCGGAAAGTTCAAAAACAGAAAGAAAACTGTTACTGATATATGAAGATTGTGTAACATCCTTGTTTAATGCGCTGTAGCTAAGTGTAGCCGAAACATTGATAAGCTTAAGCGGATTATTGTAAATACCTCTTACAAAAACTGTATTGTCCCTGCTCAACCACAAAGAGTCATATCCGGTATAGAGGTTCCTGTAGTTTACCATAAAAGGTGTGTTGTACATATTTAAAACTCCTGCTGCTCTTACACTCCGGTTGTATCCGGCCGAACCCTCCCAGTATGGAGAAAACCGGTAGCGCACCCCAATTTCAGGCTCAACGCTTAACCCGGAATTTCTGAGTTTAACCGGAATGTGCACATTGAATTTAAACCTCTCCCTCTCGTAACCTACTCTCCCCGAAATAAAAAGTTCAGAAACCATTTTCTCATACAGATTCAGCTTTTGAAACCGAAAATTTGCCCCGGTTCCCGTCTCATAAGTAACTGCTCCTCTGCGAATAATATACAATATTTTATTCTCCGACTCTATCTGCCGGTAACTGGCCTCCTGAACCAAATCGTACCCCTGTGAAGGCTCCGACACCTCCAATCTTTGCGGAGATTCGGTAATTTGTGAATTTGAGGAGATTTTCAATAAAGATCTCTCGTAAGGTTTGATCCAGGTTATCGCTTCCGAAAGATCGAACTGTTTGATGTATGCATTGCTAAACAGCACGTTGGTTCCGGTGATATCCGTATTCCGTCTGTCTATTCTGCCCCTGAAATTTAATCTGTTCTGTAAAAAATATCCCTCCGAGTTACTCTTCAAAACAAAATCAAACTCAGGCCTCTCCGTAAGTCCGCTATAGAGACTCTCCTCTCCGAGACGGCTTATCACACCCTCCGGCAGATAGTAATCTGTCCACTCCTGCTGCTCACGACTCTTTTTTTCATAAGAGTATCCAACCTTAAACGTTGCCTCTGTAGACTCACTCAGGTTAAAGATGGCATTTGCCGATATATATCCGCTTGTATTAAACAGAGATCTCTCCTCTCCCAGCGGAGGTTCCGTCACCCCTGTTACATTCACCAGGTTAAGATCCTCAACGCTTAAAGGCTGCGTTTGGGCAGATGCTCCCAAAAGTTGTGATTTTGTATCTGATTCTATGGACTTTCCCCTGTTGTTCCCCTTTATTACATTCATTGTCTGAAGGGTTGACCCAAAACGAAAAAGCAGTGCTTTAGAGTCAAACATCGGTCCCGGATATCCGGCAGCAACATCTCCGGTTGTCACCCATCTCGCTTTTGCCTCCGGCTTCAGTTTTAGATTTATTGCAGCATTATCTGTCGGGGAGAACCTCTTCAAGGCCTTTACCGGCTGGTGATTTTCAAAGATTTGCACCATAGAGACGATATCTGGCGGCAGATTTTTTGTGGCAATTGAATATTTGCCGTCCAGCATATTCTTCCCGTCAATATAGAATGCATTTATGGGGTTATTATTGTAAAGAATCTGCCCACCTTCAGTGATCTCAACTCCCGGAATCCTTTTTAGCATCTCCTCAACACTTCTGTCTCCCTCTTTCATAAACCCCGGGGCAGTAAAATTGAGAGTATCACCCTTAAGAGTTACCTTCGGGGCCGTTATCTTAACCTCATTCAGAATAACATCACTGCTCTCAATTTCAACTACTAAAGGACTCTCCGGAACTCTCTCCAGAACCATCTGTTTACTTTTGTAACCAATAGAAGAGAGCTCAACCCTCCAGGGTGGTTTTACATTTTTTGCAGATACCGAAAAAGCCCCTGTATAGTCAGAAAATCCGTAGGAGAAGATCTTTCCCGTTGCTGGATCAGAAAGCGTTATTCTTGCACTCTGAACCGCACTCCCATCCCCTTTATCCTTGACAATTCCGGTAATATAATCCCCAACCCTCTCCTGTGAATATGAGAGACCCGTAAAAAGAGATCCTCCCGAAAAGGAGATAATCAGAATAAGTTTCTTTATGCGCATTTATGGGATTAATACTCCTCAATGGAGTTCATTATCCTTTTAGGAATCTGGCTCTCCTGCCCCTTTTCATCTACCACCGACACTATTGTCATCCCTTGGGAAGCAATAGACCCCTTAATATCTTCAATGCTTTTTCGTTTGATTTGCAGATAGGTCTTTCCGTCGGTCTTGATATAACTCTCCTCTCCTTTACCTTTGAAATCGGGTATAGGTACTCTCTCCGGAAGTTTTATAATACCATTAAATTCAAAGGTAAACTCCTCTCCTGCATCGGAGGCCTTTAAAATTAGCCCCGGCAGGCCGTTCAGCTTCCACGGGCCATCCTGGGATGGAATTTCAGGAGTGTACCACGCTCTCCACTCTCTGCCTCTGAATTTACATGTTGCCAGACTGCACAAGTAAGGGCCAACACTCAATGTATCGTCAAGCAGATTCCACTCAATTACATTCAGCGGTTCACTGTAAAAATAGTGTTTTACCAAGAGTTTTCCTGTGAATATAAGTGTGTTATTGATGAAGTTTTTGACGATTCTCTCCTGAAGACCATTTTTCATCCCCCTTGTTCTGAGAAACACCTCTTCGGGGGAGAGCCCTTTATTTGTAAGAGCCTCTTTGGCAGAGTCCAGCTGATTTGCATAGTAGCTGTACCATGCCGAGCGCGCTCTTCCCATGTCCAGATAGAAAAGATCTTCACTCCTCCCGTTTTTGTCGGCATAGTTTTTTGCCTTAAACCTGTAACTTACTCTCAATGTCGCCGAATCAGCCTGCTGAGCCGGAAGATTGTAAGTTATTGTTAACAGAAATATGAAGGAGATTATCCTTTTCATTATCCAAGCGGTTCTAGTTCAACGGTGAAGTGCCTCATAATAGGCAACTCTTTTACTATTTTGTATCCTCTCGTTATCTTCTCCCTCCTTTCAAACACATTGCTCAATGATGCAGCAATGTAGTCCATGTGGTTGTTTGTATAAACTCTGCGCGGAATTGCAAGTCTTAGGAGCTCCAGTGCAGGATATCTGTTCTCTCTCGTCTGCGGATCTCTGTCGGCAAGCAGAGTTCCAATCTCAACACCTCTCACACCCCCTTCAAGGTAGAGCTCTATTCCCAGAGTCTGTGCAATATACTCCTCTTTCGGAACATTTGAGAGAATTTTTTTTGCATCTACAAAGATTGCGTGGCCTCCGGCAGGCTTCTGAAACGGAATTCCGTACTCTTCAAGCTTTTGTCCAAGATAAGCCACCTGGCCTATCCTGGTCTCCAGATAATCAAAATCGGTTCCCTCCATAAGACCCTGAGCAAGAGCGCTCATGTCCCTTCCGGACATCCCGCCGTAGGTGATAAAGCCCTCGAACATAATATTGAACATCTGGCATTTTTTCCAATCCTCCTCGGTTCTGAAAGCAATAAATCCCCCCATATTTACAATTGCATCTTTTTTTGATGACATTGTCATAAAATCGGCATAACTAAACATCTCCCTGCATATTTCAACAACACTTTTAGCTGAATAGCCCTCCTCTCTGGTCTTAATAAAATAGGCGTTTTCGGCAAAACGGGCTGAGTCAAACAGCAATTTTACCCCATATTTTTTTGCAAGAGCAGCTGTACCCTTTATGTTATCCATAGAAACCGGCTGACCTCCGGCTGTATTATTTGTTACTGTAAGAACTATGCACGGAATTCTCTCCGCCGGATGTTTTTTCAAAACATCTTCCAGTTTATTCAGGTCAATATTCCCTTTAAACGGAAGAATGGCGTCGGTATCTTTGGCAACATCCACCGTACAGTCTATTGCATGCGCTTTTCGAAACTCTATATGCCCTTTTGTTGTATCAAAGTGGGAATTGCCCGGCAGAATGTCTCCCTCCTTAATCAGGGCCGAAAACAGCACATTTTCGGCTGCTCTCCCCTGGTGGGTCGGCAGATAATAATCAAATCCGGTTACCTCTTTAATACTCTCCTTTAATTTAAAATATGACCTTGCTCCTGCATAACTCTCATCCCCCTCCATCATTGCAGCCCACTGTTTGTCGCTCATTGCTCCCGTTCCCGAATCGGTAAGCAGATCAATAAAGACATAATCGCTCTTAAGATTAAAGAGATTGTATTTCGCCTCTTTTATCCACCTCTCTCTCTCTTCACGGGTAGACTTTCTAATGGATTCAACCATTTTAATTTTGTAGGATTCTGCAAAAGGAAGTATCATTTTATTATATTTTTTTAATCATTATTACAAAGTTGATAATAAATCGGTTTAAAACCAAAAAGGTTGAAAAAAAAAGAGAGCAACAGTTTTGTCGCTCCCTTTTGTAAATTTATGTACAAGATTATTTTTTCAACTCTTTTTGTTTAGACATCTTTCTCACATACAGATCATAAACAACCGGCGTTGCAATG
>CAZFTS010000039.1:0-21307 GCA_964521685.1 uncultured Muribaculaceae bacterium
CTGTAACTGGTACCCTATGCTCCGGAACAGTGGTCCCATATCACCGGAATAGCCACACTCAATGCCCGGTTTTACTTTTGGGTTTTGTACATTAAAACTGAATGGTAAATATGGAGTTATTGACCATAATAACAATGTTATAGTACCATTTATATGGGACTATGCACAAATTATGAGTGCCGATAGAATCATCGTAAAAAGTTACGATTCTTATGGCTCAGAGAATTGTGAAGCGGGTATTATAAACTTTAAAGGTCAATGGATTATGCCATTAGCCCAACGAACATTTATTCCGATTGCAGACAAGCTATGGCGTGATTTTTATTGAAAATGATTCTATATCTCCATTTTTAATACCCGATGGTTTAATTCCAATAGGAGATAGAAATGTATTGCAATATTGGCAATATGTTATGGAAAGTATGGAGTTGTATAACAACCTTTCAATTGATAAATTAATTGAGGCCGTTGGAGAATTACGAAAATTTGTTCAATCTAAAAAATGATGAATTATTAAGGTTGTAGCAAACAAATATTTTATTAATTTTGAATGAATTAACTTAAAATTTTATGATAAAAAATGTTCAGACACTACTAAAACAAGTAGAAACACTAATAAGAAAGAACAATGAAATATTGGACGCTTCAGGATCTCGATTCAATATTTTCAGGGTTTTGGGTGTTAATCATTACGAAACCACTCATTCTGCTATTTTGGCGGAATTTCTTAATCCAAAAGGATCTCACGCTATGGGCTCAAAATTCCTGGATTTATTCTTGGAAGAGGTTAATTTGAAAGGATTTATTGAGACAAATAAAGCAAATGTTATAACTGAATTAGATTGTGGAGGATGTGGGCGTATCGATATCTTAATCGAAAGTTATGGAAAAGCAATTGTAATTGAAAACAAGATTTATGCATCAGATCAGTGGGAACAGTTAAAACGATATAAAACATTTGTAGGACAGCATTTTAGTAAAAATTTTAAAATTCTTTACCTGACTCTATTTAATAACAAACCTTCCGACAATAGTGGAGAAGGTGTTGTTTATGAAAATGTTACCTACAACAAGCATGTGATTAATTGGTTAGAAAAGTGCCTTTTGCTTACAGTAAACTATCCAATCGTTCGTGAGACCATAAATCAATATATTAACCTATTAAAAAAATTAACAAATCAAGATATGAGCAAGCAACTAAACCAAGAAGTTATTAACATATTGTATAATAATATTGAAACTTCTTTAATGATCAATGACAATATTGAAGAAATGAAAAACCAGATATTTCTAAATTGTGCAAAGAAGTTAGCTGCAAATTTACCTTTAAATGAGGCAAAATGTTCAGATAGAAAAATTTACATTCTTTACAAGAACTACTACATTATGTTTGGAGATGACGGTCGTCAAAATAGTCCCGGTAAAGTATATGCAAGTGTAAGAACCAGAGAATTGGTTGAAAAAGGAGTATTGAATAAAAATAAGCCAATTACTAATAAAACACTACTATTATATCATACAAAAGAGTATAATCCATATGGGTACTCAAATCTGAATTTCTCATTCTATGAAAACTCGACACTAATTGAGCTTGCAGATGATAGCAGTCCAAAATTTTTAAAGCTGAAAGAATGGGTTGAAAAGATGAAACAATTCATTGACACACTGCCGGTTATTTAAATTCTTTTAATAACGCATTCTTTAAATCAATCGAATTATTAGGGCTTAAAATAGTGATTATTTTAATTTCTCTTGATCCTTAGATGTTCCAAAAATCACTTATAGAGTAAATAAAATGAGAAATTTTTAAATGCTTTTTTTACTTCAAACAAAGAGATTTTTTACTGGAACCCTATGCTCCGGAACAATGGCTCCATATTAACGGAATACCCAATCAATAATCATAATATGAATTACTTAGAATATATATATTCTCTAAAAAAATACGTAGAAATGGATTTATCTACGTTTGATGAAATAATCGCAAATAGTGATCCGTATACTTACGACCCAAATGACCCATCAACTTTTACAACAAGAGCACCTTATGAAGGTATTTACCCGTCTAATGCAAAAGGCACAGTACTGATACCAATGTCTTTAATGTTATTCTCTTGTATGGATGTTTTGGGTTATTTAAGCAGGTCGATTGGCGGTTATAGAGATTCAGAAGATAATCTGAAAGAATTCTATAATAATGTTCCATCATTCATAAGCAGTAAAAAAGAAACAAATATTAAATTTCTATATCAATTCTATAGAAACGGAATGGCCCATACCTTTTTCCCAAAAGTTGGAATGGGTATATCATATTTATTTTTTAACAATAATCTTTTCTATAAGTTTGAATATAAAGGAGAAAGACTTCTTGCATTAAATGTTAGAATTTTAATTGTGCACTTTAAGGAAGGGTTAGAAAATATTGAAAAATATGCGATTAATAATTCTATCATGGAAAGTAGGTACAAAACAATGATTTCTGAATATGAAGAGAAACTTAGAAAATTTATAATTGATGATCTAGATGTTTGAATATTATACTGAACCCTATACTTCCCATTATTATGTAGTCACATTCAAAATAATTGAGTGTTCATCAAATTAAAATTAATCGTATTTTTACAGTATGTTATACTACCGAAGAAAAATTATACTGTCTCTCTTGGAATTATTTGATGGACAATTAACTGCCAAGTGTTTTCAGAAATACTTGTTTTTGTTTACTCGTAAACAAAGCACAAAGTCTTTTGATTTTATACCTTACCGTTATGGTTGTTTTTCGTTCCAAGCAAATCAGGATTTGGTTACTATGCAAAAATATGGCTACTTAGATATATCTGAAGAACCTCATGGAAGATTTATTCGCTTAAAAGAGAAAGGCAACTATTTATCTATGATAGATATATTTGATAAACAGGCATTAATAGATGTAAAGAAGGCTTATGGAGAATTAAATCAAAATGAATTAATTCGCTATACATATCAACAATACCCTTACTACGCTATTAATAGTTCAATTGCACATGAACTACTTGATATAAAAGAACTTGAGACCATTAAAAAACAGAGAAGAACCCTTGCAGAATCGCAATTATTTAGTATTGGCTATGAAGGGATTTCGCTCGAATTATATATTAATAAGCTAATTATTAATGATGTAAGAGTGCTGTGTGATGTTCGCAAAAATGCTTTTAGCCAAAAATACGGTTTTTCAAAAAGTCAATTAAAGACTGCTTGTGAGGGTGTTGGAATTAAATACATTCATTTTCCTGAATTAGGTATAGAGTCTGAATGCAGACAGGCATTAAATACTCAGAAGGATTATGATAATTTATTTGAATTATATGAAAACACCACTCTAAAAAATAATGTAGATGTTTTAATAAAAGTAAGAACCATTCTTGAAAACGAAAACAGACTAGCTCTTACTTGTTTTGAAAAAGATCCTAAACAATGCCATAGAACACGAGTGGCAAGGGCATTAATGGCTTTGCCGGATATAAATTATACGTTTAAAGCACTATAAATGGCACAAACAAAGGTTTTAATATCTGTAAAAACATACCCAACTCTATCAGAAAAATATGATGAGCTAGTTTGTACTGCCGGTTTTTTAGAAGATGGTTCTTGGATTCGCATTTATCCAGTGCCTTTTCGCAAGTTGAATTATCAAAAACGTTACCAGAAATGGCAATGGATTGAGTTAGACTTGGTAAAAAACCGATCCGATTTTAGACCAGAAAGCTATCGACCTGCTGATATAAATAAAGAGATAATAATATTAGATAAAGTAGACACATCAAACAACTGGTTTCATAGAAATAAAATATCCTTGAGAAAGGTTTATACCAATCTATCGGAGTTAATTGCTGAGGCAAAAAATGATAGAATTAGAACTTCATTAGCTGTCGTAAAACCTAAGAAAATTATAGATTTTTGTTGTGAGCCTTGTGAAAAAGAGTGGCCAAAGAAAAAAATGGATGCCATTTATGCAAATCAAGCTCAAGGATCTTTATTTGATTCAGAAGATACTAAAGAATTATTCAAAGTAGTTAAAAAATTACCTTATAAATTCTCTTATAAATTTACTACCGATGACGACATTGAACGCACAATAATGATTGAAGACTGGGAGTTGGGCGCGTTGTATTGGAACTGTTTGAGGAATGCAAAAAATAATGAAGAAATTGCATGTAATAAAGTGCGTGAAAAGTATCTTGATTTTATGTGTTCTCGTGATTTACATTTTTTTATGGGTACAAGTTTTAAATATCATAATGTTGCACCCAATCCTTTTTTAATTATTGGAACATTTTATCCTCCAAAATCTACAAAAAAAGAATCTGAACAACTCTCATTGTTCTAAAGAATCCGATTTAAGATCATAGCAATAATTATCAATAAATAAGAGTTTCTCTACTTGAGATAGTAAGAGTTTATTATGAATGCTTTAAAAGTTAATTGATATGAAATCGAAAGTTTTATTGACAGTTGTTTTGTTTGCCCTTTCGTTGCAGTTGTTTGGGCAGGATCCTTGGGAGAACTGGGACAAAAGGTATAGGGTTAAGAGCTATAAGGAGTTGATTAATTCCGAAAAATGCTATGCCGATAGTGTTGAGAATAACAAGGATATTGCTCAGTACTATGCGCGATCGGACAGATATAGGGTTTCTGCAAAATTTTTGGGCAGGTCACGGCCGGTAGATAGTTTGGTCTTTGAGTCTATGAAGAGGGTGTTTAAACTCTTTTTTGGAAACACATACCAGCTTGACGGGATGATTAAGAGTGAATATCTTTTTGAGGTTGATGGATTTGAAGTCTGGATGCCTATTCAGGCTCAATTGGAGGATCCGCTTATAGAGGAGGTGCAACCGGGGGAAGAGGTTATATTGTACTGTCTCTTCTTAAATGAACACACATCCGCTGAAATATTATTCAACACCCTGTTAATCTCGGAATTTCGGTAACATTCTCGTTCTATTTTTTTAATTGCTGCTTGAGGTCATTAATGCGTGGTTGTTAATGACTTTTAGATGTATCAGCTCTTCTTGGTTTTATATATACTATTTGCATATGTTTTGTGTAATTTTATTGACTAAACTGTTGAAAAATTGTACATAATATTTTAACTTTGGTGACGTTCAAATTTTAAATATTAAACTGGGGTAATATGAAAAAATTGGTTTTATGCTTGGTTATTTGCGTCTCTTTCTTTGGGAATGCATCTGCACAAATTAAAAAGGTAAACATCGATATCTTGGGAGAATTTGAAGTGGTAGTAAAGGTTGGTGATGGCTCGGTTACCGTAAATAGTACAGGTGAGATTACAGATATCGATATTAACGGGAATACACGCTATTATTCCTATAATGACGGGTCGTACAGGTCCGGTAAGTTGTCAGGAGGGAACAGGATGGTGAATGTGGGTGGAATTATGTTTAATGTAAAGGGAGGTAACTAAAGCAATGCGCTGTAAGGTATTAATAATTATATTGTTATGCGTTATTGGGAAGATAAGCTCTGCTCAAAGTCATATGTATCAACTATTGTATGATAAAAGTGTTAAAAGCTATAATGTAGATTCGGGAAACAGCACATTCCAAAGCAGCAACTCATCAAGTTTAGATGTTATCCTTCATTTATTTAATAGTGATAATATGGCATTCTTAGTAGGTCCTTCAATGGATTTAGGGTTGAAATTCTATGATTTTACCAATGCCCATATCTCAAAAACAAAAATTACCCGCTTTGAATTTGGTGCAGGTGTATCGGCCTCTTTTCAAAGTCGTTTTAAAGGATTTTATAATGGATTAACAGTAAGCGCAATACCGGTATTACTATTTTCAGGATGGACATGGGGAGATAGACCAAGAATGGGTCTTGGAGTGAAACTATCTGCCGATGTGAATATAAATTTTGTCAATATTGGAATTTGTTACTACCCCTTTAAACAGAAGGTTCATACAGAGGGGCAGAGTTATTTCTTTCAACCCAATATGCGGTTTAGGATTGGGTTTTTAATTTTAGGACTTGAAGATTAATAATTTATACAATTATGAAATATAAATTTTTAAGGGTACTATCCCTGTCTGTTTTAATATGCACCCTTTTCTCTGATCCGGTTCTTTTTGCACAGGAACGTTTAGGTGAGAAGTTTGGAGTATCAAAAGAGAAGGAAGATCATTTAACTAAAGTGTTGAATGATAAACATAATGATAATAGTGGTAAATCGACAAGAGATGGTGGATCCGACGGGGGAGATGGCGGGTATACCGGTGGCGGTGGTGGTGGCTTGGGTGATGCTTTGGAGGGATTCGCACATTCTTTAACAAGAGGGTTCTCTGGTTATCATTCATATGGTGGTTATGATAGCTATAAAGAGATGCTTGGAGAAAAATATGAGAGGAAAATAGCCGTTTTAAAACATAAGAGGTTTTTGATAACTCAGGGAGAATTGAAGAAAAGCGCCTCTAAGGATTTGGTTGAAAAATTTGACAGAGGTATTTCTATGCTCTCGAACAATAATTCAAATATTCCATCTGGTGTGAATTCCGGTAATGATGAGGTATTTAATATGGCTAAAACCATTACCGATGAGTTTGAACTGAATAGTGAAACCTGGAAGAGAGAGTTAAATGACAATTTATTAAAAGCAAACAGTAAAATATCTGAGATTGCTAAGTTGAAACAAAACCTTGAAAAAGAGATTGCGATAATTCAGTTTAAGAAAGGATTGCTACTTCCGATCCGCTACAGAGATGACGGACATGTCTCAAAAGATGATCTTAAAACAAAATATAATGTCGATGATCAAACCATAAACAGAGAAATAGATGCAGTAGCCAATATTGTCCTTGGATATCAACCAGATAGATATTACGATTTTATGAAGGAGAACCAACCAGACAAGCAAAGTCTATCCGATAAGGTGGTTGGTGAGGTGGTTAAAATTGTAAATGGGATGGATAAGATAGAGGGTATGTCAACATCTGATGCAGGGGGTGTATGGAGTAATACGAAGGTTGGCTCTTACTACGATAAACTCAAAATCGACCAACAAAAAATGGTTGAAGAGCAGAAAAAGCTTGAGAGTGAAATTCTTAGTGAGAGTAATAATGTGAAAATCAAGCAGTCGGAGTACAACTTGAAAAAAGCAATGTATGATAGAGTTAAGGAGGTTGAGGAGAGGTTTAAAAATGCGTCTAATACTCTGTTGAACAGGAATTTTAAATCGAAGGCTTTGAATCAGGCAATATATGGTCCTTTTTAATTATTTATTTGTAATGAAATGGCAATGAATGGTATATCTGCCCGGATTATAAAGGTTTTTTTGATAGTATTTCTCATTATCCCTGTACAACTATTTTCGCAAACAGATCAAAATAAAATTGAGAATGCTAAACGATACGTCACTGCCGCCAAAAGCGGGGATGCTACTCTGAATACCCTTAAGGCTGTAGATGAGCTGAATGAGGCTTTGATTATGGATGTAAGTAATCCCGTAACTCACTATCTGCTTGCCTACTGTTATTGGAATCTAAGCAGAAGATATGAAAGATACGATGGGGAACTTGCAGATAGGGTTTATGATAACTCCCTACTGGTAAAGTCCTGTTTCCATTTTATTCTTGTTAATTACTTCACTCTTGATGAGTCACAAGCTAGTGAGGCTTCAGATATGGGTACTAAGATTGAAGCAATCTATAAGTTTCAAACTAATGGTTCTGATTTTACTGGTGACAGAGCAATTATCGATAGATATTTTGCAGATGGAGCTGTAAATGACAATGAAAAAATGGCCAGGTTGTGTTATTCCCTGGGTTTAAAAGCCGATGAGAAAAAGGATAAATACAGGGCAGCAGCTTATTACAGCTTTGTGACTCTACTCAAACCCTCTTCAGAAATAATGGTTAATGCACAAAACAGGTCAAAACTTTTGGGAGTTCTGTTGTACGATGAGAATAGAAGGAGGGAAGATTCATTAACCCGATCTTTACTGGAGCATATTCCTACCTGGAACAATTCCTTCCTGGCCAACATCTATATCTCATACATTTTTCAAACACCCCTTGTTGATAATTCATCCAGTTTACACGGAGTTCAGATATCATCTCTCTGGAACAACTCTGTCGCCCCATATTTATCAATAGCAACAAACAGTTCTTCAGTGCTTTTAAATCAAAGTGTTAAGAAGTACAGTGATGTGATATCGACTCCACTAGAGCAAGGAAAGATATCATCACTCTATTTCTCTGTGGGTATTACAAAGAAAATCTACAGACCACTCTTTTTTACTTTGGGTGTTGGAGCAGGAGTTACTTCACAAATATCTAAATATAAGATTAATAGTACACTGCCTGGACTAAGAGATGAGTTGTGGCTAAACGATAACTACTCATGGTCGTTGTCTCCGGAGTTCGGATTAACAATTGCAGATCCTTTTCCTTTCCATGTTACTGCAAATATAAAATACCAGTTTCCATTCAAGAAGGATATCGGATTGTCTTATAAAAACCTGGTTTATACATTGGGGGTAGGTTTGACTTTGCCGCAACCGGGAAAAAGGTTCTATTTGATGTATAATACCGAATATCCTAACTCAAAAAGGCTAGAATCCGGTGATATGATAAACTTGTCAGGGATAACAATCGGATCTCACAACGGAGTCTATTTCTCGCTTCGTGCCAATAAACTCTATTTGAGTAGTGCCGATAAATACTCGAGTGTTTCCGGAAAGGGCTCTCTTCTGTTCACAACCGGGTACGAGCAAAAGTTATTCTATCCTTTACACATTTACGCCGGATTGGGGGTTGTGTTTCAGAAATCAGTCACCGGATCCGGTAATGGTGATAATACATTGAATAAAAATATGGATATATGCTCCGATTTTGGACTTAGTTTAAATCTCTCTTATTTGAAATTCAGATTAGGAATCTCCCTGCCAAAATTTAAGTATGATGAGTCCTACCTCTCACTTGGGGTAGGTATCGGTTTGTAAATTTTTTATATAAGCCCTCTTTTTTACCTGTCCCGGAGCCTGTTTCTGCGTTGTAGGTACTCTGCCAGGTAGGTTTTTTGGTATCGGGTTGCAGATATGAGGCTTCTGTGAGTTGTTCTATTTGAGGGTATTGAGAAGCAGTTTCCGGAGCAGGAGCACTTTATATCGTTTGTATCATTTAATGGCTTAGGAGTAAAACAGATTAATGAGAAGTTTAAAAAGGAGCAGTATGCCAGAACCAAATTCAGCGAGAAGATACGCACGAATGAGGATACCACCTTAAACTACTTTGATGAACCTGAAAAATAAAAAAGCTGAATGAAATCAGTTGACTACAAATTGTAGTCAACTGAAAATGCAATCGGTTGATCGTAAATATGATGATGAGTCTTTGAAGGGGGTCCGACAGACCGCAAAAAAAATCAACAGAATGCCGCAAAAAACATCAATTGCTATGAGAAACTATTTGTTATACAAGATGTTGAGACTTGGAATCCTTCTATACGTTCATCCACTTCAATTCGAAGTAGTTCAAAACGGAACCTGATTGACTCGTCCAGTTCCCTTTCATATTACCATGACAGGTTTGTACCCAAAAAAGAATTACAAAAATCTATTTATGCTCTGGTAGTAAAGGGTGAATTAGCAAACAAAGGGTCAAAAACATATCGACAATATTCCTTGGCAGAAAAAAAAGAAATGAAAAGGAAACCTATTTGCAAAATACTGTTTCGTATTGCATTTTTTAACCCAAAACAGGTTTAAATGATGAACCCGTTACAAATTGTAACGCTTTGAAAATGGAAGCCCCTGACGGATAAATTAAATTGATCAATATTGTTGATAATGTTATGGATGTTCTGATTTTAGCAAGGGAGATGATGTATGATTAATAAATTGTAATTAGCTTAATTATCGGTATTTAAGTCGATAAACACGCTTTATCGGCAAATTAACTGATAAATTGATTTCTCCAACCTTAATTTTCCAAAACGAGTTTTAATTTCTCCAAAAAATAATAATGAAATGTCTAGATAATTTATCTGCGTAATGCTATGGATAGTTATTCCGAGCTTGCCTTTGAGCCTGTTTCTGCGTTGTCGGTACTCTGCCAGGTAGGTTTTTTTTGGTATTGGGTTGTACCTTAAACTACTTTGATGAACCTGAAAAATAAAGCAGTTTATCATTCATAGCTCTGGTATAATAAACATACGTTGTTGGATTTTTGAGAGAAAATAGTTATATATTTGCATATGTATAAATAATTTAAATGAACGTAATTGCAATAAATATCAGTAGATTGGAACATCTCTTGAAGCTCTACAGGCTATCAAGGGAAGATCTCTTATTGCAATTAAACCTTAAGAGAAAGAATCTCATTACTGAGGATGATATTTTTAAATCAGAGATTCAATTGAGCTATCTAAAAGCTCTGGATACTATCTTTAACAAAGGCATAAATTATTATTTGGACCCAAAAAATCCTGCAGATTCAAAGGAGGAGAGTATCTTCTTTCGAAAGGACCATTTTAATGCAGTACTAACACTAGGAGCCAAACAGCGGGTAACTCAATTTGAAGAGGAGAAGATTACCTTAACTACTTTAGCGAAACTTTCAAATCTTGATTTGAAAAGAAAACTAAAATTTTATTCTGTTAGTGATAATCCTCAGGATGTTGCCGTTAAAATCAGAGGAATTTTGTACCCGGGAAAGAAGCTAAGTATCAAAGATCTTTTAAAAGCATTAATAATCAATTTATCTGAACAAAATGTAATTGTTTATGAATTCGTAGATACTCATAATAAGAGGGAAAAGACAAATATAAATGGGTTTTTTCTCTCACCGAATATTATCGTTTTAAAAAGGATTCAAAGGTCGCTTAAAAGGGAGGTTTTTACCTTAGCTCATGAATTGGGACATTACTTATTAAATGCAGAGGAAATTGATGAAATCTATGAAGATTTCAATGAGAATGCAACCCCAAACGAGATAGAAAAATGGTGTAATGATTTTGCATATTATTTTCTTGCAGGTGATTACGAAAAAATAATATCCGCTATTCCGGATATTAATACCCATACAGACTATCAGGACAGGTATATTACTGATCTGACTTTAGAAATTCCGTTAAGTAAGATTGCTATTTATACAAGGTTGGTTATTACTAAGAAGATAAGTCAGCAAACCTACAATATAATCCGGGATAGAATTCTCCGTGAATATAGGGAATTTGAGAATGAACAGCAAAGAAAGAGAGAGCTTGACAAAGAATTTGGAGTAAAACAAGAAGGAAGAAATCCAGTACCAATTATTTCACCATTAGTAAAGAAAACTTTCCAATCTGCCCTTTTTGAAGGTGTTATTAATGAAGCTGAATTTTGTAAAAGGCTAAAAATTAATCCGGAGAAAATTGAAGCTTATTTACAATGAAATTTTTAATTGATACAAGTTCTCTGCTTGCAATGGTAAGATACTATATACCATTTGAGAAATCTGATTCTTTAAAAAATCTTATCAAGAATAAAATTCAGCAAGGTGAAATAGTCTTATTAGACAAAGTTGCCGAAGAGGCGGGTTATGTTCAAAAAAAAATAGTGATAAAAACTTTAAATTTTATCTCTGATAAAAGTCTTCAAACAAAGACCGATAGTTTGTATCCATACCCAAAATTCTTTAATATGCTTGATAATGAATTTGCTAATCATATTCAGAAATCAAAGTTAAGTGAAGTAGGATTTGAATCTGCTAAGAAAATATATTTGGAGTCAGCTGATGCTAAGCTTATTTTGTACTTATTAAGAGAAAAGAATAAACTTGGAATTGATGACTCAACTTTGGTAACAGAAGAGACAAGTACCGATAACGATAATAAGCCATTCAAAAAGCTACCACTTATTTGTTCATATAAAGATATACCTCATTGTAATCTTGTCGTATTACTAAAAGAGTACTACAAAATAAAGCTAAGTGAATATGTAATATGATCCCCGGGAAATAAGTACGATTCGATGAAGAATTTTAAAGATGATATCGATAAGCAATTTGAATTCAATCAGGGGAAAAACCTTTTTTATAATGGTGTGCTGAGTTCGTTCAGGTTTACTCCTGAGACATTGAAAGCAATTGAAGATATCGGGTTAATTGATTCCGATTCCGAGAATTTGTTGATTGACTATTTAACCAACAGAGCTGTTCAGGAGTTTTGCGCAATTAATCAGTATTACACATTCGATAAAGAGTCCATCTTGGTTTTAAGGGGTTTGTATGTCGATCTGTTTACAAACATCAAAAATCGGCAATCCTCAATTGAGTCAATAGCCGCGAAACATTATGAAAATTTATCAAAATGGTTGCAGGAGACCAATTCATTCGCAGAGAGTATCTACATATCCAAAGGTGAGACCATAGAGTCGGTTGCATGTTCTGAATATACCCCTCAATTACAGATTGATATTCTGCAAATTGACATAAACCATATAGTAGAACCTGTTTTGGATATTGGATGCGGGAGGGAGGGTAATCTGGTATTCTACCTGCGACAAAATGGTATTGAAGCATATGGGTTCGATAGATTTGCAAATGACAACTCACCACTGTATAATTCAGATTGGTTTGAATTTAACTTCGGAAAAGATAAATGGGGTACAATTGTCAGTAATCTTGGCTTTTCTAACCATTTTAAACATCATCATTTCAGGAAAGATGGTGATTTTATCAATTATACAAAGAGGTATATTGAGATATTGAACTCGTTGAAGATTGGAGGGAGTTTTCATTATGCACCTGATTTGCCCTTTGTCGAGCAATATTTAGACACTAATAAATACCATCTGACCAAGTGTAATATTGGTAATTATGATTTTAAATCAACCAGAATAAATAGAAAATGCAAATAATAAAAATCACCGAAAACAAAAAGCAGTTTCTGGATCTGCTGTTGCTGGCCGATGAGTTTGAAATCGGGAAAATGTGTCAAGAATATTAATTTTTGATTAAATAAATGCTCAGTGTGAGAAGAATTACCTAATTTGCAAATGATATCAGATAGTTTACGAATGAGCATGATAGGAGATTTAAATTTGTATTATAATGAAGAAAAGTATTACAATTATCGGAGGCGGAGTAGCCGGTTTGTCGGCAGGAATCTACTCTGCGATGAATGGGTTTGAAACTGAAATTGTTGAAATGCACTCTGTTGCAGGAGGTCAGTGTACAGCCTGGGAAAGAAATGGGTATTGGTTTGATTACTGTTTGCATTGGTTGGTAGGAACTTCAAAAGGAGCATTTCATGATGTCTGGAAAGAAACCAATGTTATAAATGATAATACAGAAATAATTGACCATAAAATTCATTCGAAAATATTTGATAAAGAGAGAAATGAATTTATAATATACTCAAATATTGACAAATGGGAACATTACCTTACAGAGATTGCTCCCGAAGATGAAAAAGCGATAAAGAAAATGTGTAATGCCATGAGAAAAAGTGCTTTAATAGAACCATTCGCACTTCCTCCTGAATTACGAAATCCGCTTGATTACATTAAGATTATTCCGGTAATGTTGCCAATCTTTAATTTAGTCAGAAAGTATGGAAGGCTTACATGCAAGGAATATTTCGATAAACTTGACTTTAAAAGTAAAAAAATCAAATCCAGTTTAGATTCTCTTTACGGCAATAGAAATTTTTCTGCTTTGGCATTTATTTTCATGCTGGCATGGTTTAATCAAAAAAATGCGGGTTACATTAAAGGTGGTTCGTATCCTATGGCTCAAAGGATGTTAGAAAAGTATTTGAACCTTGGTGGTAAGATTTCATATAAAAAGAAAGTCGAGAAAATTGTAGTTGAAAATAATTCTGCAAAAGGTGTAATTTTATCGGACGGTACCAAAATCCTATCTGATTATGTTATAAGTGCAGCCGATGGTTTTTCAACAATTTTTAAAATGCTGGAAGGTAAATTTGTTTCAAAAAAAGTGGTTTATGCTTATAATAATTGGGAACTGTTTACTCCAATAGTCCAGGTTTCGTTTGGAATTAAAAAAATAGTTAAAAACGAATCGCCCATTATAATTAATACTTCAAAGGATTTAAATATTGGCAGGACAAAACTTGATTACGGATACTCAATTATGAATTACTCTCATGATAATACCATGGCTCCGGAAGGAAAAACTTCAATAGTTATGCGATTTGCAAGTCCATGGAAAATTTGGGAAAACTTAGAGGGGGATGATTATAAAAATGAAAAACAACAAATTAAACTGGATGCTATTTCGCTTTTAGAGATGGAATTTCCGGGTATTTCTGAATTTATTGAGGTGGTTGATGTGGCGACACCAAAAACAGATGTAAGATATACAGGTGTGAAAGATGGTGCCTATGAGGGTTTCTTGCCATCAAAAGAAAATATGATGAAAGCCTTGGATATGACGCTTCCAAAACTTAAAAATTTTTATATGGCTGGTCAATGGCTATTCCCTGGAGGTGGACTGCCTCCTTCTGCTCAAACAGGCAAATGGGTAGTGCAGATTATTTGTAAAAAGGAGAAGCAAACATTTGTAACATATTAATGAAAATACTAAATAGGCAATAATCTACTTTGATTTGCCATATTTGTAAAGAATATTGCCTTGACCATCTATAAAGACAAAGTACAATGTACCATCCGTTACTGAACAAATTGTAAATCCGGCTTTATCACTGCAGAATTTGGTATCTTCCGTCGGATTCACCTTTCGTGATAATGAACCTGATGAATTTACAACATATTCTATTTTTGAGTCGATAGGTTTGATATGCTGAAAGTTGTGTATGTGTCCGCAAAAGTAAACATCTGCGCCTCCACGTTCCAGGATAGGGGCAAGGCGAGTCTGCATATCGCTGCGTTCACTCTCTTCTTTTTTTGTTTCGGCATATACGGGGTGGTGACCAATGACTATTTTCCACTTTTCTGTGGAGTTTACCAGTACCGAATCAATCCACTCTAACTGACGTTGCATATTCTGATTACAAGCATCGGGGTATTGTCCGGGGTCTTTACGATATTTGTCTATTAGTGGTGTTGTGTCAATAAAGACCAAACGACATTTAGTGCTGTCTCCGGCATCGAACACACGTGTGTAATACTTTGCAGGTGCATTCCAACGACGGCTTATATTTGTATAATCGAGAACAGCTTGCGTATTGCCGCGATACTCGTGATTACCGCAAACTGCAAACCAATCTATCATCAATTCCGGATGAGAATAAATCAATTCATAGTTGGTCATCCAAAGGGGGTCCTTTACGCTTGTTATACCCATGAAATGGTGTATGTCACCTGCGGCTGCAATAAATTGAATATCATTTTTTTCAGAATATGCAGCCATCAGTTCTGCAATAGACTTCTGTTCATAGTATCCGTTGCGTCCCAGATCGTTTGCCACAATAAAATTCAGTGAATTATTGTCAAATTCAGGGAAATGGACATCGGTCGTCTCCACCCCACTACAGGCAAACAGAGCTAACGATAGTATTGCAAATATTACTTTTCTCATTATTGATGTTTTTTTATACGAGTACACCATATGCATAACACATGGTGTACAATCGCAAATTTCTTATTTTTCTATTTCGTTCCGTATGCTCCAAAGTATGCAGCTGGTTGAGGGGATTTATATGTCACACCGCCAATTGTGATACCAGTGGATGCAAAGTATGGAGAAAAATCCGTTTTTGCACCTGTCAGAGCTGGAGATCCTGTCTGAAGATGGAAGTCCCACGATGCAGAGAAGTTATCATAACTCAATAGAGGGTTGGTATCAAACGGGAAGTTGACAAATTTAGGGTCATTAACACCTGCAGAAGCTCCTGCTTTATCGTTCAAACCAATAATTATATCTTTCACACCAGGTTTAAATCCATCGTAAGCGGTTATTGTGCCATTTGCTATGTGCTGAGGAACTGAGCTTTGCTGGGTTCCTGATGCATAAAAGTTGTAGTTAATTACACAATTATTGTCTGGAAGGTTTTTACTATCCTTACGTACAGCAAACATTGAGTTTACGATGAGGTTGTTGTATATTTCAACCAAACAACCTGTTTCAATCCAGACAGAGCCTCCTTTAGGTTTGTCGGGGTCGCGTCTCCAACCTGCATTGATTATAGTGTTATTGTAGCCTTTAATAAGCGCCTGATTACGTGTTGGTGATTGACCGGAGCTGGATAGTTTAAGGGCGTTTGTGTTAGGGCTGTACATTACGTTGAATGAAGCATCTACCTTGCAGCCTGCTTTTACATTGATTGCTTCACCGCCTGACTGTCCATTTGCATAGAATAGATTATTTGAAAATATGCATTCACCACCTTGAACATAAATAGCATCCTCTCCTGTATAACGGAATGTGCAATTTTGAATTACATATTTTCCGGCAGGATTGTTGGTGTTGAATGCTACCATACCCTCACCGCCTGCAGGTTTGAACAAACCTCCGATTACTGATGGAGAGCTAAGAGTTGTGATTGCTCCGGTGTACTCTAAAATGGTATGTTTCATAAGAATCTCGCCACAGGTTCCACTACCGATTATTCCTCCCCACAGGCGGGCGAAAGCGTTGGAAATGTTTCGTTTGGTTGCGTTAACCGAGAACAGAACAGGAGCTTCTGTTGTCCCTTTGCAATAGAGATTGCCGTTTACAATGATTTCAATTTTAGTTCCGCTTGCATCAATGGCTCCGTCTGTAACTATAATTTCGACACCCTCTTCTATGGTAAGTGATTTTCCTGCAGGGATGTTCAGATGCCCGGTTACATTTACCACAGAATATTTTTTCCATGTCCCCTCTACGTTTCCGCTAACTGTCAAAGGGTCGTTCAGAGAGACGGTTACGGAACAGTTTGAGGTCTCGTTATTTTCATTTGTCTTAACTATAATTGTTGTATTCCCGGGTTTTACGGCAGTCACTTTGCCTTGTGAAGACACAGTTGCGATTGTTTCGTCGGAGGAACTCCATGTAACACTTTTGTTGGAAGCGTTTGATGGAAAAATTGTGAATGTTAAACTCTCTTCCATGCCAGGTTTGAGTGTTACAGCTGTTTTGTTGAGCGTGATACCCTTTACTGATAGATCTTCTTCTTTCTGACAACCAGTCATAAGGGTAGTCACGATTGCTGCAATAGTAAATAATAATCTGAATCGTTTCATTGTTTTATTTATTGTTAAAGTTTATATTTCAAACCTATTTGAAATGTTTGTCCGTAATAGTCCCGGCGAACAAGGGTGCCTCCCCGGTAAGATTCGTATCCGGCAACATCTTCGTTAAGCTGATTCTGTTTCTTTAGAAACTGTATCATAGGCGTATTGAGTAGGTTGGATGCTTTGGCAAATACAGATATTCCTATTTTAAAGCTCTTTTCTACAGAAGCATCCATCTGAATGAATCCTGCCTGCCAAATATCGTTGTCCAAAAATCGTGATATGGCATTGATTCTTTTGCCTGTGTATGAGAGAGCAAATTGTCCGTCCCAACCGCTTTGCTTTACAAGCAGCGAAAGGTTGGCTACGTGAACAGCCTGATTGTTAAGCGGACGGGTTTGTTCAATAGTTATCTGCTTAATTTTGTCAGGAGCAGACGGATCCGGATTATCAATGTTTTTTACTTTAGTAGTAATAATTTTCGAGTGAGTATAGGTGTAATTGGTTTTGATACCGAACCAACGAAAATATTTAGTTGCATCTAATTCAATCCCGTAATTTTTCGCCGTCCCGTAATTCGACGGCATATAATATGTGTTCTGGCCTTCACTGAAAATTCCCATCTCAATAGGGTTTTTAAGCTCTTTGTAAAAGACTCCTACCATAAATTGTTCTGAGGAGCGTGGAAAATACTCATATCTCAAATCGATATTATTTGCCACCGAATGTTTTAGGTTAGGGTTGCCACGTTCTTGATATTCCTCATTAATAATGCGATAAGGAACAATTTCAAAAAAGCTGGGGCGGTTAATTGATTTGTAATACGATGCTCGTAAGTTTCCATCTTTGTGGACAATATATTTCAGTTGTAAACTTGGAAGTATATCGGTATATCGCTGCGTACTGTCGCTATTAACTCCTGCTGTAGGATGTTTAAGAACATAGCCTTGAGCAGTATTCTCTGCTCTGACTCCTGCAATCACAGTCAACTTTTCCCAGTTTGCACGAACCTGTGCGTAGCCTGATATTATATCTTCGGAAGCATTGTAATTAAGTGGATCGCCTGTTGAACCATTCGGGTTTTCAAGACTCAATTTAATCTGGTCGAATGTTTGCCAATCTATCCCGTAGATAAGGTTGTTTTGCTGCCCTGCCGGTTTAGAAGGGTCGTATGGATTGAAATTATACTGGTTGTAAAAACTTGTACGTGCTTTGTCACGATACATACCTCCAGCAGATAAAGTGATTTTTGCTCACAAAGCAGTTATTTTATATTTTAAACTTATATAGCCTGCCAAATCTTGGTCAGAATTATGCTCCCAACGACGTTTAATTCCACCCGAACCTCCGGATGAGGATATTACAGATGGAGGGTTAGGAACATTATTGTTAACTCTTGAACCAAGATATACATATACATTATCAGGAGTTTCGTTGTATGCACGGGAATAGACTCCCGACCAATCTACATTCAATTTGCCGAATGAGTGTTCACCTTTCATAGTGCTATTGAAAATGGTTTGGTGATTCCATCGCAATCTACTATCGTATGATTGTGTGTAATTACCATTTTGTGGGTCGTAACCTGTCGAAAAATCTGTAGATGTAATCTCACGTACCTGTGTATTACTGAAATCCATATAGGCGTTATACCACTGCAATTTGTGATTTTCGGATAAATTGTAATCCAGTTTCAGATGTGTCCCGATGCGGGTCTGATGTTCACTGTAAAAACGATTGCTGACTTTGGTAAGTACAGGAAGATTAGAGGCATCATTCGATGCAATAACATTGTCAAAATAGAGGCTATTATTACCACGCAGGCTACTTTGAAAGCTCAAAGCTGCAATAATACCGAGTTTATCTTTGAAAAAACGATTTCCAAACGAGAATCCGGCAAATAGACTGGGTTTAATTTTTTCTGATATTACATTAAGGTTTTGGGTTGTAAAATCCTTAACTTTTGCAGGATACCCTTCTCCGTAAATTTCAAAAGGAGATTGCTTGTTTATTGCGTAATGGTTGAATGTTTTGAAGTCACGATCAAAAAACAGAGAATTATAACCAGTGGCTACATTTGAGGTAAGTTGCGTGTTATAAGGTGCATCTTTCATAACCATATTGACTGCTCCTCCAATGGCATCTCCCTCCATATCGGCTGTAAGTGTCTTAGTAACCTCAAGACGATCCAATAGTTCTGAAGGAAAGATGTCAAGCGGAATGAAACGATTTTTGTTGTCCGGACTTGGTATTTTTACACCATTTACCAAAGTGTAATTATATAGTTTATCCATACCGCGTAAGATTGCATATTGTCCGTCACCGCTACTGTTGCGCTCTACTGTAACTCCCGAAACACGCTGAATAACATTTGCAACGGTCAGGTCGGGAGATATCTCCATAGCTCGGGCACTTACAATATTCAGAACATTACCTGCCATTTTTTCTATTGTTCTGGCACTATTATCATTCCTGCCTTTTGACTCACCTACAACTATAACTTTATCCAGGATCAGAGCATCAGGTTTTAGCAAGATATTTAATACTTCATCAGGAGATTTTACAACTATTTCAGCTGGATAATAACCTATATAACTTATGATAATTATCTGAGGGAACTGTCCGATATTTAATACAAACGAGCCATCAAGTCCGGATACAGTACCTTTACTGATTTGAGACTTAAGGAAAATTGAGGCTCCGATAATCTCTTCGCCGTTATCTGCATCCCTAACAAATCCCCTGATTGTCTGAGCCGATGCATAACCTATGAATATTGCAAAAAGAAATAATGTGAAAAAAGTTTTTTTCATTAAACGAATCGATTTTTAAAACCGCAAAAGTAGATTGACATCATTACGATTCTGCGAATAAATAATTAATAAAAAATTAAATACACTTTCAAAGAATCCGTGAACGAAACCAAAGGTGCAGACAGGAGTACAGGCCTTATAAATCAGATAATTAGATATTCCAATCTTTATATTTTAAGAAGTCCCCTTTTATTAATTAAAATTTTAATAAATTTGTATCCAAATGGATACATATTTATAAGATATTGGAAACATCAAAATTTGATATAGCGGACTATTTAGATAGTAATGAGATGATTGCAGAGTATCTTAATACTGTCTTGTCCAAAGGGAATGATTCCGATATAATTACTGCTATTGGTCATATTGCAAAATCTATTGGAATGACAAAAATTGCTCATGAGACCGGATTAAGCAGGCCAAGTTTATATAAAGCCTTATCTGATGGATCCAAGCCTCAATTTGAGACAATTATGAAAGTTTTAAGAGCAATAGGAGGACAAATACAAATAAATCCGGGCAGTTTAAGAAAAATTCACCAATCTTTACGGGCTAAGAAATTGCCTGTAAAAAAAGTTGTTAAAGATTTATAGTCTTTAACGCCAATTAGTCTTAACATTTTTTGTAAAATGCAAATCGTAAAAATCACCGAAAACAAAAAGCAGTTTCTGGATCTGCTGCTGCTGGCCGATGAGCAGGAGGATATGATTGACAAATATCTACCCGGGGGCGATCTGTTTGCTTTGTATGATGGTGATTTGAAGAGTGTTTGCGTTGTGGCGCAGGTCAGTGACGATAGTTGTGAGTTGAAGAATATTGCCACATACCCTCAGTATCGGGGCAGGGGATACGGGAGGGCTTTGATAGATTTCATCTGCACTCATTACATGGGCAGTTACGGGAGTATGCTCGTGGGGACGGGTGAGACGCCTGCAATTTTATCGTTTTATGAGAGTTGCGGGTTTGAGATCTCACATCGGGTTAAGAATTTCTTTACCGATAACTATGACCACCCCATGTTTGAAGATGGCATACAACTTGTTGATATGATCTACCTCAAAAAAGATTTATAATACCCCAACACCATATACGACGCAAAACCCAATTTTCCCGCGACTCCTAAAAATTTAAATTATTTGTAAACAACTGTTTGTGCCGGTATCAGCCTATTTATTTACGATACTTGCAGCATTCAGGAAGAGCATCATACGTGGATTGATCTGCTTTGTATTTATCTGTGTCATGTCCTACTTTTGCCATAACCTTGCTTATACTATCAATCGATGTTTTTGATGAATCAAAATTTATATGCAATTGT
>CAZFTS010000040.1:0-14853 GCA_964521685.1 uncultured Muribaculaceae bacterium
ATCAACTTCTACCATAAAGATTCAAAAGATTGTCTGGTGCAGATGGCTGTCAACGGAACCTACGGATTCCAGAACAACAGGGCTACCATAAACGCCGGAAGATTGAAAAATACTGGTTTAGAGTTGGATATCCAGGCCAACATCATCAACACAAAAGAGTTGAAATGGCAGGCAATGTTCCAGTATTCGACAAACCGGAATATAGCAATCGGAATTACAAAGGTTTCAAATAATATATCGGCATATACCACAATGGCCTTCTACTACAGAAAACCAAATCAACCGCTCAGTTACCTTGCTGCAATTGAGTGGGCAGGATATGACGAGGCCGGCCTTCCTAAATTTATGTACGATGGTGCTGAGACAAAGATCACCGATGTAGCCGATGTTAACAAGCTAGATATGGATAAGCTCTTCAAATTTGTAGGTCAGAAAGATCCGAAACATTTCGGATCACTTACAAACAGGATTGCCTATAAGAACTTCGATCTTTCAATAAGGCTTTACTATAAATTCGGTCATAAAGTAATCGGGGACTACCCTCCTACCAGCATCTTCTCATCATTTATGACAGCCACAAAAATGTATACATTCCTTCCTGAAAAGATGGTCAACAGCTGGAAGAGTGCCGATGATGCAGAGCGGGCTTCAATGTATAACATTGGGACCAAGATTACCAACAGTACTCATACCCAGCTGCTGGATGCTATAATGCCTTACGGAACACAAAACGTATTCAATGCAAGTTCCGTTCGTGTACAGAGTATCAGTCTGAGTTATACTGTACCTAGAAACATATTGCAAAAACTTAATATCAAGGATTTGAGAATTATCATTGAAGGCAGGAATCTTGGCCCGATTATCAAATTCACAAGTTTTGATCCCGACAATGTGCCTTACAGCAGCTCGACATACGGAGCGTTGCTCTTTGTTGCCCGTAACCGTCCTGAATTTTCGGCAGGATTAAAGATTGGATTATTTTAACCTATTAAAAAACAGAACATGAAAACAATTAAATATATAGTTGCAATCTTTTTCTTCTCAAGCGTTTTGATATCCTGTGAAAAAGAGTTCCTGGATGTACTCCCGCGAGGCCAGGTGATTGCAAAAACAACGGCTGATTTCAGAAAACTGCTGGATTATGTAGATAACTCCAGATACTCATACTCTCTATCCCTCACAATGTCGTTTGTAGATCTGCTTACCGATAATGTCTATTTCGATTCAACAAAATGGAATACCTATTCCACAACTCTTGAACACATTAAAAACCTTTATGTTTTCAAGAACACAATCTGGACTTATGAAGCCCCGACATTTACAAATGAGGTGAACTGGAATAACCAGTATTACATTGTATCTCTGTGTAGCTCGATACTATCGGAAATTGTTAAGGCAACTGACAATTTAACGCTTCAGAAACAGCTTATTGCCGAGGCTAAAGTGCACAGGGCATATGCATATCTGCTTCTGGTAAACCTTTATGCACCACACTACAGCGAAGCAAATGCCGCAAACACAAAAGGGGTTCCAATCATCAACAGCCCTGCTTCACTTCCGCCTTTGGTAAGAAGCTCTGTTAAAGATGTTTACTCGTTAATTGTAAGTGAACTGGAGTCGGCAATTCCCGATCTGCCCGATGATGTAAACCAATTCAAACACAGACCGGCCAAGGTTAGCGTCTACGCCATACTTGCAAGAACCTATCTCTATATGGGTAATTATGCAAAGGCATATGAGTATGCCAACAAGGCTTTGTTAATCAGAAGTTATCTTTATGATTACAACACAATCTATACCGGTACAGTAGATTTCTACTCAAACCTGGTTGGACTTTCGAGAAATACCGATGAAGAGACCCTCCTCTGGAAAGCATATGCAAAAAATGCCAATACAACTACAACCAACACCTACAACATTCTTGACACAATGACGTTCAATAAGTTGTATCCTGATTTCACTAGAAATCCCGATGGAACCTACGGAACAAAAGACCTCCGGAGAACTCTTAAATTCAACGCAATTGCATCTAACAGAAAAATCACCAGCAAAACTGCTACCTATGTATTTGATTTCTACAACTACAGATACAAAACGGATGGCTCAACCGGTGGTTCGGCATGTCACGTTCCAATCCAGACAGCAGAGATGTATCTGACAAGAGCCGAGTGCAATGCCAGGGACAATAAACTTCAGGAGGCTTTGAATGATGTGAATGCTATCTGCATGAAGAGGTATAAAACCGGCACATTCACCGCACTCACACCTACCGACTTTCAGAACAACAAAGATAAAGTGCTGGAACGGGTGCTGCTTGAGAGAAGAAGAGAGCTCTATGGCAGAGACTTACGTCTTTTCGACCTTAAAAGGCTCAACGAGTCATATTCGCATAATCTGGGGTCTCTCAGAATTCAGGTGCCTGCCAACGATCCACGGATGGTATGGTCTATCTTCAAGCCATATATCGATATGAACTCCGAACTGGAGCAGAACGACAGGAGCATCACCGGGGTAAAATACTTTAACAGCCTAGGTGTAGAGGTTCCGATTACCGACAATTAAACATTTCCGACAATTAAACTTTACAAATTTTAAAAAATCGCAGAATAATATATGAAAAAAGTTACGTTAATCTTGTTACTGATAATCCCATTGGTTGCATCTGCACAGAAGAACCTTGGTTATACGATTAAGGGTAACATTACAGGTGCTCCCGACGGGAAAGTATACATAATCAACCAGTTTGATGGTGACACTCTCAATTGCGGCGAGATCAGAGGGGGAAACTTCGTGATAGAGAAAAAGGAGAAATTTCTCGGAACGGTATCTACACTTCTTGTTGGAGATGTAAGAACTTTACCGAACCTTTTCATTGAGCCTGGTACAATCACAATTAAGGGTGAATTCGGGAAGGCCTCTACAATAAAAGCCTCAGGAACACCATCCAACGACGCCTGGAATATCTATCAGAAGGAGATCGCACCTCTGGATGAGAAGATAAATAAGGAGCGGGCGGCAATCAAAGCCGAGACAGATCCTGCAAAGAAAAAGGCTCTGCTGGCAGAAAATGGTAAATCCTATGACGCCTTTTACGAGTTCCGTAAGAACTTTGCCAAAAAGTACAATAACACAATTGTTGCACCTATGTTTCTCTCTGCCGGAACCGGATACCTTGACTACAAGGGGCTTTGCGAGCTGATGAAGGTCTTTGACCCTGCCACTCCGGAAAACTGGTATACTAACAGGCTAAAGGAGCGGACAGATATCATGAGTCGTGTAGATTACGGCAAAGTTGCCCCCGACTTCACACTAAAAGATCCCAATGGCAAGAAGATAACACTCTCTTCATTAAGAGGTAACGTTGTGCTTGTCGATTTCTGGGCATCGTGGTGTGCACCTTGCCGGGCCGAGAATAAAAACGTGGTTGAACTATATAACAAATATCACGCAAAGGGTTTCACCGTAATGAGTGTATCAATAGATGAAGATCGTGAGAAATGGGCAAAAGCTGTGAAAGACGATAACCTGCCATGGAAAAATCAGGTCTCAAGCCTTGTCGGCTGGGAGTGCCCAGTTGCCAAGTTGTACGGACTGGCCTACGGCATGACCGGCGTTCCATACTCCGTTCTTCTGGACAAAGAGGGTAAACTTTGCGGATACAATTTAAGAGGCGAAGAGCTGAAAAATAAACTAAAAGAGATTTTCGGGGAGTAGGATTTTGAGGAGTAATTTTGTTAGGTTAATTAATGTTATGTGTTTGTTAAAGAGAGGGTGCCCAATGGGCAGCCTCTCTTTTTCGATGAAAAAGAGAGGCAACCAAATTTTCACTCTGCTAAAGTTCCCCACATCTTGGCTTTGCCAGAGTTTGGTGTAATTATTTGAATAACTGAAAATTACAAAACGCAATTTTCCAAATTTGGAAATTTGATGTTTGTATATCTCTGTATATTAGTAATATGCATCAAACTCTGGCAAAGCACAGCCTCGTTTTCACCTCTCACTGTTTTTTGAAAAGACTTAGTTATCTGAGCTTTATAAAGCTTGTTTTTATGAATGGCCTTAATTTGTAAAAAAATTACTCTTCATTATAAATAACTTACAAAAAACAGTGAGAGGTGACTGGGTGCAAATAACTCGTAAGCTACTGTAATTATGAACTTTAGTCATCCCTCAGTGTTTTTTACAATCAGCACATATACAGCCTATTAACACATTGACCCCCTCACTTCATTGGCACCCATTAACACATTAAAACAATGTTAATCAGTCATTTACAAAAAAACACTGAGAAATGAAAGGCCTGCCTGTTGATTATAAACAGGCAGGCCTTTCTAAGTTATTTAATTTCTGTTAGATAGAAATCCAAATGAGAGTTTAGATGGTGCGGCCGGGGTATTGTTTGAGGGCAACTTCGAGGCATTTCATTGCGTTTTTCAGATCTTCGATCTTAAGAACGTATGCAATACGAACCTCATCTTTACCTTTACCTTTTGTAGCGTAGAAGCCGGCAGCCGGAGCAACCATCACTGTCTGGTTTTCGTAGCTGAACTCCTCAAGGAGCCACTGTGCAAATTTATCGCTGTCATCAACAGGAAGTCTGGCAATTGTGTAGAATGCACCCATTGGCATTGGAGACATAACTCCCTCCATCTTGTTAAGGGCATCAATTACAAAATCTCTGCGTTTGATATACTCATCACGAACGGCTGTGAAGTACTCCTGAGGTGTAGCCAGAGCACCCTCAGCAGCTATCTGCCCGTAAGCAGGTGAGCAGAGACGAGCCTGAGCATAACGGAGAACAGCGCTCATCACATCTTTGTTTTTAGAGACAATGGCACCGATACGAACACCGCAAAGGCTGTATCTCTTTGAAACCGAATCAAGCAGAATCACGTTCTGATCAAGTCCCTCAAGGTGCATGCAAGAGAAGTGAGGCTCATCGGTGTAGCAAAACTCTCTGTAAACCTCATCGGAGTAGATGAAGAGCTCATTTTTCTTAG
This sequence comes from uncultured Muribaculaceae bacterium, assembly GCA_964521685.1. Classification (GTDB taxonomy): domain Bacteria; phylum Bacteroidota; class Bacteroidia; order Bacteroidales; family UBA932; genus Bact-08. The sequence continues at coordinate 5,001 of CAZFTS010000040.1, forward strand.
CCAGTTCACCAAGTTTAACCAAAGAATCCTTTTGGTAAAGGGTTCCGGTTGGGTTACCAGGGTTGCAGATGATTATACCTTTAGTCTTTGGAGTGATAAGTTTTTCAAACTCGCTAACATCCGGAAGGGCGAAACCATCCTCGATCTTGGTAGGTATAGGCTTGAGAACCACATCATTCTGAACAGCAAACGAGTTGTAGTTTGTGTAGAAAGGCTCCATTACGATTACCTCATCCTCAGGGTTGCAGGTAACCGCAAGAGCAATCTGCAAAGCCTCGCTGCCACCTGTGGTGATGTTGATCTGATTTGCATTTACATCTATGCCAATACCCTGATAATATTTTGCAAGTCCCTCTCTGTAAGTTTCAAAACCTGCCGAATGAGGATAGGATACAAGGTCAAGTTTATTGTTCTTAACCGCATCCAGGGCCTCTTTTGGTGATGCTATGTCGGGCTGACCTATGTTAAGGTGATATACTTTTACCCCTTTTTTCTTGGCAACATCGGCATAAGGCACAAGTTTCCTTATAGGTGATGCCGGCATCTGGTGAGCTTTTCTTGAAAGTGTTAACATTTCTGAATCTATTTATGTTTAATTATAATTTCGTAGTATTTTATAATATATCGTAATGCAAATATTAATCGAATATAGATAAAAGCGGTGAAATAATTACAAAAATTTATCAATAATTTAAGAGCTCATTCATAAATCCCTCAATACCAACCTGCATCTGAGCAGTCCTGGCCGAGAAATTATTCACCAGAATTGCAAAATGGATAAGTTCACCCGAAGCTCTCTGAACATAGCCGGCATAACACCTTACATTTGCAAGCGATCCGCTTTTGGCATGCAACCTGTTTTTACGGCTCTGCTCAACCTTTGGAAGAACAGTTTTAAGAGTTCCGGGACCACCCGGTTGTGGAAGAGAGTTGAAGAAAGTTTTAAACTCACTGCTGCTTTCCATAGCCTTAAAGTAGTTGCAGAAGAATCTGGCCGAAACATAATTCTGCCTTGAGAGACCGCTCCCGTCCGATTGGGTAAAGCCCTTGCGTTTAACCCCAATCTTTTCAAGCTCTTTAACCAGAGAGACCCTTGCAGAGTCGTATGAACCGACACCCGTAACCGTTTTGCCAATAGTTTTTAAGAGAGTCTCTGCATAGAAGTTGTTGCTAATCCTGTTTGTCACATTCACAATCTTCTCCAGCGGAGCCGATTCGGTTATGTGGATAATTTTAACAGCATCGGAGGAGAGAGAGTTGCACTCCTTTGCATCCAGAACTCCCGGACTGCTCAGAATCCCGTTTTTGTATAGATATGTTTTGAACTCCCAGGCACATCCAAGGTGAGGAAACTTATTGGAGAGAAGCACTGTAGCAGAGTCCTGCCCGGCAGCAACCGTACCGGTTAAAAGCCCGGTTTTTGCCAGATCGGAGGTGTAATACGAGACTCTGTTTCCCGAATTCACCTCTCCGGTTGTAAGACTATTTTCGAAAACCATACCCGGAACAGCCGGAAATGTACTCTTAATAAACACTTTATCATTTTTGTTGAGACCCGGTTTAAAGACAAAATTCTGAAGATTCTCGTAGAACGAGAGGCCGCTCACCCCGCTTCCGTAAGAGGGACCGAGGTTACTCCACGACCAGCTCTCAGGAACAATCTCATTTACAAAATATCTGTCATCGGCAACTATATGGCCGTTTATCTGTTTAATGCCAGCCTTCATTACAGCATCTTTCCATGAGAGAAAGAGGGAATCGAGAGGGATTCCAAGGGTGTCGGGCGAACCGAGGGTGGGGTCACCGCCGCCGATTATAACAAGGTCGCCATATAGAACACCATTTTTCACCTCTCCGGTATATCCAAGTTTGGTAGTGAACTTATAATCCTTACCAAGCAGATTAAGAGCAGTTCCGGTTGTGATTGTCTTCATTGTAGATGCCGTAAGCAGAGGTATATCGGGATTCCAGGAGGCTATTGCCTTACCTTTGGAATCGGTAACCAGAATACTTACCGCTGCATCCACAAAAAGGGTATCTTTTTTCAGATTCAGTATATACTTCTGAATATTATTACTTTGCGATTTTAATCCTGAAGGAAGAATCAGGATGGTAATCACTACCAGAAAAGCTTTAATCTGTCTCATTTTGGCTAAGTTTTAAGTGATGCAAAAGTATAAAAAATGGGGAAGTTTTTTAAAAATATGACTACATTTGCCCGATTAATAACACAAATAAATATGAGCAGTTTCAGAAAAAGAGCATTGGATGAGTTTTCCTGCCATAAGGCAGAGAGGTTTTTTGTTGAAAAACAGCCTGTATCACAGTATTTTGGTCAGAATGTTTTTGATATTGAGAAGATGCGACGATACCTGTCATCCGAAGCTTTTGAAGCAGTTCAAATGGCAATAAATGACGGAGTGAAAATTGACCGGAGCATAGCGAACCAAATCGCTTCCGGAATGAAAGCGTGGGCACTCGAAAGAGGAGCCACACACTACACCCACTGGTTCCATCCGCTTACCGACGCAACAGCCGAAAAACATGAATCATTCGTTGACCCCTCAAAAAACGGAGGAGTATTCGAAAATTTCAAAGGCGAAGCACTGGTTCAGCAGGAGCCCGATGCTTCAAGCTTCCCGAATGGCGGGTTGAGAAACACATTTGAAGCGAGGGGATACAGTGCCTGGGACCCATCATCTCCAGCCTTTATTATTGACGACACACTGTGCATACCATCGGTATTTGTAGCTTACACAGGCGAGTCACTCGACATGAAGACTCCCCACCTGAAATCACTCCAGCAACTCGATAAAAGCGCAACCGAAGTTGCGAAGATGTTTGACAACAAAACTTCACGCGTAAATGTGATGCTTGGAATCGAACAAGAATATTTTGTTGTAGATGAAGCACTTTACAGAGCCAGACCGGACCTGATGCTCTGCAACAGAACCCTCATGGGCCACACCGCAGCAAAGGATCAGCAGCTTGAAGACCACTACTTCGGAGCAATTCCTTCACGCGTAATGTGTTTCATGAAGGACTTTGAAACCGAAGCATTCAAACTTGGCGTTGTCCTGAAAACAAGACATAACGAGGTGGCACCAAATCAGTTTGAGTTCGCACCTTACCACGAAGAGGCAAACCTATCGGCAGATCATAATCTTATGATGATGATCCTTATGAGAAAGATTGCCAAGAAGCATAAACTGAAGGTGATATTCCACGAGAAGCCTTTTGCAGGAATTAACGGATCGGGCAAGCACTGCAACTGGTCAATGGTTACAAACAACGGAGTCAACCTGTTATCTCCTGGCAAAACCCCGAGAAACAACATACAGTTCCTGAGCTTCTTTGTATCGACAATAAGAGCGGTTTACGAACACCACCACCTGCTGATGGCAAGCGTTGCATCGCTTAACAACTCATACAGGCTGGGCGGAAGCGAAGCCCCACCGGCAATTATGTCCGTATTCTGCGGCACAACCCTTACCGAGGTTCTGGACTCAATCGAGCACATGGCAATCACAAACGAAAATGCCGAAAACAAAGCACTTAAACTGGATATTGTAAACAAGATTCCTGAAATTCTGCCCGATAACACCGACAGAAACAGAACATCGCCATTCGCCTTTACAGGTAACAGGTTTGAGTTCCGCGCAGTCGGCTCATCGGTAAACGTCGCATCCTCCATGTTTATCCTCAACGCAGCTGTTGCACAACAGTTAATGAGGTTCAAAGAGCTAACCGAAAAGGAGATTGCAAAAGGAGTTTCAAAAGAGAAGGCAATTCTGAAGGTTATCAGACAGTTCATTATAGAATCCAAAGATATCAGGTTCGAAGGGAACGGTTACAGCTCCGAGTGGCATCAGGAGGCCGCAAGAAGGGGGCTTAAGGGAATTTCGGATATACCATCGGCATTCAGAACCTTCCTTGACAAGAAGACACTTAAGCTCATGGAGGAGACCGAAGTTCTGAGCGAAAGAGAGGTTGAGGCCAGATATGAGGTTATGAACGAGATCTATATCAAGAAGTTGCAGATTGAGGCGCGGGTGATTGGTGATCTTACCGTAAACCACATTATTCCAACTGCGATTAAATTCCAGAACTCACTCATAGATAACGTGCTGGGTCTTAAACAGCTCTTCTCTGAAGAGGAGTTCAAGGTGATGACTGAGAGACAACTGGCAACCATCAGGAAGATATCGGGTTACATTCAGCAGTTGAGGGAAGATTTCCACGGAATAGTGAACGCAAGAAAAGAGGCCAACAAAATATCTGCCTATCCCGAGCGTGCCGAGAGCTACTCACAGAATGTATTCCCTTACATAGAGAAGATAAGGACAACTACAGACAAGCTGGAGATGCTTGTAGATGATGAATTATGGCCGCTGCCAAAATACAGAGAGATGCTCTTCTGGAGGTAGGCCAATTGTTAAACTTAATGAATTATTATGGCTGTTAGTAATACTGACGCACAAAAATACGCTCTGAGAGGGGTCTCTTCGTCGAAAGAGGATGTTCACAAAGCAATTTCGAATACTGACAAAGGTTTGTATCCCAGAGCATTCTGCAAAATTATTCCGGATTATCTAACCAATGATCCGGAATATTGCATTGTAATGCATGCCGATGGCGCCGGGACAAAATCTTCACTCGCATATATTTACTGGAGAGAGACCGGCGATATGAGCGTCTGGAAGGGGATTGCGCAGGATGCAATAGTGATGAATACCGATGACCTGATTTGTGTAGGAGCATTTGACAACATACTGCTCTCATCTACAATCGGCAGGAACAAACACCTCATACCCGGCGAAGTTATCTCATCAATAATCTCAGGATCGGAGGAGTTCGCAGCGAAGATGGGCGAATACGGTATTAATATTCAGCTGACCGGCGGCGAGACTGCCGACATAGGTGATCTGGTGCGTACAATAATTGTGGACAGCACTGTCTGTGCAAGAATGAGGCGGGCAGATGTTATTGATAATGGATGCATTACAGATGGCGATGTGATAGTGGGGCTTGCATCTTACGGGAAAGCCGTTTATGAAGATGAGTACAACGGCGGAACCGGAAGCAACGGACTCACATCGGCAAGACACGATCTATACGGTTCATATCTGGCCGAAAAATACCCCGAAAGCTACAACACTCAGATTCCCCCAGAGCTTGTCTATACCGGAAGCAGACGGGTTGATGAAATTGATCCGGTGACCGGAATGACATTCGGGAAGTTGCTCCTCTCCCCCACCCGTACCTATGCACCGGTTGTGAAGGAGATGGTAGAGAAGCACCGTAAAGCGATCCACGGAATTATCCACTGCTCGGGAGGGGCACAGACAAAGGTTCTCAATTTTATTGAAGATCTTACAGTTATAAAAGACAACCTCTTCCCGGTTCCACCTCTGTTCAAACATCTGCAAAGAGAATCGGGAACAACCTGGAAGGAGATGTACAAGGTCTTCAATATGGGGCACAGATTGGAACTATATGTAAACAAAGATATTGCAGCCGACCTGATAGCCATCTCCGAGAAGTTCGGAATAGAGGCTAAGGTTATTGGCAATGTTATAAAATCAAACGGGACCAAAGTGATTCTTAAAACAGTACATGGAGAGTACAGTTATGAAAAGTAGATTTTCACTCAAGGTAAAAGGCTTCCCGGTTCTTGTTGCTGTTGTGCTCTCTCTTTTGACCGGGTGCAAAAACAGCGACCAGGGAGCTCTGCCAATAGGAATGTTCGATTCGGGAACCGGCGGACTGACAGTTCTGGAGCAGTTCCTGGCAATGGACAGTTTTAACAACAAAACCGGCGAGGAGAACCCCGACGGCCTCCCCGATTTCGCAGGGGAAAATTTTGTCTACCTTGCCGATCAGGCCAACATGCCATACGGAGTCTACTCATCAAGAAATAAAACAGACTATCTGAAAGAGCTCATAATCAATGATGCAAAGTTCCTGACCACAGGCGAAAACAGCTCCAAGATTGTTGTGATTGCCTGCAATACTGCAACTGCATACGGGCTCAAAGATGTTGAGGAGATGCTCCTTAAAAACGGCAAGGGGGTGAAGGTAATTGGTGTGATAGATGCCGGTGTAGATGGAGCGCTGAGTTCAATTTCTGAATCGGAAAAGGTTTCCGGAGAGAGTTTTGCAATTGGGGTTATGGCAACTGTCGGGACTATAGCTTCGGGCGGATACGAGAATACAATTCACAGGTTATCAAAGGAGAGAGGGTTCAATGGGGAGTTGAAGGTGGTCAATCAGGGTGGCCTTGGTTTTGCAGAGGCTATCGATTCGGAGATAGATTACATCTCAAAAGAGGCAACTGAGACCCGCGAAAACTATAGAGGTCCCCGATATGGCGATTCCACCGGTATTGACCCTCAACTTATGGATCTCTACAAATTTGACACTAGCGGAAACTCGTTGTTGTTTAAAAAAGATAAAGCAGGAAAAATCACCGATATACAGTTGAACTCCACAGGTAACTATGCCCGTTTCCACATGGTCTCCCTTCTGGAAAAACACCGTAGATCAAACCCCGGAGTAAAACTCAAATCCATAATTCTCGGCTGCACCCACTACCCCTACCTGATAGACACAATTATGAAGGTTGAACAGGAGTTAAGGGCAAAAGAGATCAATGGGGAGTATCCCTACAAAGCAGCAATGGATTCGGTTGTAAATTATATAGATCCGGCGGTTAACACTGCAAAGGAGACATACAGACTTCTCCTGGCATTGAATCTGCTTAAAAAGGGAAAAGAGGTTACAAAGGTGAGCCCGTTTATCTCAGTACCTGCCAAAAATGTTGACAGTAAGAATCTTGACAAGAACGGAAACTTTACCTTTGAGTTCAAATATGGCAGGGAGACAGGTTCGGATATTCCGACCGTAGATGTGGTGCCATTTTCAAAAAGCAATATAAATCAGGAGAATATAAAAAGAATCGGGGAGAGATTACCTCGATCATATTCGCTGATTAAATCAAATTTGGAGTAGGATGATGTATAAATCAACAATAACCCCGGAAGAGTTAGAACAGTTGCCGGTTGCGGAGTTCCCGGGGGAGATAACTGTAATTGACGCTATTGATGAAAAATATCATGAATCAATTGAATATCTCAAAGGGCAGAAGATAATAGGTTTCGACACTGAGACCAGGCCATCTTTCACCGCCAATACAAAAAGAAATCTGGTTGCCCTGCTGCAGCTATCAGGAAAAGAGCGCGCATATATCTACCGCCTGCATAACACCGGGCTTCAGGATGACCTTGTGAAGATACTCTCCAACCAGCGTATCATTAAGGTTGGAGCTGCCGTAACCGACGATATCCGATCGCTACAGCACCACACCAAATTTGTACCGAAAGGGTTTGTCGATCTGCAATCCATTGCCTCTGGCTGGGGTATCGAAGAGAAGAGCGTCAGGAAGATGGCTGCTATAATTTTAGGCGTAAGAGTCTCAAAATCACAGCAACTCTCTAACTGGGAATCATCTGACCTCACACTCGCCCAAATCAACTACGCAGCCGTAGACGCCTGGGTGTGCCAAAGAATGTACCTCAAACTGTTAAGCTCACCCAAACCAAAGATCAAATCACCAACCAGAAAACAGCCCGCACCAGTATCGGCACCCGTTAACATAAAAGTACCCGTAAAACAACCGGAATAATGGCCCGCATCTACCTGAAAAAAGGGAGAGAAGACTCCCTCAAAAGATTCCACCCCTGGATCTTCTCCGGAGCCATCGAGAGTACCGACAAATCCATTAAAAAGGGCGACCACAGAAAAGGCGGCCTTGCCGAAGGCGACCTTGTCGAAGGCGACCTTGTTGAAGGCGACCTTGTTGAGGTCTGCTCACACAGCGGCGAATTCCTCTGCATGGGTCACTACCAGATAGGCTCGATTGCCGTCAGAATTTTAAGCTTCGACAAAAGCGCCTCCGAAAAAGATTTCTGGTTCGACAGACTAAGCCAGGCACGCGAGCTACGGGTAAAAACCATCTGCACAACCGATTGCGGCGACTCTCAGCCAACCGATTGCTACCGGCTGGTGCACGGCGAGGGTGATATGCTTCCGGGGCTCATCATCGACTTTTACAACGGAGTGGCGGTTATCCAGTGCCATTCTGCCGGGATGTTTCTGAACAGAGATGCAATTGCAGATGCGCTAAAGAAGCTATACGGGTCTGATCTTAAGGCGATTTACGACAAAAGCTCTGCCACCGCCCCATTTAAGGCGGGTCTTGAGCTTAGCGACTCCTATCTGTATAAATCTGATGATTTTAACGCTCAAAACCACATAGTTACCGAAAACGGAATTCAATTTGCCGTTGACTGGGAGGAGGGCCAAAAGACCGGATTCTTCCTGGACCAGAGGGAGAATCGGGAGCTTGTGAAGAGATACTCCGCCGGCAAACGTCTCCTCAACCTCTTCTGCTACACAGGTGGATTCTCGCTTTATGCCCTCCGGGGCGGCGCCGTTTCGGTTGACTCGGTGGACAGCTCGTCAAAGGCAATGGAGAGTCTTGAGAAAAATCTCATACTCAACAACTTTGCCGGTATTGCACAGGGCGGGCAGATGTACAACTCTCAGACACACAACTCTTACTGCACTGATGCCATTGACTTTATAAAGAACTGTAAAGAAGGCTCTTACGACCTAATAATCGTTGACCCGCCCGCATTTGCAAAACACAGAGGTGCACTTAACAACGCACTCCGGGCATACCAGCGGCTAAACTATGCAGCCATAAACGCCGTCGCTCCGGGCGGTATAATCTTCACCTACAGCTGTTCACAGGTTGTAGATAAAATCTCCTTTGCCCAGGCCGTCTTCTCGGCAGCAGCCCAGACCGGCCGGAAAGTCCGCATCATAGGCAGGCTCACCCAGCCCGCCGACCACCCCGTGAACATCTACCACCCCGAAGGCGAATACCTGAAAGGACTTGTGCTTTTTGTCGAGTAGCAGGCACCAATTTGATCCCTCAGTGTTTTTTATAAATTATTGAATATCTACACTTTAAGATGTTTATGAATTGCAAAACAGATGAGGATTAAAGTCTTAATTACCTGTCTATCTGCATAATGCAAAAAACACTGAGGGATGAATCCCGCTTTTTCATATCTTTGTCTTAAAGAATTGAATAAAAATGGAAAAACTGGAGATTAAAGGCGGTAGCAAAATAGAAACTTACGAATCTGTAATACCTCAAATTCAATCACTTATCGAGGGAGAGGAGGATTTAATTGCAAATCTGGCAAATATAGCGGCGGCGCTCAAGGAGGCCTTCAACCATCTCTGGATCGGCTTCTACATTGTACGGGCAGACAACATCGGTGTTGGTAAAACGCTGGTACTGGGGCCGTTTCAGGGGCCGATTGCCTGCACGAGAATAAAATTCGGAAAGGGTGTTTGCGGTACGGCCTGGAAGGAGAAGAGAACCTTGGTAGTGCCTGATGTAGACCAGTTTCCGGGACATATTGCCTGCAGTTCGCTTTCTAAATCGGAGATTGTGATTCCAATAATACATGATGGTGAGGTAGTTGCCGTACTTGATATTGACAGTGTTGAGTACAATACATTTGACGAGACTGATGCTCAATATCTTGAGAAGATCTTTAAAAAAGACCTTTGGAGCAAATAATTCTAAATGGAATTGCTGCGCAATGATGTTAATAAATGGCTACGCAATAATATATAATGGAATTGCTGCGCAATAGTGTTAAATGCTACGCAATAATTCAAAATGGAATTGCTGCACAATGGTGTTAATTGCTTCGCAATGAAATTTAATGGAATTGCTGCGCAATAGAGTTAATTGCTTCGCAATAAAATTGTT
>CAZFTS010000040.1:14953-20698 GCA_964521685.1 uncultured Muribaculaceae bacterium
GAAATTTAATGGAATTGCTGCGCAATAGAGTTAATTGCTTCGCAATAAAATTGTTATCCGATAAATAAAACTATAAATACATATGAAAAAGATATCTGCCAATATAATGAAGGTGGTTTTGGTGCTGGTGGCATTTGCAAGCGCGGTTTCATGCGGTAAGCCGGAGATTCCGGAGCTGAGTGTTCCGGGGGTGAGCAGAGAGCTTGCGGTTTACAGGAGGGCGATTGTATCTTCGCTTGAGTACGAACTGGGGTTCACAATTCCGGCCCAAAAAGATTCGCTCATCAAGGCATGGGCAAAAATAGGTTTTGAGTTGAAGGCGAAGTTGCCTGTTCTGCTCGACTTCAAGCCGTCGTACACCATTGCGCAGGGTGAGAAGATATCTGCAAAAGTGAATGGACGGGAGCGGGAGCTTGAGTATGTGAACGAGCATATTGTGCTGCCTGAGAGATATATGAAGATGGGGCAGAATGTTGTGGAGATAGAGTTCCGGGCGGGTGAGCAATCACTGAACAGACGGGAGGAGCTACTCTACACGCTGCTTGTTCCGGACAGGGCGCGCACGCTCTTCCCATGTTTTGACCAGCCCGACCTGAAAGCCATCTACACACTCAATCTGGAGATTCCAAAGGATTGGGTGGCAGTGGCCAACGGCAAGGTAACCAGTGCAGATACTCTGGAGAACTCGGTTAAAATGGCCTTCTCCCCAACCGAGCCGATATCTACCTACCTCTTCTCGTTTGTAGCGGGTAAATTCAAGATAGTCAAAGAGGTGAGAGAGGGAAGGGAGATAAACATCTACCACCGGGAGGAGGATCCGCTTAAACTTGCGCAGATACCTGTGATTTACGATCAGATTTACAGCTCGTTAAAATGGCTGGAAGATTATACGGCAATAGCCTATCCGTTTACAAAATACGACATTGCAATCGTACCCGGGTTCCAGTACGGGGGGATGGAGCATATGGGGGCTACACTCTACTCCGACAGGACAATGTTTCTGGAGAATAACGCAACAATAACCGAAGAGCTCTCACGTGCCAAACTGATTGCCCACGAGACTGCCCATATGTGGTTCGGCGACTTTGTCACAATGCCTTGGTTCAACGACGTCTGGACAAAAGAGGTCTTTGCCAACTGGTTCGCATCCAGAATGGTATCCCCTATGTTCCCCGACATAGATCACAAACTAAGCTTTATAAACACCTACTACCCAGCCTCCTACTCCGAAGATAGAACCGCAGGTTCAAACCCTGTTCAGCAGGAGCTCGACAACCTCAACAGAGCCGGTCTCGTGTACGGCAACATCATCTACAACAAGGCCCCGATCGTGATGGAAAAGCTTGTGATGAAGACAGGTGAAGAGAAGTTCCGGGAGGGAATCAGGGAGTATCTGAAAAGGTATGCCTACTCCAATGCCTCATGGGATCAGCTGATTGCAATTCTGGACTCCCTCAGCGAAGAAGATCTCACACAGTGGAGCAACGTCTGGATCAAGGAGCGCGGGATGCCGCACATAGCGGTAAGCGACTCCTCCGGCAACGACTCTGCCGGAGAGGCGTCTGCCCGGAATGGCATTTCAGGCGGATATATCTACAAACAGAGCGACCCGCTTGGGCGAGGATTGGTTTGGGAGCAGGAGTTGAAATCGGGTGAAATACCCAATGCAGATGGTATGGGCTACGGGCTCTTCGTTTATGACTCTATTGTAAAGCAGAGAGTTATATCTATGCTTACCGGGAATAAAATTAAAACCGGGAGCGAACGTATTTCGGTCATTATAAATCTTTACGAAAATCTTGATGCAGGATACCTGTCGGCAGATGAGTTCCTTAATGCCATGTCAGGGGCACTGCGGTTTGAGAAAAACCCGCTTATCTTTTCTAGAATAACTGGCTACCTCACTTCGGCACAACTTGAGGGCAGTTACGAAAAGGTCGAGCAGATACTTTGGCAACAGGTTGAAAAACAGGAGAAGCCCCAGTTCCGTTCAATGGCATTCAGCAGCTACATCTCGGTGGCAACCTCGCAACAATCGGCCGACAGGCTGTTGAAAATCTGGGAGATGCCCGAAAAATTCGAAAAGGTAAAACTGGGCGAGCGTGAACTAATGCGAATCTCTTACGAACTAGCGCTGCGCTATCCGCAAGATTACAAACGCATTAAAGAGAGACAATTGGCCAGACTCACCGGAGTCGACCGTAAACGGGAATTCGGATTTATCTACCCGGCAGTTTCGCCGGAGGTGGCCACCCGCGACTCGGTATTCAACTCACTTTTGAAAGACGAGAACCGCGAAGTTGAACCGTGGGCAGCAGCGTCACTCACTTATCTGAACCACAGACTACGTACAAAAGAGTCACTGAAATACATCACCCCAGCCCTGGAGATCATTGACGAGATCCAGAGAACCGGAGACATCTTCTTCCCGTCAAACTGGCTACGGGCACTGCTGGGCGGCCACAACTCACCGGAGGCCGCCGCATTGGTGAAGGAGTATCTTGATGGGGCCAAAAATCTGCACCCGATGCTTAAACTGAAGATTTTACAGCAATCACACCACCTGAGATGAAGAACCAGACAAAGGCAATGGTAATGGGGTCATTTGTAGTCGTTTTCTGGGCTACAATAGCATCTGCATTCAAAATAGCCCTCTCGGGAATGAGCTATGTGACCCTGCTGCTCATCGCCTCGCTCACCACGCTCATAATAACCTATCTGGAGATTATCAGAACCAGAAAAATGCAAGAGGTGCGGGAGTTCTTCAAAAGCAGAAAGAGAGTCCTCAAGGGAGCGCTTCAGGGGCTGCTCAACCCGTTTCTCTACTATATGATTCTGCTCAAGGCCTACTCACTCCTGCCGGCGCAGATTGCCCAGCCGCTCAACTTCTCGTGGCAGGTGGTTCTTGTGATTATGCTTGCCGTCTACTTCAAACAAAAACTAAAACTGAGGCAGATAACCGGTGTGCTTATAAGCTTTGCCGGAATTCTCCTGCTATCGGCAGACAACAGCGCCTCCCTTGAAGGAAAACTCTCACTGTTAGGCATCTGCCTGGCAGTAGGAAGCGCCTTTGTATGGGCAACCTACTGGATCTCCAAAATTGACCTCAAAGAGGACTCCACCGTGACCCTCTTCGTAAACTTCATCTTCGGATCGATATACATGATAGCGATATCGCTCTTTACACCCTTCGAACTCCCTGCCCTTAAACCACTTCTGGCCGCAATCTATGTTGGATGCTTCGAAATGGGAGTCACCTTTATCCTCTGGGGCAAAGCGCTCAACCTCGCCACCAACCGCGTAGCCCTGGCGCAGATGACCTACATCACCCCCATCCTCTCCCTTGTGATCATTAGTATAGTCCTTGGCGAAGTGATAGGTTTACTTACAGTTGGCGGATTGGTGCTCATTATCGCGGGAATCCTTGTGAGCAGTCTTAAAAGAGTTTAGAATTTTGCCGATTAAAAATTTTAGCTATCTTTGCACACTCAAATCGGTACCCTGGCCGAGTGGTTAGGCAACGGTCTGCAAAACCGTGAACAGCAGTTCGATTCTGCTGGGTACCTCAAAAGAGGCTCTCTTAAAACAAGATAGCCTCTTTTTTTTATTGAGCTATCCGGCAACAGAATTTCATCTGACAGAATCTTGTGTAATGCTTTAATTGTTAATTACATACGATTGTACAACTTTGAGTTTTTCAAAATATCATAAACTTCATCCCTCAGTGTTTTTTATAAGCAACATAAAATCAGATAAATAGTACCAAGATCCCCCATCATAATCTGCACCCATTAACCTGCTAAGGCAAAGATAAACAATTGATTATAAAAAACACTGAGGGATGACTAATGTATGAGATAGTTTTAAAAAATTGCGTAAAATAACTCGTTAGCAGCTGCTAGTGTGGGCATTAAGCATGTGGGTAGTGACTTTGCCAGAGTTTGGTATAATAACTTGTATAACAGAATATTACAAAATGCAGTTTTCCAAATTTGGAAATTTACTATTTGTATATCTCTGTAAATTAGCAATTTGTATCAAACTCTGGCAAAGTTTCAGAGCTCTACTTTAAAGATCACTTTTGCATCCAATGCTTTGAAAACTTTGATAATTGTTTCAAAACGAGCATCTGTTAGACTATTTTCGATTTTTGATATTTGTGCTTTTTTCACACCAACTAACTGGCCTAGTTCGCCTTGTGTTAAATGACGTTCTTTCCTCGCCTGCTTAATCGCTTCACCAAGTAGTTCAAGTCTTAACTCATTTTCAAATGCTTCTCGTATCGGAGTGCCCAACTTACCAATAAATTTATTGGTAACCTCCTCCAAAGAATGAACTTGAAATTTCTCAACCATAAAAAATAAATTATATGCAAAGATAAAAAGTTTCTTTAAAAGGAAACATAGCTTGAATAAGTTTTCTTTAATCTGAAAACAAATTCCTGATTACGCATTTTGCGTAACGTAAATTACGTAATAAAAAATCAAAGTTGCTGCCTGATTTGAATTCATAGTATTACCTCAGGGAAAGTATTATAGTTCTTAGGGTAAAATATTTATCTATATTCGTATAAAATATTTACTTATGAAGTATCAAAAGTGTCTTTTATGTTTATTAGTTTTGGTCTCATGTACAAAACCTAAGCAATTTCTGGGAGATATATCATTTGAAGACATTCAAAACTGCAGAGAATCGAAAAAACTTTTTTATGGAGATGGAAATATATCTGTTATTCCCTTAGAGAGTAAACGAGAATGTTTAATTGGTAGAGTCGGAAAAGTAGTTCTAACTAATGAGTATTATTTTATTTGGAGTAATAATTCAATTCTTCAATTTTTCAGGAATGGTAAATTTATTCGAGCAATTGGAAGTTATGGGCGTGGACCACAGGAATATCTTGAGATAAATGATTTCACAATAAATGAGAAAGAAAAGATAGTTTATATCGCCGATTCTCAGAATATTCTTCAATTTAATTTTGAAGGCGACTTTATCTCCAAATCTGTTGTAAATCTTTTCTGGAAATTTGATGTGGCTGATGAAGGCAGTTATATTATAAATCCAATAAACTTCTTTGGAAATGAGCCTTATAAACTGATATTATTAAATTCGTCGGGAGATACTTTAATAAAATTTAAGAATTCCATACTCTATCAGCCAAAATCCTTATCGCTTTGGCCTCAGTTAAAAAGTATCTTCAGAATTGGTAATGATTATATCTTTCATCAACAATTCAGCGATACTGTTTTTACATTAAACACTAAAGGCCTTACACTTGATTATCGATATTCTTTCAATTTCGGGAACCATAAGCTAACGAATCAAGCTTTATCAGAAGGATCTAAAGCAATTGGTAATTCAATTTATATTTCGGATATTACCGAGGATTTAAACTATATTTATTTAACATGCAATAATAAAGGTTCAACTATTAAATACTTAATAGATAAAAATAGCGGAAAACTTTATAAACCTGATTTCTATATACCTGAAATAAAGTTTCAATTTTGGCCTAAATGGCAATATCAGGATTCGTTATTAATTGATATCGTATCTGCATCACACCTT
Organism: uncultured Muribaculaceae bacterium; assembly: GCA_964521685.1. Lineage (GTDB taxonomy): Bacteria > Bacteroidota > Bacteroidia > Bacteroidales > UBA932 > Bact-08. The sequence goes on from CAZFTS010000040.1 coordinate 20,522, forward strand.
GTTGAAAGGAAGGATTCTTTACCTAAATCAAATTTGGATTCTATGATTGGTAAACTAAATGAGTTTTCAAATTCTTTATTAATAATAGTTAACTCCGGGAAAAAAGTTAACTACCGCTAACCTATTTACATAGTTGCACGCCCAGGTCGTAGGCGAATTATAAATCTTTTTTGAGGT
>CAZFTS010000041.1:0-20607 GCA_964521685.1 uncultured Muribaculaceae bacterium
AGTATACCAATGCGATAGGAACGGTATTCGGAGTGACCGGCCGCGACTCATTAGCTGTAAGTTACTTTCTCAAAGCTATTGATATTACCATACAGATCAACGACAAAAATGAATCGGGAAAATATCTGATTAACCTTTCTCAGGCATATAACCGTATGGGAAAGGTAGAGCTTGCCATTCAGGGTTATGATGATGCGATAAAAGCGTTGAAATCTGTTGATGACAAAATCAATATGGCTACATGTTACAACTCTTTAGGTAACATTTATACTGTACAGGGAAACTATCCTCATGCGCTGGAGTGCTTTCAGAACGGGATGAAGATTCGTGAAGAGATGAATGATATGAACGCCGTTTCCAGAAGTCTTGTAAGTATAGGGAGTATCTACTTTATACAGAAGAATTATGAAAAAGCCCTGGAATACAACCAAAAAGTTGCAGAGATTGCCCGAAACTCAAATGATGAACACACTTTGGCAGGCAGCTTCATTAACATTGGACTGATCTATTTGCAAACCAATAACAATGAGGCTTTGGACTACTTTCTTAAAGCACTTGAGATAAGTAAAAATTTAAAAATAGCACCTCTTCAGATAAATATCCTCCTTAATATTGGACGATTCTACTTTTTAAAATCGGAAAATGACAAGGCTTTGGCAAATTTTACGGAAGCTCTTAAACAGTCTGAAATAATTGGTAATAAATCATTCATAAGCTTATCAAAATTGCAGATGGCCAAGGTATATCAGATAAAAGAAGATTATCCAAAAGCCCTGAATTATGCCCTTAGTAGTCTTGAAATTGTAAAAACACTCAAAATTATTGAATCCGAGAAGGATCTTCACAAAATTCTTTCAGAGTTATATGCCCAGACAAACAACTATAAAAGTGCTTATAAACACAGCGTTTTGTTTAAACAGCTAAGCGACAGAATTTATAACGAAAGCAATGTCAGGCAGATAGCCGAGATGGAGTTCACTTATAAGTTTGAGAAAGAGAAGCAGGCAATTGCTCTGGAGCAGCTTAAGAAAGATGAAATAGAAAAAACAAAACGGAGACAACAGCAAACCTTAATAGTAATTTTAGCCGCCAGTTTCGTTCTGGTATCGCTGCTCGCATTGTACATAAATCGCCTTTACCGAATTAATAAAAGTGTTAACAGGGCTATCCGTAAGATGGAGCTGGAGAACAAAAAATTGCTTGAGAAAGAGATCGAACGAATAAACGGAGAGCTAGAGCAGAATCAGAAATCATTGACTGCCGCATCCCTGAAACTTATTCAAAACTCTGAACGTGACGCCGAAACTGTCGGCAAACTAGAGTCTCTCCTGGCCAATACAACCCCTGACGGAAAGAAGATCATTCTGGCTCTTATGTCAGATTTCAAGCGAATCTCCCTCCGTTCCAACTGGAATGAGTTTGAACTGCTCTTTCAGAAGGTGCACAACTCTTTTTACGAGAAACTAAATGAGAATTTCCCGAATCTGACAGCAAATGAGCGAAGGCTCTGTGCTTTTCTCAAGCTCAATATGAGTAATAAAGATATTGCAAATATCACCTTCCAGTCAGAGGAGGCTCTGAAGAAAGCACGTATGCGTTTAAGACAAAAGTTAGGAATTGACCGGGATACCAATCTGATAATCTATCTGCAAAATATTTAATATAAAAACAACAATTAAAATGGCTAAAAACTTTTTTCTAATTCTATCCGGCGCTCTTTTATTAAGCAGCTGCTCAACGTTTTTTCAGATTAAAAACGTCTCTCCCTCGGCAAATTTGAAAGAGTTAACCTTTTCAAATGATGCCCCGAATCCCCTTTATGAGTTCTCCTATTCAGATACTTTAGAGAATTCATATCTTAGTGAAATGCGAAAAACTTACAACCTTGAAGGTTTGGTAAGCGGACAGATGAATGAGCTGGACAAAATTGTAAACATTCTCGATTGGGCAAGCAAGCAATGGGAACATAACGGCAGCAACACCCCCACAAAACAGGATGCCTTAACCATACTGAAAGAGGCGCAGGAAGGGAAACAGTTCCGCTGTGTAGAGTATGGTATTGTGGCAACGTCTGCTCTTAACAGCATTGGCATTCCGGCAAGAACGTTAGGCTTGAAAACCCGCGATGTAGAGAAGGTTATGAGAGGAGCCGGGCATGTTGTAAGTGAGGTATATTCAAAAGAACTTGGCAAATGGATTTTTATTGACCCTCAGTTTAATATAATGCCAACATTAAACGGAACCCCCTTAAATGGTGTTGAATTTCAAAAAGCAATTTTCGATAAAAATGCAAATCTCCGGTTGATAAATAAAGCGGGCGAACTTAGTGATAAGGATTCAAAGAGTTATATAAAATGGATTGGGAAGTATCTCTTCTATTTTGATGTACTGTTTGACCAGAAAACACTTAATTCAAGCAAATTCAAATCAATAAATGGTATGACCAAAATAACATTGGTACCGGTAGGTCATAAAGAGCCCCGTATATTCCAGCGAAATAGCAAAATTAATTACAGCTATTACACAAATTCACTAAACGACTTTTATAGAAAACCATATTAAATAAATTTGATTGTTCCGTATAGTTTTTTTATATTTGTACGTATAGAAAAGATTATGGAAACAAAGCTAACATTACGACTAAACAAACGAACCATCGACAAGGCGAAGAATTATGCTCAAATTCACAATATTAGTATTTCTAAAATTGTAGAGTCATATCTTGAGTCAATCACGAAACATAATACGCCGGAGAGAAATATTTCACCACTTGTAGAGAGTCTGGCCGGAGTAATCAAGCTTGATAAGAGCTACGACTTTAAAAAGGATTATGCTATTTACCTGTCAGAAAAGTACAAATGAAAAAAATTTTTATTAACACAAACATAATACTGGATCTTCTCGCCAAAAGGGAGCCTTTTTATGAGGAAGCAGCAATGTTGTTTACCCTGGCCGATAAAAAAATAATTGATTTATGCGCTTCTGCTCTTTCATTTGCTAATACAAATTATATCCTACTTCAATCCAAAAAGCCTGAAGAAGCTAAACTCATTCTTCGTAAGTTAAAGCTGATAGTACAGGTCTTAAGCCTCGATGAGAAGATAATCGGGCTGTCACTGAACGACACTGATTTTAAAGACTATGAAGATGCAATTCAACACTTCACCGCTTTAGAGAATGGTGTTGATGCCATTATAACCAGAAATCTTAAAGACTTTCAAAAGGCAAAATTACCGGTAATGACTGCTGCTCAATTTTTGAAAACAATCTAGTATTCAGAGGAGTAAAACAAAGAGATTATGAAAACACTTATCGCATGTTGCGGAATTAATTGTGCCGGATGTGACGCAAGAACCGCAACAATTACAAATGACAACGAGCTTCGGGCAAAAACAGCCGCTTCATGGCGGGAGCTTTATCAAAACGAAGCAATAACAATTGAAAGGATTAACTGTATGGGTTGCCGGGCAGATGGTGTCAAATTCGCCCACTGCAATGAGTGCGAAATCAGAAACTGCGCAAAATCAAAAGGATACGAAACCTGCGGTGACTGTTCACAATTGGATACATGTCCAACCGTAGGATTCATACTCCAAATTGTTCCGGATGCAAAAGCCAATCTCCAAAGTGTTAGTAATATATAAAACAGATGGAAAAAGGTCCGATAGACATAAAAAACAAATTGGATGAAGGTGTTACATTTAAGATTTCCCGATTCAAGGAGCAGATAAAGAAGACAAAACCTCACAAACACGATGAATATAATGAACTTATATTTTTAAAAGAGGGTGAGGGATTTCACACAGTCGAAACAGAGAAACATCTTATCACAGCTCCCGAATTCTACTTTCTAAAACCGGGCCAGCTACACTTCTGGCAATTTACATCTATTCCAAAAGGTTATGTTATAATATTCAAGAACACCGAATTTGACCCGGTTAAAGAAAATCAATCAACCGATTTCCTAGGCAGATTTGACCAGATAACAAGAATCGGATTTCAAAATGAGAACTATCCGGAGTATATCCTTGAAGAGATTTTAAAAGAATATCAGCTTAATAATCAATATTCAAAAGAGGTTATACATGGCCTGTTAAATGCTCTGCTCGGAAAATTACTCAGGTTATATTCCAATCAAACCAGCTCATTTAACAATCCTCAGTACATTTACGACAAGTTTATGCAACTATTAGTAAAAGAGACTCCTAATTTGCATAAGGTAAATGAATTTGCCGGCTTGTTAAACACAACCCCTCAAAATCTGAACATTGTCTGTCGCAGGCAAACCGGGAAAAGCGCGAGCGAAATTATAACAAGACAACTTATACTTGAAGCCAAAAGATATATTCTTCATACAGATTATACAATTAACGAGATCGCAGAATTTCTCTCATTTTCAGACACCTCAAATTTTGTAAAGTTTTTTAAGAGGTACGAAAAGGTCACTCCTGTTCAGTTCAGAAGCAAATATTTTCAATAATACCATTTTTTCAACAATAGATACCACCAAACCTGAGAGGTCATACACTATTTTTGTATTATAATTTAAAAAAGTATAATATGGAAATCCTAATAATAAGCCTTGCGGCATTTGTCGTTGCAATTTTAACATTCTTCTCCGGATTCGGTCTGGGAACGATACTGACCCCTGTTTTTATGATCTTCTTTCCTGTAGATTTAGCCATTGCACTAACAGGTATAGTTCACTTTTTCAACAACATCTTTAAACTTGTTTTAGTTGGAAACAAGGCCGATAAAGATACATTAATCCGTTTTGGAATTCCGGCTGTAATTGCCGCCTTTTTAGGCGCCTGGCTCTTACTTCACATCCCCGATGCAAAACCACTTTTCTCATATGAGATGTTTGGGAGAGTGTTCGAAGTCTTCCCCGTTAAGTTCATAATCTCAATATTACTAATCATTTTTGCCGGGATGGATCTGATTCCATACTTCAGCAAATTACAATTCGGGAAAAACAAACTCCCGATCGGAGGGGCAATGAGCGGATTCTTTGGCGGGCTCTCCGGTAATCAGGGTGCTTTAAGAAGTGCATTTTTAATAAAGGCCGGATTGTCTAAAGAGGCATTTATCGGAACTGCTGTTGTAGTATCTGCATTTGTCGATTTTACACGTCTTAGTGTTTATGCAACCCGATTTACCAAATCGGGACTAACAGATAATCTGGCCCTTGTAATTATCGCTACACTATCTGCAATCGCCGGAGCCTACATCGGGAACAAGCTTCTCAAAAAGGTAACATTGCATTTTATGCAGATATTAGTTGCTATAATGCTCATTATCCTCTCTGTAGCTCTAGCCGCCGGAATTATTTAACGCCTGCCCTATCCTTTTAATTCCCTCCGCAATCTCCGATTCATTGCATCCGGAGATTGACAATCTGAAATGTCTATCTTTTGGTTGAGTAATGTAAAACCCGGAACCATCGGCAACCAATACCCCAAATTTCAACAGATACTCCTCCGGAGATGTTTCATTGAAAGCACCGTTCATTTTGATCCAGATAGTGTAACCACCCAGGGGCTCCCACCATGTTGCTACCTCTGGGGGCAGATACTCTTTAAGCGCTTTTAATGCCGTTTTCATCCTTTTCCGGTACTCTCTCATGCATCTCCTCAAATGGCGTTCGTAATAACCCGATTTTAAAAAATTGTGGACCAGAATCTGACTGAAAGAGTTTGTAGAGAGATCAAAAATTGTCTTTAAGGTTGTCAGCCTCTTAATACACTCTTTATCTGCTATTATCCATCCCAACCTCAACCCGGGAGACAAAATTTTTGAAAAAGTACCCAGATAAATTACACGGTTCATTCTATCCATCGCCTTAATTGGGAGATGAACGCTGCCAAAATATTTAAGCTCCTCTTCTATACTATCTTCTATAAGAATTATATCATTCTCCTCACAAATTGTTAGCAGCTTTTCTCTTTTAACGGGAGATGTTGTCACTCCTGTCGGGTTGTGAAAAGTGGGGGTGGTAAATAGCATTTTTATCCTCTTCCGTTTCAAACGACCCCTCAAAACACTAATATCCAAGCCATCTGCATTAACCGGAATTTCAACTATTTTACATCTGAAATAGTTTGCCATGTGGATAAGCATCGAATATGCAGGACTCTCAATAGCAATTGTATCTTCCGGGTTGATAAAGGTCTGAAAAAGCAGATGCAGGGAGTTTTGCGACCCGTTTGTAATGAGAACATTATCTGCACACACATTGATGCAGTGCAGACGCATATGTGAAGCTATCTCTTCTCTCAAAGGCTCATACCCCTGAGGCTGACAATATCCGAACACCCCATTTCCGGTCTCCATCACCGTTTTCCCGAAACAATCTCTGAAAGCCTTCTTGTCTATCAGATCCGGGTCCGGCTCAAGTCTTTTAAAATTAATTATCTCCTTACCCGGCCTTAATCCCGATCTGTAGATTTTATCTGTATTTACCGGGAATCCGGCAGATAATGCATCTCTCCAGAAAGTCTCATTTCCATCCTCTTCAACAGAAAATCCCTTCAAAACATGAGGTTTTCTGACTCGTGTGTATGAACCCGGAGAGCTGTCAAAGTACCCGGATGACCACAACTCTTCATAGACCCTTATAACAGTAGATCGGTTTATCCCTAAAGATTGGGCCATTTGACGGGTAGATGGCATAATATGCCCCTCCTTCAGATCGCCGTTCTCAATCAAACCTTTAATTTGATTGATTAATTGGGAGTAAATTGGCTCTCCTTTTTCTTTGTCAACTGAAAACAACATCTTTATACAGAATTGGATGATCTGTTTTTATTATTAATTGGCTCTTTTCGACCATGCAATTTAGAGATATTTTTGCACTTCAAACATTCTACTTATAAAATCATGGAAATAATAACATTTGAAAAACTTTGTGCAGGTCACGGAAAAAGAGTAATGGAGATCTACAACTACTACATTGAGAATAGCTTTGCCGCCTATCCGGAAGTAAAATTCCCGGATGAATTTTTCGCCAGATTTATGGAGATGACAAAAGGATTTCCCGCTTACTCAATCCTTTCAAATAATGAGATTGTAGGATTCTGCTTTATGAGACCATACAACCCTCTTCCCGCTTTTAAAGAGACTGCAGAGATCACTTACTTTATTGATGAAAACCACACAGGAAAAGGGATCGGAAAGGAGGCTCTTAAATTGCTGGAAAAAGAGGCAAACGAAATGGGGATCAAAACAATCCTTGCAAGTATAACATCTAAAAACCGCCAAAGCCTATCATTTCACAAAAAATATGGCTTTGTTGAATATGGGGTGTTTCCGGCAATAGGCAAAAAATTTTCCCACCCGTTCGATATCGTCTGGATGGGAAAAAAGATTTAAGCAGGCTAAAAACTACATATCATCCCCGTATGTCACAACCGGGATATATGAAAATTATTTATATTTTTTGGATTTTTGAAAAAGATATATAACTTTGCACTCCCTTAACAAAAGGGGAAGTTCTTTTATATCGGGGTGTGGCGCAGTTGGCTAGCGCACCTGCTTTGGGAGCAGGGGGTCCTCCGTTCGAGTCGGAGTACCCCGACGAATGAGATAATAAAAAAAGACAATCAAAACTTTGGTTGTCTTTTTTTATTTTTGATCCAGAGCTTCTAAAAGCATTTGTTTGAGAGCTTTCATATGTTGATCCTCCGGATTCCTCTCCCCTGTCGGTTCCGCAATAAACTCCCGGGAGATAATCCTAACCGGGGATTTGCTTAAAACAACCACCTCATTCCCAAGCATCAAAGCTTCATCTACATTGTGGGTGACAAAAATAACGGTACGCCTGTCGTCCCTCCAGATTCCGGAGAACCAGTTTATCATATTCTGTTTTAGGGAGACATCCAGTCCGGAAAGAGGTTCGTCCATGAGAATAATATCGGAGTGGCATGCAAATGCTCTTGCGATTGAGACCCTCTGCCTCATTCCTCCGCTAAGCTGTGACGGATAATATGCGGCAAAATTTTCGAGATCGACCAGCCGGATAAGGTCAAGAGCCTGTTTCCGCTTCTCCTGTCTGGAAAGCGCTTCATCAAGAACAAATTCAATATTCTCTCTAACTGTTTTCCAGGGTAAAAGCCTTGGTTCCTGAAATATATAAGAGAACACCTTATTGTCTAATCCGATAAGAGATCCACTATCCGGCTCTGTAATTCCCCCGATAATATTCAATAAAGTGGTCTTTCCGCAACCGGAGGGGCCCAGAATGCATGTTATTGTACTCTCTTCAAGTTGAATGTTGAAATCTTTAAACAGTGTAAGGCTTTCAAAATTTTTATTCAGATTTTTAATATACAACCCCATAACTACACCCTCCACTTAATTATTTTTCTCTCTGTAAGGCGGATAATCTTCTCAAATCCAAAACTTATCAATACCGCAATAAGAGTCCAGGCAATTACGGCATCGACATTCAGAAAAATCTGGGCAGCCTGCATTTTAGTCCCTATTCCGAACCTTGGCTGGCTCAAAACCTCGCCTATTATTATTGCCCTCCAGCCAATTCCCATTGAACTGGATACCCCGCTAACAATAAAAGGCATAATAGCGGGAACATAGAGCTCGCGGATGATTTTTTTCCAGTTTGTCCTGTAAAGCTTTGCCATTACTATAAGGTTGGGATCCACACTTTTTACCCCCTCCGCAACGTTTGTGCAGATAAACGGAAACATAGTTAAAAAAGCAATAAAAACAGGAACTGTTCCGGAGTTGAACCATATAAGAGCAAGGAGAATGAGTGATATGACCGGAACAGACCTCACAGTGACAATAATTGGTTTTATGAATGCGTCAAAACTTGCCGATGTTCCGGCAAAAATCCCGGTTACCAATCCCAGAATAAATGAGATGAAAAAACCGGACAGAGCCCTTAAGACCGTTGACCCGGCAACCTGAATAAACTCTTTATCTGCAATTAGTTTAATTGCCCCTAAAATAGCCCCTTCAGGATGTGGAACAATTAAAGAGGTGTTAAACCACATTGCTGTTATCTTCCATAAAAGCAGCATTGTTGCTATAGAGATAATACTTATTACCTGATATTTAGTAGTAGAATTTTTCATCCGGTATTTTTCCTCCTATTATATCAGGATCAATCTCATAGAAAATCTTCAGATATTTTTCAATCATCTCTTTAATGCCGGAAGCCTGGCTAAAGCCTAGGTTGGAGCGGGGAATGGCGTTGACAGCTGTCTCATAATCCGGCAAAATTCCGTACTTAACAATCAGTTGAGCAGCTGCTTCATGATTGTCATTAACCCAGAGTGTCGAATTTTCACATGCCCTCATTATTTTTTTTACAAGTTTCGGGTTCTCCTCTATAACAGATCTTTTAACAAGCAAAGCTGTTTGTGTCATTGGGTAACCCTCATGTTTTTCCCACTCTTTGTTGAGATCAAAAATCAAATGTACATTTTTATTTCTGTTCATTACCAGACTGGCCTGTGGTTCTGAAACAACACCTGTTTGTACCTGCCCTGCTGCCATTGCATTAGCCATCTCTATGTGAGTCGGGAAGCTGTAATCAAGCACTACCTCTCTATCGGGATCAATATTGTATATTTTCAGTAAATAGCGGAACAGTATGTCTGGAGTCATGCCTCGTCCCATTATGTGTATGTTTCTCCCTCTGAGTCTCTCCCAGTTGTTTATCGTAATGTCTTTCCCAAGAAGATAGAGACTCCCCCAAACAGGTACTGCAACCATTATGTAATCCATTCCCTTGTTATAGAGGAGTGCTGCCATTGTGGTTGGTAACACCGCAAACTCGGCCTCGTCCTCCAGCATCATCTTCCTCACCTGCATAGGTTCGTTGAGAATATCAATTGTCACCTCCGTTTCAGAAGAGCTCCTGAGGCTGTCAATCAGCTTTATCATCCCTATCGAAGAGGGTCCGTTCAGAGTTGCAATTTTATATGATCTCTCATCCGGACGGCCATTCGGAGAGAACCTGCATCCTGCATTCAGCGTCAACAGTGTCAGAAGAACAATTGTAATTTTTCGCATTGGAGGAGTATTTTATACAAAACTATCTGATTTATACAATTTGTCAAAAAAATTATACCTTTGCAAAAATATTTATAAAAAACCGTTTTGCACTGAGATCCGGATAAAATTCCGCTCAAGGTCTTACGGGGAATAATAATCTAATCCGGAGGCATCCTGATGGAAAAGAGAATAGGGACAGTCTTAATAAAGATCGAGAATCGTGAAAACGTTCAACTTCTGAACGATATCATCTCAAAACATTTTGACATTATTATTGCGAGGCAAGGTTTGCCCCACAATTACGAACTTAGCATTATATCTCTCATTCTTGAAGGTACTACAGACCAGATTGGTTCCCTCACAGGTCAGTTAGGGCGTTTAAAGGGGATTCAGGTCAAATCTGTACTTTTAAAGAACAACCCGAATGAAAAAGATTAAAAATTATCTGCTTGCTACCATCTTAATGGTCTCCTTTACAGCAATTGCATTTGCAAAAGAGACCAGTACACTTAAAAGTGTAAATGATACCACACGTAAGTTAACAGACACAGTGAAACTGGGAGAGGTTACTATCTCGGGGTTCCGGATCGATCGTAAAATTAAAGATCTTCCGGCGTCTGTCTCAATAACCCGTTCCGTAGAGTATCAGAAAAGAAGTGCAATATCTCTCTCCTCTGTCCTCAATTCAGAGCCGGGAATAACATCCGGTGGAGATGGTATCTGGTCAACAAATATCAATATCAGGGGCTTGGGAGAAAATAGATTTGTCACTCTTATTGATGGAAACCGGGTTGAAACAGCTACCGATTTAACAGCATCGCTGAGCATGATTGATGTTAATGATGTTGAGCGAGTTGAGGTTTTTAAGGGGGCGCAATCCTCCCTTTACGGAACCGGAGCTATGGGCGGTATTGTGAATATCATAACCAAGGATGGCGGTTTTGATGAAAAGTTTTTTTTCTCGGGGGGGGTTATTTCCGGATATGCCTCTGCTAACAAAATGTACTCTGCAAGTGCCTCTCTGAGCACCGGATCACGCATCTGGTACGTTAGGGCCAACGGCTCATATTTTAATGCCTCCGATATGAGGACCCCAAAAGGAGTGTTACCCAACAGTCAGTTTAAAATGGGGAATCTTTCTGTAAAAGCCGGTCTTGCTCCATTCAAAAACCATCTTTTAAAGGTTCAGTTTCAAAGAAATGGCTCATGGGATGTTGGGATTCCCGGAGGGGAGTCATTCCCCGGACCTGCCGAAGCTACTTATAAAGATATCACAAGAGAGCTCTTTTCTGCAAGTTATGAAATTACAAACATAAATAAAGTTCTGACCTCTGTTAAGGTTAACTATTTTGACCAGTTTATTAACCGGGATGTGGAGTTAAAGCCCAACACTGTTACAGAGGCCATACTTCCAAACGGGAATACCCAAAGAACAACACCAACGCTTTTCACTCCGGGAGGCAAACACCACACAAACGGACTCAGGGTTCAGGGAACTTTGATTCTCTCTGCCAACAACACCCTTATTACGGGTGCAGATATATGGGGCCGGACTCTGACCACAACCCGGGAAAAATATATAACAGTCAACGTTATATCAAAGGCTACAGGACAGGTAATTACCACAAGAAATCTGCTTCGTGGAGAGACTCCCATCCCAAAATCGAGGTTTGGCAGTTCCGGAGTATTTATCCAAAATGAGACCAGAATGCTGGAAGGAAAGTTGATACTTATTACAGGAGGTCGTGCAGATAGAGTAAAAATTGAGAACGAGGCGGGTTACGACATTGATTACCTCACGATTAACGGAGAGAGAGATGACACCCCGCCAAATCAGAGAAAGACATTTGATGAGAGTCTGGAGAAAAGCCTTTCCTGGAGTGCAAATGTGGGATTACTGTACAAAGTGAGCAAAACGGCCGATTTCACCCTGAATGTTGCACGCTCTTTCCGTGCGCCATCTCTTGAAGAGCGCTTCAAATATATTGATCTTGGAAATTTTGTAAGACTGGGAAATGCCTCGCTAAAACCTGAAAGAGGCTACTCTGCCGATTTGGGTTACAGGATTTGGGGTAAGGATCTGACTCTAACTTCCAGCGTTTTCATTAACCATATTACCAATATGATTGCAGAGACTCCAGGTGAATTTATCTATACTATTACCGATATTTCTGAACCGGACACCCTTCCCGCATTTATAAACTCAAACATCAGCAAGGCTCTTCTATATGGTTTCGATTTTAAAATGGATTACAGCCTTTCATCCAAATGGCTTTTTTTCATCTCCGGAGCATATGTCAGGGGAAAAGTAGACGGAACCGGCAAAAATCTGCCACTTGTTCCCCCTCTGAATGGCCGTACCGGTATCAATTATACTAACAGTAAGTTAGGAGTAATTGAGTTATCGTTATCCGCAGCTGCAAAACAGAGTAAGGTTGCGGAGGGAGAAAAAGAGACAGCCGGTTACTATAAATTTGATCTTGCGTTCAATACCAAAAGGATAGCTATAGGCAACACCACTCTTCAGCTCTTTTTCGGAGTTGACAACCTGTTTGACACGGCCTATTCAAACCACCTCTCTACCAATAGAGGTGCGATAGATATTGAGCCCGGAAGAAATATTTATACCCGTTTCAGTTTCTCGTTTTAGTCCTTTTATTATCTTTGTTCCGGATAAGCCCGTAAAAATTGAAGGTAACTACTCTTTGTGAGAATTTGACATATGACCGTGACCTGCTTGCAGAGCACGGTCTCTCTCTTTTATTGGAGGGAGATTCCGGTACTATCCTGTTTGACACTGGACAAAGCTCGGTATTTATTAAAAACGCACATGTTCTGGGAAAAGATCTCTCCAATGTAGATTCTCTGGTTATCAGCCACGGACACTATGATCATTGCGGCGGAATCGCCCACTTTCTTAACATCAACAATAAGGCCGTAATATATATAAAAAAGGAGGCTTTTATAAACAAAATCAGTAAGTTAAAAAATGTGGGGATGGATCTTTCACTGGAGATTCCTGCAAAAAGAGTTGTTTACACCAATGGCGTTACAAACATTAATAATGAGGTTTTTATAATTTCCGACATTTTGCCTGACAGCTATCTTTATAAAAAGCAAAATCCGGGGATGTATATTAAGGTTGATGGTTTGAAAAGGGAGGATAATTTTTCGGATGAGCAGTATCTTGTTATTCCGGGAGACGAGGGGATATCCATAATATCTGGCTGTTCCCACCTTGGAATAGTAAACATCATTAATGACGCAGTAAATCGGTTTAAACAGCCTGTTAATTACATTCTGGGAGGGTTTCACACCTCTGCTGCCGGTGATGACGAAGTTGGTTTTCTCATAAACTATCTTGACGAGCTCTCTCCAAAAGCAATTGGTGTCTCACACTGTACCGGTGTCAATATTTACAGCCGGTTATTAAACAGGTTCCCGGATAAAGTTTTTTACAACCATACCGGGAATAAAACAGACATTTAAAACAACTGATATTATGCGCTTTAAACCTCTTTTAATATTTCTCTTTCTTGTTAATTGGTATACTCTTTATGCTCAGGAGGGGAAAGATAGATCGGTAGAAATTTCGGCAGGAGGAGAGGTTGTCAGCTCATATCTTTGGCGAGGTCAGAATTACAATCACAACCCATCTGTTCAACCATGGGCAGAGGTTTCCTGGAGTGGTTTTACCGTTGGATGCTGGAGCGCGTTCAGAATTAAAGGGGAGGGAGATGACGAGGTTAACTTTTACATTTCAAAGAGTATGGGTTTTTTAACCCTTTCTCTTCAGGATTATTGGTCATACAGCAAGATAAATCCCTCAAAATATTTTGACTACTCCCCGGAGACAACCTCCCATATGTTTGAGGGAAGTGCACTTTTTTCTGTCGGAGAAAAAAACAATTTCAACCTTCTCATCAGTTACCTCTTTTACGGCTCCGACGCTTCAAAAAGCATTTATACAGAAGCAGAGTATGTAAGAAGCTGGAAATCGAATGAAATAAGAGCCTTTGCAGGTTATCAGCTCAAAGGTGAATACTATGCCGAAAAAAACAGGTTTGTCAATTTGGGATGTACATACAGACGTGACTTAAAGTTTAAGACGAATATTGTCCCTTACTGTTCATTGTCATTTATCATTAATCCGGCAATAAAATCGACATATTTTGTTGTCGCGGTAGGCATATAAATATAATTATGAAAAGCAGGGCAAACATAAGTTTCAGGATTTTATTAATTATCACATTTACAGGAATTAGCTTTTTCTCTCTTTTTGTTGCGATCATAATTTTGCAAAAACGACAAGCTGGAATAATTTCGCAAAAGAGTGAAGAGAGCTTCAGGAATGAGGCCGCTTTAATAATTAATTCCGACAGTAAACGTCTGCAAGAGATTGTGTTTGATTACACATACTGGGATGATTTCGTTTCAGCAATAACAAATGTCCCGGATAGTGCCTGGCTGGAGGAGAATATCACAACCATTCTATCATCTTTTAATTATAGTTATGTCGCTGTTTACGACACTTCAAAAAATATCATTTTTGAAAAAAGCAGCTATAATTTCAAAAATATAATACCGGATTCTGCATTAAATGTGTTGACTCTGAAACATCTGCTTAATTTTCATCTTTTAGACAGTGTGGGAATTTTTGATATTGCATCTGCCTCTGTTCACCCTTCGTCAGATATTGAAAGAACGCACACAAAACCCTCCGGATATCTTTATGTGGCAAAATACTGGGATTCCGATTATATCAGGTCAATTTCAGAGATTACACGTGCTTCGATTTCTCGTTCTTTCGATAGCTGTTCCGTAAAATCCAGGGGTGATCTTTTGGCTGAATATGATTTAACCGGGTGGGATGGCAAAGTTGTTGGTAGCGTTTGGTTAAACAGAAAAGATCCCGTTTACGTCTTCTATAACAAGAGCTGGATTACTCTCTTTTTTGTTCTTATTCTAACCATCTTGTCTATCTGGGTTATAATGAGGCATTCATTAAGAACATGGGTTGTAAAGCCATTACGATTGATCGAATCCATTTTAAAAACTGAGAGCTTGTCCGGAGTGTCTGAATTAAGGCACTCTTATGGAGAGTTTGCGAGAATTGGTGAGCTCTTTGAAAAGTATATATATCAGAAAAAAGAGCTTAAGGAGGCAAAAGAGCTTGCCGAAAAGGCCGATTTGTTAAAAACACAGTTTTTAGCCAATATAAGTCACGAAATAAGAACGCCGTTGAATGGGATAACAGGATTTTCCGAACTTTTGAAAGACCCTTCATTAACTGAAGAGCAGAGACTTGAGTATATTACTATTATTCAAAACAATGGAAGAAAAATGATATCTCTCATTGGTGATCTTATAAATATCTCAAAACTAGAGTCAGGACATGAGAATATATTCGAATCAACTGTTCCGATAGGTGTTGTGTTTGAACACATAAACTATAGCTATATGTTGGAGGCTAAGAAAAAGGGGTTGGTATTGAAATATATTATTCAGAAGAAAGAGGATGTAATTTGCACTGATATAGATAAATTAAATGCCATCCTTTCAAATCTTGTCAATAATGCAATAAAGTATTCCAATGGCGGAACTATTGAACTTGGATATAAAATAACAGATAGCGAGGTTATGTTCTATGTTAAAGACCAGGGAATCGGCATCGATTCAAAAATTATAGGGCAGATATTTGAAAGATTTATTCAAGGCGACTCCTCTCTCAAAAAGAGCTACGACGGTGTTGGTTTAGGTCTGGCAATAGCAAAGGCATATGTTACATTACTTGGGGGTAAAATCTGGGTGGAAAGCAAGCCTGAAGTTGGCTCAACCTTCTTTTTTACTTGCTCCCGAAACTCTTCATAAATTGTACTCTTTCAAACTTTTCTGGATTGTCAATATTTGCGTAGTTAAGTTTTCCTTTAAAGTCAGAAACAGTTTTGTATCCCTGTGAGTCCATAAAGAGATGCAGGTCATCAATTGCATTGGAGATTGCATCGGCCCCTTTCTTGTAAAGTGCTGTGCACATCTGTATTGTGGTTGCTCCGGCAAGAAGTTGCTTAATAACTGTAGTCCCGTTATGAACACCGGTGCTTGCAGATAGATCTATCCCCGGAACAAGGGCCGAAATAATTCCCATCCACCTTAATTCTCTCAGAGACTCTTCCGGATAAGAGAATGCATCTGCCGGGAATATTCTTACACGTTTAATGTCTATATCGGGGCTGTAAAACCGGTTAAACATAACAACCCCTTTTGCTCCGTGAGCCTTAAGGCTGTTTACAAACCCGGGCAGATTTGTGAAGTTGCTTGCAATTTTTACTGCCACCGGGATTTTTATCTGCTTTGAAACCTGTGAAACAACGTTGAGATACTCTTTTTCAACATCTTCCGATTTTTTATGAATGTTCAACGGTAAAGAGTAGATGTTTAACTCCAATCCATCGGCACCTGCTTTTTCGATATCTTTTGCAAAAGCTGTCCACTCACCTGTCGAATAACAATTTATGCTGGCAATTACCGGAACGGAAACGCTGTTTTTCACATCAGTTACTAGTTTAAGATATCTCTCGATAGAGTTTTGACGTAAATAGTGATGCAGATAATCTGCCGATTCAGGATAGTCATGAGATTGTGACTTTAGAAAATCAGCCTCGTTAACTATCTGCTCTTCAAATAGTGATTTAACCACAATTGCTCCCACTCCTGCCTTTTCAAATTCTGCTACTCTGTCCAATTGTGCCGTAAGTCCGGAACTAGCCGCCATTATTGGCGAGGATAGGGTAAGACCCATGTAATTTACTGAGATGTTTGACATATTGTGTGGTTTTAGATTTTTTCAAAAACTGTTCTGAAACTTACTTTCCCCTCAATTATAGAGCGGAGCTTCTCAATTTTAACTCGCTCCTGCTCCATGGTGTCTCTGTATCTGATGGTTACAGTGTTGTCCTCTGCCGTTTGATGGTCAATTGTTATGCAGAAAGGCGTTCCGATAGCATCTTGCCTGCGGTACCTCTTACCTATGCTGTCTTTCTCATCATACTGGCAGTTGAAATCAAATTTGAGGTCATCCATAATTTTTCTGGCAATCTCCGGCAGCCCATCTTTCTTTACGAGGGGTAGAACGGCAAGTTTTACCGGGGCAAGGAATGCCGGAAGTCTTAATACTACCCTCTCCTCTCCGTTCTCAAGCTTCTCTTCACAATATGAACTCGAGTAAATTGCAAGGAATGTACGATCTAAACCAATTGAGGTTTCAACCACATAAGGTATATAGCTTTCATTTGTTTCCGGATCGAAGTACTGCATTTTTCTTCCCGAGAATTTCTGGTGTTGAGACAGGTCGAAATCGGTCCTTGAGTGTATCCCCTCCAGCTCTTTAAACCCAAATGGAAACTCAAACTCAATATCGGCAGCGGCATTGGCATAGTGTGCCAGCTTTTCGTGGTTGTGAAAGCGATATTTGCCATCTCCAAGGCCAATTGCTTTGTGCCACTTTAGCCTGGTCTCCTTCCAATGTTCAAACCATTTAATCTCCTCTCCGGGGCGAACAAAAAACTGCATCTCCATCTGCTCAAACTCTCTCATTCTGAAGATAAACTGCCTTGCAACGATCTCATTCCTGAACGCTTTCCCGATTTGTGCTATTCCAAAAGGTATCTTCATTCTGCCGGTCTTCTGAACATTCAGAAAGTTTACAAAAATTCCCTGGGCAGTCTCGGGCCTAAGGTAGATAATGTTAGCATCTTCACTTACGCTCCCCATCTGGGTAGAGAACATAAGGTTGAATTGTCTTACCTCTGTCCAGTTTCTTGACCCGGATATTGGGCAAACTATTTCACAATCAATTATTAACGATCTTAAGGCCTCCAAGTCTCCCGAATTGAGGGCCTCGTTCATCTTTACTCTTATCTCGTTTGCCTTTGTGATGTTTCTTAAAACATTCGGATTGGTCTCTCTGAACTGCGCTTCGTTAAAACTCTCTCCAAACTTCTTCCTCCCCTTTTCAACCTCTTTCTCTGCCTTATCCTCAATCTTGGCGATATGATCTTCCAGAAGTACATCGGCACGATATCTCTTTTTTGAATCTTTATTATCTATGAGAGGGTCATTAAATGCTCCTACGTGACCTGAGGCCTCCCAAATCCTGGGATGCATGAAAATCGCAGAGTCAATCCCCACAATATTCTCGTTAAGCCTCACCATTGAGTCCCACCAGTATCTCTTAATGTTGTTTTTAAGCTCTGCCCCCAGCTGTCCATAGTCATATACAGCACTTAACCCATCATAAATTTCACTTGACGGGAAAATAAATCCATACTCCTTGGCGTGTGCAATAAGACTCTTAAATAGCTCCTCCTGTGTCATAATTCAATTGTTTATAAAGTGCGAAATTAGTGCTTTTTATATAATTTTTCTACTTTTGCTTCTCTTAAATATCATAACCTTGCTAAAATATTTAACCATGCGAAAGATATTTTTTTTAATACTCCTCTTGTTTCCGGTCTTAACATCTTACGGCCAGACTCCTGCAACCTGGAGATTTGAACAGAAAGATAACGGCGACGGTACTTTGGATCTCATTTTCCATGCAGAAATCGAACAGCCATGGTATATGTACAATACCGGTTTTATTAAAAATGGCCCGCTTCCCACCTCTTTTGAGATTAAGCAATCGGAGAACTTCTCTGCTATTGAAGGATTGAAGGATTTTGCAGAGCCAAAGAACAAAATGGACAAAGCTTTTAAAACAGAAGTCCTGGTTTTTGAAAAAGAGGCTTCTTTTGTGCAGAAAATCAAACGGATATCTGATGGTAAATTCAAGGTGGAGGGGATGGTCTCCTATCAGGTATGCAATGGTAAGGAGTGTTTAATGGAGGAGATGGATGTTGTTTTTGATATTGCAGCCGGAAATATTGACAGCTCAAAAGAGGCTTCGGGTATAAATAGACAGGTGAACGAGTCTCCGTTGAAAGAGACTCCTGAGAAGGAGACAACTGAAGATGGCCTGTTCCTCTTTTTACTTGTAGCTTTTCTGGCCGGGCTCGGAGGGGTTGTCACACCATGTGTCTTCCCAATGATCCCCATGACCGTAAGTTTCTTCATAAGCGGATCCGGTTCAAGACGCAGCGGGATTATCAAGGGCCTTATTTTCGGATTATCTGTAACACTAATCTATGCATTAATCGGTGTTATTGTTGCTCTTTTCAGAAGCACCGATGCAACAGATGTTCTTGGCACACACTGGATTCCAAATATTTTGTTTGCAATATTGTTTATTGTCTTTGCAATATCATTTCTTGGCGCGTTTGAGATTACCCTTCCGGGTGGACTTGCAAATAAAGCAGATGCAAAGGCCGATAAGGGTGGTTTTATTGCCTCATTTTTTGTCGCTTTGGCAATGGTAATTGTCTCATTTTCATGCACCGGCCCATTTGTTGGATCAATACTTGCCGCATCAGTGACCGGTGGTCTGGCACTTAAACCGATACTCGGGATGGTTTCATTCGGGGTTGCCTTCTCATTGCCATTTGTCATCTTTTCGTTTTTCCCTGCACTAATGAAGAAAATGCCAAAATCGGGCGGATGGTTGAATGTTGTAAAGGTTGTCTTTGCATTTATAATGCTGGCATTCAGCTTAAAATTCCTCGCATCGGCAGATGCTTACTTTGGTCTTGGAATAGTTAACCGTGCGGTTTTCATCTCGGCATGGATAGCAATTGCAATTATGCTGGGAGTCTACCTTCTGGGTGGCTTCAGAACATCTCACGACAGCGAGGTTAAACACACTGCTCCCGGTAGAATTGTAACTGCAATTATCTCATTTGCCTTTGCGATATATCTTGTACCTGGTCTGTTTGGCGCTCCTCTTCCGGCACTATCTGCGCTTCTCCCTCCTGAAGATGGAAGCACCATTGTTTTAGGTGGGGCTTCTCCATCCACAGTAAATAAGGAGATAGAGAGCTCTGATGTAAGCAAGGGGTTATGTGGAGTTTCAAAATATGCCACCGGGAAAAACCGGGCTCCATATGACCTTAACAGTTACTACGATATTGATGAAGCCATTGCCTGTGCAAAGGAGCTGAACAAACCGGTTCTTTTATCGTTCAAAGCTGTCACCTGCAGCGCCTGCAAACTAATGGAGGCAACTGTATGGAGCGATCCTGCCGTACTTGATATACTCAGGAATAAAATTGTTCTAACATCACTCTATGTCGATGACAGAACCGAGCTTCCTCTCAATGAGCAGATTACTTCAAAACTTGACGGGAAACTAAAAAACACTCTCGGAAGAAAATTGAGAGACTATCAAATGTCCCGTTTTGGAGTAGCATCTCAGCCGTACTACGTACTGATTGACCATAATGGAGAGCCCCTCACAAAGCCTGTAGGAGAGTGTTCAACCGAAGAGTTTCTTAAATTTTTAAACACCGGCATAGCAAACTTTAAACTCTGACTAAAGTTCCCCACGTCATTAACACTCATAATAACAACAGCTAACGAGCTATCCATGCGATTTTTTATAGCGGTACCATCTGACAGAATCTTGTGCAATGTGTTATATATTAGATAGATTCATTT
>CAZFTS010000042.1:0-20111 GCA_964521685.1 uncultured Muribaculaceae bacterium
TTGAAGGTAAGGATTTGGTTATGAATGGAGAAAAATACATAAAAGTTCTTAAATAAGCTTTTTTGTAACAATCCTGTATGGTTACTCGTATTGTGATTAAAGTTTAAAATTTCAAATCATGAAAAGGGTCTGTTTAATTCTGGGATTCGTCGCAAGTGTGTTTGTTTTTACAGGTTGCAACAAAGAGATTAACCTGGGAACACTTAACCAGTTCAATCAAAAGGTTCTGTTTCAGTACGAGCGGATAAATTATGCCTGGGGATTCCAGCACAGTGGCTGGTTTGCCGATTCTACGGGTAAGATTTACACTTACAACCTTCCTTCGGGATGGAATTTCTGCAATGCAAACGAGACACTTACAGAAGAGGAGATGGAGAGTAACCTTTCAAAATGCATTTTACCGGGTCTCTATTTCCCTCAAAGTACTCTTTATCCTGCATATACACTGTTTAAAAGCGCCGGTAACGGATTTATTACAGATCCGGTTCACGAGATGTGCGATGCCGGTGCGTGGAGCTACTCCTGCTTCATCTTCGACCCTGTGAATAAGACTTATAAGAAGGTATTGCTTAAAGAGACCGGTGACTGGAGAATTGAGAACAGCAGCAACGCTGCCAAAGAGATTCTGAAGGTGATGCAGCAAATCACAGATGAACTTGTCAAAAATCAAAAACTTTGAGAAGATTAATAACTCTCATATTTGTTTTGCTCTTTATCTCTCCTGCTGTTTTTGCTCAGGAGGAAAAGGTTCCTGATTCTCCATACAAATATTTCCACGATATTCAGTTCGGGGTTACCGTAGCATTTACCGGGATTGGTCCTTTCCCGCTTGCCGAACTCTCAACCTCTCACGGAATCTGTTTCTCCGACAGATTTGAGGCAGGGCTGGGCCTCTCTACGATCTATTTTTTGACAATCACTCCTTATGTTATTGCGAAGTATAATCTTGTCCCAAAAACAGCAGCTTCGGTTAATATTCCTTATCTGGCACTTAAGGCCGGTTATATGGTCTATCTAAAAAAGGGGGACAGCGACTACAACAACCTTAATATTGAGCCTCGTCTGGGATTTTCCCATATAAGGAAAAACCGCAAAAGCTCCTGGACACTCTTTGCATCGGCAAACGCTTTTCAGGGGATGGTATTCCCAAAACTGGGCTTCGGGTTTGAATTCTGAATCTCAGAAATTGATTTTCTCTTTATACTTTCTGGAGATCTCAATTGATTTGCCCCCGGCATAAACACAATTTGACTCTGTCTTATTTATGTGTTTTTTATTAACCAGATATGAACGGTGAACCCTTGTAAATCGGGAGTCAAGAACCTCTTCCCAGTGTGAGATATTCATTTTGGTTCTGTAAGACACCCCGTCAATACATCTGACCCAAACCTCGTAATCTCTGGATTCTATATATATTATTGAATCAACCGGAATTGATATCTTTTTCCGTTCGGAGGTAAATTCTATAACTCTGTCCTCCTCAACTTTCTCTGCCGGCAGATATTTAATTTCAATCAACTTTTCCAGAGAAAGCAGGCAGATCATTATCAGCCATAAAAAGAACGGGTTGAATAGAATTTCCGACTCTACGGTTAGTCCGAAGTTATAGAGGTAGAGATGAACAAAAAGAATTGACAGATATTCTATAAGCAGAGTTATTAGTGCAAGATATATCGAGTGAAGCAGTGCAGATTTCCGTGCATTGAAATCAATCTCTTTAAGCAGGAGTTTAGCTGCAATCACCCCCGGAAGCAGAGCAATTGCCAGCAAAAATGAGGAGTAATAATCCTGAGCCACACTTCTGAGCACCCCGCTCAAAAGTAAAACCGACGCACACCAGAATATTAAATTGTAATACCTTCTCATATCTCAAAATTACTCTATTTTTCAATCCCCGGACATGAATCTGCACGAAATCATATTACAGACCTTACAATAGTGGGATTCTGCATTTAAAGAGAGGGATAATGAGTACGAAATTTAAATATTACAGACAAATTCAGAATAACTTTGAATAAAATTTAAAACTTTAAAATCATGCGTTTAGTTCAACTTTTTGTCGAAGGAGGATCACTTTTTATGACTATCCTCACAATTGAATTTATCTTACTTATACTCGCTGCCTGGAAAGCCCCTGCCTGGGTCAAGGAGATTGGGACAATAGCTCTCGTTACAGGAATATTGGGCATATTATTAGGATTTTACCAAATGTTCGATTGCATCAAACAAATGGGAATGGTTTCTGAATCCGTGCTATTCGGAGGGTTTAAAGTGGCGATGATCCCTCTGTTTTACGGGATAGTCATCTATTTTATATCATTGGTGATTCGAATCGTTCAGAAACCAAGAATCTAATCTGCCAGAGCTAAACTGCAAGGTCTTCCATTTTAAAGATCTCGCCGGTTCGCTTTTTCATTCTGTAAAGCATTGCAAACCCTACAGTGAGAACTCCTACACGGCCAAAATACATTAGCACAATCAGGATTATTTTGCCGGCAGAACTTACATCAAAGGTTATTCCGGTACTTAGCCCTACCGTTCCAAGTGCAGATGCTGCTTCGAAGATTAATTTAATGTAGTCTGTTTCACTTTCGGTTGCCGTTAAGAGATAAGATCCCAAAATGAGCACTGCTGAGTAGAGTATAAAAGTAGTGAGAGCATTATCTACCCGGTATGTTGGTAATCTCCTTTTTGCCAGATATATATCTCTATGCATACTAAGTTTGCTTTTCACAAATGCATATACAGCCGATGTAGTTGTCGATTTTAGTCCGCCTCCTGTACCCGATGGAGATGCTCCGAAGTACATAATCAAAGTTAATGTCATCAAAGAGAGTGGGATCATCCCGCCAATGTTTACAGTGTTGTATCCAACCGTAGTCAGAGCTGACATGGTTTGAAAAAGTGATACAAGGAGTTTATTAAATGTAGAGTAGTTACTGAATTCCGGTTCGAAGAAAAACATCTGCATAGTTCCCCACGATGTGAGAATCAAAGTTATAACCAAAATAACTTTTGTGGAAAAACTAATCGAATATCCTTTGGTTGTTACCTTTTTCCACAAATCAGTCATAACAATGAAGCCCATAGCCCCGGCATAACTCAGGATCATAATTACTACATTGATCCCAACATTTGTGTCAAATTGCATCATATTGTCGGAGTAGATGCTGAATCCTGCCGTACAGAATGCCGAAACACTGTGAAAAACAGCACTCCATAAAGGTTGAGATGCTCCTGAGTCGCTGAATAAAATATAGAGCAGCACTGCTCCTGCTAATTCAAAAAAGAGGGTAAAGTAAATGATGCTCTGAATTAGATTATTGATGCTAAGATTCCCGGGGATGGAAAACTCTGCCTCCAGTACCTTCTTCTTGATCATTGCAAAGTGTTTGGTAAGCTTTAACATCACAAACGAACTCATTGTCATGTAACCAATTCCACCAAGCTGAATTAAGATAAGTATAACTAATTGTCCCCAGAAACCATATGACGTTGACA
Source organism: uncultured Muribaculaceae bacterium (assembly GCA_964521685.1). Lineage (GTDB taxonomy): Bacteria > Bacteroidota > Bacteroidia > Bacteroidales > UBA932 > Bact-08. The sequence continues at coordinate 3,502 of CAZFTS010000042.1, forward strand.
CATCTACAGTTGAAAGTCCCGTCGTGGATATTGCAGATGTTGCTGTGAAGAGATTATCCAGAAAAGTGACTTTGCCCATTGTCATAAATGGTATCATCAGAAGAAGAGTACCAAAAATAATATATGAGAAATAGCCCAGAGAGAGCTGTCTGTATGGATGTTTGGTTGAAAAACCAAATGTAATCACAGTTTCAAAATCATATCTTAAAAATCTGATTATCTTTTGTTTGAGTGACTTAACCCGTCTTTTCATTTAAAAAAAATTGATGGCAAATGTAGGGGATATTTCGTGTCGTTGTTATCAGCTCTGAGATTTTTTGCCATTGAGGTCATTATCTGGCAGTTATGCGAAAATGCTGTTTTGGTATAAGTTGCAGATTTTTAGTTGTTTGTCAAAAAATCTCAGAGCTAAAATTCCTGCATGTTTCAAATTGTCACAAATATTCTATCAATTGTAAACAATTTATTAAAAAACTTAATTAAATTTGCCCGAATTAAAAGTGACGAAGATGAGTCTGGAGAAACATTTTGCCCCTTTTCGAGAGAAAACAATTGGCTTTGATGCCACAATAACAACGCCTTACGGAGTTAAACCACTCGTTTATGCCGACTGGATTGCCAGTGGCCGTTTGTACGCTCCAATCGAGGAGTTACTGCAAAAGAAGATTGGCCCTATGGTGGCCAATACCCACTCCGAGTCGAGTGATACGGGAATGATCATGACAAACATTTACAAAATGTCTCACAAGATCATTAAAAACCACGTCAATGCATCGGCAGAAGATATTATAATGACCTATGGTTTCGGGATGACTACCGCCATTAATAAATTGCAGAGAATCCTGGGCCTGAGAATTCCGGAAAGGTCAAAACAGTTTTGTGGCCTGAAGCCCGATGAGCGCCCTGTTGTCTTTCTGACACATATGGAGCACCACTCAAATCACACATCCTGGCTCGAAACCATTGCTGAGGTGGTTGTGCTGGAACCTAATGAAGATCTGATGGTTGATCCGGAGGTTCTCAGAAAAGAGATTGTGAAGTACAAAGATCGCCCTCTGAAAATCGGATCGTTCTCGGCCTGTTCTAATGTTACCGGAATCAAACCGCCATATTACGAGCTCTCTAAAATAATGCATGAGAACGATGGAATCTGCTTTGTAGATTTTGCAGCATCTGCTCCATATACAGAGATAGATATGCACCCGGCAGACCCTATGGAGAGACTCGATGCAATCTTCTTCTCCCCTCACAAGTTTCTGGGCGGGCCGGGCAGCTCGGGAGTTCTCATCATGAACTCAAATCTGCACCGCAACTACGCCCCAGACACATCGGGCGGTGGCACGGTTGACTGGACAAACCGCTGGGGAAAATATAAGTATGTAGATGATATTGAGGCGCGTGAAGATGGCGGCACTCCGGGATTCCTGCAATCAATCCGCGCAGCACTATCTATTCAGGTAAAGGAGCAGATGGGTTGCAAAAATATTAAAGAACGGGAAGATTATCTGCTTAATAAAGTATTCACTGCTTTCCGGCAGATACCTGGCCTTACCATTCTTGCCGATAACAAAGAAGAGAGAATAGGTGTTATCTCATTTTATCTTAAAGGGATACACTTCAATCTTGTTGTGCGGCTGCTGAATGACCATTTCGGGGTTCAGGTGAGGGGCGGATGTTCATGCGCAGGTACTTACGGGCACTATCTGCTTCATGTAGATTATGCAACCTCTTGTGCAATAACCAGCAAGATTAACCAGGGAGACCTTTCTGAAAAACCGGGATGGGTGAGGATGTCACTCCACCCGACAATGACTGATGCCGAGGTAGACTACATGATAAACGCAGTGAAAGAGGTTGCAGCCAATGCCCAGGAGTGGAGTAAAGAGTACTTTTACGACCCTCATATTAATGATTATGTGCACAATACATTTCCACGCAAATCTCCTGAAGATTACATTGATTGGTTTGTAATTTAACTCTGGCAATCTTCTGTTGCTGAAAATTTTTGCACATTGCTGCAGAGAAATATTTAACTTTGGGGAGCGTATCCATAAGCTCCCTTTTTTTCATATAATTTTTTCTGGCAATGAATGTACTGGTTATTGTAATTGGGGCAGGTTTACTCCTGTTAGTCTCCTATTTGACCTACGGCAGATATCTAAGCAAAAAGGTCTTTAAATTAGATGATTCAAAAACAACCCCATCTGTTGAAGTAAATGACGGACAGGACTATGTTCCTGCAAAAAAAGGGATGCTGCTTGGGCAGCACTTTTCAGCGATTGCAGCAGCCGGGCCAATTAACGGACCCATTCTGGCAAGCGTGATGTTTGGCTGGCTCCCTGCAATTCTCTGGGTTTTGATTGGATCTATATTTATCGGAGGAGTTCATGACATGGGCTCTCTGGTGGCATCAGTTAGAAACAAGGCCCGCTCCATTACCGAGGTTATGAAACTTTATGTATCACCGAGAGCGTGGATACTCTTTATGATATTCATCTGGATTGCACTTGTTTATGTAATAATTGCATTTACCGATATCACGGCCAGCTCGTTTGTCGGACTGGTTACGCTGGAGTCAGGCGAAAAGGTTGCAGGCGGAGCAGTTGCCTCATCTTCAGTAATGTATCTGATTATCCCAATTATTATGGGACTGATTCTCCGATATACAAAAATCAAAGAGTGGATGGCTTTGTTAATATTTCTGCCGCTTGTTGGTGTTGCAATCTGGGCCGGAAAATACTTTCCTATTAATCTTCCTATAGCCGATCTGGCCAGCTCACAAAAGGCCTGGGGGGTAATAATCCTTATCTACTGCCTTATTGCTTCGGTTTTACCAATGTGGTTGCTGCTTCAGCCAAGGGGTTCTTTAGGCGGATATTTCCTTTACGCATCATTGATCATTGCCGCATTTGGTCTCATCTTTGGCGGATATTCAGTTAATTATCCTGCATTTATCAACCCCGGCACCGGATCATCGGCACTCTTCCCAATGTTCCCCATCCTCTTTATAACCATTGCCTGCGGGGCCTGCTCCGGATTTCACGCATTGGTATCTTCCGGAACAACAAGCAAGCAGATTCGAAAAGAGGGTGATATAAAGGCTGTTGGTTATGGAGCAATGCTGCTTGAAGGGATGGTAGCCATTGTTTCAATAGCCTTCGTAATGATTCTTACCAGTGATTCCGAGATGATTAAAAAAGCACCTAACTTTATTTATGCAGCAGGTATAGGCAGGTTTATGGAGATAATCGGAGTTTCGGCAGCATTTGGTATAACATTCGGTCTTATGGCATTTACAACGTTTGTATATGACACACTTGATGTCTGTACACGACTGGGTCGTTATATAATTGAAGAGCTGACCGGACTCAAAGGCTGGCTGGGTAAACTTGCAGGAACCCTCCTTACTGCCGGCGTTCCTGTATTCTTTATCTTCCAGACCATGACCGATGCAAAGGGTAATGCTGTCCCTGCCTGGAAGATTTTCTGGAGCACCTTCGGGGCCTCAAACCAACTGCTCGCAGCTCTGGCCCTCATTGCGATCACTATCTGGCTGAAACACACCCGTGAAAAAAGTCGTGTATGGCTGGTTGCATTTATCCCTGCAGTTGTAATGTTTATAATGTCAAACTGGGCACTGGTAATTGCCGTTTACAACGGATGGGTGTTAAAAACCACCCACCCATCTATTCCATGGGTCTCATTGTTCCTCATAATCTTGTCGGTAATGGTTGCCGTTGAGACAACCATATCCTATATCAAAAAAGGAAAAGTTCAATTGTAATTTTTCAATGCTGAAAGATCTAAGATGAAAATTATAATTTACGTTTAGTAAAAAAACTTTCCACATGATGTGAGTAATACTATCTGTAAACAGGGCTTAAAACATTAAAAACACAAAAATTACCACTCTGTTTTTCTGCTACTTGCGCAGTCATTTTTATATTTGTAAAAAAATTGTTCCGGATTTTTGATTTTTTATGGCACACTTTCTGACTTTAAAAAGGCAAAGAAGAAATTAAAACATTAAAAAATAAAAAATCATGAAATCAATTATCAAAATTTTCACACTTGCAATTATTGCTCTCGGTTTCTCAACCGTATCTTTCGCTCAGGTTTCTGCTACTGCTAACGCTTCGGGTACTATAGTTACTCCTATCGCTATCACAAAGAGTGTTGACCTTAACTTCGGTAACATCGCTGTTGGAAGCACTGCAGGTACTGTTGTCCTTGCTCCTGCCGGAACTCGTACTGCTACTGGTGGTGTAACCCTTCCTGCTACTACAGGTACAGTTTCTGCTGCTGAATTCAACGTAACAGGTCAGGCCGGATACACCTTCTCAATAACTCTGCCTTCTACTCCTACTACCGTTACTTCAGGTGCAAACTCTATGACTGTCGATACTTTTACAAGCACTCCTACTCCTACAGGTACACTTACAGGTGGTGCACAGACTGTAAAGGTGGGTGCCACTATTAACGTAGGAGCTAATCAAGCCGCAGGTACTTATACATCTGCAACTCCGTTCACCGTTACTGTTAACTACAACTAATAAATCGAATTTACCTTTATGAACAAGTTCCTGAAATTAAGTCTCACTTTAATAGTTCTTTTGATAAATACCCGAAATGTGGCATATTCTCAGTCAACTGTTACTGCCCAGGCTATAGCAGAAATTATTCAGGCACTTACAGCAACCGAAGGATCTACTCTGAATTTTGGAAGATTCTCTCCGGAAAACGAGGGTGGCGAGATAAGGCTCTCCCCCGATGGAGTGAGGATGGCTTCTGGTAAGCTTTTGCTTGGAGCAGGCTCATATAATCCAGCATCGTTTTATCTCACAGGACAGCCTGAGTTTTCAGTAAATGTAACCCTTCCATCCGGCCCGGTACTTTTAACAAACAGTGAAAAAGGGAAAACGATGGAGGTTAAAAACTGGGAGTCCAACCCTCCGGTAGGCCCCGGAGTAAAAATTCAAAGCAGCGGAATTCTTAATTTAAGTGTTGGTGCCACATTGAAGGTAGGAAGCATAAACGATAACCCTGTGGGTAAATATGTGGGGACATATAATGTTACATTCGGATACAATTAACTTACTAATGCGACTAACCCGAAAGGCTGCCAATTAATTTTGGCAGTCTTTTTTTTACAAAGCACCCCATTTTGTGTAAATTTATTTTACTTGTGTAAAATAATTTTTTACACTTGCTCTGGTTTTGTAAAGTTTTTTTTCATATCTTCGTACCGCAAACCGGTACTGTTATGAAAACTAAATACATTATCTCTATACTCCTTTTTCTGATTTCGTTTCATTCTAAATCATTTTCCCAGATCACTGCAACAGGAACTGCAACAGCCGAGATTGTTGAATTGGCAAGCCTCTCTCCAGCCACTGTAAACGAGTTTAATTTAAGTCAGAACTCACAATCTGCGGGTCTGTTAAAAATGGGAGAGATAAAAATTGATTCAGGAGCAAATGTTGAGTGTAATGTTATTCTCCGCAGTACTGACAATAATGAGAACCAAAATGATAATCTTAAAATAGAACCTTTACTGGAGAACGGAAAAGGGAGCGCCTCAGTAAAGGGAAGCAAGATTATCTCTATCTCCGGAAATACCGGTAAAAGTAAAAATTTAAGTCCCGGAATATACAAAGGCTCCTATTCTGTAACACTCGCATTTAATTAGTCCTATTGTTGCAAAATGAAAATATTTATTTACAAAGTGTAAAATATTTTCAAATTTAAATCTCCTATCCTTTCCTGGAAACTTGTCCGTTTTGTAAAAATCAGCCACACTTTATGGTGCTTCATATATTTGTTTTCCTGCTACTTACGCGGATCTTTTTCTGTTTGTAAAATAATTGTTCCGGATTTTTGATTTTTTATGGCACACTTTCTGACTTTAAAAAGGCAAAGAAGAAATTAAAACATTAAAAAATAAAAAATCATGAAATCAATTATCAAAATTTTCACACTTGCAATTATTGCTCTCGGTTTCTCAACCGTATCTTTCGCTCAGGTTTCTGCTACTGCTAACGCTTCGGGGACTATAGTTACTCCTATTGCTATAGTAAAAAGTGCAGATCTTAACTTTGGCAATATTGCTGTTGGAAGCACTGCTGGTACTGTTGTCCTTGCTCCTGCCGGAACCCGTACTGCTACTGGTGGGGTAACACTTCCTGCTACAACAGGTACTGTTTCTGCTGCAGCTTTCAATGTGACAGGTCAGGCAGGTTACACTTTTTCAATTACTCTGCCTTCTACTCCTACAACCGTTACTTCAGGCGCAAACTCTATGACTGTTAACGCTTTCACAAGCGACCCTACTCCAACGGGAACTTTAACTGCAGGTGCACAGACTGTAAAGGTAGGTGCCACTATTAACGTAGGTGCTAATCAGGCCGCAGGTACTTATACATCTGCAACTCCGTTCACCGTTACTGTTAACTATAACTAGAAGTTTAAGGTCACTTAACCGCTCAAAAAGACTTTAGCAAAAACAAAATATTTCAAACAATAGGTTTTTCGGTCGAAAAGCCTATTGTTTTAAGAAAAAGCAATTGAATAGTGAATAGTATTTTTATCTATATTTGGTTAATATTTTATAATTAGGGCTATGCTTAAATCAAAATTAAACTTCAGGATTATTGTAACAGTTGCATTGTTGCTGTTTGTTATTGCGCCATCAATTGCTTATTCTCAGGGAAATCTTTTAGTAACTCCAAGACGGGTTGTATTTGACGGATCGAGAAGGGTTATGGAACTTAACCTTGCTAATACAGGTGCGGATACATCAAAGTATAATGTTTCGCTAATTCAATACAGAATGAATGAAGATGGTTCATTTACTGAGATAACCGAACCAGATCCTGGTCAATTATTTGCCGATAAGAACATCCGGTTTTTCCCAAGAACCGTTACTTTGGGGCCAAATGAGGCTCAGGTTGTAAAAATGCAGGTAACCAACATGGATAAGCTTGCACCGGGAGAGTATCGGTCGCACGTCTATTTTCGCTCAGTTCCAAAGTTGACAGCTCTGGGAACTGAAGATCTTAAAAAAGATACAACTGCTGTCAGTGTACAATTAACTCCGGTTTTTGGAATCACAATTCCTGTAATTATCAGAGTTGGAGAAAATGATGCTAAGGTTACATTTTCCGATATTAAATTTACCTCCTTTAACGATACTACCAATATATTGGAAATGCGTTTCAACAGAACAGGCAAAATGTCTGTTTACGGAGACCTTAGAGTTGTTCATATTTCTGACAATGGGAAACAAAACCCTGTAGCATCTCTAAACGGAATTGCTGTCTACACACCTAATGCATCAAGAGTTTTAAAAGTAAATCTTGATAAAGTAAATAATGTAAATTACAAATCCGGAAAACTCTTAATAACCTTTTTATCCCAATCCGACACTAAGCCAATAAAATTTGCTGAATCTGAACTTTTCCTTAAATAAGAGAATGACAAAAATATTTACTACTATAAAAAAAAATAGTTGCAGAGTTTCCATTTTATTACTGTCAGTGGTATTCTCGAATTTCTCATTTTCACAAGTAACAATTTCTAAAATTCAGGATCTGAAATTTGGAAACTTCTATCCCGTAGGATCAGGTGGCAATATTACTATAAACACCTCTGGACAACGCACAGCTTCCTCAAACATTGTTCTTTTTCCAAGTACCGAAGTTTCTGCTGCTGTTTTTGATCTGAAAGGGGGTAGTGGATCCTGGTTTATTACAAGTATTTCAATCAACAATGCAACACTTTTCCGGTCAGGAGGTGGAGGTTCTCTTTCGCTTACAAATTTCACATACACTCCTTCTCCCTGGTTTACAATAAGAAACCGAACTGTTCGTGTTACTATTGGTGCCAGACTTAATGCTGGAAGTATAACTACAAATCCTGCAGGAAATTATAACGGAACTTTTAATTTTACAATTAACTATTTTTAGGCAAATCCCTCTTTACTCCTGCTAATGTTACTGAAATACACTATTAAATCTCTGAGCCATTTTAAAATTGGTTCTGTTGGCAGGCTTACTATCTGTTTGTTAGCATTTTCATTTCTTTTATTCCAGGAAAGAGCTATTGCTCAGGATGGTGAAGAATATGATGAGGTAAACATTTTTTTCAGCATGCCTAAGGTTGGTGGGTCGGAACTTCCTGCGCTTATCCGTGAAAACGATGTTTATCTTTCAGTTACAGATGTTTTTGGTTTCTTGAGAATTAAAAACAACTCAACTCCCGGGTTTGATATAATATCCGGTTTTATCCTTGCCGAAAACGACCCATATCTAATTGACAGGGTTGACCTTAGGATTGATTATCAGAAAAAAAGTTTCAGAATTAAAAAGGGTGACCTGTTAAGAACAGAGACCAACCTCTATCTGAAATCAAACTATTTCGGGGAGATTTTCGGGCTTGAGTGTACATTTAACTTCAGGAATCTGACTGTTGTGCTTAATACTAAAATAGAGTTGCCGGTAATACGGGAGATGAGAAATGAGCAAATGCGAAAAAACATAAGTCAGATTAAGGGTGATATATCTGCAGATACTATTGTAAAAAGAGACTATCCCTTTTTTCGGTTTGGTGTGGCAGACTGGTCATTAATCTCGACTCAAAAAGTTAACGGAGAGTCGGTTAATAGGGCTGCTCTCTCTCTTGGATCTATTTTGGCCGGTGGAGAGCTAAATGCAACTGTTAATTACACCGATGCTTCGCCATTTAATCTTAGAGATCAGTTCTATTCATGGCGGTATGCAAATAATGATATGCGACTGTTTAAACAGGCTATTCTGGGTAAAATTGCATCTGAATCGATTTCGACTTTAAACTCCCCTGTAATAGGATTTCAACTAACCAACACCCCCACAACCTTCAGACGTTCTTACGGTACATACACACTGAGTGATGTAACGGAACCCGGCTGGCTTGTTGAGTTATATGTGAATAATATCCTTGTCGATTATAAAAAGGCCGATGCTTCCGGGTTCTTTTCCTTTGAAGTGCCTCTTGTTTACGGAAATACAGAGATAAAACTACAGTTCTACGGACCATGGGGAGAGGAGCGTTCAAAAGAGAAGAGTATCACAATTCCTTACAATTTTTTACCGAAAGGCCTTTTTGAGTACACATTAAGCGGAGGAATCACTGAAGATACTCTTAAGAGAAAGTTCTCACGTTTCAATGCCGATTACGGTATCTCAAAGTTTATGACATTAGGGGGTGGTGTTGAGTATCTCTCCTCAGATAGTTCGGGCCAATTTTTACCATTTATAAGATCTTCAGTAAGATTGACTTCAAAACTCATTATATCGGGCGAGTATACCTACGGAACTCGTTTCAGCGGATACCTGAACTACAGATTACCTTCTGATTTTCAGATAGAGGCAAATTACATCAAATATGAAAAGGGACAGAGTGCTATTAACACAAATTATCTGGAAGAGAGAAAGCTGTCAGTTTCCATGCCATTCAGGGGTAAAAACTCTGTAATTTACTCTAAGTTGTCTCTGAACCAATATATTATGCCTCAATCGCAATACACCGCAGCCGAATTGCTTTTCTCCGGCTCATTGTTTGGCATAAACACAAACTTTACAACCAATGCTGTAATTTCGGATAATGTTAAGCCTGATGTTTACAGCACACTTGCACTCTCTTTAAGGTTACCTTTAGGAATTATCCTAACCCCTCAATCACAGTACAATTATACCCAAGGCAGATTCTCTTCAGTTAAGTCGGGAGTGGAGATGAGAGTATCCCAAAATAGTTACATCACAATGTCATATGAACAAAACTTCACTAATAATATGACAAGTTTTGATTTTGGATTCAGACATGACTTCCGGTTTGCTCAATTTAATCTTAATGCACGAAGGGATAACCTCTCAACCACTTTTACTGAATCGATGAACGGAAGTATTCTGGCTGATACAAAAAACAGTTATTTGGGCGTAAGCAAGAGATCAAATGCAGGAAAAGGGGGGTTGTTCATATATCCGTTTCTTGACATTAACGGAAATGGGGTAAAAGACAAAGGCGAGTCTAAGGTCTTTGGATTACAACTGCAGATTAACGGCGGCAGAATTGAGTACAATACAAAAGATACGACAATCCGGGTTTTTGACCTTGAGTCATATGCCAAATATCTTCTTACATTCTCCGGTGCAAATTTCGACAACATTGCCTGGCAACTGAAAAACAAAACCTACGAGATAATTGCACAACCGAACCAGATTAGACAGATTGAGGTTCCTGTTTCAATTTTGGGAGAAGTTAACGGGATGGTTTATATAAAAGAGAGGTCGGGACTATCGGGACAGGGAAGGATTATTGTTGATTTCTTCAAGTCAGATTCAACGCTGTTTAAGAGTATAATTTCTGAAGAGGATGGATTTTTCAGCCTTTTAGGCTTCTATCCTGGACACTACTATGCAAAGATAAACCAGGAGCAGATGAGTAAACTGAGTATGACGGCATCTCCGGAATATATTGAGTTTGATATTTCTCCATCAAAAGAGGGAGATTTCAAGGAGGGAATAGACTTTACTATTGAGAGAAATACTCCTGAAAAGGAGGAGGAGACCCCGGTTACCGTGATTCACAATCAGGAACAAAAAATAATAATTAACGAGGATAAGGATGATTCTCCAATATCTTCCAATAAAAATGTTACTGGATTTATTGCTTATAAAATTCAATTAATTGCGCTTAAGAAGAAAGTTAATATAGATGAATATTTTATTGACATCAAAGATGTTTTACCCGGGTTTACGATTATTGAAAAACATGGAGAGGATGGAATCTTCAGGTATCAGTTTGAGAATTTCAGATCATTAACCGAGGCTAGAGCTGCCCAGCTAAAATTGCAGAAAAAGGGTTGGAAAGATATGTTTATTCTTCCTTATTATTCATCCGAGAACCAAATCAGTGCAGTCTCTGACCACTACTCTGTGCAGCTGATGGCATCCAAAAAACCGATTGAAATACAAAGTGTCTTTAAAGTTGTTTTGGAAAAATTCCCTGATATCACAATCGTGGAGAACAGAGGAGCTGACGGCCTTTACAGGTATTCCTGCGGTAATACAGGAAGCCTTTCTAATGCAAAGGTATTATTGGGATTTATGAGAAAATTGGGGTGGTATGATTCCTTTATTGTGTCTTTGAATGAGTAGTGTTACTGCTCTAAGTTATATTTTTCAATTTTTGCATTAAGAGTAGGCCTTGTAATATCAAGAACTCTTGAGGCTTCCAGCTTATTCCATTTAACCTCATCCAGAACTCTTTTAATATACTCCTTCTCAAGAGTTGCAAGTGTCTTCATCTCAAACACTTCATGTTCACTCTTAAGTGGTTCTCCCAATCTGCTGTTCAGAATTATATTCTCTTTCTCCAACACATCGCTCTTGGACATCACAATTGCCTGCATAAGAGTATTTTCAAGCTCTCTCACATTTCCATACCAGTCGTGCTCCTTAAGCATCTCAATTACTCCATCACCAATCTTCCTTACATTCTTGTTAAACCTTTTGTTTAGTTTATTAAGAAAATGGACCACAAGGTCATTGATATCATCCTTCCTCTCCCTTAACGGAGGCAGTGTGATTGTAAAAACCTTTAATCTGTAATAGAGATCCTCTCTGAATTTTCCCTGTTTTATAAGATCTTCCAGATTTTTATTGGTCGCTGCAATTATCCTGGCTTTCATAGGTATCGGGCTCTCTCCTCCAACCTTTTCAAACTCCAGCTCCTGAATTACCCTTAATAGTTTTACCTGTGTATTTAGCGAAACCTCCGAAATCTCATCCAGAAAGATAGTTCCATCGGCAGCAAGTTCAAATTTCCCCTTTTTATCCCGGATTGAATCTGTAAATGATCCTTTAACATGGCCAAAAAGCTCACTCTCCAATAGTGTCTCTGTAAGAGCGCTGCAATTCACAACAACCAGAGGTTTGTCCTGTGTTATTCCTGAATAGTGAATCAGCCTTGCAATAAGCTCCTTACCGGTTCCCGTCTCCCCCTCTATCATTACATTGACCTTATTCATGGAGATAAGTCCGATGCTTTTGAAAATCTCTTTCATCCGGGGTGCTTTCCCTACAAGAAATGTGTTTTCGAGAATAGAGCTCTCCTTTAATTCGCCATGAATTACGTCGGATAATTCAGAACTCTGCTTCTGAGAATTAAGCGCTTTATGTACGGTAATTTTTAATATATCCGGATTTACCGGTTTTTCAAGAAAGTCAAATGCTCCCTGTTGAATTGATTTTATTGTCAATGACACATCTCCAAATCCCGTCAGCATTATTACCGGGATACTGAGTTTTAATCTTTGTATCTCTGAAAGTAACTCAAGGCCGTTCTTCCCGGGCATCTGAAAGTCTGTAATAACAAGATCCGGATGTTCTGATATTACCAGAGCCAATCCATCATCACCGTTATCAGCTTCGATAACATCCAATCCCTCCTTTTTAAGAACAGCACTGAATACTCTCCTTACGAGTCTGTCATCATCAATTACAATAATCTTACTCATAAACTACTTTAAATAAGTGTTTTCAGATATTCCATACTAAATGTTACTGTCTTAATTATTCTGTCGACAGTCAAGTCCAGATCTTTCATCTCCCGGCTGTTTTTGTTGATTGCCTTTACATCATTTACAACCGATGTTATTCCAAGTGTGGATAGTTCTGTTACCAAAGTATGTGTGATTGTTCTCAGTTTATCGTGATCCCGCGATTCGGTTGCCATTCTTAACTCTTTAAGCATGGTGGGCATCTCCTCCATAAAGATTGTAATAACCTCTTGCAGAACTTCCTGATCGTCACCAATCATCTGCTTTATATATTGTAAATCCGGAAGGGGTATATTCTGGTCGAATGAATTGGTATTCATAAAGTTTTATTTTGGGCAAATATATAAAAAGTATTTAATGTTAAGTAAAAAATCGCTATATGAGCTGCTGCTCAAATTTGAACTTTTTAACAATCATAATGGTGTGATTATCTCCTGAATTAATCGTCTTGTCCCTCAATTCTGAGAATCCCGTCCCGGTTGAGTACCAGACGGTAGTGGCGGAGCTCATTCTGTGTCTCGTTCTGCTTCTGAATAATCAGATTAAGATAGTAGAGTTTCTTTCCTTTTATTATCTCGAATCCCTCTTTTTCGTTGGCCAGATGTAGCGGGAAATCGGGATTATCCATATTTCTCAAAAAGTTGGCTGTATTGAAGCGGATAATTGAATTTACCCCTGAAAAGAAATAGGGGCTGGTGGAGTTGAGTTTTTCCCTGTCAATATGCATGTGCATCCTGTAGAGAATTATCTTCTCCTTATCTGTTTTATATATAGCGTCTATGATAGAAGATCTGTCACGGAGTTTAATGATCTCTGCAGGCACCTTCGAATCCTGAATAAAATCCATACTCTCTTTTGCCCAACCGATATCGGTGTCATTGATGTTCATTGCTATCTTGTGGTCAAAGTAGCGGGAGCCCATCTTATGAGCAAAATAATACCTTGAAAGCTCTTTAATGCGGTCCTTTAACATATAGCTCACAACCAGAGCAACAAACAGCGGCATTGTAAAGTTGCCAAATTGTCTCTGAACGGAAAAAGCTATCACGGTTGCGAAAACCATTGAGATCCCGGCTGCCAGACTATAGAGAAACTGCTCCACCAGCACTCCGTCCCTTCGTTTCTTAACATTCAGATAGAGGTGGCTCTCGGCATATTTCTTTAATAGTCCCAGTCTGTAAACAAAATCGGATGAGATGTTCTTCTGCTCACTCTCAACATTTGGATACCCTTTTAGCTTTTTTATCCCGGTAAGCTCTTCTATCAACTCCAGGATTGTTTTTTTAAACTTATCAAAATGAGGTGTGTGCTCACTCTTTAATCCCCTCATCAGCAAAAATGTATACTTCTCAGTAACATTACACATGAACTCCTCTCCATAACGGTAGAAGTCCATAAGTTTTGAATCTATGTTCGGCACATTTATCAGCGGATAGAGGTCGCGGTATTTCTGAATAATGGCCTTTACATTTTTTATATAATTAGTAACCAGATAGTCAATATCTTCGTTTTTTGCAGATTTTATATGATTTACCTCATCCCTTAGCGAACTCTTTAAAATGGAGAGGAACATCTTTATCTGATATTCATACTCCTCTGAGTTGGTCCTGGTTGGTTGCTGGGTTATCTTTTTAAATGCCTTTTCAAGATAGACAAAGGGAGAGTTCTCTGCCCAGACAATGTTTCTGAGCAGATAGACAGGGGTCATCAACCTTATGTTTGACCTCAAATCCTTGTAAAAATCCTGTTTTGAGTAGTTGAATCTGTTTATATCCAGACTATTCGGAACAAACAGCCATATATTGAAGGCAAAGTCATTTAACTTTAGCCTTTTCCTCGCTCCAAAGCTCACCTTTATTTCGGCTGTATATTTATCGTGCTGCTTTACCTGCTCGTCAATCATTGTATCTGCTTTCAATTAATTCCTTATCTCTAAAAAAACACCCCGTGCGGTGTATATCCAAGCCAGCGGAGTACTGTCTCTCCCCAGACAATTATCATAAACCAGCTGATTGTTATCATTGCAAGACCGAATTTGAGTGTGTCGGTGATGCTGTATTGATTTGTTGTATATAGCAGTGCGGCCGGTTTGCTGTTAAACGGCAGCACATAAACGTGTTCAATTAAAAGTGCCACAGGAAATGAGAGGCTCATTACCGGATATCCGAATTTCTGGGATATTCCAATAGCAATAGGGACAAAAATTAGTGCCCTCATCGTTTTTGACTGGAATAGTAATCCGCTAAAAATCATTATAAACGTGAGACTTACATATAACACCCAGAATGGTGTGTTTTCGCTTATTCCAAAGTGTCTGAAAAGTGAATCTACCATTACCGCAGGAAGATCCGTTACATCCAGTCCCGAACCCAATGTATATGCCCCTGCCGAGAAGATCATCAGGTGCCACGGGATATCTACATCGTTCCATTTAACAACTCCTATCCCCGGTAACAGAGCAACTACAGCCCCCATAAATGCTACAGCGGTTTGTGAAATGCCATGCTGTTTGTCTGTCGCCCACAATATGAGTACAACTACGAAAATGGCAATGGCTTTGTACTCGTCGAATGTCATTTTTCCAAGAGCGTGAAACTCCTCTTTGAGTCTTGCCATCCCCCCTTCGATCTGAGGCAATCTCTCCTCCGGTTTCATCGGGAAAATCAATTTTGTGCCGACAAACCAACCTATGAGAATTAGTATCATACACAACGGAAATGCTGCAAAAAACCAATCCTGGAATCCGAACATAGTCATCCCCATTGAGCCGGCAATTATTGACCCTGCAAGGAGATTTGCTCCCGAGCCGGTGATGAATCCGCTGGCACCGATGTTTATCTGAAAGAGGTTTTGTAAGACAATATTCCGCCCAAAATTGTTTCTGTTGCCGGGAGATGCTCCGTAAATGGCAGCAATAACCATGAATATCGGTAACAATATTGTTGCTTTTGCTGTGGTTGCCGATATAAAAACAGAGAGTACGACATTTATCACAATAAAGCTGAAAAAGATCCATGTGGCGTTTTTACCGAATCTTATTACAAACCAAAGTGCAAATCTCTTTGCAACCCTGGTCTTTACCAGCATGCTGGCAAGCACGAACGAGAGTATATTGAGCCACATAACCGGGTGACCAAGCTGTGCATATGCGAGCTTTTCCGATGTCACACCGGTAAGAACCATTGCAATTATGACAAAAAGGGAGGTGAGATAGTTTGGTATTGCCTCGGTTATCCACAACACTATAGATGCAGCAAAAATGGCGAGCATTGCATAATTGATTCTGGAGAAGCTCTCCGAGCCAAGCTCTGTAAACCTTTTTGATGCCTCCTGTTTTAAAAGTGATGGGTCAATATTATTGAGGAATGAGATGTCCATAAAATAATATATTGCAATAAAAACAATTATGGCCAGAGGTCCGCCAAGGATCTCCATCCACTTTTCAAAACCCTCTTTTTTGTTTTTCCTGAGCTTCTCGACACGATAGTTGTTCATGTCCAGAATGTCATAAGTACTCTCCTTCATGCGCTTTTTTAGGTTTTAAATTGTTAAACAGCTACCCGGGCATTTTAGTACCCGGGTGCTGCATTTTGTTACTCCCATTTAGTGAAAGGATGTTTCATGAGCATCGAGTTGTAATACTTTTTGTCTCCTGTAACCTCCTCTCCCAGCCACTCCGGTTTATGGAATTGCTGATCTTCCGACTCCAGTTCAATCTCTGCAACCGTAAGTCCGAGATTCTCTCCATAAAACTCGTCAACCTCAAATTTAAGATTTCCTGCTTTAACTTCGTAACGGGTTTTATCAATTACTCCAGGTTCACAAATTTTGAGCAGATCATCAACATCTTTTACCGGAATTTCAATCTCCCATTCAAACCTGGATGCTCCGCTGTCGTTCCCGACACCTTTAACGGTTAGGAATCCCGATTTACCTTTAATCCGGACTCTTACCGTTCTCTCAGGTACAGAGGAGAGATAACCCTGAGTTATTCGGGTCTCCTTTGAGGCCTCCT
>CAZFTS010000043.1:0-18746 GCA_964521685.1 uncultured Muribaculaceae bacterium
GCCGGTAAAATTTATTCGCGTAACTTTAGCTTCTCAAATATAAGCGCCGACAAAATATCTAAAGTAAAGGTTGTAGCATTCCTTACCTATAACGGAGGTTCAAAACAGAAACAGGTAATAAATGCTGCAGTAGCTGCGGTCGGAGAAAATAAAGGTTTTGTATATTTGTAGAAATTAAAAAATTAAAATGTTTAATATGAGAAAAGCATCTTCGTCGACTACTATATTTTTACTACTAATAATTCAGTTATTTATCTCCTGCAAAAAAGATCCGCCCAAGGTTATCCCGACTTTAACAACAAATACATCTGAATTAACCTCTACAACCATAACAGCTTCCGGTAGCGTGACGAGCGACGGTGGGGCCGAGGTAACATCCAGAGGGTTCTGCTGGAATACAAGTCCGGATCCTACAACCGCCAACCAGAAATCGAGCAACGGGGTTGGTATCGGGACCTTTACAACAGTAATTACAGACTTACTTCCGGGAACGATGTATTACCTGAGGTCTTATGCAATTAACAGCATCGGGACGGGATACGGGAACACAGTAACATTCACAACTCCTGCCCAGGCACCCTCACTCTCGACCACTCAGGTATCATCAATAACATCTACATCGGCAATAAGCGGAGGAGATATCACCAGTGACGGAGGCTCACCAATCACAGCAAGAGGTGTCTGCTGGGATACAAAAGAGAATCCGACTATACTTAACGCAGTATTCACAACCGGCGATAATGAGATTTTCCAGTTAAACGCACAAACAAGTGACGGTACCGGAAAGGGTATATTTGTGAGTTCCATAACAGGTTTGGCTCCCGGAACAGCCTATTATATAAGAGCTTATGCCAGAAACAGCGTAGGAACGGCATACGGAAACCAGGTATCTGCAACAACAGCGGCAATCCTTCCGGTACTTACAACGGCAGATGCCTCTTCAATAACTTCAACATCGGCGACCAGCGGCGGTAACATTACAAATGACGGCGGGGCAAGCGTAACGGCAAGGGGAGTATGCTGGAGTACTACACCCGATCCTACGATTGCCGGATCCAAAACTACCAACGGCACCGGTCCGGGAAGTTTCACCAGCTCCATAACAGGACTGTCACCCGGCACACAATATTATATAAAGGCATATGCAACAAACAGCGTAGGTACGGCATACGGTAACCAGATAACCATAACAACACCTGCTGCAGTACCCGTTATATCTACAACAAACTCAACATCTGTCACCTCAACATCATTTACAAGCGGAGGTTACATTATTAGTAACGGAGGTGCAAACGTAACAGAAAGAGGCGTTTGCTGGAGCACAACCCAGAATCCCACCATTGCCGGCTCAAGAACATCAAACGGCACCGGCACGGGCAGCTTTACATCCACAATCACAGGCCTGACACCCGGAACCACCTATTATATAAGAGCCTATGCAACCAATAGCGTAGGAACTGCCTATGGCGATCAGGTGACCACTACCACTACAGCAGTTCTGGCGGCCGTGACAACAGCAAATCCATCATCAATTTCCGCAACTTCATTGACATCCGGGGGTAATATCACCAGCGACGGCGGTGCAAATGTCACGGAAAGAGGAGTATGCTGGAGCACAACCCAGAACCCTACAATTTCCGGCTCCAAAACAACCAGCGGTACCGGAACAGGAAGCTTTACCAGCCAGATTACCGGATTGACACCCGGAACAACTTACTATCTGAGAGCATATGCTACAAACAGCATCGGCACGGCTTACGGAAACCAGGTAACGGCAACAACTATAAACCAGGCGGTTATTGTAGGATCATCATCGTCCATTCAAAATTTAAACGCAGCTGGTGACTTTGTGTTCCAGCTGAACAACCTCACAAACAATAACGTATATTTTATCTTCTCAAACACAAACACATCCACATTGAAAACTCTGCCAACGGTAGAGGGAAGCAATGTGCCCAACCAATTTTTTAACGCCTATCAGCAAACCTATTACGAGGATAATAAGATTACGGAAGATAGAGAGATAAGTAAATTCAACAATAATCCGGGCAGATATGCAAACAGGGGAGTTTATGACCCCGGCCGTCTTCAGACTCCTGTTACCAAAGCGGGAAGTTACATTCTGGGTTCAACGGAAAACTTTATCGATTACTACTCAACAAATCCGCTTCCATCTACCCTCAGAAAAATTATCAATGCAAACGGAAAGAATCTGCATGTGTGGGTTGCAGATGATTGCTGGAGCTCATCCAGCCCGAAAGCCAACTATGTGACCCAGCAGATGGTAGATGAACTGAGCGTGAAGTTTCTGAATACCGGCACAAATGACGATATCTACGAGTGGGTTACTAATATAATTGGTTCTCCATGGGAGCAGACAAGTTACAGCAATCTGATCCCCGGCACAAACGATATTCACATAATGCTTTGCGATATAAAAAATGACAACAGTACAAACGGAGGAACAATAGGTTACTTCTGGGGCGGGAACAACTATCTCAAAACATCAGTGGCAAAATCTAATGAAAAACTATTGTTTTTTGCCGATGCAGTGCTGCTTGCAACTCCAGGCGGAAGTTCGTGGGAGATTACAGATTACTGGCCTCAGACCTTAGTCTCGACTTTGGCTCACGAGTTCCAGCACATGATACACTTCTACCAGAAGGCGATAAAAAATGACATTCCGAGCAATACTGCCGTAAATGAGATGGCCTCCATGTGTATAGAGGATCTGATTGCCAATAAAATATTCTCCAACGGACCAAGAGGTGTTGCCTACGGCACAGCCAATGCCGGATCAGCTTCAAACACTTCGGGCAGATTGCCGGGTTATAACAGCAGAAACTATTACAATCTCCTGGATTGGAGCGACAATGACGATGAGGTCTATCTTAATTACTCAAAAACCTACGCATTCGGCGCCTATCTGATGCGTAATTACGGAGGAGCCAACCTCATCAAACAGATTGTCCAGAATAGTTTCACGGGGGTAAATTGCATTGTGGATGCAGTTAACCAAAACGGAGGCGCCGGATTGACTTACGAAAACATCCTCAGAAACTTCGGAGCGGCAAATCTGATGTCAGACAATACAAATCTTACCCAAGGTTACATATTAAACACCGGAACATGGTTTACCTCAAGTGTAAACGGAATCACCTACCAGGTGGGCTCAATAAATTTATATAATTACAACCCTTCCCCTTTTCTCTACATTACTCTTCCTGCGACACAGAGAGCCGGGTCGAATCTCTATTATGCTGCCGGTACCTCGGTGAGCGGGTCAAAACAGTGGTCTTTTACCGGTCTCAACAGTGAAATTAAGATAACCGTTGTAATTAAATAATTTTAAATGCAACGTTTTTGAAAGTTATGCATCTTATATATTAGTTGAACCAAGGTTTGCCCTTTAAAAACAGAGTAAATTTTAAAATAAAGGCCTTTGAGTTTAGATAAAAGTTCTATATTTGTAATGATAATTACGAAATATTAACGCTAAACAAGGAGGTAACGCAAATTGAGGTCTGTATGCTTTGATTTCCCTGCTACAACTAAAATAAAGCATATCAACTACTTAGGTTTTAATCCGGGGCCAAAAAATGAGAAAGACCCCTTGGACCCATGCAAATGTTAATAAATCAGGGCAATATTGTTTATAAATAGTCTTTTTGCTATTGAATGATCCAAAATATTGTCTATATTTGCGAGAGCATTATTATATTTAGTATTAACCTGTATAAACTGCATTTGTAATAAAGGATTAGGATCTTGTTTATTAAAACTTAATACCTATATTTGCCAATCAAAATTTTGTTTAACCAAAGTATTTTTAACTAAAATTTTAAAATGAAAAGAAAATTAACATTCTTCGGTATCTGTGTGCTGATCTGCACACTTATGATCTCTCTGGGATCTTGCCAAAAGGATTATTCTGAAGACATTCAAAAACTTCAGGATGAGGTAAATGCCAATAAAACAGCTATCGCTGCTTTGAATACGGCAATTGCTGCTGGCAAGCTTATCAAAACCGTTGCTGCTGTAACAGGTGGTTATCAGATTACTTTCTCTGACAACACAACTATTACAATTAACCACGGTGCAACCGGAGCAACCGGCGCAACCGGCCCTGCCGGTCAAACCGGTGCTACAGGTGCAACAGGTTTCACACCAATCATTGGTATTGACGCTCAGGGTTACTGGACAGTTGTTACAACTGCCGGTGGTACTGCAACCCGTATCCTTGTAGGTGGCAACCCTGTATTCGCTAAGTTCACTACTGACCAGTTTGGTGCAAACACTCAAGGTTTCATCACTATCAACGGTGCAGCTACAACTGTTTATATTCCTCAGATTGCTTATGTATCTTCAGCCAACAAGCTTTTGATCGCTGTTAAAAATGCTGACGGAACTATATCAAGCTTCTATGTACCTGTTGTTGCAGAAAACGCAGAGTTATTCTTCCAGAATGACCTTGTAAGCGTTCTTTCTCCAATTGGTGAAACAAGAACTATTATTAGTTTCAGCCAGGTACCTGCTGACAATGCAGCTGGTTGGGCTATTATTGCTGCTTCAGGTCTTGAAGCAGATGCTGATGCTGCTATTGCTTGGGCAAATGTTGGTTATGGTGGAAAATTGAAATCAGGTGGTAACTTACCTATTATTTTAAACCCTGCCAGTGTTAGTACAACCGGTTATGTTTTCGAAGTTATTAAACAAGATGGATCTCTGTTTGGTTTACAACCAGCTACTATTGAGGCCGGTTTCAATGGAGCCTTCTCAAATTTTGCAATTGGAACATCGAATGGTCTCCATACTTTGAAATTTGACCCTACCATGGCACAGGTTACCCCTCTTAACGGAACCACTACAACTCAACTAGCAGTTCGTGCCGTTAAAAATGGTCGTGAAGTTATTTCTGGTTATCAGTATGCTATTAAAGTACAACCGGAAGTTACAACTGCATTTAGTGCAAAAACAACTTTGAATGCTGTAACCGGAACACCTTCAGGTGATACTACTACAACAGTTGGTAGAGTAACTGCTTATTATCCTATCGGATCTACAATAAATATTTTAAATTTCTACGAAAGATATAATTTAGGCGTAGGTCCTCCTCCGGTTCCACGTCGTACTTTATTAAATTCAGATTTCTTCAAATCAGTGATTGAAAAGGATCCTGCATCTATTAACTCAGATATTCAAGGTTATATTAATGTTGATGGAACAACCGTTTCTACCGGAGCACCAACTTTGACTACCATTACTAACATCAATGATAAGAAGTTGAACTTCAACCTTAGGACTTTTGACTGGATTGGAGCATACAGAGTTAGACCTGTTGATATTCTTTTCTATGGTCAGCTTAAAACTGCAACTCCTCCAACTCTGGCTGCTATTACACAAGAGCTAACAGCTGCTGCTTCTCCTGCTGATCAGAAAACAACTACTCTGACACCAATGTTTGATGCATTACAGTTGGAAGGTAAGACTGAACTTTGGAGAAATCAGGCAACTGATGTTCAAGTAACATTTACAACTTCAGCCGGAGTTGCTAATCCTCTTGCCGGAGTAAAAGTTGAATTCCTTGATGCAACTAATACTGTTATAGTTCCGGATTCTTATGTTGATGCACCTTTAACAAACAGACCAATGATTTCAACTACAGCTAAAGTGAAAGAGATCAGACATATCCGTCTGACATTTGATGAAGCTGTTGTTAATCCGGGAAATTATATTGGAGTTCTTTCTTATACAGATCTTCGCCCTTATGGCAGACATGCTTCAGATTTGATGACTGTTAAATTCAATGTAACAATTACTGCTCCAACAACTACAATTGATGCAATCATTGAAAAGATGAAGATGCATAAAGCTAACCTGTTTGATGCAAACAATAAGCTTATTGTTTATGGTACAGCTCCGGCAGGTAGTTTAGTACAACTTGCGGCTACAGATCTTTATGACCTGAGCAATGCTTATGTACATTTGAATACTCCTGCAGAAGTTCCTTACCTTTGGTCATTTGACAAAACTGCACCTGCAGCACCTGTTGTTGATCCAATGTCTACTGTAATCAGGAAGGAGAGATTTAACGTTCTACCTACTACAATGTACATCGATTACTCAGTAAAACTTACATACAGCCACTTCAACAATGCAAATCTGAAGAAAGATGTTGAAACAATCACTGTTGTTGCTCAAAGTGCAATAAGAGAAGGTAGTATTACATTGTTAACACCAGCTGCTCCACTTCCAGCAACTCTGCAAGTTCTTAATGGTGATTTGGTTACAACCAGAAAAGTATCTGATTACGTAAGAGCTAATGACTATCTGGGTAATAACCTGAACGCATTCATCGGAGTGATGGATACAAGAATTGCTATCGGTGTAGCTCCGGTTAGACCACTGGTTGCTGTTAAAAACAATGCACTTGATGGAACAACCACATATTCACACCTTGTTAACGTAACAAGAGACGCTGTAACTAACGAGTGGTACATTACTGCAACAAATAATGTTTCTACTATTACTGTTGATACAGAGGTTCCTCTGACTCTTGAGATTACAGATCTTTATGGTAAGATGCTTAAGAAAGAGTTCAAAGTTCTTGTTAAGAAAAATAGCTAACAGTGTTAAATAAATTGATATTAAGGGGCGCAGAAATGCGCCTCTTTTTTTTGTCGTTATTGTGAATATTTTTGGTATATTTATCTATGCTTTAACAGGCATCAATTTTAGACAGATTAATTAATCGGATATACTATGGAGAGAATTATAATACATAATGTGCAAGCTAAAAAGTTTGAAACGGTTGAGGATGGTATTACAGGATATGTTCAATATGAAGATTATCCGGGTGGCCTGGATTTAACTCACACAATTGTACCGAAACCGATTGAGGGGAGGGGAATTGCCGCTGCAATCGTAAAGCATATGCTGGATTATGCTCTGGAGCATGGATTAAAGGTGAGACCGACATGCTCCTACGTTAAGGTCTATATAGACAGACATAAAGAGCAGTATGGTTTGCTGGAAGATGCAATTGAATCGAAGTTTCCGGCAGTTGAGGCTCTTTCCGGATCGACAGGCATGGCTTGTGGTATAAACAAACAGAAAGAGTGATGAGTATCAATTTTAATGACACTAAAACGGCATTTGCCTCTAAAAGTAACGGGCAGTTGAGAAATGCTCAGTTTCTGTACAGCGTAATACAAAGCCCGTTAATTGTTAAAGCTATTAAGGAGGCTACAAATGTTGCTCTCAATTTGAATGTACCGCTTGGATGGGCAGTTAAACCAACACTCTATAAACAGTTTGTCGGTGGAGAGACCCTGGAAGAGAGTATTAAAACTGTTGAGGAGTTAAAACTGAGCAATATAAAATCGGTGCTAGACTACTCTGCCGAGGGTGGGAGTGCAATAGAGGATGTTCATCGTGCTTTCAAAGAGACCATTAAATCGATTGAATTTGCAAAAGGGAAAAGCAGTATTGCATACACAGTATTTAAACCTACGGCAATGGTTATCGGGAGAGTCCTCTATAAAGCTGCCGAAAACCTGGATGCTCTGGATAGTGATGAAAGAGCGGAATTTGAAAACTTTAAGAACAGAGTATTTGAATTGTGCCGGGTAGCGCATGAAAGTGGTGTAAGAATACTTATTGATGCCGAACACTTCTCTACTCAGGAGATTATTGACAGAGTGGCCGAGGATGCAATGAGACGCTTCAACAAATCGAGGGCCATTGTCTTTCAGACACTTCAGATGTACAGAAACGACAGATTGGACTATCTTAAATTTATACATGAAGATTCTTTAAAGAGTGGTTATATACTGGGGATAAAATTTGTCCGGGGAGCATATATGGAGGAGGAGAGGGAGAGGGCGAGAGCTCTTGGATATCCCGACCCAATTCACCCGGACAAGGAGTCTACCGACAGATCATATGACGACGGGTTGAGGTATGTAATGGATAATATAGATCATTTTGAGCTTTTTAGCGGGACACATAACTACGAGAGCAACCTTCTTTTAGCAAAGCTTATCGATGAAAAGGGGTTGCGAAGAGATGATGACAGAATCTTCTTTTCACAGCTCTACGGAATGAGCGATAATATCTCATTCACACTGGCAAACGAAGGATTTAATGTATGTAAATATATTCCTTATGCACCTGTGAAAGATGTACTCCCATATCTGCTCAGAAGAGCCGAAGAGAACACATCAATGGCAGGGCAGACCGGCAGGGAGCTATCCCTCATCAGAGCTGAAATTTCAAGAAGGCGGGGGTAGAGATTGTCCCTTACCCATTTGTAGTTTGGTTCAACCCTGAGAATCTTCTCGTAGGCTGCTTTTGCCCTGGATGTAAGGCCTATCTCCTGGTATGAGCGGGCAATATTTGTGAGTAGTGAGAGATAGAACCAGTTTTGAGCAATATCTCCACTCTTTTCAATCACCTTCACTGCCTTAAGATAGAATGAGATCCCTTCCAGCTTGTCTCCACCGGTAAATGACGGGCTGTAATAGAGCACGTTACCTCTTTCGGCCAAAGCCTGGACATTCAGAGAGTCAATTGAAAGTGCCCTCTTTGAGAGATTTATACTTTGAACTCCCAGGGTAACAGACTTCAAATTATTCAAACCAATTCTGAAACCCAGAAAGGCCGTACGATATGCTATAAAAGTTGCATTTTCGGGGCTCTTTTCAAGAAACTCCGCAATAATCTTCTCCCCTTTATCGCAGTATATTGCAGCCCTTTTACCCTCTTTTTGTGATATAAGATAACCAATGAGCCCATAATAGTAATTGAGTAATTCAGCTGTAACGGAATTGCTCTCCATCTCCTTAACAACATTTTCCCAGGATACCATATCACCGTTTTTAAAGCTTTTGTAGATACGGGAGCGATAACTCTCCTGAGCCTGTACGGAGTTGAAGGAGAGGATAGTAGAAATAGTTAAGATGGATATGAACAGACCTGTAATATTTCTCCCTTTCCAGGTTAAATTTTTTTCTGTCTTGGTTTTCATTGCTTTAATTATAATTGTGATGAAGATAAGATGTTGGTGAAGAAGATATTTAATGTTGTCAATTATATTTTGCCCGCTTGCTGCCGATACAAATACTCTTATCAGAATTATGGATAGCAGGGATAGCAGGAAACTTGTAACCCCTTCAAATATAAGGAGCCAGAGGGGAGTTATGATTGTTAAAAGGGCAAATAGGATGGTTGCAAATACAGAGTTACCGAAAAAGTGAAAGACATTCTTTGTAAATCCGTTAATTGCATCTGACAGGTTATTGTACATGCAGCAACGTACCGAGTCATCACCGGTCAGAGTCGCAACCCTTTTCTGTTTACGTTTGTACCAGCGGCCAATCTCAATATCCTCTGCACGGCTTCCCCTGAATTGCATATGAGGTTTTAGATCATTGTATATATCTGATCTGAAGAGCATAAACTGTCCGTTTGCAGCCGAAAATGAGGGCCACCTGCAATATCTTACAAGTGGCAGGGGCAGGAGTGAGAGGAGAATCCAGTTCATAACCGGGGTAGATACTTTAGCTGCAAAATTGGGCAGTATCTGTTTCGGGAAGATGGATAGAAGTGCAAGATTGCTCTTGTTCAGATAATTGATGTACTTAGCGGCGATATTTCCCGATAGCCTTACATCGGCATCAATAAATAGCAGATAATCACCTGAGGCGGCCATTGAAAGCTGATGGCAGGCCCAATTCTTGCCGAGCCAGCCATCCGGAAGAGTATCAACACTGTTTTCGATAAGTTTCAGGCCGGGAATTCTGTGCAAAAAACTGTTTACAACGGCCCCTGTATTGTCGGAAGAGTTGTCGTTGAACACAATCACCTCAAATGGTTTATCTTTTAGTAATTCAATGTCAGAGAGGATATTCCCGATATTCTGCTCCTCATCTCTTGCCGGAATAAGTATGCTCCATTTAATAGAGGGGTTTGATTCTGATCTGAGATAACCGGTAAATGTTTTATCTGTCCATAGTTTCCAGAGATAGTTTACAATTGAAACAATCATCCTCAACAGTAATATTGAGAGTAACATAATTCCAATGGCTTTTATGGTAATATCCATATGTTTACATGTATTATGTAAAATTATCGGGATTGATATTTTCCATCTCTTTTACCTCAGAGGCAAACCGGTTAAACTCCCGCTCGATTGTCTCTATACTAACCTCATTCATGTTTACGGTTAATGAGAGAGGTTTCAGATAGACCGAAAGGGTGGGTCTTCTGTTGGAATTGAAGTTTATGAGATTGAGATTTAAATATATATCTGCATTATGGGCTCTCTTTAAAATGTACTCAACACCCTTTTCAAACTTGTAAGGATCTGTGTAAAGCGACTCAATTTTTCCCTGAGGAAATATTAGCAGAGAGTTTGCGGGGTTATTCAGAATATCCCGGCAGTAGTCGAGACTCTCTAAAATTGACCTTCTCCCCTTTTCAATTGAAAAGGTTCCGCCGTAACGGAGAAATCTCCTCTTAACCAGCTCTTCATGAAGCATCATTATATGAATCTTCCTCTTAAAGAACTTCCGGTTGAGCAGCAGATGTATAAACCCGTCCCAGAAGAAGAAGTGGTTGGAGATGATGACTACAGAACGATCTTTATTTACATTTCCCTTATAAAGAGGTATGTATCTTATATCACGAAAGATAAACCAAAGATATATTTTTGAATAGATTACAAAAAACCACTCCCACATCTTTTTATGTTGTGCCTTTATCATAGGTTACATTTTTAGTGATGGTATTATGTGATTTTCAATCAGAAATATAGCATAAACAAGTAAAAAGAAGAGGATTTGTGTTATAAAAAGTGTTGCGGCAGGTTTGCCTGATGGTTTGATTTTAAAGAGATTGAGCAGAATGTGGTAGGTGAGAGAGATTGCAATCCACATAATAAAATTTTCAATAGGCGGATATACAGTTTTAAACTGCCACATTCCCATAAATGGAGCAATAAGTTCAACAACAAGATCGTACACTACCATGAGTGCTGTCCCGGCAAGAATCCTCGTGATAATATTTATTGAAGTTGCTCTCTTTTTTGCAATATAGTCTGTAACGGCTGCACTGCAATAGGTAAGCATCAGCCAGTTGACCCCTATCACAAACGGGGTGTCAAGTACTCCCGGGCCAAGTGTTTTCAGATAGGTGTACTCCCCGAAGAGTTTTCCGCTCCTAACACCTTCAGCTTCAATAAAAAAGGATGAGATAACCACAATTAAGGAGAAGATTATAAACTTTAAATCAACTCTTTTGTGATGCCATAATACTAAAAGTGTGACAAAGAGCAGAGAGAGGGGAGTGAGTGCGGTAAATAACGGGCGTGAAAATGGAATGGCGAAGAGCAGGAGACCAACTGAATAGAAGATCAAAAATGTTTTAGGCAACTCTTTGTTGCTGAAAATATTTTTTACCATTTCAATTTTATTTGAGTGTTTAATTCTCTCTTTTTCAATTAATGCTTTTTTCAACGATCTCTTTTTCAACTATTTTAGCGCTGGCTAAACAGAGTGGTATACCTCCTCCGGGATGTACGCTCCCCCCCACATACCAAAGGTTCTCAATTCCTGAAAGCGAGTTTGGGTGTCTTAAAAATGCCGATAACATTGAATTTGATGAGTTACCGTACAGAGCGCCTCTACTGCTTAAAGTATTTTTCTCGATTGTTACAGGGGAGGCTATGTGTTCGGTTTCGATTAGTTGTTCAATATCTATCTGCTCTGAAACGTCATCACCGCTACTTTCGTTCAATAACTGGTTTATCTTCCTGATTATTCGCGACCGGCTCTCTTTAATAATCTTTCCCCAATCCTGTCCGATATTCGCCGGGGCATTTACCATTACAAACCAGTTTTCGCACCCATCAGGAGCATCTTCCTGCACAACCTTCTTACTGATAAATATATAAACAGTGGGATCTTTGAAAAGATCCATCTTATAGAAGAGATGGTTAAACTCCTTTTTGTATTCAGATGAGAATAGAATATTGTGTACATCAAAGATGGGGAAACTTCCCTTTATACCCCAGTAAAAGATCAGCGCCGAAGATGAGGGCTCAAGCTGTTTTAACCTGTTTTTGAGCGGATATCTGAATTCGGGACTTATCATGTTTTCTGACAGGTATTTAACATCGGTATCCGAGATTATGATTTCAAACTTTTCAAATCCGGAATCGGTTGTGATGCCTGTTGCAACTCTTTGCCTCTTATCAATCTCAATACCTCTTACCAATGTATTGAACCTGAATTGGACTCCTGCAGCTAAGCACTTCTGATATATCTCATCAACAATGGAGTAGATACCCTTTTCGGGGAAAAATGCTCCGATATTATGCTCCAGATGGGATATCATGTTGAGGGTTGCCGGGGTACGGTAGGGAGATGATCCGTTATAGGTTGCATACCTGTCAAATAGCTGAATTATGCGTCTGTCTTTAAAGAGTGCCTTATTGGCAGAGTGCATTGTACGGTGAAATCCCAGCTTATGTAATTTTAAAGGAATCCTGCGGTTTTCCGGTTTTACAAAATTCTTAACTTTATGGAAAGAGTTAAAAATAAAGAGATTACTTGTGAGATTGTAGATCTCTTCGGCCTCTTTGAATCTTTGTAATACATTTGGAAAATCGACATAACCTTTCGATTCCATCTCATTCCTAAGCTCTTCAGGATCCTGATAAAAGTTGAGAACCGATTTGTCAGGGAAAAAATATCTGCAACTGTTTTCAAGTTTTAGATACTTCAAAGGTGCAATCTCTTGTACCAGAGATGGAAGAGTAAAGAGTGATGGTCCGGTGTCGAAGCGATATCCCCTCTCTTTGATCTGAGATATCTTTCCACCAGGCAGAGAGTTCTTTTCAAAAAGGGTTACACTGAAACCCCTCTCTGCAAGCCGGAAGGCAATTGCCAGCCCTCCGATTCCCGATCCTATAACGGCCGTTTTCATAAAAATGGGGATATTATCCTGGCTTTTATGTATATGAGCAGCTTTTTAAAGTTGTTAACTCTGATTCTTGTTTTCAGCAGTTTATCTGCCGCTGTTTTATTTATCTTTTTTGTCAGCTCCAGATAGTAGAGATAGGCGAGATAAATACCTGTTCTTGAATGCTTTGGTAGTCTTTTAATCCCTATCAGAGCCATCCTGAAGTCGCGGTATATATCTTCGAGTATAATCTGCTTGGACTCTTCATTAAATGGGTTCTCGTTGAGAACAGGGAAATAGTTCCGGGAGAGCTTTTCGGTGTCGTTCTTAATATCCCGGAGAAAATTTATCTTCTGAAATGCCGAGGAGAGACTCATTGCATAATCTTTAAGCTCTTCATACGTGGCAGGATTATCTCTGGTCATGATCTTCAGACACATGAGCCCAACAACATCGGCAGAGCCGTAAATGTACTCCTTGATGCCGTTATCATTGAAGGTGCTGTTTACCAGGTCGCTCTTCATGCTTTTAAGGAAGGCTTCAACCAGCTCGGAGGGTATGTTGTATCGCTTTACGGTAATTACAAATGAGTTGATAATTAGGTTGAGACTTATACCGCGTTCGTAACATCTGTAATACTCCTCCTCAAACTCCTTCATAAGCGACTCTTTGTCATACTCATGAAAAGTGTCAACTATCTCATCGGCCTGTCTTAAAAATCCGTAAATGGAGTAGATTGCCTCCCTGCTCTCTCTTTCGATACAGGTCAGACCGGCAGAGAAGGATGTACTGTATAGTTTCGTTGTCAGTTCGCTGGTTTTGAGCGATAGCTCTTTATATAAACTATCCATTTTTAAGATATTTCGTTGCTAAAACCGAAGCTATTTTACCGGAGATAATTGATGGCGGCACTCCCGGGCCGGGAACTGTTAGTTGCCCTGCATAAAGCAGATTCGGAATTTTTCTGTTTTCCATTTTTGGCTTAAGGAAAGCTGTCTGAGTCAATATGTTGGACAAGCCGTATGCATTCCCTTTATAGGCGTGGTAATCCTCAGTAAAGTTCTTTATCGAGTAGCTCTCTTTAAAGAGAATATCTCCATAAAGCTCTTCACCGGTCAATGCCTCCATCCGGGAGATTATCTGCATAAAATAGTTCTCTCTCAGAGCCTCCGTATCCTTGATCCCTGCAGCTACCGGAATAAGGAAGATTGCGCACTCTTTCCCCTCAGGTGCCAGACTCTTATCGCTGATACTTGGAAAACTTCCGTAGAATAGTGGTCTGTCGGGCCATCGCGGAGTGTCATAGATTGTCTCGGAGTGCTCTTTGAAGTCGGAGTCAAAAAAGAGGGTGTGGTGGGAGAGGTGCTTTAGTTTTTTATCGAATCCGACATAGTAGAGCAGGGCAGATGGCGCAAAAACCCTTTTATTCCAGTATTTTTCGCTGTAATTCCTATTTTCGGGTTGCAGCAGTGTCTCTGTAAAGTGATAATCGGCCGATGATATTATAAAATCGGTATCTGCTTTGAGAGCAGATGTCTCTTTGAGAGCAGATATCCCTTTTTGATCGGATACCTCTCTCGTCAGTGTGTATTCAAGTGATGTAACTCCTTTTTTTTCGGTAACAATCTTATCTACATGAGCTCCGGTGATGAACTTAGCTCCATAACTCTCCGCTATTGATTGCATTGCCTCTACCAGCCTGTACATTCCACCCTTTAAATGCCAGGTCCCGAGTACCATATCGGCATAGTTCATAAAGCAATAGAACTGAGGGGTATCGGAGGGTTTTGCACCCAGAAACAGCACCGGGAACTCCAGCACCTGTCTCAGTTTTTCATTCTTTATATTGGATCTTATCTTTGAGCTGATTGAGCGGATAAACTGCGGGGAGCGCATCACTGTTTCGGGCATAATCAGTTCAAATGGCGACTTTCCGGGCTTTTCGACCACCTTATCCATTGCAACCCGGTAGTTGAACTCACCATCTTTAAGATATTTTCTGAGAAATTCGCCGCTGCCGGGTTCGATGCTTTCGAAAAGACTGTAAATCTTTTCGGTATCTGCAGATATTTTAACCGAATCTCTGTTGCCGAAATATATTTCATACCCCGGGTCCAATCTTATAAGCTCATAAAAATCAGATGCTTTTTTGCCGAAATCGGAAAAGAATTTTTCAAATATATCGGGCATCCAGTAAAATGTGGGGCCCATATCAAACTTAAAACCCTCTCTTTCAAGAACGCGGGCCCTTCCTCCTAATGTGCTGTTTTTCTCATAAACTGTTACGTCATACCCCGCTTTTGCCAGGTAGCAGGCTGCCGAAAGTCCTGAAAAGCCTCCTCCGATTATTGCAATCCGTCTCATTTTGAAATTCTGTTTGAGTAAATAACTTCGCCGGTTTCACTGTTAAGCTGTTTCTCACTCCAGATTTTAAATCCTTTACCATGAAGTATATCCAAAATAGGAGTTGGTAAAAAAGGGGTTCTGAATTCGTAAATTTCACCATCTGGAAGTTCTCCTGTAGATTTAAGTATCTGAGCCATTGGAACATCTCCGGAGTTTAAAACGGAGACTGCATCAAATGTTTTTACGACTCGTTCAGGTGAAAACCATTCTGGGCACTCGCCAGTGTATTTGCTAATATTTTCACTTTCGTCAATTCCGTTGGGCTGCATGTTTTCACCGGCCGCCCGTCTTAAAATCATAACCAGTTCACCGGCAGGTATTCCGGCAATGGATGCTGCCTGTTGCAGCGATGTGACCTTTGCTATGGTCCGCCTGAGAATCGGGTTTTTAAGTTTTGCGAAGGCCGGGGAGAGGCTGAGCAATTCACTCTCCAGCTCCGGATAATCTTCCAGAAACTCCCAGACCTTTGTCTGAAGCGTAATTGCCCTCTTCATAGCCTATTTATTTGAATATGATAATAATCTTTGGTCGCCTTCCAGTTTTCTGAGCTCGGTAATATCCTGTGTAACCTCTATAACTCCCAGGTATTCACCATCTTTACCCCTTAATGCTGTATATCCGATAAATACGAATCTTCCCATAAAATTTGAGAGCCAGAAGTTGGCCTGATTCTCTTTTCCGCTTTTGAAATCTTC
Organism: uncultured Muribaculaceae bacterium; assembly: GCA_964521685.1. Lineage (GTDB taxonomy): Bacteria > Bacteroidota > Bacteroidia > Bacteroidales > UBA932 > Bact-08. The sequence goes on from CAZFTS010000043.1 coordinate 16,065, forward strand.
GAGTATCTTCTCTACAATATTCACGCTTCCCGGAGGGTGGCACAACCTGACATCCCTGCCAATTATGGATCTGTTTCTTTCGAATACGCGTTTTGGGCTGTGAGAGAAGAATTTAACCTTATCATTTGCATCTACGTAGGTAATATCAACCGGGAGTGATACAAAGAGTGATTCAAGTTCCTTAAGATCGAAACTGCCCGATGATAACCTTATTGGTGCTCCCTGAACGAAGTTTGGAGAGGATGAGACCTCTACGCTTCCGAATGAGTCACTAACTTTGATTTTTGAGGTTACCTCCTCTGATGGTCTCCACTCCTCTCTGGTGTCATACAGACAGTAGCCGTAAACAGGGGTCTCAAGGTAGATCTGATACCAGTTCTCTTCGCTGAACTTCTCCATGCACATAGGGAGAAAGATCTCCTCCTCCTTCATTATCATACTATCAATTGCATCAATGGCAGGCCCGAGAAGAAGCACTACAACCGACATAAGTTCTTCTTTTGTAGTAATACTGCCAGGTTCAAGAGCCTCCAGGGAAGCTTTTAGCTGCTCCCTTATCTCATCATGTTTACCCCACATCACTTTCGGCGGTCCTGTAATTGCTGCCTTCTCCAGAAACGGGAAGAATAGGTACTCTTTACGTTTATAGTGTTTGTCAAGATCCCATAAACTATTGAACAGACCTTTTAGTTTCAACACAATTTTGGCAACCTGTTCACCTTCACTCTCTCTCTCCATATCTGGCATCTGCTCAAACAGCTCTTTTACCTTTTGGGTAATTTTTGCTATTTCTATATTCTCCTTTTTAAGGGTGTCAACCGGATGTGCTACAGGAACCTCAATCTTTCCTGATGTGATTGTCCCATCCAGAACTGCGCTGTGAATATCACAAAATTTAAGAACCTCCTCTTCCGGTAACCCCTCCGAGATCAACTGCTGTTCAACTTCAACTACCTCATTGTAAGGGATATTTCTTAACAGCTCTTTTAGTCTGTTTTTTACTTCACCAGGGGCCTCCCCTTTGTGCAACTCAAGAATCATGTGCTTTAGCAGCTCTTTGCGCTTGGTTGAGTTATTTATAAATTCGCTCATGGTTAGTTTTATTAAGTTCTTTTATTATCCTTATAAAGTTAGTAAAGAAACAAATGCGTTAAGCATTTTTTAATTTTTAATTGAAAATTTTCGGGACAAAAATTATCTGCCCAGCCTTAAACTGTTGAGAACAACCGATACAGAGCTGAATGCCATTGCTGCAGCTGCAATCATAGGGTTTAGCAGGGTTCCGGTAAACGGATACAAAATACCTGCGGCAATAGGTATGCCTATAAGGTTGTAAATGAAGGCCCAAAAAAGATTTTCCCTGATTAATCTCACTGTTTTTCGTGAGAGATCAAATGCCTTTGGCAAAACAGCAATATCGGAGGTGATGAGTGTCATCATTGCCACATCCATGGCTATATCGGTCCCTTTTCCCATTGCAATACTCACATCTGCACGGCTAAGCGCCTGGGAGTCATTTATACCATCTCCAACCATTGCAACGATCTTGCCCTCTGACCTGAGTTTTTGTATGAAATCATCTTTATCCTGCGGCAGGGCATGAGCAACAAAACTTGTTATTCCCAATCTTTTTGAAACAGATGCTGCATTTTTCTCATTATCACCTGTTAGCATATGAACCTCAATGCCCATCCTCTTCAATTCTGCTACTGCAGCTGCCGAGCTATCTTTAATCTTATCGGATACCCCTATGACTGCGATCTCTTTTCCCTCTTCAAATACCACTGTCACACTTTTTCCCTCATTGCTCAATTGGTTATAGTGCGGGATCTCCCTCTGCACATATTTTGAACTGCCTGCAAAATAGTTTTTACCCTCAATATGGGCAGATACCCCTTTACCTGGTATATTTTCAAATTTTTCAATTTTAAACCTCTCATCCGGGACTCCGGCACATTTGATGTGGTTAACAATGGCCATTGCAATGGGGTGTTCCGATCTCTCTTCAAGTGAGAGTATTATTCTAAAATATCGATTATAAGCATCTTCGCTGGCTGCTTCGGTAAGCCATCTCCAATCGGTTACTGTAGCTCTGCCCTCGGTTAGAGTTCCGGTTTTATCCAGAACTACGGCATTTACTTTTCTCATCTGCTCAAGGGCAAATGCGTCTTTTACAAGAATATGCTCCCTTGCGCTCTTCCCGATTCCTACCATAAGTGCTGTTGGTGTTGCCAGCCCCAAAGCGCAAGGACATGCTATTACAAGAACCGACACTGCCGACAGGACTGCTTTAGCAAATGAATTTTCTCCACCTGCTATAAGCCAGATAATCAATGTTAATAGTGAAATTCCCATCACAACCGGAACAAAAACAGCCGCCACCTTATCTACCACCCTCTGTACGGGGGCTTTGCTGCCCTGTGCCTCCCTTACTGTTTTGATAATTCTGGCTAGAAGCGTCTCTCCGCCTACTTTTGATGCTTTAAAATAGAAGGCTCCTCTTTGATTAATGGTTCCTGCCAGCACGTTACACCCTTCACTCTTCTCAACCGGAATAGGTTCTCCCGATATCATACTCTCGTCCACAAATGATGTGCCCTCGGTTACAACTCCGTCTACCGGGATCTTCTCTCCGGGCTTTACACTTACAATATCACCGGGAAAAATTCCCGATAACGGAAC
>CAZFTS010000044.1:0-18598 GCA_964521685.1 uncultured Muribaculaceae bacterium
AAATTAATCATTTTATTAAATTTACCCAGTGGTCTGAATTTACGGGAGTATTATAAATGTCCCAGCAGCGTTTTACGCCAGAAGGCATTTATCGCCTCATCGGAATGTGCGTCCTGGTAGCCACGGTAACCATGCATACCGGCCGGGTAGATCATGAGCTCAAACTGTTTGCCGGCCTTCTGCAGAGCATCTACAAACTGGATGGTGTTCTGGAAGTGGACATTATCGTCGCCCGTGCCGTGAGTCAGGTATAGAATGGAGCCCTTTTCGCTCGTGTATTTGGCAGCCTTGGCAACCACCGCACTCGATTCGTAACCTTCAGGATTATCATCGGGATGGTCCATATATCTTTCGGTATAGTGGCTGTCGTAAAGTTGCCAGTGGTAGACACCCGCCCCGGCAACTCCGTATTTGAAGTAGTCGGCACCATCTGTCAAAGCCAGAGCAGTCATTGTACCACCGTAACTGAAACCGGTAATGCCTATTTTTGCAGAGTTGACATATGGAAGAGAGGAGAGGTATTTGGCCCACTGGATATAGTCAAGTAGTTCATAGTGACCAAGATTTCTATGAACATAATTCAGACCCTCTTTACCGCAGTGACCGGAGGCTCTGTTATCAAGAGAGACCTGGATCACACCCTCCTGAGCCCACATAATACTGTTTTTGGAAGGATTCTTCCAGATATCCATCACGTTGGTCGAGTTTGGACCACCGTAGATATTTACAATTACCGGATACTTTCTGGTTTTGTCAAAGTTAAGCGGATAGGTTATTGAGCCCGGCAGTTTGAACCCCTCCGGAGTTGTGATATACATAAGTTCGGTAACTGGAAGTGTAAGCTTGTCAAAATCATCTGCCTTACTATCAAATAACACCTTGAGTTCACCCTCTTTAACCACACCGCGTTTGCCCGAAGCCATCAAAACCAGTTTCGACGGGGTGGAGATATTTGAACAAAGAGCCACAACATGTTTACCATCAGGAGATACCGAAGGCATGGAATAGTTGAACTCACCCGAAGAGATGCGGGTAACGCTCCTACCCTCTTTTCCCCATGCAAGCCTGTAGATATCGTTCCTGACAGATGCATCCCTTCTTGCAGTAAAGTTTATAACCGAACTCTCCTCATTAACATCAATTATCTTTATACCCCAGTTCATACCATCGGTAAGACGCTCCAGAACAGTACCATCATAAGATTGGTAGTAGATATGCTCCCAAAGTTCGAAATCTCTCACAAAATAGAAACCAAGCTTTCCGAACTTCATATCCGAAATCCAGTTAATCCAGGTATTCTGGTACTCCTTATATATAGGTGTTTTTGACCCGTCAAACGAACTCACCCCGTAAAGCACCAGATTGCTCTGATCCCTGTCCATCCACTGAACCATCACGGTAGCGCTGTTGTTGCTCCAGTAAGGAGTCCCGAAATACTGATCACACTTCGGATCAAAATCGGCCCACACAATATTGCCACCCTCTACAGCCACAAACCCAAGTTTAGCCTCAGGATTGGGATCCCCCGCCTTCGGATATCTTGTTCTTACAACAGTACCATGCTTGCCCGCAGCATCATAGATCGGGAACATAGGCACCTTCGAATCATCGAAACGGTAAAATGCAATCCGCTTACTGTCGGGTGACCACCAGAAAGCCCTGTACTGACCACCTCTGCCGAAAATCTCTTCGAAATATACCCATGAAGCCCAGCCGTTTAGGATTAGCTCCGAACCGTCGGTCGTATATCTGACCTCTTTACCGCTTTCTATATCAACCGAGTATAGATCATTATTACGAGTAAACGCAACAAATCTGAAATCCGGCGACAGAGTAGGATTCTGCTCTAATTCATGTGTGGATGTTATCTGCTTCTCATTTCCGGCAATATCTCTGTAGAATATATCTCCGTTTTTAACACTCACAACAGGTACAGCCTTCGGAGGAGTTGGAGATTCAATCTCCGTCATACTACCTTTTCTGATGTTATACTCGTAATAGAGACGTTTCATCCCTTTCTGATGCATGAGGATAATGTTATCCTTGTCTTTCCATGTTAAAGGTGTTGGAATAGATTGAGTTGGCATCTGCGCAACCAACGATGTAGCGATAAAGCTCAAAGCAATAAATGGTGCGGTGAACTTCTTGAAAAAAGATTTCAGACTCATATTTTATTAATGTTAACTATTTGACAAAAAACCTGTCGTCAAAATTAACAAAATATACTTTATCTGTTGCACGGGTAATTGCAGTATAGAGCCATTTAAGATCATCTTTTGAGATCTCATCCTTCCAGAACGGATTGTCAATGAAAACACTTTTCCACTGACCACCCTGCGATTTGTGGCAAGTGATGGCATTTGCATGCTTTATCTGCAAAGCATTGTAATAGATATCCTCACGAACAGCCGCAATCCGCTTACGTTTAAGCTTTATATGCGAATAATCTTCCATAACCGAATTAAAGAGAGCCCGCTGCTGCTCCGAACCAAGGCTTGCACTCTCACTCTCAAGAGTATCCAGAATAATCCTGGCATCGATCTCCACATTGTTGTAATCCGGAAACCGCAAAGTCGCCCTCGCAAAGTTAAGCCCGTAACGCTCCTCGTAGGCAGATATCTTAATTAGCTCTGCCACATCGCCGTTTGCGATGAAATCAATCTCCTCGATATCATCCAGAAACTGATAGCAATTTTTCACAATCATCAGTTTATCACCACGATTCAACCGCTCCTCCCGGTACATAATCTTCGATCTTATCCCCTGATTATACCTGTTGGCCCTTTTATTGGAACGACACAAAACCAGAGTCTCATCGGAAGATGATTTATCATATGATGCAGATAGTTTCTCAATGAGATCGCCACCTGTAATTCGCTCTATATCACTAAATTTTTCAACTTCAAGCTTCGGATAATGAGCATTGGCATCGCCTTCAATAATATTCCTGATAAGGGTGGCATTGTGCAGAATCCCCGAATCGCCCGCCTGCCTCACGACACTCTTCAGAATTACATAGGTGATATCGCCATACTTTTGCAGATAGTTTATATTGAGAGCGTTTGAGATCTCCTCCCCAACCGGAGGCAACTGGGCCGAGTCACCTACCAGGATAAGTCTGTTACCGGAATTCATCCTCATATAGTGAACAAGGTCGTCAAGCAGATTACCTGTCCCGAAAAGCGCAGAATCACTCAATCCCGAAGATATTAACGACGCTTCATCAACAATGAAAACGGTGTCCCTGTTCTTGTTGAGATCAAGTGTGAAGTGGCCGATGCCATCTTTCATAGATTTCTGGCGATATATCTGCTTATGAATTGTATACGACCTGCAACCGGTATACCCCGAGAGCACCTTTGCAGCCCTGCCTGTGGGGGCCAGCAGAATAAAATTTTTATCAAACTGCTTTAAAAGAGTTACCAGAGAGGCTATTGCAGATGTCTTCCCGGTACCTGCATAACCATTCACGAGCATGATTCTATCCTCAAAATCACTTTCCGAAATAAATCCCGAAAGAGTCTCAAAAAGGCTCAGCTGGCAAGGAGTTGGTTCAAAACCAAGACCCTTAACCAGAGAATCATACAAATAGGATTGGAGTGCCATATCTCTCTCTTACCTCCTTCTGAAAACCACGAATAACATCAGGAGTGAGAATATCTCTACCCGACCCAGAAGCATTGCAATTGAGAGAATAAATTTTCCGAGAGCCGGAATTGAGGAGTAATTTCCGAGCGAACCAACTGCACCAAAACCTGGACCCACATTGCCGATACAGGCAATAGATGCCGAGAATGAGTCGAGCATAGGGGTACCCAGCCCTACCAGTAACATCCCCACAATAAACATGATAAACAGATACAAGACAATAAACTGATTGACATTGTAGATTGTATCTTTATCCAGAGTATGATTTCCCAACTTGACATTAACTACTGCATTTGGGTGTATGTTCTTAATGATTTGAGATTTAAGAGACAAGAAGAAGATATAAACCCGGTCGGCCTTCATGCCTCCCGATGTAGATCCGGAGCAGGCACACTGAGTAGTAAAAAAGAGCATTATGAGAATAGCCAGACCCGGCCAGATGGAAGAGTCACCATTTGCAAATCCTGTAGTTGTTCCTACAGATATGACCTGGAAAAATCCCTCCCTGATTGCCGTCCCCCAATCTTTATAAACCCCGGAAAATTTTATGTTTAAAGTAACAATTATGCACCCTGCCAAAATTGATAGGACATAATACCTTATTACCGGAGATTTGAATATGCTTGATGACCTTCCGGTTAAAGCTCCATAGAGAAGTCCGAAGTGCATTCCGGATAAAAACATGAATACCATTATGATAATATCAATTGCAACAGAATCGAAATATTTCAGGGAGAGATTTTTTGTACTAAACCCCCCGGTCGCAATTGTACTGAAAGCATGATTGATAGCATCGAACCAATCCATCCCGGCAATCATTAGAAGCAGAGTCTCGGTAAATGTGAGGGTCAGATATACAGTTGTTATAACCCTGATGGTCTGATATGCCTTAAACCTGAAATTGTTTTTTGAGAGATCTGAAATCTCCATTTTTGACAACCTCATTCTAAAGGAGTTAAGTGTAGGAAGCACCAACAGCATAAACAAAACCACCCCTACTCCTCCCAACCAGTGTGTAGATGACCTCCAGAATAACAAACCCTTTGGCAAGGCCTCTACATCCTGCAGAACTGTACTTCCGGTTGTTGTATAACCGGATACACTTTCAAACCAGGCATTTATGATTGAAAATTCACCACCGGACAAAACATAAGGCAACATTCCGAATAGACAAGACAAAACCCAGGCTGCTACCACAATCAGAAAACCCTCTCTTATACTGATATCCGAACTCTTTCTTACAAAAATAAGAGGGAAAAAGCCGGCAATAGTAGTAATAAAACCACTGAGAATCAATGGAGAAAACGAGGCATCAAATCCATAAATTGCCGAAACAATTGCCGAAATAAACATAAAAAGGGCGTTCAGCAAAAGGGCAAGGCCAACATTTCTGGTGACAACCTTCAGATTCATGAATTATTACTTTTAAGCTTTTTATTCTCGTCAATTATACTTTTAACCTCAATGTTCATCTCCTGAATCTCGTCGTCATTATCAAACTGAACATTGTAGCTCTTCCTGAAATCTTTATAACTCTTAATACCCTTGGATATTAACAAAATTGGTGATATAAAATAGATATTGATAAAATAGTTGAACAAAAGAACCAACACAATACCGGCACTTACCGCAATAATCCCCGGCATTATGCTTCTGTAATACCCCTCCTGAAGCTCTTTGGTATTTTCGGCCATAGCCGTCTGAGTAAGAATCCCCAGCTTCTTCTTATACTTTCTTAAATTATTATAAACAGGTTTCAGCTCATTCTCATACCAGGCCTTTCTCACCTCGGTATCTTCTCTCATTATTTTATTCGTACTGCTTATAACCGACAGATATTTCGAATAGTAAAACGCAAGTGAATCGGCTATGGCAATCTCAGTTTCCGAAGAGAAATTCTTCTTAATGTTATACAGATATTTATCGAATCTATCGTCGTAAAGAATCTCCTCTGACCGGAACGTGGAATCTACAATAACCCTGCTCAAAAAAATAAAATTGTACTCATCCGTAAGCTCCATTATCATCCTGGAAGTGTTGATACTGTTAACGTTTGCATTCATTAAAACAGTCACCGATTTCCTCATCCGGTTAAATTCAAACACTGCAATGACACTGGACAGAAAAAGTATGAAACCAATTACAACAAATCCCAATGAGATTTTTTTCCTGATTCCCATAGTTAGTTTAAGATTAGACCGCAAATATAGATAAAAAACAGTTTATATGTTGTCACTGAATAGTGCCTTGAAAAGAGACACGGGCTTTGCCAGAGTTTGGTATAATCAACAGTATAACTGTATGTTGCAAAATGCAGTTTTCCAATTTTGGAAAATTGACGTTTGTATTTCTCTGTATATTAGTCACTTGTATCAAACTCTGGCAAAGCAAAAGCCGGGCAGAACACAAAACTCTGACAGTGTTTTGTGTTCTGCCCGGCTTGAAATTATTTGGTAAAGTGGTTACTTAACTGTTGCCATATGGGCTAACATGTCAAGAACTTTGTTTGAGTAGCCCCACTCGTTATCGTACCATGAAACCACCTTTACAAAGTTTGGATTAAGCATGATACCTGCCTCAGCATCAAAGATTGAGGTGCGTGGGTCTGTAATGAAGTCGCTTGAAACAACTGCATCTTCGGTATAGCCAAGTACACCTTTCAGTTCGGTTTCGGAAGCTTTTTTCATTGCAGCTTTGATCTCATCGTAAGAGGTAGCCTTTTCAAGACGAACGGTAAGGTCTACAACAGATACGTTAACGGTTGGAACGCGGAATGACATTCCGGTAAGTTTGCCCTTCATCTCAGGAAGAACTTTACCTACAGCTTTAGCCGCGCCGGTAGACGACGGGATGATGTTTGCAGCAGCAGCACGACCGCCTCTCCAGTCTTTTGCCGATGGAGCATCTACAGTCTTCTGGGTATTTGTAGTTGCGTGAACAGTTGTCATAAGACCCTCAACGATACCGAAGTTCTCATTAAGAACCTTAACGACTGGAGCCAGACAGTTAGTTGTGCATGAAGCATTGGAAACGTAAGTCTCTCCTGCATATTTCTTATGGTTAACACCATAAACAAACATAGGAGTTTCATCTTTTGAAGGGGCAGACATAATAACCCTTTTTGCACCTGCCTCAACGTGAGCACGGCACTTCTCCTCTGTAAGGAAGAGACCTGTTGATTCAACAACATACTCGGCACCAACCTCACCCCATTTAAGGTCGGCAGGATTCTTCTCTGAAGTTACCCTCACAGCAAATCCGTTAACAACCAGTTTCCCGTCTTTAACCTCAACCGATCCGTTAAATCGTCCATGCACTGTATCATATTTTAACATGTAAGCCATGTATTCAACATCAATCAGGTCGTTAATAGCAACTACCTGAATATCATCTCTCTCCTGTGCTGCACGGAAAACCAGACGGCCAATACGACCGAAACCATTGATACCAATTTTAATTTTACTCATATCGAATATGTTTTAATTTGAAAGTTCGTAAAAACTTTTACCCTTTTAAAGGCGGCGCAAAGGTAATAAAATTTGAAAAACCGCACTATTAAAAAGCTATTTTATAAACAAAAATCCGGCCAAAATTTGCTACCTTCGTAAATTGTAAATAAATAACCAATTATACTTCTCATGAGAAGAATTCTGATAACAAATGACGATGGCGTAAAATCCAAAGGAATAAGTGCTTTAACCGAAATGATGCGCCCCTACGGCGAGATAACTGTTGTAGCCCCGTTTGAAGCCCAGAGCGGAATGTCGGCAGCACTTACCATAGGCAAACCTCTTAGATTAACTGAACTTAAAACAGAGGAGGGGCTTAGCGTCTATGCCTGTTCAGGGACACCTGCCGATTGCGTTAAAATGGCTATGAATCAGATATTTCATGAGAAAGCTCCTGATCTGTTGATCTCAGGAATAAATCACGGATCAAACGCATCGATAGCCTCACTTTACTCAGGTACACTGGGGGCTGCAGCCGAAGGGACCGTTTACGGTATTCCATCAATCGGATTCTCCCTCACCACACACGATCCTAAGGCCGATTTTACCGGAGCAACCCACTTCGGAAAGATTATTATAGACAAATACCTTGAGCACCCCGTAAATCCCGATATTTTTCTCAACATTAACATTCCGGCAGTCCCGCTTGAACAAATCAAAGGCATCCGCTTTTGTCATCAAGGTAAAGGACAATGGATCAAAGAGTTTGAAGAGAGAAAAGATCCTTACGGATTTAACTATTACTGGATGACAGGTGAATTTTACAGCCTGGAGCCGGAAGATACCATGGCCGACCACAATATAGTGGCAATGAATTATATAAGCATTGTTCCCCATAAGATAGACACAACCGACTATACAGAATTGAAGAGGCTGCAAACCCTTTGGAAACTCTGAATAATGAAAATTTAATATACAGCTTATGAAATATTACATTATAGCTGGAGAGGCATCGGGCGATCTGCACGGATCAAACCTGATGAAGGGGCTAAAGATTGCCGACCCTGATGCACAGTTCCGGGTATGGGGAGGTGATCTTATGGCTGAACAGGGCGGGGAACTTGTAAAACACTACAAAGAGACCGCATTGATGGGCTTTGTGGAGGTACTCGCCTCCCTGGGGAAAGTAACCGCAAACCTCAAATTGTGCAAACGGGATATTCTTGAGTACAATCCCGACCTGATAATTCTCATAGATTACGCCGGATTTAACTTCAGGATTGCCCGCTTTGCTAAAGAGCACAACTTTAAGGTATTTTACTACATCGCCCCAAAAGTCTGGGCATGGAAAGAGAGCCGTATCAAACATCTGAAAAAGGATATTGACAAACTCTTTATCATCTTCCCTTTTGAAATAGAGTACTTTAAAAAGAAGGGTATAGATGCCGTATACAACGGAAATCCACTGCTTGACTCAGTCTCTGGCCATCCCTGCATGAAAGAGAGCATCGAAGAGTTCAGAAACAGAGTCGGAATTGATAACAGACCAATTATAGGTTTGCTGGCCGGGAGCCGCTCAATGGAGATAAATTATCTGATGCCCAGATTTGTAAAACTGGAGAAGATCTTTCCGGAATACAACTTCTTACTCGCAGGAGCCCCATCAATGGATGTTTCAAGCTATTCGAAATACCTCAAAAACAGCAATATAAAACTACTCTTCGGAGAGACCTACTCAATATTGAGACATGCCAATGTTACGGCACTGGCCTCCGGTACAGCAAGTCTGGAAGCAGGCCTGCTGGATGCCCCGCAGGTGGTCTGCTATGGCGGGAACGAGATTTCGTACCAGATTGCAAAGAGGCTCGTAAAGGTTAAATATGCAAGTCTGGTAAATCTTATCCTTGACCAACCAGTTGTAAAAGAGCTTCTTCAACACGACTGCACCACAGAAAAAATTGCAGATGAGATAAAGCATCTGCTTAACGCTAAAAACAGAGAGAGAGTTATGAAAAAATATGCCAAAGTGAGGGAGATGCTTGGCGGAGAGGGCGCCTCGGTTAAAGTGGCCGCCTCAATGCTGGAGGAGTACATGAAGATGAGGGAGAATCAACGGTACAACATTCAGATTGACACCCCGATAGGTAAGTTAAGACTTACATCGGACAATGATTCGCTTCTTGAGGTAAACTATGTAGATCAAAAAGGTGTGAAAGATGAGGTTAAACGAGATCCCGGTAAAGACGAACTACCGGAGGTACTTAAAGTTGCAAAAAGAGAGTTTGAGGAGTATTTTGCAGGTAAAAGAGAGAATTTTGATATTCCGGTGAAGCCCGAAGGAACCGAATTTCAGCAGAAAGTGTGGAGTGAACTTAAAAAAATACCGTATGGCGAAGTGAGGTCGTACGGCGATATTGCCAAAACCGTAGGGTCGCCCGATGCGAGCCGTGCAGTTGGTCTTGCATGTAAAATGAACCCGTTACTCATTGTTATCCCTTGTCACAGAGTGCTCGGAGTTAACAACAAACTAACAGGTTTCGCAATAGGAGTTGACAAGAAGAGCTATCTGCTCAGCCATGAAAAAGCTTACGAAAAGGGAGACGACAGTCTCTTTAAAAACATAAAAAACAATAGAAATGACAGTTAAGGTTTTTAAGTATCAGGGAGCCGGAAATGACTTTGTTATTATTGACAATAGAAAGGGGGATGTAAACCTCACTACCGGGCAGATTAAATTACTATGTGACAGACGTTTCGGCATTGGCGGCGATGGGTTGATGTACCTCGGAGAGAGTGATAAATACGACTTTTCGATGAAGTATTTCAACTCCGACGGAAAAGAGGGTACAATGTGCGGAAACGGAGGGCGCTGCCTGGTTGCATTTGCGGCAAGCAGGGGTCTGAAACGGTACCACTTTGAAGCAATTGACGGAGAGCATATTGCAAAAGTACTAAGCTACTCGCCCAAAACAAGCGAAGTTGAACTTGGAATTATTGGAGTGTCACATATAAAAGAGCTTTCACCAAAAAGATATTTCTTAAACACAGGATCGCCGCATCTGATAATCTTTGTAGATAATCTTAAGGATTACGACGTTTTGGGCGAGGGACGTCTCTGGCGTCACAATCCCATCTTTCCGGATGGTACAAATGTAAATTTTGTTCAGGGCGGATGGGGAAAAGATTCGGCCGCATGGAGCAACACACTGGATCCTGAAAGTGCACTCGAAATCTCAGTAAGGACATTTGAACGGGGTGTCGAAGATGAGACACTTGCCTGCGGAACAGGTGTAACAGCGTCTGCAATAGCATACCACAGACTGCTGAGTAAAAACTTCAAAAGCAGATACTCAGGAAGCTCGTCATTCCCAATGGCAATCAAAACTAAAATCAAGGCTCTCGGAGGCGATCTGGAGGTGAACTTCAAACATTGCGGTGATGATAACTATTCCAATGTTTTGCTTAAAGGGCCTGCCACCTTTGTCTTCAAATGCGAAATAGAAATCTGATATAAAACAGAATATGAAAAAAGCAGTTTTCCCCGGCTCATTCGACCCCTTCACACTGGGACACCTGGATGTATTGCGGTCATCACTGAAGCTTTTCGACCAGGTAATAGTAGCTGTGGGGTACAATCTGCAGAAGAGCGGATACTTTACCGTCGAGGAGCGTATGGAGATTGTCAGGAAATCGGTAGATGGAATTGATAATGTGAAGATTGACTCTTATCAGGGCCTTACTGTCGATTACTGCAGAAGGGTTGGCGCCCAGTTTATAATAAGAGGTCTCAGAACTACAACCGACTTCGAACTGGAAAAGGTGATAGCCCAGGCAAACTCCAAAATGGCACCCGGCATACTCACCGTATTTATCCCGTCGGAACACGAATACTCCTTCATAACATCGACAGTTGTCAGGGATGTGTTGATAAACGGAGGGGATGTAAGCGCTTTTATGGCAGATGGCGTAAATATCGGGAACAGACGGGAGATTAAAGAGTAAAACGATTCTGAGATGGTTAAAAGTGTTAAAATATTGTATGTCATTATAATGACATTCTTCACCACCTCAATTTGCATCAGCCAGGATCTCACTCCTAAATTTAGCATAACAGGTGGGGGAAAACTATTCCAAATGGCAGATGAGTATCTGCTTACAGTGCCTCCCATACCCGATTCACTCATAAAAGCGAGCGACTACATTATCGCTTTCAGCAACGACACATTAATCCAACAGGCCCTTGCCGGCCATCTTTTCAACCGCTTCGCCACATCTAAAATAATGGGGCAGGAAAATGTGGCTATCCATATTGCCAAAAACTACTTTCTCAACGGGAAACTCAGGTGGCAGGGCGACGGCGGCCTGGCAATGCTAAGGTTTTACGTGGAGTTCAACGAAAACTCGCTCATTGGGATGGATGCCCCTGATTTGCAGCTCTTCGGCCCCGATAAGAGGCCGTTATCACTTCGCTCACTCCAAAGCAGATACACTTTAATCTACTTCTTTGACGATGAGTGCAACGCCTGCAAAGAGGGATTTCCGGAATTAAAGGAGATTGTCGAACAGTACGCCTATTTAAACCTCTCGGTTTACGCCGTATTCACCAAGAGTAATCCGGTAAAGATGAACACCTTTATCACGGAAAAATTCGGGACTCCGGGAAATGCCGTTGAACAGGGGTGGCGATTTGTCCAGGATCTGACCAATGAGAGCGACTATAACAGACTCTACAATGTTCTTAAAACTCCGCAGATCTATCTGCTCGACAGCAAAAAGCAGATAATTGGTAGGGGGCTTGACAACAACGCTTTAAAGAGCCTGCTCGAATCGGAGGAGAAGCGCATATCATATATCTTTGAACAGGCTCAGAATTTTGCTCCTCAATATCTTAGCATATTTACTCTGAGTGATACGAACGAACTCAAAACCGCCTTCGACCCGCTCTTTAAACGTCTCACAACAGAGAACAACGAAATTTACAACGCTGTATTTTACCATCTGTTTGAATTCCTTGTAATTCAGGAAGATCAGAAACTAAAAGATGCAGCAGTCTATCTGGCACAAAATTACATCCTCCCCTGCTCATCGCTTTGGTACGATAAAGAGTTTATCAATAAAAGGATACCTCAAATGAGCTCCAGAGTAATCAACAACAGACCGGGAGCGAAAGCACAGGCGGTCACTCTATCTGCCATAAACGGTAAAGCGGTAAACCTTACCGCAAAAAAAGCGAAGATGACCCTTATCTACTTTTTCAATACCGATTGTGCCGTCTGCAAACCTTTCACGACTGAGTTGAAAGGGATGTACAACCAGCTTAAAAAGAGGGGTGTGCAACTTGTTGCCGTTTATATGGGAGATAGTCCGGAGAAGTTGCCGGAGTATATTAAAAATGAAAAGATACCTTGGCAGATAGTTTACCCTAAGCCCGAAGATGTAATTCATCTGCTTGAAAATTATGAAATTAACCAGATACCTCACACCTATATTCTTGACAAAGAGAAAAGAATTATAAAAAAAGGTGCCTATCCACCCGAAATTAAAGAGTTACTACTATGATTACAGGAAAATATCTCCGGTTTTACAAAGAGCTGTTAAAAATAACCGACTCAAAAAACCTGCTACACGACTCGTTGAGCACACTCGCTTTTGGAACTGATGCCTCGTTTTACAGGCTCATCCCCAAGCTGATAGTAAAGGTTCACAATGAAGAGGAGCTCTGCTTTGTGATGAAAAAGGCGGCCGAAATGAAAATCCCTTTAACATTCAGGGCAGCAGGAACATCTCTCTCGGGGCAGGCTGTGACCGATTCGGTGCTCGTTATAGCGACTCACGGCTGGAAAAAGCATCAGATTCTGGAAGATGGCAAGAAGATAAAACTTCAGGCAGGTATCAGAGGCACCAATGCAAACAACTATCTGGTCAAATATGGTAAAAAGATAGGGCCCGACCCGGCATCAATAGACTATGCAATGATTGGGGGGATTGCTGCCAACAATGCCAGCGGAATGTGCTGCGGCACAGCTGACAACTCATACAAAACCGTTGCCGACATAAGGGTTGTCCTCTGGGATGGTACCGTTCTGGATACCGCTTCGCAAGAGAGCATTGAGGATTTGAAGAGGAAAAACCCGCTTATTCTCAAGGGTCTTGAGAGTCTGGCACAAGAGGTGAACTCAAACGAACCGCTAAGGGAGAGAATCAACAAAAAATTTAAGATAAAGAACACCAACGGTTACAGTCTGAATGCCCTCGCCGATTTCAGCGACGGGGTGGAGATTCTCAAACACCTCATGATAGGCTCGGAAGGGACACTCGGTTTCATTTCGGACATCACCTACAACACCGTAACAGAACATCCGCACAAAGCGCTCTCGCTCATTATCTACCCCGACATCAAAAGTGCCTGTAACGCTGTGATTATACTTAAAAAACAGAGTGTTACCGCAGTCGAGATTATGGACAGGGCAGCATTGAGGTCGGTTGATTCGGCCAAAGGGGTTCCGGATTATCTGAAAACCCTCTCTGCCGGGGCTTGCGCAATTCTGGTCGAGACAAAGGGTGTCGATGATTCAACCCTGGATCGCAACATAGAGCAGATAACTGCAAGTATCTCCCATATTGAGACAGAGTTACCTGTTGAGTTCACAAAGGATGGAACCAAACAGGCAAAGCTGTGGAAAATCCGCAAAGAGATCTTCACAACAGTTGCCGGGATGAGAAAATCGGGAACAACACCTATCATTGAAGATATCTGCTTCCCAATCGAGAGACTTGCCGACGGGACAATGGATCTGATAGATCTCTTCGGAAAGCACGGCTATGACGAGGCTATGATCTTCGGGCACGCTCTGGAGGGGAATCTGCACTTTGTCTTCAATCAGGATTTTCAGAACGAGCGGGAGGTTCTCCGTTACAGCAACTTCATGAACGACATTGTCACAATGGTTGTGGATAAATATGACGGGTCGCTCAAAGCCGAGCACGGTACAGGCCGCAATATGGCTCCGTTTGTAGAGAAGGAGTGGGGCCAACAGGCATACGATTTAATGAAACGAATCAAGAATCTGCTTGATCCTGAAGGGATTTTAAATCCGGGGGTTATCCTCAACAACGACAAAGAGATACACCTGAAGAATCTGAAACCTATACCATCTACCCGCGAAACCGTTGACAGATGTATGGAGTGCGGATTTTGCGAAGGGACCTGCGTTTCGGAAGGGTTTACACTCTCTCCAAGACAGAGAATTGTGGCATTCAAGGAGATGGAGCGGCTTAAAGCGAGCGGTGAGGAGCCGCACAGGGCTGCCGAGATGCAAAAGTTGTACAGTTACAGCGGGCTCGACACTTGCGCCACCGATAGCCTCTGTTATGTAAAGTGTCCGCTCGATATTGATACCGGAAAGCTTGTGAAGGAGCTCAGACACGAGGGGCACAGCGAGCGGGCAGAGAGGATTGCGGTAAAGGTTGCCACAAATATGGGGGCAGTAACTGCCGGAATGAGAGCAGGATTATCTACCTTCTACTATCTGCGGCTCCTCACCGGAAGAAGGGTTTTCGGGGCAGTCGCTACCTCGATGCACAAAATTTCGGGCGGTTTAATACCGTTGTGGAACAGATACTTCCCTAAAGGGTCGTCAAAAATATCCGACAGGGAGATTCTGAATTCGCACAGTCATATAAAGAGCGGCAGCGATAAACCAAAAGTTGTCTATTTCCCATCCTGCATAACAAGAAGCATGGGGCTCTCTAAAGAGATGTCAAATGAGCCTGAGGTTACCCGTATAACTGCTCTTTTACTTGAGAGAGCAGGTTTTGAAATAATCTATCCGAAGGAGATGAATTCACTCTGCTGTGGAATGGCCTTCTCAAGCAAAGGCTTCGTGGAGGCAGGGAAAGAGGCCTCACACAAACTGGAGGAGTCGCTCTTCGAGGCATCGGACGGAGGGAAGATTCCGGTGCTTTGCGATATGAGTCCGTGCCTCTACACAATGCGTACAAACTTTGGCGAGAGGTTAAAACTGTACGAACCTGCTCAGTTTATATCCGAGTATGTGATTGAGAGGCTTAAAGTAGAAAAGGTAGATGAAAAGGTCTCGGTATTTGCAGTTTGCAGTGCCAAAAAGATGGAGGTAGATCAATATCTTTACAATCTTGCTAAACGATGCGCCCGTGAAGTTGTTATAATCGATAGCAACTGTTGCGGATTTGCGGGTGACCGCGGATTTCTCCTTCCTGAGCTCAACAAGCATGGATTGAGAGACCTGGCCTCCCAGAGCGAGGGTTGCAGCCATGGCTACGCAACAAGCCGTACATGCGAGATAGGGTTATCCAACCATAGCGGAATAACCTACTCATCAATTGTATATCTTGTCGAAAGAGCCACCCGTTAATGCTGTTGTAAATAAAATTTACTGAAGATGTTTAAAAATTTAAGAGAGTATGTAGAACTCCTCGACTCAAAAGGGGAGCTTATAAGGATAAAGGAGTTTGTCGATCCGGTTCTGGAGATTGCCGAGATAACCGACAGAATAAGCAAACAACCGGGTGGAGGAAAGGCCATTCTCTTTGAAAACACCGGAACTCAGTTTCCTGTCCTGACAAATATGATGGGTTCCGAAAAGCGGATCGCATATGCGCTTGGTATAGAATCATTTGATGAAATATCAAACTACTTCGAGACCCTTCTGAAAGAGCTTACCCAGGAGCGCGGATCGCTCATGGACAAGCTCAAAATATTGCCCCACCTGAAAGAGGCTGCAGGCTGGCTTCCTAAAAAGTTCAAAGGGCATGCCCCTTGCCAGGAGTCGGTGCTATTTAAACCGGAGCTGAGCAGGCTTCCGGTGCTTAAATGCTGGCCGGGCGATGGTGGCCGGTTCATTACCCTTCCGCTGGTCCACACCAAGGATCCCGAGACAGGCGTAAAGAATCTGGGGATGTACAGAATGCAGATCTTTACCGAAGAGACCACCGGGATGCACTGGCACAGACACAAAACGGGTGCAAAGCACTTCTCGAAACTGAAATCGGGGCAGTTACCGGTTGCAATTGCAATCGGCGGCGATCCGGTTTACAGTTATGCTGCAACTGCTCCGCTTCCCGAGGGGATTGATGAGTATCTGCTTGCAGGTTTTCTCAGAAACAAGCCGGTGCTTCTGACCGACTGTCTTACACAACCGCTCCAGGTTCCGGCCGACTGCGATTTTGTAATTGAGGGTTATGTAGATAAGAGTGAGCCTCTTGTAATCGAGGGGCCGTTCGGAGACCACACCGGATTCTACTCTCTGGAAGATCTCTACCCTAAACTTCATGTTACCTGCATCTCCCACAGAAAGGATGCTATCTACCCGGCAACATTGGTCGGAATCCCTCCTCAGGAGGATAAATATATTGCAATTGCAACCGAAAAGATATTTCTCACCCCTATCCAGTTTACGATGGTTCCGGAGATTAAGGATCTCCATCTACCGGAAGAGGGTGTGGGTCACAACATTGCTATTGTTAAAATCGACAAAAGCTATCCGGGGCAGGCAATCAAGGTGGCTCATGCGCTCTGGGGTGCCGGGCAGATGATGTTTAACAAAATAATGTTTGTAACCGATGAGGATATCGATATCCGCAACCGGGAGGCGCTCCTTGAAAACATCCGCCTCAACTACACTCCGCGCCGCGATACCCACTTCAGCAGGGGTCCGCTCGATGTGCTTGACCATGCTGCTCCCCAATGCGGATACGGCGGTAAGGTGATGTTCGATCTTACCCGTAAACTGCCCGAAGAGCGTGGCTCCTACCCTTCCCTGAATAATAAGGAGTTATCTGCAATAAAATTTTACCGTAAGGGTGACTCATCGCCTAAAAACGGGGCTCTTATTAACATTGTTGTCGATGACGATACCGACCTTTCTGATGCCTACTCTCTCTTATGGTTATGGGGGAGCAACTGCGATCCTATAAGGGATTCGGGTTATGAGGGTGATTCTCTTGTGATGGACAGCACCACCAAAGTGAAGGGCAAAGATGGTTTTACCCGTGACTGGCCGGGGTTTGCTCTCTCGTCGGAGGAGACAATTAAGACGATAGATGCCAGGTGGAGGAGTTTTGAGATCGGAGAGTTTATCAAGTCGCCCTCTCTCAAATTTTTGAAAAAGCGGGGTGCTTAATTGATAGAATTTTAGTTTATTTCACTATTTTTGAAAATAAATTAGAAAACAGTGCTGGTCGAGAGTATCGTTAAAGGGTTTATAGTGGGTATAGGTGCCTCAATTCCATTGGGTCCGCTGGGTGTTATGTGTGTCCAGAAGACTTTGAGCAAGGGGAGAATCTCGGGTATGGTTACCGGCCTCGGAGCCTCGATTACCGATACAATCTTTGCCACTTTTGCCATAGTCAGTCTTGCTCTTATCCAGGAATTTGTAAATAACAACGAGACCTCTGTCCTTTTTTACGGCGGGCTTGCGGTTATCGCAATCGGGCTCAAGATTTTTCTCACAAATCCCGTTAAGCAGATCCGCCGGAGCAAGGGGGGTAAAAAGTTGCTTGAAGATTTCATATCTGCAATAATAATGACCATAACCAACCCTGGTGCCGTTTTCCTGATTCTGGGTCTCTTTGCGTTTGTCGGTCTTAATGTAGACAGCAGCTCTTCGGGCGATGTTATCTTTGCCGCTCTGCTTGGTGTTTTTCTTGGGGCAAATGCCTGGTGGATAATTCTGAGTACCTCAATAAATATCTTTCGCAACAAATTCCGTCTCAAGCAGTTGCTCATGATTAACCGGGTGGCCGGGATCGTGATTATGGTTCTGGGTTTCTTCTCGGTGGCCGAGGGTGCCTGGCGTTTTCTCTACAACTATTTTAAATAACCGTACTATTTAATACCTTTGCACCACTTTCTAACGGGGATGTTTTGGTTTTGACAGCATTCACAATCGGAAGGTAAGCACGCCGAGCGTTGTATCACCGGCTCGTAAATCCCGGAGTACAAGCCATAACTGGCAACAACAACTATGCACTCGCTGCGTAATTAAGCTTAGCTTAAACGCTTTATCGCCGCCGGCCAGGTCCGGCCGTGACGAGTATCCCGCCGATCTTTGCGCCGTCTATGTTTCGGTATATGGGGTATCATTAAAGTACGGATGCGGAGATCTACACCTCTAAAGTCTCCTAAGTATTAAGAGGATAAGCCTTAAGTGGCCTGCCTTTCGGCAGCTTGGGGTCGAAAAATGTAGAGAGGATAAGCGCGTAGAAAGCCTTTGGATGGAGTGTTTGGACGGCGGTTCGAGTCCGCCCATCTCCACAAAGAGGTTGCCCGAATCGGCAGCCTCTTTTCATTTAAATTCTTGCATGTTTAGGACGGGGTGCGGTATCAGTACGGAAAATCCCATTTGCTGCCTTACACGTTGCGGGCTTGCAAATAACCCTCACACATTTATCAAGTTAGTTTGAAATTTGTTTCTTGTAAATCTGTAGCGGCATTGCTCGCAGAGCGAATACGAAAATGCTAT
>CAZFTS010000045.1:0-18024 GCA_964521685.1 uncultured Muribaculaceae bacterium
CACCATTGAGTGCATTATTAACATCAACAACCTTTCCATTTTTATGAGCACCAACAGAAACCCCGCCACCCAGATGGGCAACAATCAGTTTGAGTGATTCGTAAGGAACATTAATGGAGTTGGCATAACTTTTTGCAATAGCTCTCTGGTTAAGGGCATGAAAAATTGATTTTCTTTCGAAAAGAGGGTGACCGGCAACTCTGGCAACCGGCTCAAGTTCATCTACAACCACTGGATCTGCAATAAATGCAGTACACCCATTGATCTCAACTGCAATGCTGTGAGCAATGAGCCCTCCGAGGTTACTTGCATGTTCGCCTCCAACCCCGTCATGAAGATCTTTTAACATACTCTCATTAACGCGGTAAACTCCAGACCTGATAGGCTTGACAAGCCCTCCCCTTCCCACTACAGCCTCCAGAGAATTCAGATCAATCTGGTTATCTTTCAAAGTCTTTAGAATAGTCTCCTTTCTGAAATCAAACTGATCGGCAACAGAATTATAACTGGATAACTCCTCGGCAGTGTGTCTTAAAGTTGTAACAAAAACCTGTTTATGACTGTCGAAAACAGCGATTTTGGTTGAAGTTGAACCCGGATTTATTGCAAGTATCAGATGTCCCATATTTTATTTAGCTGTTAAAGCTGCAAGCGCAATTGAATTAAGTTTTGTCTCAATACTATCTGCTCTGCTCGAAAGAACACATGGTGCTTTTGCACCTGCAACAATAGCTGCTTGTTGTGCACCAATACAAAGCTGTGTATTAGACTTATAGAAAACGTTTGCCGATTCAATGTTAGGGAATACCAGACAGTCGGCATCTCCCGCCACCTGGCTTACCAGTTTTTTGACCGCAACTGCCTCTGCAGATAGTGCAACATCAAGAGCAAGTGGTCCGTCTACCAAACAACCTGAGATCTGGCCTCTGTCTGCCATTTTTGATATAATTGCAGCATCGACACAAGCCTGCATTCCCGGCATCATCTGCTCGGTTGCTGCAATAAGTGCAACTTTAGGTTTAGCAATGCCTATTGCATGAGCAGTCTTCACAACATAATTTGTTATTGCAACCTTTTGTGAGAGGTCAGGTGCAGGAATAACTGCTATATCTCCTATAACCAATAGTTTATGATACTGAGGATTAGAAAGTACCGTAACATGACTCAAAACTGCTTTCGGAGGCAGCAGTCCCCTCTCTTTATTAAGAATTCCTCTCATATACTTATCTGTACTGCAGAGTCCTTTCATTAAAATATCACCCTCACCGGCGTTAATGAGATCTACAGCTGTAGAGACTGCTTTAACCTCATCCTCAACATTTACTATTCTGAAAATAGTGGAATCAATTTTTTCATGTGCACAAACCTGATTTATAAGCTTTTCATCCCCAACCAAGGTTGCCTCAACTATTCCTGCCTCAATTGCAAGTCTGGCAGCATTGATTGTGTGATCATCTACAGCCCATGCTGCAACAAGTCTTTTTTTCGGTTTAGACCTTAGTTGTTCAAAGATCTGTTCAAATGTTGTAATCATATTTTTTAAAAATTGTATCGGTTTATTTTTTAATTCACTCCTATTCAGATAAAATAGTCATTGTATCCTGTGCAATAACCAACTCTTCGTTTGTGGTAACTGTTGTCATATAAACTTTAGAGCCGGGTTTGGTAAGAATAACATCCTTTCCTCTTACACCCTTATTGGCATCTTTATCAAAATCGAGGCCGATGAATTCCAGATGTGATCCAACCATCTCTCTTATATGAGGATCATTCTCACCGATTCCTCCGGTAAATACAATCATATCGACCCCGCCCATAGCTGCAGTATATGCTCCGATATACTTAAGGACCTTGTAATTGAGCATATTGAGCACAAGTTTTGCTCTCTCATTATCTTCGGCTGCAGCCTTTTCGATATCTCTCGCGTCGGAAGACTCTCCGAATATACCCAGGAAGCCGCTCTTTTTATTCAGCAAAGAGTTTATTCCTGCAGCATCCAGTCCCTCTTTTTCCTGGATAAAGGTTACAATTCCGGCATCAATATCTCCGCTTCTTGTTCCCATTATCAAACCTTCAAGCGGGGTAAATCCCATTGATGTATCTACCGATTTTCCATTCTTAATTGCAGTAATTGAGCTGCCGTTACCCAAATGGCAGGTAATAACTTTAGATTTTTCAAAGTCCAGACCGGCAAGGTCACACGCCTTCTTTCCTACAAACTTATGGCTGGTACCATGGAATCCGTATCTTCTGATTTTGTGTTTTGTATAATACTCATAAGGAAGGGCATACATATATGCATAATCGGGCATTGTCTGGTGAAACGAGGTATCAAAAACAGCAACCTGTGGTGTTTCAGGCATTAAAGTCTGGATAGCATAAATACCTAAAAGATTTGCGGGGTTATGTAACGGAGCAAGTTCGCACAGTTTTTCAATTCCCTTTATAACCGATTCGTCTACCTTACTGCTTCCTTTAAAGAATTCTCCGCCATGGGCAACTCTGTGTCCCACCGCCTGAATATCTGATAGTGAGTTTAGAACGCCATATTCTTTATTGATTAAGATGTCAAGAACTTTTTTGATACCTTCAGTATGATTTGGAATTGGACTTTCGGTTTCAAATTTATCCTTTCCTGTTACTCTGTGAGAAAGAATACCGGTTTCAAGACCTATTCTTTCTACGATACCTTTTGCCAGAAGATTGAAATCAGATGTTGTTTTCATGTCAAGAACCTGATACTTGACAGATGAGCTTCCACAGTTTAAAACCAGTATAACCATAAAAATATTTATTATTTAATTAAAAATTTACAAAATTTCGGCAAATATATCCCGCAAATGTAATAAAAAAACCTCTTTTCTATATTAATTTCAAATAAAATGTTATATTTATATCATTAAAACGGGGCGATGGATATTGTGAAAGAGAAAGATAGCTATGTTACCGACATTACCGGTACCTCTCCGCTTTTCATTTATACAATATTTTATTTATCGGGTATACTTTACGGATACTCTCACAGAGTTGCATTTGTCCCCCTGTATACAGGGTTAATTTTGAGTTTTTTGGCCGCTTTTGTAATCTATATCGGAAGAGCCAAAGGCTTTGCGTTTGGACTGCTTCTTAAATCTTCACTTCTGGCCTCTCTTTTTCTTGCAGGTCTTGTCAATATGAGCCAAAGTCCCTATGCCTTGCATAATCTGAAAAAGACAAAAATCGACACTACCGGCGAATTCAATTACAAATTTATAGTCAAAAATCATATAAAGGTAAGCAGAAATTTCTCATTTACATACTGTTTTTTACCGGAAGTTAATGAGGGGGTCATACTCTGTTATAACAGCGCAATAAATGTTGGCAGTACGTCTCCGGGTGATATAATTCATGCCTGTATTCAGCTTAATGAAATTTCAACATATAAAAATGGTAATTTTGACTATAAAGAGTATTACAGAAAAAAGAGAATATTTACTCAAGGTTTTTTAACAGAGAAGAATCACTGTATAGAGTCCCCGATCAAAAAAAATCTGTCCGACAGGATAAAGGCTTGGCGGGATAAAGTTGTTTCTCAATTCTTAGAGAGTGATAAACAGCAGTGGAAAGCTCTTTTCCTCGGTATAACAATCGGAGAGAAGCGATTTATTGATACAGATACAAAAAAGGCTTTTACATCTACCGGATCTATGCATATTTTATCTGTATCCGGTATGCATGTGAGCTTTTTCTATTTTTTTCTCTCATTCATTCTTTCATTTCTGGGAAGAAACAGATTTTCCGAAATAATTAAATTTTTCGCAATCACAACAATACTATGGTTTTACTGCGCTATTGCAGGCTTTAGTCCATCATCGGTGAGAGCAGTTATAATGATCAATCTTTTGATGCTGTCAAAAATCATTAGCCGCAAACCAATAACTTTAAATACATTGTGCGCATCTGCACTCATTATTACCATCTTCTCTCCACAATCACTTTTTGATCCTGGATTTCAGCTTTCATACGCTGCATTTTTATCAATCATCTTCATTAACCCAAAAATTATAAGATTACTGCCAACCAGAAGTAAAATGGTTGAATGGATGTGGGGGATGGTATCTCTTTCAATTTCGTGCAGTATAGGTACTGCATTATTAACAATCTCTTTATATGACTTTTTTCCTCTCTATTTTATGATTGCAAACATTATGATTATTCCTCTGACGGCATTAATAATATATCTTGCATCTACGGCATTTTTTCTGCAGATTTTAATCGGAGGCGGTGATTATTTGATAACTGTTGTATCAATAATTACAAATGTCATGATAAAAATAGCAGAAAAAATAGAAAGACTACCCTACTCAAAGATTTATACAGAGATTGATAACAGATACCGGATAGTGATAATTGCGTTTATTCTTGTTTGCTTCACGGGGGAGAAGATTGGGCATGAAACAAAGAGGTATATCTATGCAGGACTCATTATTAGTCTGATATTAATATATTTTACTTCAATGTAGCAGCAATTATGAACACTGCAACAACAGCAATAGCCACCCCGGCCCATTGTCTTCTGCTGAACTTTTCGCCAAAGAAAAGTAGTCCGGTAAGTGCAGTCAGCATTACTACAGATGCATTGTGAACAGGGAAAACCACTGAGCCCCCCATCAAACCTACATTTATCAATAACATTTTAGATGTGAGGAAATTAAAGAATCCTAACGTTCCTCCGAATATTAGAGTTTCATACCTGAAAGGCTCCTTGATTTTATCTCTTCTACGATCATAAACCACAAGAATAGTGCTTAAGATGAGAGCTGTAGAGAAGACACCAGACAGAAACATCTCGCTCTCCCCGCTTTTGCTTATAATCAAAGTTTTTGTAATCTCCATTGAGGAGTCAATTAAACCAGGCAGCAGGAAAACCAATAGCGGAAGAATAAAACTGCCTCTACTCCTCTCATCTGATTTCTTATATAGTATCAGAATGAATGAGATAAGGGCAAGAGTTATTCCTGCAATTTTGATCTCTATTTCATCTTTTTGACCAAGAAACAGAATCCCCATTGTAACCGGGATAACAACTGACATTTTATTCAGTGAAGTGGTAAGCCCTATTCCGACTCTCTTTGTGCAGATTGTCATTGCAAGAAAACTCGAGACAAACAGCACTCCTACAATAACAGAGGGAAGTAAAAGTTTTGTATCATACTGAATATCTACACCTTCAATCAAAAATGAAGAGGTTGTAACTGTAAATGCGATTGCATAATTTATTGCTATTGCCTGATATTTATTTAGATTTCTTATGTTTATAAATTTCAGAGATATGAACAATCCCAGAGCAAATAAAATATGGATAATCAGATAAATAATATTTTGCATATTCTCAATGTTCATAATATCCCTTAAAGTTAACTGGAATTTATTATACTTTTGTGCCCGAATTTCAAAAATATAAATCATGGGGGGGCTTTTTGGAGTAATTTCTAAACAAAAATGTGTTACCGACCTGTTTTACGGAACAGATTACCATTCACATCTGGGTACAAGAAGGGGCGGTATGGCCACACTGAATACAACAGGTAACTTTGCCAGGTCAATTCATAATCTGGAAAATTCTCACTTCAGAGCAAAATTTGAAGAGGATCTCAAAAAATTTGACGGACTTTCAGGTATAGGGGTTATAAGTGATACCGATCCTCAACCTATTATACTGAACTCCCATCTGGGTAAATTCGCAATTGTTACCGTTGGAAAAATAAACAACATCTCTGAACTTGAGAGTGAACTGCTCAGTATGGGCAGGAATTTTACCGAGATGAGTTCGGGTTATACCAATCCGACTGAGTTAACCGCTTTGCTTATTACAGAGGGAAAAAGCTTTGTTAAAGGTATCGAAAATGTCCAGAGCAAAATTAAGGGCTCATGCTCTTTTCTTATTTTGACCGAAAAAGGAATCATTGCTTGCAGAGATAAATATGGAAGAACTCCTCTTGTTATTGGGAAAAAGGAGGGTGCATATTCTGTAGCTTCTGAGACTTGCTGCTTTTCAAATCTGGATTATGAAGAGGATTATTATTTAGGTCCCGGAGAGGTGGTGCTTATAAATGCAGATGGATTCGAACAGTTGACACCACCCCGTAAAAAATTACAGATTTGCTCATTCCTATGGATTTACTATGGATATCCAACCAGCTCATATGAAAAAATCAATGTAGATGATGTCAGATTTTCTCTTGGTAACGCTTTGGGAAAATCGGATAACACCGAGCTTGATGTCTCATCGGCAATTCCTGATTCCGGAACATGTATGGCAATCGGATTTGCTGCAGGAAAGAGAATTCCTTACAGAAATGCCGTAGTAAAATATACACCGACATGGCCCAGAAGCTTTATGCCTTCTGACCAGTCAATCAGAGATTTGGTTGCCAGGATGAAACTTATTCCTAACAAAAGTCTGTTAAGAGAGAAACGTATAGCATTTTGTGATGATTCGATTGTCAGAGGTACGCAGCTTAAAGATAACACACAGACACTCATCCGCTTTGGCGCAAAAGAGATACACATAAGAATAAGCTGCCCGCCTCTGGTCTATCCGTGTGATTTTCTCAATTTTTCAGCCTCAAGATCACCTCTTGAGCTGATTACCAGAAGGTATATAAAGGAAAAAGAGGGCTCTCATGATGTTAAACTTGACAGATATTCAGACTCTTCATCGAATGAGTATAAAGAGATGGTTGAATATATTAAAAGCGAGCTGGGTCTTTCCAGTCTAAAATATAACAGTATCGAAAATCTGGTCAATGCTATCGGGTTACCAAAGAGCTCAATCTGTACACATTGCTTTGACGGATCGGGTTATGATGGTGAATAAAAAACGTTTGATTCATTAAATTTTGGTATGTTATTATTTTGTATACCTTTGTAGGGTTAATTAACCTTTTTTTAAACTTTTTTATTCCCGTTCATATGAACATTTTTGTTTCAAGTCTAAGTTTCCGCGCTAAGAAAGAAGATTTAGCCGAACTATTTGCACCTTATGGCGAAGTTACTTCAGCCAGAATTATTATCAATCGTGATACCCGCCGCTCAAAAGGTTATGGTTTCGTTGAGATGCCTAACGAAGCTGAGGGTAAAGCTGCTATCGAAGCACTAAACGGTACAGACCACATGGGACGCACAATCAGCGTAGCAATGGCTAACGACCGTCCTGCAAGAGAGTACTAGAATTGGTATTAATTAAATATAAACAAGGGTGACCGTTTTCGGCCACCCTTTTTCATTAGTTGATTTTCATCTCCTCTATGAGGTGTCCTGCTCCGGCAACTTTATCTATTACAAACAGAACATACCTTATATCAAGTGCAATATTTCTGCAAACCTCCTCATCAAATACAATATCACTCATAGTCCCCTCCCACACTCTGTCAAAGTTAATTCCGACCAACTCTCCTTTTGCATTAATCACAGGACTTCCTGAGTTTCCTCCCGAAGTGTGGTTTGTAGCTATAAAACATACTGGAACAGTACCATTTACCGCCCACTTACCATAATCCTTATTTTTGTACACATCTCTTAGTTTCTGCGGGATATTATAGTCATAAATCTGAGGGTTATCCTTTTCCATTATCCCTTCCAAAGAGGAGAGGTGTTTATAATAGATTGCATCTGCTGGTTTGTAACCCTTAACCGTTCCATATGCAATTCTTAAAGTAGAGTTCGCATCCGGGTAAAAAATTCCCCTCTTATTGAACTCCATCTGCCCCCTCATATAATCACGATATAAAAGTGTGATCTCCCTGTTCAGATCATCGGCTTTAGGTTTGATGCGAGAATTATAAAAGTCATTGAATGATTTGTAAAACTCTATAGCCGGATCACACTCCAGCTCTGCAGGCTCAAAGTTTTGATTAAGCAGATTAGATATCTTATCCTTCGAAATCAGATTTGAATTTGTATATATATAATCTGCAATGCCTTTAACTGTTTTATATTTAACAATCAACTCTTTGAAATAATCAGGTTTCATATCTTCCGGAATATTGGTACAATATTCTCCGACAATAAGTTCAAAACTTCTACGGTCAACTGGCAGATAATAATCTTTGTAGAATGGCTCAAGAATCTGTTTTAATGCCAATATAGTCTCCTCTTTTGAACGGTCAGTTCTACTGATAACCGGAATAATACTCCCCGACAATTTGATGATCTCGTTAGCCATAATAGCTTCGTTATGATAATCTGTTGCAAATGAGTATTTTTCCAATTCTTTATACAAAATACCCAGTCTGCTTACTATATCTTTATATTCCGGATTTGACAATGCCCAACTCTCAAAAGCACTTTCGAACCTCTTTTTGTTTTCAATTGTGTTTAATCTCTTAATTCCTTTGGCCTCTCCCTGCCATTTTTTCCACGAGTTTGACACAGATGCATTTTTTGAAGCATACTTGATTCTCACCTCCTGGCTTTTAGACATCTCCTCATTTTGAATATTGAGACGATATGTTCTTAATTTTATTTTATGCGGATTTGATATTTCAGAAATATACCTTACAGCCTCTGAATGTATATATTTTTGTGTTTTGCCCGGATAACCGTATACTAAAGTGAAATCACCTTCGTTCACCCCTTTAAGTGATATATTAAAGAATCTCTTTGGTTTATAAGGAATATTATCTTTTGCATATGGAGCTGGTTTGTTATCTTTTCCTGCATATATTCTGAAGAGTGAAAAATCTCCGGTATGTCTCGGCCACATCCAGTTATCGGTATCTCCGCCAAATTTCCCGATTGAAGATGGTGGCGCTCCGACAAGTCTGACATCTGTAAAAGATTCATAAACAAATAAAAAATACTGATTACCATAATATAAAGACTCTACTTTGGCCTGATAATGAGTACCTTTCACAGCATTTAAAACAATAGCTTTTGAGTTATCATCTACGAGCTTTATTCTCTCTGTTTCGTTCATCTTTTTGTTGTAGCCTTTTAAAACATTCTCAGTTACATCTTCCATTCTGACAAGAAATCTTACGGTAAGATTTTTATTTGGAAGCTCATCTTCCATTCTCATTGCCCAGAAACCATCTCTCAGGTAGTCGTGTTCAACTGAGCTGTGTGATTGTATTTGTGAAAATCCGCAATGGTGATTGGTGATAAGCAGTCCTTTGTCAGAGATCAACTCTCCTGTACAACCTCCACCGAAGTGGACAATTGCATCTTTAAGACACGCCTCATTTACATTGTAAAGATCTTTTGCATCAAGTTTGAAACCTCTCTTTTGCATCTCGGTAATACGATCTTTAATGAGAAGTGGAAGCCACATCCCTTCATCAGCAGAGGCTTTTACAATGAAAACTAACAGAGTAAAACAAATAATAATTATTCTTTTCATAAGTTACAATAATGTTAATGTTATAACAAACTTACAAAAAATTATTACTTTTGGGTACAAATGGCAATCAGACATGAATCAGCTTGCAAAATACATCATAGCCATAGCAGTGGCTCTCGTAATCGGGTTTATCGCATGGTTTTTCAGCGATATAGTTATCTACATAATTATATCTGCCGTACTATCTCTTATGGGGAAACCTATAATGGAAAAACTTAACAGGTTGCACATTAAAAAATTCTATCTACCTAAATGGCTCACTGCTGCTATTGCTCTCTTTACCCTTTTCGGGGTTTTTGCTTCTCTCTTTTTCATGATTGCACCACTTCTGGGTACCGTCTTTATGAATATTAGCAATATTGATATTGCAGCAATCCAACATAAAATTTCGGAACCGTTAGCGAATTTCAACACTCAGATAATAAATACATTTCCAACAATAGGAAGCGACTTCAAGATCGAAAGCATTGTCTTCGAAGAGGTGAAGAATATGTTCACCACATCCTCTATTACATCATTCTTTGCATCGGTTACATCTTTACTGATGAATACTCTGCTAGGCGTTCTTATTGTCCTGTTTATTACCTTTTTCTTTATCAAAGAGGAGAATATGTTTGATAACATGGTTCTTGCTCTCTTCCCCGATAAGTATGAGGCAAATGTGAGGAGAGCACTCAGTTCAATCTATGCGATGTTGGTCAGATACTTTTTCGGGCTCTCAATCCAGATACTTGGCATAACGACTCTGAACACACTCGGCCTTACATTTATAGCTGGTCTCGACTTCTCTTTTGCGA
Source organism: uncultured Muribaculaceae bacterium (assembly GCA_964521685.1). Classification (GTDB taxonomy): domain Bacteria; phylum Bacteroidota; class Bacteroidia; order Bacteroidales; family UBA932; genus Bact-08. The sequence goes on from CAZFTS010000045.1 coordinate 10,180, forward strand.
TTGTTCTGGCATTTTTGTCCGGCGTTTTAAATATTATCCCCTACATCGGACCATGGATCGGGGCAATTTTTGCTACTTTGATTGCAATCTCTACCAATACCCCCGAAAGCTCTGAAATTGGATCTGTGGTTATGAGTATGAGTTCTGTGTTTCTTTTCACTCAACTTGTTGACAACTTTGTATTTCAGCCTGTTATTTTCTCAAACAGCGCAAAGGCCCACCCGCTTGAGATATTCATAGTATTGCTTATTGCTGCAAGTATCGCCGGTGTAATAGGCATGCTGGTAGCCATTCCATCCTATACAATTATAAGAGTTTTTGCCCGGGAGTTTTTCTCCAATTTCAAACTGGTAAAAAAATTAACCGACCAGATATAAAATAAAAAGAGGGCAAATTTGTGTTTCGCCCTCATTTTATAATCAGATGCAATGTTTACTCTTTTGTAGACATTGCTTTATATTTTTCGTATCCTGCCAGATACTCTGCATTTTTCTCACGGAAACGGAAGTAAATATTTTTAAGATACTCGGCAACCACATTCTTAATCTCCTGATCTTTTGTAGCAGCAAAGCATTTCTCGAAAGGCTCTATTGCCATCTCAAGATTTGTCTCCAGTTGTTTTACCAAAGCCTCATATTTAGCATCGTCCATCTCATCGGCAGCTTTTGCCTGAATATCTACAGCCTTATCGTAATAAGCAGCACCAATGGCAAAGTAGCCGTAATAGTAGTTATTGTCAATCTCTACCGATTTTTTATAGCACGCAACAGCTTTTTCCAGTTCGTTCATGTTTTTATAAACATTACCTTCGGCATAGTACAATGTTGCATTCTGCGGCTCGTTTACCTGAGCCTGGCGGATAAGATCCAGAATCTTGTTAGGGTCATCGTTAGATTCAATGTAAGTATTAATCAAAGAGACCAGAATACTTTGAGTACTTGGATATTTTCTAAAACCGTTATTGAGAATCTCTTTAGCCATCTCAATATCTTTCTTTACCTTATAACTCTCTGCAAGGTATGAGTACGCATCACCCTTTGCATCATAGCCGTTTTCAATTGCCTTTGTGAAGAATTTAACCGCTCTGTCGTGATCTTTATCCATGAAGGCAGTAAGGCCGGCATAGTAGATAAATGCTGTATCTATTTGATTAATAAATTTATGAGCAGCAATATCTGCAGCCTTTTCAAAATCGATTGAAGAAATTTTGTAATCACCCAGTGTGTAAGCGCACATTGCTTCATTGAAAAATTTACCTTTCAGAGCAACCATTAAATCTGTTATCTCTTTTGTTTTGGCATTTTTAACATCTGTCTGGATTGCCTTCTTCAATGAGTTATATGCCTCATCAAGAAGATTTTCGTTTACATATTTGTTGGTAATAACCCAGGCAGCAAGCTCTCCGTTTTGACCGTAGTAGAGTTTTTTGTCGGTGTATTGATCAACAGTATAGGCTACTCCGTTAACATTGACATCTTCTGTCTTCTCAATTCTGTGATCTTTAAGAAGAATTTTGGTATCAATTCTTGATGCACCAAGCCAGATAGATTTAATAGGAGCTTCATATACAGCAGTATAAGCTGAAGAAAGTTTTGTCCATGTTTGTGGATTTTCTGCTTTCTTCGGATTTTGAGAATCACTTTTTGCCTTCTCGAAAGCCTTTACAGCATCTGCAATCTCTTTGGTTTGTGCCCCCAGCTGCACTGAAAGCAGCAACATAAGAGCGATTAATAATTTTTTCATTTGAAATATTCAGAATTAAAATTTATTGATGTTTTTATTCATTTGCGTCAATATCTTCAGGCAACTTCTCTTCGCTTTTGTTTACGCTGCAAACTGCTGCAATACTATCACCCTCTTTAATATTAATAAGTCTAACTCCTTGTGTGGCACGACCTGCCAGCCTGATGTCGGCAACAGCAACCCTGATGGTAATTCCCGATTTGTTAATTATCATAAGATCGTTCTCGTCGGTTACATCTTTTATAGCAATAAGTGCGCCAGTCTTTTCAGTGATATTAATTGTCTTTACACCCTTTGCTCCCCTGCTGGTTATTCTGTAATCTTCAAGTAAAGATCTCTTACCATAACCGTTTTCGCTTACTACAAGTATATTCTTATCTACTGCATCTGACTCAGGATCAACACATATCATACCAATTACCTCATCATCTTCTCCAATATTTATTCCTCTGACTCCGGCTCCGGTTCTCCCAATTGCTCTGGCATCGTTTTCGTTGAATCTCACGCATTTACCTCCTCTGGCAGCAAGCAGGATTTCACTCTTACCATTTGTCAGAACCGCTTCCAGCAGCTCATCGTTCTCTCTTATGGTAATAGCATTAACTCCGTTTGCTCTTGGTCTCGAGTAGGCCTCCAGGGCAGTTTTCTTAACGGTGCCCCCCTTGGTTGCCAGAACAATATAGTTACTGTTTATATACTCATCGTCGTTCAATGTACGAACATTTATATATGCACATACTTTATCATCCTGTACAATGTTCAAAACATTCTGGATAGCTCTGCCTTTTGAAGCTTTAGAGCCTTCAGGAACTTCATACACCTTGAGCCAGAAACATCTTCCTTTTTGTGTAAAGAAAAGCATTGTACTGTGCATGTTGGCAACGTAGATATGTTCTATGAAATCTTCATCCCTGGTGTTGCTTCCTTTCATTCCTACACCACCTCTGTTCTGAGTTCTGTATTCTACCAGAGGAGTTCTCTTAATGTAACCTAGGTGTGATATTGTAATAACAACATCTTCATCGGGATAGAAATCTTCAGGATTGAAGTCTTCTGCAGAGGGTTCAATATTTGTTCTTCTGGCATCTCCATAGCTATTTTTAAGATCGGCCAGTTCATCTTTAATTATTTGCATTTGCAATGAGAAGTTGGCAAGAACTTCATTCAAATGAGCAATGAGCTTCATTAACTCATCATACTCACCCTGTAACTTCTCTCTTTCGAGTCCCGTCAGCTGTCGCAAACGCATTTCAACGATTGCAGTAGCCTGAATATCACTAAACTCAAACCTCTCCATGAGTCTGGTCTTAGCCTCATCCACGGTTTTTGAAGAGCGGATAATGGCAATTACCTCATCAATAAAATCAAGGGCTTTAAGCAGTGCCTCAAGTATATGAGCACGTTTCTGTGCCTGCTCGAGTTCAAACTTTGCTCTCCTGATTATAACATCATGACGGTGACGGACAAAGTACTTAATAATCTGCTTTAAATTCAGAAGTCTTGGTTTACCATCTACCAGTGCAATATTATTAACACTAAAGCTTGATTGTAAAGGAGTTAATTTGTAAAGAGTGTTTAAAACAACATTCGCAACGGCACCTATCTTGAGGCGAATCACAATCCTCATACCTGTTCTGTCACTCTCGTCGTTAATGTATGCTATACCGTCAATCTTTTTCTCCTCTACGAGTTCCGCAATTTTCTCTATAAGTTCGCGTTTATTGACCATGTATGGTATCTCCGACACTACTATTGTCTCCCTGCCGCTGTCGCTTAACTCTATCTCTGTTTTTGCCCTTACAACAACTCTGCCTTTTCCCGTCTCAAATGCGTCTTTGATCCCCTGAAGTCCAAGTATAGTACCTCCGGTCGGGAAGTCCGGACCCTTGATAAACTGGAGCAGTTCGTCAGTAGTTATCTCATTATTATCAATATATGCGCAGATAGCATCTACACTCTCCGATAAGTTATGAGGTGGCATGTTTGTAGCCATTCCGACAGCGATTCCGGATGCCCCGTTTAACAGGAGCAACGGAGCTTTAGCCGGAAGAACAACCGGCTCCTGCAGTGACTCATCAAAGTTTGGTTTAAAGTCTACAGTATTTTTATCCAGATCGGTCAGTACCTCTTCGGCTAGTTTCCGGAATCTCGCCTCTGTATAACGCATGGCAGCAGGAGAATCCCCATCAATAGAACCATAGTTACCCTGACCGTCAACCAGCATATATCTGAGACTCCACTCTTGTGCCATACGAACCATAGCTTCGTAAACACTTGAATCTCCGTGCGGATGGTATTTACCAAGCACCTCTCCCACAATACGTGCCGATTTTTTAAAAGTTGCTCCCGACGTAAGCCCAAGGTCGTACATTCCGTAAAGCACCCTTCTGTGAACCGGTTTTAATCCGTCCCTAACATCCGGAAGAGCTCTGGACACTATAACCGACATTGAATAGTCAATGTAGGCGCTCTTCATCTCATCCTCTATGTTAATTTTAATTATTCTAGAGTTGTTCTCAGATTCCTGAATCATTTTATATTTGTAATTTCATTTTTAAAAAAGAGGTGCTAAAGTACAAAGAAAAAATCTCTTGAACAAATTGAATATATATTTGTCTATATTGTAAATAATTTGACATAACATAAATTAAATATGAACCTTCAGTTATCGGATGAACTTAATGAAATAATCTCCTACAGTAAAGAGGAGGCAATGCGGATGGGTAGTTACACAATTGGAACAGACCATCTGATTCTGGGCATTTTACGACATCAGGACAATTCTGCCTTTGAGGCAATAATGAAGTTTGGTGTAGATTATAAAGTGCTTAAAGCCAGGATTGAGGAGAAGTTAAAAATTGGCGAGATGGTACCCTTCGAGCAGGCAGATAAATTAAGTCTGTCAAAAGGTACTGAGAGTTCTCTTAAAGTTATGTACCTGGAAGCGAGATCTCTCGACCAGGGCAAACCGGGACCTTTACATCTTTTACTTGCAATCATGCGGGTAGAGGAGTCTGTTTCAGTTGAGATTTTAAAGGAGTATCAGATTACTTATGACAGCATAAAAGCAACTCTTAAGGGGAGGCAATTGCCAAAACAATCACAAACCTCATCATTTGATGAAGAGATGGAGAGCAGACCAAGAGGCGGGCAGGAGACTCCGTCTAAAGGTCTCAAAAGTCCTAAGCAGACATCAGACACACCTGTCATTGACAGTTTCGGATATGACCTGACCTTAGCGGCCGCCGAAGGAAAACTGGACCCGGTGGTTGGCAGAGATAAAGAGATTGAACGACTTGCTCAGATTCTTGGCAGGAGAAAAAAGAACAACCCAGTCATAATCGGGGAACCCGGCGTTGGCAAATCTGCAATAGCAGAGGGTCTTGCACTAAGGATTTCCCAAAAGAGGGTCTCGCGTGCTCTTCTGAATAAACGTATAATTTCCCTGGACATAGGCTCAATTGTAGCTGGAACAAAATACCGTGGGCAGTTCGAAGAGAGAATGAAGGCCATTCTGAATGAGCTTAGTAAAAATCCTAATATAATTCTCTTTATAGACGAGTTGCACACATTGGTCGGAGCAGGTGGAGCATCGGGATCGCTGGATGCAGCAAATATGCTTAAACCGGCATTGGCCAGAGGTGAAATTCAATGCATTGGAGCTACAACACTTGATGAGTACAGGGAGCATATTGAAAAAGATGGTGCCCTGGAAAGAAGGTTTCAAAAGGTGATGGTCGATCCTACAACTTACGACGAGACATATAATATTCTTGTGAATATTAAGGAGAGATATGAGAAACATCACAACGTAAAATATACCGATGATGCGATAATCGCTTGTATAAGATTGTCTCAAAGATATATAACTGACAGATGTTTACCCGATAAGGCCATAGATGCTCTTGATGAATCGGGTTCAAGAGTTCACCTGAAACATCTGAAGGTTCCCGATTTTATAGTTCAGATTGAGAATGAACTTGAACCAATAAGAGCCGAAAAACGTATGGCAGTTACCCGGAACGAGTTTGAGAAAGCTGCCGAGCTCCGGGACATTGAAGAGACCAAGTTAAAAGAGCTTGAGAGTGCTCAGAGCAAATGGAAAGAGGAGCAGAATCTGAATCCGCATGAGGTAAACTCCAACGATGTGGCCGAAGTTCTCTCAATGATCACAAATGTTCCTGTTCACAGACTTGCCGAAAAGGAGGGAGACAGACTCTCCAGGATGGGAGAGACAATAAGAAAGAAGATTATAGGGCAGGATGAAGCTGTAGATAAAATAGTCAGAGCAATTCAGAGAAACAGAGCAGGTCTCAAAGATCCGAATAAACCTATCGGGACATTCCTCTTTTTAGGCCCTACCGGAGTTGGAAAGACTCAGCTCGCAAAGATTTTAACCGAATATCTCTTTGATTCTGTGGATAATCTCATAAGAATTGATATGAGTGAGTATATGGAGAAGTTTGCATTATCCAGGCTCATAGGAGCGCCTCCGGGATATGTTGGTTATGAAGAGGGCGGGCAGCTGAGCGAAAAGGTACGCAGAAGACCCTATTCTGTGGTTCTGCTGGATGAGATTGAGAAGGCACACCCCGATATTTTCAATATTCTGCTTCAGGTTTTGGATGAAGGGCGTCTTACCGACAGCAACGGAAGACACATTGATTTCAGAAATACCCTTCTGATTATGACATCGAACGCAGGCAGTCGTGAACTGAAAGATTTTGGAGCCGGAATGGGCTTCTCAAACGTTACAAAGAGAAATATCACGGAAAATAACAGGTTCATTATTGAGAAGGTTCTCAAGAAAACTTTCTCACCGGAATTTTTAAACCGACTTGACGAACAGGTACTCTTTAACCCTCTAACAAAGGATGATATCTGCAAAATTATTGACATAGAGCTTAATGATCTCTACAAACGAATTGATATTGCAGGATACTCTCTGGTTGTCAGTGATGAGGCTAAGCAATTTGTTGCCGAACAGGGTTATGACCCGCAGTTTGGTGCCAGACCACTTAAGCGGGCGATTCAACGATTCATTGAAGACACTCTTGCAGAGGCAATTGTGGGCGGAAAATTCAAAATGGGCGATAAGATTCTTATTGAGATGGACAAAGATGGATTAAAGGAGGGCGAAAAGTCTGAGAAACTTAAGGTTTCCCGAATTGCGGACTAATACCATGTCTGACTCCGGAATCGAACGATATTTACGGTCATTCCGGAGTTTTTTTAATGAAACCCTCTCAAGGGTATCTCTGTTTACATAAAACTCAATCGGAGGGGTCTCCCCTGCCAGCGTAAATCCAAGTTTACGGTAAACATCACCGTCTCCCCAGTCAATATCGGCATATGACATTATCTCCTGAACCCTCTCCTCTTTCACAAAATGGTTCAAAATCTTCCCCATCCCCCCTGCAACACGCAATGAACCTAGATTTGCATACCTCACCCATTCAAATGAATCGACAGTAGTCTCTCCCCTCTTCATAGGTCTGGAAGCCGAAAAAGCAGCCACTGCAACAATCTGTCTGTTATAAACAAGCCCATATCTGTATTTGCACTTTGCAGCACCCAGAAGATGGTTTTTATTCAGGAACTCATCAGATGCCTCAACACTTAGAGGAACAACAACACATTTACGGGCAAATATAACCTCCCCCTTTCCCAGCAAAGCCATTAATCTGTTTTTAACTATTTCACCTTTCGTATACCAAAGATCTTCATAAAGGGTGATTTCCTTTATTTTTTCCCCATTGTCAGGCGCATTCTCAACGCTCCCCATCCCATCCTTCATCTGATTAAGCCCCCTCACCCTGATTATTAACTCAGGATTTGTAACTTTAATAAAACTATCTGACAGAATGTACTCTACACCGCATTCCGTTAAAAAAGAGCTGATTGTTAAAAGAAAAGAGCCTCTCATCATTAAGTATTAACCCCTCTGCAAATTTCAAAAGAGTACAAATTTAGCAGATTTTCTAACTTTTTTAAAAAAGAAATTTGGAAATAAAAATCAGTTGCCATATCTTTGCACTCCCAAAAACGAAGATTCAGTAGCTCAGCAGGTAGAGCACAACACTTTTAATGTTGGGGTCCTGG
>CAZFTS010000046.1:0-17588 GCA_964521685.1 uncultured Muribaculaceae bacterium
CCCACGACCTCTAGTGCCACAAACTAGCGCTCTAACCAGCTGAGCTACGACCACCATGTTCCCGAAGAATCGGGCTGCAAAAATACTAATTAATTTTTAAAAACAATAATTTATAAAAATCTTATGTGGTAATTATTTTTATTCGTTAGTGGAGAGTGGTTATTTATTAGGTAAATTCAAATCTAAATTCATATTTTTGCAGCGCCAAAACCGGCTTTGACACACATAGAAAACAATATATTGAAATTATGGCTCGCGAAATTAAGTTCTCTCTGGTTTACAGAGATATGTGGCAATCATCGGGTAAGTATGTCCCTATGGTTCATCAGTTGAAAGAGATTGCTCCTGTTATTATTGAGATGGGGTGTTTCGACAGGGTTGAGACAAATGGGGGTGCTTTCGAACAGGTTAATCTGCTTTTCGGGGAGAATCCGAATAAAGCGGTACGGGAGTGGACTGCGCCTTTCAATAAGGCGGGAATTCAGACGCATATGCTAGAGAGGGGTCTCAATGCTTTGAGGATGAACCCTGTTCCTGCAGATGTTCGTGAGCTTATGTATAAGGTAAAGGCTAAACAGGGTACCAATATTTCAAGATCTTTCTGCGGTCTGAACGATCCGCGTAATCTGGAAGGTTCGGTTAAATATGCCAAGGCTGGAGGAATGATTTCTCAGGTTGCTTTAAGTATCACATATTCACCTGTTCACACGGTTGAGTATTATATGGGTCTGGTAGATAAGGTTGTTGCTTTCGGTTGTGATGAGATCTGCCTGAAGGATATGGCCGGTATAGGTCGCCCTGCATTTCTGGGTCGTCTTACAAAGTCAATCAAAGATAAGTATCCGCATATAGTTGTTCAGTACCACGGACACAGCGGTCCGGGATTCTCGGGTGCCTCAATGATGGAGGTTGCCCGGGCCGGGGCAGATTATCTGGATGTTGCAATGGAGCCGCTTTCGTGGGGGATGGTTCACCCCGATGTGATTACCATTCAGGCGATGATGAAGGATGCCGGATTCCTTGTGAAGGATATCAATATGGAGGCCTATATGGAGGCGAGAAGGCTTACACAGAGCTTTATAGATGATTATCTCGGATATTTTATCGATCCGGGTAATAAGCAGATGACATCTCTTCTTGTTGGTTGCGGTCTTCCGGGTGGTATGATGGGGTCGATGATGGCCGATCTGAAAGGATTCCACGGGGCAATTAACTCATCGCTTAAAAACCAGGGCAAGAAAACATTGCAACTTAACGAACTGGTGGTGATGCTATTCCACGAGGTAGAGTATGTATGGCCTAAGATGGGATATCCGCCACTTGTAACCCCATTTAGCCAATATGTTAAGAATATTGCACTTATGAACCTGATGCACACCCTTAAAGGTGAGCCGAGATGGTCTACAATTGATAAGGATACCTGGAATATGATTCTGGGCAAAACCGGGAAACTCCCGGGAGAACTTGACCCTGAACTGGTTCAGCTTGCAAAAGATAAAGGACTTGAATTCTATGACGGAAATCCGCAGGATGCATTCCCGAACGAACTGGAGAAATTCAGAAAGGAGATGGTTGAAAACAACTGGGAGCTTGGGGAGGATGATGAAGAGCTCTTCGAATTTGCAATGCACGAAAGGCAATACCGCGACTACAAGAGCGGCGTGGCTAAACAGCGTTTCGAACAGGAGCTTGAAGCGGCGAAAGAGAAGGCCGGAGCCCCAATCTTAGTTAAACGTCCGGTACTCGAGGTTCCAAAATTTGATATTGAGAAACTTCTGGAGAGATACCCTAACGCCAAACCTGTACAATCTACAGTAAAAGGCCAACTCCTTTGGCAGTACGACCTTGCAGATAAATCATCGGCACCGAATACCGGCGAAGCCGTTGAAGAGGGGAAACCTGTCTGCTTTATTCAGGCATTTTACGGACTGGAGGTTATAAAGGCTCCGAAAACCGGGAAGATAGTGCAAATAAACGCTAAACACGGCGATATTATCGATAAGGGCGAGATTATTGCTTTTGTAGATTAAATCATAAGTATAAAACTTCATTATTCCAAATGTTGCATTTTATTAATGCAACATTTGGAATCTTTTTTGCATCTCATATCTGACAGAACCATTAAATCTGACAGAATATGAAAAGATCATTATTAAAACTGGCGGCGGCTACTCTTCTGGTAATGACCTTCGCCGCCGGATGTGAAAAAGATGAACACAACAGAGGAGAGTTTCTCATTAGTTACGGAGAGATTGCAGATGGCTCTCCCGGATACTCGATCCGCCTCGATAATGGTGTAATACTGGAGATTGTAAGGAACCACATCCCGTATGCATCGGTTAAAGTGGGGCAGCGTATAATTGCCGACTATAAAATTGCAGGGGGAAGGATACAAATAAATGACTCAACGGCAAAATACCCTGTGGAGTTAAATGACCTTTACAATGTACTTTCAAAACCCGCACTTTACTCCGGCAATATTAACACCCCTGCCCAACAGGATAGCATCGGAAATGACCGTTCGGAGGTTGTGGATGCATGGATAAGCTCAAAGTACCTTAATATCAACTTTAACATCCTTCGCAACAATCCAAACATCACCCACATGGTCAATATGATTGTAGATGAAGCGAATAGCACTTCCGACAGAATCTACCTGAAATTCCGCCACAACGCCAAAGGAGATGCCCCGTTCTACCGGATGTTTGGCCGCGTCTCGTTTGACATCTCCCCTATCCTCTCAAAACTTGAAAAGGGTAAACAGGTGAAATTCATCCTCTCATGGGACGGCCTGCACAACAGCTCCCCCACCCGTGAAATCCGCTTCACCCGAAAATAATCCCCAAAATAAATGAGGTAGCTAAACATTACGGTAATCGTATTCAATAGTACCATTTAAATACAATCCACTCTGTGCTTTTGAAAATCCTCCCCACCTTATGGCGGGTCCCCTCCCTCTTCGGGAGCCAACGTTTTCCAAAGCACAGAGTGGATTGAATTATACACGATTATATAACGCTAACCCAATGTTTAGCTACCCTCATTTTCATTTAGAGATTCAAGGGTGAAGCAATAGATAGTAAAAGTAAAAAAAGGGTAACCAGGATTTTAAATATAATTTTATATGCGGTCAATAATAAGTAGTGGCGATATCGGAGTCAGCAAAGGAAAACATTGGCTCCCGAAGAGGGAGGGGACCCAACGAAGTTGGGGAGGATTTTCCGTGCTGACTCCGTGAGCCACTATTATTAAATAAATAATTTTAGGTCTAAACATAAGGCACTCTCTGATTTAGAAAACGTTGGCTCCCGAAGAGGGGAGTCCCGGAAGCCCCAAATATATATTTATAAAAAAGAGGTTAACTCAATTAAATTTCAACTTTATTTTAAGTAGAACATAAGGCACACTCTGCTTTAGAAAACGTTGGCTCCCGAAGAGGGAGGGGACCCGCCGTAAGGTGGGGAGGATTTTCAAAAGCAGAGTGTGCCTTATGTTAAACAGAAATTAAAAAAGGTTAACCCGAAAATTGAGTTAACCTCTTTTTGCATTGTGACCCCGAAGGGATTCAAACCCCCGACCTTCAGAACCGGAATCTGACGTTCTATTCAGCTGAACTACGGGGCCGTCACTGGGCGGCAAATATAGCTATTTTAATTTTCACTAAAAAATGTAACTTTGCCCGGTAATCAATAATTTAAAATATGAAAGCATTTGTATTCCCCGGACAGGGAGCGCAGTTCCGCGGCATGGGAAAAGATCTTTACAATAGTCATCCGCTTGCAAAAGAGATGTTTGAGAAAGCAAATGAGATTCTTGGCTTCCGTATTACAGATATCATGTTTGAAGGAAGCGACGAAGAACTTAAGCAAACCAATGTTACACAACCTGCAATATTTATCCACTCGGTAATCCTCTCAAAATGTATTGAAAACTTCAATCCCGATATGGTTGCCGGACACTCACTCGGAGAGTTCAGCGCAATGGTGGCAGCAGGTGCAATGAGCTTTGAAGATGGTCTGAAATTGGTATCGGCAAGGGCACAGGCAATGCAAAAGGCATGTAAGCTGGAGCCATCTACCATGGCCGCCATTCTTGGCTCAGACGATAAAACCGTAGAGGATATCTGTTCGAAGATTGACGGCGTGGTTGTTCCGGCCAACTATAACAGTAACGGGCAGATAGTAATATCGGGCAGTGTTGAAGCAGTAAACACAGCTTGCGAACAGCTTAAGGCAGCCGGCGCTAAAAGGGCACTTGTTCTTGCAGTGGGCGGTGCATTCCACTCGCCTCTAATGGAGCCGGCCCGTCAAGAACTTGCACAGGCAATTGAATCAACAAAATTTGAAAAACCCGTATGTCCCGTTTATCAAAATGTTGATGCACTACCAAATACCGATCCTGCGAAAATCAAAGAGAACTTAATTACCCAACTCACTGCTCCGGTAAGATGGAGGCAGATTGTTGAGAATATGTGGAGTGACGGTGCCCGTGAATTTGTTGAGCTGGGCCCCGGAAATGTACTTCAGGGTTTGGTTAAGAAAATTGCTCCCGAAAGTATCGTAAGCGGACACCAATAGTCTACCTGTTTTTGGCCAGATAGTCAAATAGTTTTATAACACTCTCATTATGATTGAATTTCATGTTGTTTTCAGCAACATATTTTTCAATCATATTTTTTTGTTCCGGGAAAAATTTCTCAAAATTCTTTTTCGAGATTGGTAAAATTTTACCATTTTTCACAAAATAGAGCCTCTCATAGTAGTCATACTTGAGCGTACTGCTACCAACAATTTTTTCTATTTTGTTATCTACCTCCACAGTCGATAATTTAGAAATGGACGAAACATCGTTTGTGCCTCCGTATGCCCCCTCAATCTTCTCCTGACCAATCTTAAGACTCCTCTCCATCCCCAGGAAAACATCCCCCGCCGTATTTAATATATGGATATAAACATTATTAAGCTTTACAAAGAAGTTATTCCCCGCACTAACCGCATCTACATCTCTCTCTGTTTTAATGGATATGGTATCTCCTGTATCTGAAATCACCCTTAGACTTTGGCCTAAAGTGTTGATGTTCAGATCACCATAATAAAGTGTGCCATCTTTGAGTTTGATCCTGCCATTTACATATTTGTCGAAGATATAAAGTTTCTCTTTGAAGAAATCACCTTCGATTATCTTCCCGTTGTAAACTTTAATTGTACCGCTTTGTGAGAGAGAGACTAAGGAAAAAGCCATAAGGGCGAGTGTAAAAATGCATCTTTTCATGGTTAGTTTTTTTAAATTTACGGATGCTTAAAAATAGTGAAAATTCTTTTAAATTAGAAAAATATGTCGTAATTTTGGCCACAATAATTAACATGGCGAATTACTACCAAATATCAAAAGAGTTCGAGACAGAGACAGAGCTCGCCGGGCTCCAAAAGTGCTCCGGCGGGAATTTTTGGGCAGATAAATCAGAGGAAATTATATCGGAAAACATCTCCGCGACTAAAAGAGGTCAGCGGGGTGTTGTTTTTTTATTGCATATCGGATAGACTTTGAGAACTCCTCTAAAGTAGTGGGCAAATAATTGAAAATAAAATTAATAAATATAAAAAAATACTAATTTCTAACAAAAAAGCTATGGCAAAAGAAAAAAAATTTATTACCTGTGATGGTAATTACGCCGCAGCGCATGTAGCATACATGTTTAGCGAAATGGCAGCCATATATCCTATTACTCCGTCGTCAACAATGGCAGAGTATGTAGATGAGTGGTCGGCCTATGGGAAAAAGAATCTCTTTGGGGAGACCGTAAAGGTTGTAGAGATGCAGAGTGAGGGGGGAGCAGCAGGTACGCTTCACGGAGCTCTTCAAGCCGGAGTTTTAACTACAACATTTACAGCTTCACAGGGATTGCTGCTAATGATCCCTAACATGTATAAAATTGCAGGCGAATTATTACCAACAGTCTTCCACGTATCGGCAAGAACTCTTGCTGCCCAGGCTCTTTCTATCTTCGGAGACCACTCCGATGTTATGTCGGCAAGACAGACAGGATTTGCTCTTCTGGCATCAAGCGGAGTTCAGGAGGCATTGGATATGGGAGCAGTTGCCCACCTTTCGACTCTAAAAACAAGAGTTCCTTTCCTTCATTTCTTTGACGGATTCAGAACATCTCACGAGATTCAGAAAATTGAAGATCTTGACTGGACTGAAGTTAAAAAGATGATTAGTGATAAGGCACTGTCGGGATTCCGTAACAGAGCGCTTAATCCGAATAAGCCTGTAACAAGGGGTACAGCCCAAAACCCGGATGTATTCTTCCAGGCCAGAGAGGCTTGCAATCCTTTCTATGATGCAGTTCCGGATATCGTTGCCCGTTATATGGGTGAAATAAGCGAGGCTACCGGCCGTCACTACCTACCTTTTGATTACTACGGTGATCCTGAAGCAGATAATGTAATTATTGCAATGGGTTCTGTATGCGAGACAATCCGTGAGGTAGTCGACATGCTTGTTGCAAAAGGTGAAAAGGTTGGAGTTCTTACAGTTCGTCTTTACAGACCATTCTCAGCTAAATATTTCTTCAGGGTTCTTCCTAAGAGTGTTAAAAGAATTGCTGTTCTGGACAGGACAAAAGAGCCGGGAGCTGTTGGAGAACCTCTCTATCTTGATGTTAAATCGGTTATTGCAGAGAGGGGTGGCAAGATGCCTCTTATAGTAGGCGGGCGTTATGGTCTCTCTTCAAAAGACACTACTCCTGCGCAGATGCTTTCAGTTTTCGAAAACCTGAACATGAAAGAGCCTAAGAATGGCTTTACTGTTGGCATAGTTGATGATGTAAGTTTCAAATCGCTTCCTGTTAAGGAGGAGATAAGTGTTGCCAAAAAGGGTGTTGTCGAGTGCAAGTTCTACGGACTTGGTTCTGACGGTACAGTTGGAGCAAACAAAAACACCATTAAGATTCTGGGTGAAACCACTCCAAAATATGTACAGGCATACTTCGACTATGACTCAAAGAAATCGGGCGGATATACCTGCTCACACTTAAGATTCGGAGATACTCCAATCGCTTCTCCATATCTGGTTTCGAATCCTGATTTCGTTGCTTGTCACGTAACTCCATATCTTACTAAATACGACGTTCTTAAAGGTATTAAAAAGGGAGGAACCTTCCTTCTGAACACATTGTGGTCAGTTGAGGAGACTCTTGAGAAGCTTCCTGACTTTGTTAAGGCAGTAATTGCGAAAAAACAGCTTAACTTTTACATTATCAACGCAACAATGATTGCCGAGGAGATTGGTCTTGGGAACAGAACCAACACTATTCTTCAAAGTGCATTCTTCAAAATTGCAGATATTATCCCTTATGAGCAGGCTGTAACCGAGATGAAGGATGCTGCCAAAAAATCATACGGAAAGAAAGGTGATAAAGTACTTAAAATGAACTACGATGCCATAGATAAAGGCTCGGAGTGCATAAAAGTTGAGGTACCTTGTGAATGGAAAAATCTGACCGCTAAATTCAGGCCATCTTCATTCGACAGACTTGCACCGGATTGGGTAAGAAACGTTGCCGATGTTGTTAACTCACAGGCCGGTAATGATCTTCCTGTTAGTGCATTCCTCCACCTTGAAGATGGAACAATTCCTGCGGGAACATCTGCATACGAAAAACGGGGTATTGCTGTTCACATCCCTGAGTGGCAATCTGAAAACTGTATTCAGTGTAACCAGTGTGCTTACGTTTGTCCTCACGCTGCAATCAGACCATTCCTTATGAATGAAGATGAGCAGAAGAAGGCTCCTGAGGGAGTTAAGAAGATTAAGGGTAATGGTCCATTCAAGGAGTACAGCTTTACAATTCAGGTTACTCCAATGGATTGTACAGGTTGCGGTAACTGCGCAGATGTATGTCCTGCCAAAACTAAGGCTCTTGTTATGAAGCCTTTCGACACTCAGGTTCACGAGCAGACAAACTTCGATTATCTGCATTCAGTTGTAGGCTACAAAGATACCGTTCAGCCTAAGAGCCAGAATCTCAAGAATCTGCAATTTGCTCAGCCTCTGTTTGAATTCTCGGGTGCTTGTGCCGGTTGCGGAGAGACTCCTTATATCAAAGCTATCACTCAGCTTTATGGCGACAGGATGATGATTGCAAACGCAACAGGTTGTTCATCAATCTTTGGCGGGTCGTTCCCTGCATCTCCTTACACAACAAATAAAGATGGAAAGGGTCCTTCATGGGCTAATTCACTGTTCGAAGATAACGCCGAATATGGCCTTGGTATGCACCTTGGTTCAGAAAGAGTTCGTGACAGGGTTGCAAAACTTATGGCCGATGGTCTTGAGTGCAAGAGCTGCACAGCCGAGATGAAAGTTCTCTTTGGCGAATGGATCTCAAAACGCGAGGATGTTATTGCTACCAGGGAGATTGCCGACAAGCTTATCCCACTGATTGAGAATGGTAAGTGCGACATCTGCAAGGAGCTTTTCGATCTTAAAGATTTCCTTGTTAAACGTTCGCAGTGGATATTCGGTGGCGACGGTTGGGCTTACGATATTGGATACGGCGGTCTTGACCACGTTCTTGCATCGGGAAGTAATGTAAATGTTCTTGTGCTCGACACAGAGGTTTACTCAAATACCGGAGGTCAGTCTTCGAAATCAACTCCTGTTGGAGCCGTTGCAAAATTTGCAACATCTGGTAAGAGAATCCGCAAGAAAGATCTTGGAATGATGGCAATGAGCTACGGTTATGTATATGTTGCACAGGTTGCAATGGGTGCAAACCAGAACCAGCTGTTCAAAGTTCTCAAAGAGGCCGAGGAGTATGACGGACCATCTCTGATCATTGCTTACGCTCCATGTATCAACCATGGTCTTAAGAATGGAATGGGTGCAACCCAGAGAGAAGAGAAGTTAGCCGTTGAGTGCGGATACTGGCAGCTTTACCGCTACAATCCAATGCTCGAGGCAGATGGCAAAAATCCATTCACTCTTGACAGCAAAGAGCCTGACTGGACTAAATTCCAGGAGTTCCTCAAAGGCGAAGTGAGATACACCTCCCTCATGAAGACCTTCCCGAAAGATGCCGAAGAGCTCTTCAAACTCACCGAAGAGTTTGCCAAATGGAGATACAACTCATACAAACGCCTTGCACAAACAGCAACAGCAGAGTAATCTTCACAGCAATATATACTGAAAAGTGGCCGGAAAACCCGGCCACTTTTTTTAAATCCAATGTGGCAGTTACCTCAAGCTGCTTCAGAATACGAATTCAATAAATACTCCTTTCTGATTTTCAAATGTGTTGATATTAACTCTTCTGTCTCTGTTAAATGTTGCAATTAAATTTATTGAATTCTTCCTACTCTTTCCAACTTTGAATCCCACTCCTATTTTGGGCATGGCATAAAATAAGTTGTAATTACTATTACCCCACTTTGAAAAGAATCGATATCCGGCCTCCAATCCAACAATTAATGAAGATTTTTGAGAGAGAGCCAACGAATATTTTGAATTGAGAAAGATTGGAATCCTCGCTGCTTTATTGGATCCTCCTTTTTGTGGAATATATAGAGTAGCACCGGCACCAATCCCCAGAAAAAGAGATTTATTCGGAAGATAACCATAACTTGCTCTGATAGACGGGCCATTGTTATTCTCTGAAAAAAAGAATCCGACACCAATATCAGTCTGAGTTTTCCTCTCCTTTAAATCCTGAGAAAAAGATTGATTACTTATGCATAATAAGGAGATTAAAATAACAATTAACTTTTTTCTTTTCATATCGTTTTAAATTTTTAGTGAGTGTATGTTCTTTATTAATCTATTGTTGTGTAAAACACAAAATTATGTAAAACACAAATTGACAAATCCATAACCATGACTCTGTGACTGGTTTAGATTTTCTTAAACAATGGATTATTTGAAATTCGCTCTTTCCGAAAGGAGAAGCTATGTAAAATTAATATAATTAAGTTAGTAAGTCAATTTTTACTTTAACTTTTATACGAAATGCTATAATTAAAGAAATGTCACAAATTCCATAACCTCAGAGTTGTAAGCAGGCATGGAAAAACTCACTATTCAATCAAATATTTCTGAACTGCTGATTTATCTCAATGAAGAAATTATATCAGAAAATCATTTCCCAAACGGTGTAAAAATTAAGCTGTTTTTGATAATTGCATCCAACTCACTAATAGTAGAGCATTTTGGAAAGGAGATCAATTGAGTTGTGTTTTTTAACTAAACTCTTTTTATAAACCCCTTGATAACAAAAGTAATTTACAAAAGTGTTGCGAGCACTGCATCCGTGATCTGCTTTTCACGCAACAACGCCTTATCGAATATCTCCTGGGCCTCTTTCACCATTGCATCTGCCACAACTCTGTCTTTGAGATCCTTTGAGTTGATGCGGACATTCATATAGGCTCCGTAGATGGCGGCTCTGAGTGCAAGAGCGCCAACTCCGGCATCTGACACCGAATTCGGATTACCCTCTTTTACCATTGCCTCTACCATATCGAAAGCGCTGTAGGCTACCATCATGGTTTTCATCGGAATTGCTGTTGCATAGAGAGTTGCCTCCTGAATAGCTTTGCTTCTGGCCTCCTTTTCGGCATCACTCCCTTTTGGCAGACCGAATGCCTCCATTATTTTATTGAATGCGTTTGTATCCTCATCTACAAGAAAGAGAAGTTCTGAGATTATCTGCTGCCCCTTCTCTGCCCAATCTGAGAAGTACTCCCATTTATCGTCCCATCCAGCTTTGTGCGAAGAGAGGTTGGCAACCATTGTGCCCAGTGCTGCTCCCAGGGAGCCCATAAGTGCAGATACCGAACCGCCGCCGGGGGCAGGTGATTCGCTTGCTGTTTCAAGTGCAAAACCCTTGCAGGTCAAATCTATCAGCCTCTTTTTACTACTATCCTCAATCAGATATTCGATAACCTTTTCCTTTGGATCAAAAGGCTTAAGGTCGTCCAGACCCATTGACTTAACGGCAATTTTTATAATCTCCTCTTCCGATACTCCAAGTGAGCGGTTCTGCTTGGCCAGATAATATTTACCGGCATCTATCAGAACACGCCTGGGGATAAGACCAACTATCTCACTGCCGGTTACCCGGATACCTCTGGCTGATGCCTTTGCAACCACCTCATCAAACGCAATATGAACAGGTGTAGCAGTTATATCGGTAACATTCATAGAGACCTGGGCAATTCCATATTCATCTATAAACCAGCCAATTGCCTTGCAGCCTTTTAAAGTTCCCGGAATCCACACATCTGCACCCTTTTCATCTTTAACCACTTTCCCGGTAAAGGGATTCCCCTCTCTCTTTTTTCGTCCCTTCTCTCTTACGTCGAATGCAATGGCATTTGCACGGCGGGTAGATGTGGTGTTGAGATTGAAGTTGATGGCAATCAGAAAATCGCGTGCTCCTATTGCTGTCGCACCTGTGCGGGCAACCTGCTCATTAAAGGTGGCAGGACCGAAATCGGGTCTCCACTCAGGATCGGTAAACTTCTTTGAAAGTCCCTCATATTCACCCGACCGGCAATTTGCCAGATTCTTTCTTTTCGGTTCAAAGGCAGCATTTTCGTAGCAATAGACAGGTATCGCCAGCTCCTCTCCCACTCTTTTGGCAAGAGCTCTTGCGCAGGCAGCAGTCTCCTCCATGGTAATTCCTGATATTGGAATAAACGGACAGACATCTGTAGCCCCCATCCTCGGATGCTCCCCCTGGTGATATTTCATATCAATCACTTCAGACGCTTTTTTGATAGCCCTGAATGCAGCCTCAGATACACTCTCAGGATCACCCACAAATGTAACAACAGTCCTGTTGGTTGCAGCACCCGGATCGACGTTCAGCAGGTTTACACCCTTCACCTTCTCTATTTCATCTGTTATCTGCTTAATAACCTGCATGTCCCTCCCTTCGCTGAAGTTGGGTACGCACTCAATAATTTTTCTGATCATGACTTAACCTCTGTTCTTATTTATAATTGTACGTTACTGTTAATGTATACTTAATGTTTATTAATCAATATTATGTAACCTTACCCCCACCGGCAGATTTGCCTTTAGTTTTTCAATATCTATTTTGAAGAAATGGTAGGCGAAGAGATTTGCCGGCTTAATGGTTTTTGCCGCCTCGATAAACATATCGTCACTCATTGTGTAGGGCAGATTTTTCGGAAGGAAAGCCAGGTCTATAACCCCCAACTCTCTCATTTCAGGGATAAGCTCGGTATCACCGGCAATGTAAACACGATAACCCCCGAAGTCAAGAATGTATCCGTTACCCTCCCCTCGTGGATGGTAAGGAGATCCATCCTCTCTTTTATTAATCATATTATAAGCATAGACCGCTTTTATTCTGATTTTATCGTATGAGTACTCCTCTCCCTGTTTAAGGACATTTGTCTGTGGCAGTGTTTCACTGCAGCCTGTATTGGAGACAAAAACTGTTTTATCTGTAACAATCTCTTTAAGCGCCTCTTCATCAAGATGGTCGTAGTGATGATGAGTAAGCAGAACAAGGTCTGCCTTTGGTTGCTCAGAGAAGTCGGCAACATTGCTGTAGGGATCAACAAAGATATTTTTCCCCTGCCATTTAATTAGCAGAGATGCATGACCAAGCAGACTTACTGCTATTTCGCCCAATGGTGTATTAAAACTGAACATAGCTCATCTCTTTAATCTATTACTCTTTTACTGTGAAAATCCACCTCTTTACCGTTGAGAAACATCTTCTCTACCAGAGGTGTGGTAAAGGCATAAGGGATAAACTCCAGCGAAGGTACTGGTTTTGTTAAAATGAGATTCGCTCTCTTCCCTTTTGCTATAGAACCATGGGAGTTGCTCAATCCCATTGCATAAGCACCGTTTATAGTAGTTGCATTTATAAGCTCCCTTGGCGTAAGTTTCATTTTCAACGCCGCCAGAGCTATCATAAATTTCATATCTCCCGATGGAGATGAACCAGGGTTATAATTTGTAGCAATAGCAATAGCCAACCCTCTTTCAATCATCTTTCTTGCAGGAGCATACTCCATTTCAAGGAAGAATGTAGATCCCGGCAGTAGTGTTGCCATCGTATTGCTGTTTTTAATTTCGTCAAATTCTGCGTCAGAAGTAAATTCAAGGTGATCTACCGAGATTGCATTGTGTTTTACACCCACCTGTACTCCACCTGAAAAGCTCATCTGATTTGCATGAACCTTTGGAACTAATCCATATTTTGCACCAGCTGTATAGATTCTGTCCGCATCGTCAACTGTAAAGAACCCCTGTTCTGTAAAGGTGTCAATGTAATCGGCAAGTCCCTGTTCGGCAACTGCCGGGATCATCTCGTCAATAACCTCATCTACATAATCTTCCCTTCTGTCCTTATACCTTAGAGGTACTGCATGTGCTCCAAGAAAAGTTGTTCTGACTGTCAAAGGTGTCTCCTGTCCAATTCGTCTGGCAACTCTGAGCATCTTTATCTCATCCTCTGTTGTGAGCCCGTAGCCGCTTTTTATCTCAACCGCTCCCGTACCGAAACCAATGATCTCCCACGCCCTTTCCAGTGTCTGATTAAACAGATCCTCCTCAGATGTTCTGTGAAGGAGTGCGGCTGAGTTCAGAATCCCGCCGCCTCTTGCAGCAATCTCCTGGTAGGATAACCCTCTTATCTTATCTATGTACTCCATCTCGCGACTGCCGGCATAAACCAGATGTGTATGCGAGTCACAAAAAGCAGGAAGTACCAATCTGCCTGAAGCATCAACAATTTTAGCTCCGGTTGTCTGATCTTCCTGGAGGTCAGACATCTCTCCGAAATCCTCAATCTCATTACCGTTTATAATTATATATCCATCATGGATATTATCCATTCCTGACATAGCCTCCCCTTTGCGGAGAGAGACCCTCTTTTCACCTTCTGTCTGGATAATCTCTTTGATATTAATTAAAATGGTCTTCATTATTATGAATATGAATGCCGGTTATTAATGTTAGCCCTCGTTATTATAGGTCTGTTTTTCTTATAAAATCAAGCGATTTATTTATATTCAAATACATTACCTCATCTTCTCTGATAAATGGTACGTACTCTCTGTACTCTCCTACAAACTTTTCAATCACCGGAGAACTTTTTGCTGGTCTCCTGAATTCAAGTGCCTGCGCCGCATTCATCAGCTCAATTGCCAGAATCTTCTCCAGATTCTCTACCACCATATAACATTTTGTTGCAGCATTCGCCCCCATGCTGACATGGTCCTCCTGCCCTTGTGATGAGTCAATTGTGTCAATACAGGCCGGTGTGGCAAGCTGTTTATTCTGGCTGACTACCGATGCCTGCGCATATTGCGGAATCATAAAGCCGGAATTGAGACCCGGATGTGCCACAAGAAAGGATGGTAATCCCCTCTTCCCGGAAATCAGTTGGTATGTTCTTCTCTCTGAAATACTTCCTAGTTCTGCTAGTGCTATTGAGAGAAAATCGAGCGGCAGGGCAAGCGGTTGTCCGTGGAAGTTGCCGGCAGATATAATCTTATCTTCATCCGGAAGTACTGTCGGATTATCAGTTGCGCTGTTGAGCTCTGTTTCAAATGCCTTAAGGGCATAATTTATTGCATCTTTTGAGGCTCCGTGAACCTGTGGAACGCAGCGAAAAGAGTATGGGTCCTGAACATGCTCCTTCTTTCTCTTAATCAATTCGCTACCCTGTAGCAGGTCTCTCATCGCTTTAGCTGTTTCAAGCTGGCCTGCATGCGGGCGAACCATATGTACCGCCTCGGTAAACGGTTCAGGACGGCCATCAAAAGCTTCAAGTGAGAGCGCTGCAATAATATCGGCAAGTTGTGACAGCTTTTGTGATTTTATTATGCACCAAACGCTGTAAGCAAGCATGAACTGAGTCCCGTTTAATAGCGCAAGTCCCTCCTTTGATGCAAGTTGGAGCGGCATCCATCCAAAGATTCCGTTAATTTCAGCTCCCGAATATCTTTTTCCTTTATGGTTCACCTCTCCAAGCCCGATTAACGGAAGAGACATATTGGCCAAAGGTGCAAGGTCTCCCGATGCGCCTAATGACCCTTGTTTATAAACCACGGGAATCACTTCATTATTAAACATATCTACCAGTCTTTCAACTGTCTCCATCCTCACCCCCGAGTATCCGTATGAAAGAGATTTAACCTTTAGAGCAAGCATAAGTTTAACAATCTCCTGAGGAACCTCCTCTCCAACACCACATGCGTGAGACATCACCAGATTAACCTGTAATTGTGACAGTTGCTCCTTATCTACCGACACATTGCACAATGAACCGAATCCGGTTGTTATACCGTAAATGGGCTCTTTTGCATTTTGCATCTGGTTATCCAGATACTCCCTGCATTTAATAATTCTCGTTTTGGCATCGTCGGTCAGGACAAGTTTGCATCCTGGTTTCAGTAATGATATTACCTCTTCAATGGTTGAGTTGTTAGAACTTATATGAAAATACTCCATTATGGCAACAATTATTAATAATTTTTAAATATTTTGATACAAATATAAAACAAAAAGGTACTACTTAAAATTAAAAAGCCATTATCATACTTTAATTAACTTTGTAAACTGCTAAAACTTTCGAAGGTAAACTTATTCAGATGGAGTCAACTCTTATTATCGGAATTTTCATGTCACTGCTTCTCCCCGTATTGCTCCTTTCAAAAAAAAGGAGGGGAGATGCCGATAATCATCTTGCACTCTATCTGTTTTTATCGGCAATCGGACTGACACTTGCCTGGCTGGAGATATTAAACAGAGAGAGGGGATATCCCAATCCATTTCTGATCAATACATCTGCACCGTTTGTCCTTCTTCTTGGCCCGGCTTTATGGTTGTATGTCAAGCGGCTAATCACTCCGGGATTTATGGCCTCCCTTATTCATCTTCCTATGTTACTGCCTTTTACATTAGCTTTCATTGTGCTTCTGTTCAACAGTTATCTGCAACCCGACTCAATTAAAATTGCGGCAGATAGCAGTGAATCGTTCAGTGGAAACATAATATTTCCATTGATTATGGGGTTGATTGCAGTTTCCAATATCGGATATACTCTTTGGGGATTGCATCTAATTAAACGTCATAGGGTTAACATTAAATCTTACTACTCAAAAACTGAGAAGATAGATTTACGATGGCTCAGGTTCTTACTAATTTGGGCTTTTATATGTTATACTTCAATAAGTCTCCTCTATATTGCAGATTCGGTAAGAGACTTTATGCCATACAGCACACTTCAACTCACCGGCTACAACATCGCCTCTGTTTTCGTAATTATCCTGGGGTTCTTTGGGTTGAGACAGGGCAACCTCTTTTCGGAGGGTAACCCGGCAAATAATTTAAAACTCTCCAACTCTTCAGATACATCAGAAATAATTACACTTCCCGGGGGTGAATTAAAATCAATAAACCAGGTCGGCTTTTCATTCAACCAGGCCGATCAGGAGTTTGCATTAAAGCTAATTACAAAGATGAAGGAGCAGAAGCCCCACCTCAATCCCGATCTCAATCTTGGGAGTCTAAGCAAAGAGCTTTGTGTATCTGCCGACTACCTCTCCGGAATAATAAACGGTCTGCTTGGTATGAATTTTTACGACTTTATAAACCACTACCGTGTAGAGGAGTTTAAGCAGATGTGCCGTGTGAGTTCAAAGAGAAAACTGACAATAATAGCACTTGCTTACGATTGCGGATTCAACTCCAAAGCCACCTTCAACCGGGTTTTTAAAAAAAACACCGGCATCACACCTGGCGAATACTTCAACTCCCCGGTAAATTGAGACACATCTCCGGTAAATTGAGACCTCACATTAGTTGATAAGGTATTCCTTTGCACAAAATTTAAAATCAACAAAAATGAGAACAGCAATTATCTACGCCACATCGCACGGCACAACCGGAAAGGTAGCAAACATTATCAAAGAGAGACTTTCTGCTAACAATACAAAGGAAGATAACATTCAAAACCACCCGGATGGGATTATCAATATTTTCAATCTGAAACAAAATAGTAACATAGACCTGAGTATCTACGACACCATAATTTTAGGAGGATCAATCCACGCCGGAAATATTCAGGGAAGCGTAAAAGAGTTCTGCAAAAACAACCTTGTCGATCTGCTTCAGAAAAGAGTTGCGCTTTTCATCTGCGCAATGAATAAACCCGAATACGAAACCGAACTTAAAAACGCATTCCCTGAAATACTATACAACCACGCCATATCAAAGGAGGTAGTAGGTGGCGAATTCCTCTTCGATAAAATGAACTTCATTGAAAAAATGCTGGTCAGAAACATCTCCGGAATCAAGGAGACAACCAGTAAAATTGACGATTCTAAGATAGAGGCGCTTTGCCGGAGTTTGCATCCCTCAGTGTTTTTTACAAACAGCACAAAAACAGATAGTTAACGCCTTTATCCCCCCTCTTAACAAGTACCTATTAATGTGCTACAATAGTGTTAAACAACTATTTACAAAAAACACTGAGGGATCCCTAAAGTTCCCCACCTACTTAACACACACATTAGCAGCTGCTAACGAGTTATTCA
>CAZFTS010000047.1:0-17353 GCA_964521685.1 uncultured Muribaculaceae bacterium
TTATTTGAGGCGGTGTTTTGTCCCTCAAATAATTTGTTTAGCTGATCCTGCGAAATTACAAGGTGAGTATTTCTTATCTGAGTTGATCCGGCAGCTAAAATATTTGGAGTATAGTCCATTATAGAAAACGAATTCAACATCATAAGAGATTCTGTAGGGCATGCAAGATATCCTGCAGTTATGTCGCTGCTGCCACTTAGGGTAATAAGATCATTTCCATCAACATCTTTTGCTTCAATAATGCTTTTTGAAATCGAATACGCTTTCTCCTTATTTCCAGTATATAGATAGAATCTGGCCTGAAGTGCCTTGACTGCCCAGTAGTTGAATCGGTTCTGACGATATCCGTGGAATTCGTCATCTAGTTTTATGTTATCTGTCTGACTGGCATTAAAGGAATTCAAATAACTGAAAGTATATTTAAAAATTGGGTCATTACTCTTTAGTAAATCTTCGGCCTTTTTCAGATCGGCCTCAATTTTAGATACAAACTGACTATAGTTATAGTATTGCGGTAAAACACTCGATGATACAAACTCTGCATATGGCAACGAAATGTTTATTGTCTGGTTTGCAGGCAACTGCCCAAAGAGTCTAAGCACATCAAAGTGACAGAATGCTCTTATTGCATAGGCCTCACCCTCTATTAAAGCTCGGGATACAGGATCTTTTATAACAGACCCATATTTATCCAGATTTGTGATTATCATATTTGCCTGAGCAATAGTATTGTAGAGACCTGAATAGATACTGCTTACGGAACTTTTTGCGTTATCGCCGTCATATTTAAAATTTGCCAGTTCGTAATCGGTAGGAAGTGAACTTTGAGTGGTAATCCACAGTTGAGCCATTGACTCTATATTACTCATTGTGAGTTTTTCGCCATATATGGTTCTATCTTTCAACTTAATATAGCAACCATTCAGCGCATCGCAGAAACCTGAATAAGTGCTAAACAGCTCATCAGTAGTAGCCTGGTTCCCCGGCTTAACATCCAACCATTTATCACATGAAGTTGTTATAAGCAAAAATGCTAATAAACAATATTGTAATTTTCTTTTCATAATTCTTTGAACCGGTTAAAACATTAGTGAAACTGAAAATCCTGCTCTTCTTGCAAATGGGTAACTGATACCTCTTTCTCTCTTTACAGATGAGATATAAAATATATCAGACATATTCATTTCAAGAAGAACGGATTGAATCTTATATTTTTTCTTAAAAGTCTCTTTGTCAAGTCTGTATTGCAAACTTGCGCTTTGGAGTTCAAATACGTTGTCATCCATAACAAAACGTGATGTTGCTCTTGTTGCTGTGTTTGAAAAACCTTTGTAGAAAGTTAAATCTCCCGGTTTTGTCCAGCGTTCTGTAAACACCCTTCTATCAACATTTCTTGCGCCAACAGTATTGATGGTAACCTCAACTTTATCAACAAGAGTTTGATTGTACACCTGCCCTCCCCAATGATAACCAAATGAAAGATTAAGCGAAAAGCTTTTATATCTCAGCATCGAGTTCAGGTTTCCTCTGTAGAGTGGTTCAGAAATTCCACAATAGATTTTGGCCGATGGTTCCCACACCTCAGTGATATTTCCATTTTTATCCAGATACAACTCTTTACCTGTGCTTGGATCAATACCAAGAGATTTTACTGCCCATAAAGAGTTCTGAGAATATCCTTCATAAAAAAGTGTACCCATATCAACATTTTGGGCTTTATATTTTTCAGTCTGAGCTTTGATGGCATCCGAAAGCTTGCTGATTTCATTTTTATTATACGCCAGTTTGACTCCAAGCATCCACACAAAACCCTTTTCTGTATCCCTGAAGATATAACCGTTAAGAGATGCTTCATATCCATAGTTTTTAACTTCGCCAATATTGTCTATATAAGAAGAGTAACCGGTTGATAAAGGAAGATCTCTTGATGAAAGTAAATCGGAAGTTTGTTTAATGTAGTAATCAAATGATGCACTCAACCTATTGTTTAAAACGCCAATTTCAAGTCCGGTGTTAAACTGGTCGGTCAGTTGCCATTTAAGGTTTTCATTTCCTAATGCCATCAGATATGCTCCGGTACGGTTCAGATATCTGTTATCTGTATAATACTGATAAGTTTGCAGAGCCTGATATGGTGAGAATTGCTGAGAACCTGTTTGTCCGTATGAGGCTTTGAACCTGAGATTATTAATATAATTACTGTTCTTTAAAAAGTTCTCTCTATGCAGATTCCATCCAAGTCCCATACTCCAGAATGGTGCATATTTACTTTTACTGCCAAACTGCGAACTGCCATCGATTCTATAGGAGAAATCGG
Source organism: uncultured Muribaculaceae bacterium (assembly GCA_964521685.1). Classification (GTDB taxonomy): domain Bacteria; phylum Bacteroidota; class Bacteroidia; order Bacteroidales; family UBA932; genus Bact-08. Next base: position 2,318 of record CAZFTS010000047.1, read on the forward strand.
CATAATACCTATTGCTTAGTGTATAGTTAATGTTTCCGGTTAAGCCAACTCTTCTTGATGAACTCTCTGTACCATTGGGCATTCCAGTTGCATCGTATTGTAGAGCATTTCCCAGAAATGGTTTACTTGAACTTGAAAAACCCTCAACAATAAAGTTATACATGTAATTATCTCCACTTTGAATTGAGTAGTTTAATCCTGCATAGAGTTGGTGTTTCCCTTTGAATGTCTTTGTATAGCTAAGAACAGCATCGGCATCATAGCTTGTATTACTCCCGGTACCGTAAGTGTACTTTCCTTTTCTGAAATAACCTTCTTCAGTTTCATACACCGATGTTTTAAATGTAGAGTGTTCTGCAGGTAAATAGCGGTCTGTCTGGTTAATCTTTTTTGAGATTCCCATCTGCGCTCTTAATTTCAACTCCGGAAGGATATTCCATTCAATAGAAAAGTTATTAATTAATTCAGTATAACGGGATTCGTTTTTAGTATCCAATATAGCATCATATAGCGGATTCTGAATCCTTGAGTTAACTGTATATAGCCCCATAAAGTCTTTTATAAGAGAGCCATCTTCATTGTAAGGTTTGTAATATGGCATCATATTGGCGTAAGTACTGAATGTGCCGTAAGGACTTTCTGTGCTTTTGTTGACTCCCAGTCTGAACTGATTCTTAAAAATAACATTTCTATAAGTGTAAGAAAGCGTCATTCCTGCGTTGAAATTATCTCTTGATGAGCCCTTCATAGCTCCTTCTGTGATGTTTGAAGATGCCGTTACTCCCCATCTGAATTCATTACTTCCGCCCTCCATTCTTATATTATACTTCCTACTTGCGCCGGTTCGTACTGGGTAGTGCAGCCAGTCGGTATTAACACCCTCCAGAACATCTTTGAGTCTTAACTCATAAGACTTCTGTCTGTATTCGTTAGCAGAATGACTGGGGGCATAGGTGTAAATTCCAAGTCTATTCTGTAAATTAAGCAATTCCGAAGCATTTAACAGATCATAAGTGGTAAGGTCGGGCATTTCAAGTGAAAGTCCTGCCTGGGCATTTATTCTTAACCGGCCTGACTGTGGTGCTTTTGAAATAACCACTATAACTCCGTTTGCTCCTCTTGAACCATAAATAGCGGTAGCTGATGCATCCTTAAGTATATTGATCGATTCAATGTCTTCGTCGTTGTAGTCCATTAGCTTGGTTAATGAAATCTGAAATCCATCCATAATAATCAGTGGAGTATTCACATTGGTTTTCAAGCCCGCATTATACTCTTCTACGCTCATTGGCAATGATGAGTTTCCTCTGACTGTGATTTGAGGGATCACATTCGGATTGCTACCGAGATTATTGTCGACCGAAATATTAATGGTGGGATCAATATTCTTAAGAGTCTGAACTAGGTTCTGGCCTCTGAAAGCTTGAATCTCCCGTGATGTTACTGTTGATACCGAACCGGTATAACTCTCTTTGGCCTTGGTAAAAACACCTGTCACGACCACCTCTCCCACTTCGGCCGCCTCCTCTTCCATGATGATATTCTGCTCATTCTGACCACGGTAGATAATTTCTCTCCGTTTCATGCCAAGCATTGCATAAACAATTGTTGCTTGTCTTGGCACCTTTATCTCATAATAACCTTTGTTATCGGTTGCTATTCCGGTAGTTGTGCCCTTTACCATAACGGCAACCCCTTCCATCGGGCGTCCCGCAATGTCTGTTACAACTCCTTTAAGAAGCTGTGTAATGGGCTTTTGCGGTTGATCGTCCTGTTTTTTAGGATTGCTTTTTTTAATAATAATTATATTATCTTTTATCTCGTATTCTAATTGGGAAGATGAAAGACAGTAATCAAGAATCTTTATAATACTCTCATTTGTAAATGATATGTTTTTCTTTTCCACTTTTGCAACATCAGCGTCGCTGTAAACGAATGAGAAGTTGCTCTGTGCACTTATTGCCTTGATAACATCTTTTATCGAGGCTTCACGCATATTAAGAGTAAAACTATCCTTCTGAGCATAAAGCGCCCCGAAAGATTGCAACGAAAGGAGCAACAATAATAGTATTTGCTTCAGCTTTCTAAAAATTTTCATACATTTATGTGTTTTTAGGTTAAAAATTTGGCCCAATCGTTGGAAGCGAAGGCTGGCCGGTTTTCCTTTAAACGGGGGCGTTTATCCTAAACGCCCTTTTCCTTTTACCGTTATTTCTCTAGTAAAATTATTTTATCCTTATAGGCATTTATTTTTATACGGTTAGTTTTTTCTATTGTTTCAAGTACTTGAATATAATCTAATTCCCGCTTTAATTTAAAAGAGAACGGGAGATTTTCCAACTCTTTTGATGCGATTTCATATTTAAATCCGTAATTTCTGGATAACTCCTCAACAATGTATCCCAAAGTACGATTGTCAAAGTACCAAAAGCCATCTTTCCACGCAATATATTCATCTACATTTACATCCTGAGAAGTTAATTTTCCGTCTGATGTATTGAAGAGAGCCTGTTGAGAAGGTTCCAGCATAAGAGAAGAACATCTGGAAACATCTGTAACCTTCACGCTCCCGGTAACCAAAGTGGTCCTTATCTCCGTAAGTTCGCTCCGTACTGCAAAAGATGTTCCTAATACCTCTATGTTTAGTTCGCCAGTAGACAATATAAAAGGTCTGGATGGATCTTTTGTTATCTCAAACCATGCCTCACCCTTGAAGGACACTAGCCGGTTCTCACCTGAGAAAGGGACAGAATAGGTTATCTCTGAATTTGAATTTAACATTACCCTCGAACCGTCCGGCAGCAATAACTTATGAGTGCGTCCTGTAGGTACTATAATTGAGTATTCTTCAGGCATGGGATTATCGGTTGAGGTTTTCTCTTTTGAATCCGAAAATTTTTCTGAAAGCAGATTCGTCTCGTCTTTATCAAGTTTTATACTATCACCTGAAGGCAATTTTAGTACAACACTCTGGTATTTTATCTCAGGATATTTTACCTTTTTCTCCGGCATAAATATCAGAACAGTCAAAAAGATAATTACTACAGCTGCTGCAGCTGAAAACCTGATGACACCCCTGTACAGCCTTAAACGACCTATTTTTTTTGCAATAATAATCTTTTGGAGCTGGTGTTCCTCATCACGCCGGTATGCTTGACTTAGACCCTGTTCCACAAAGTTCCGGGAACATAACTTATTAAAGATCTTTTCGTTCAATTCTGAAGCAGAGCGCCAGTTCTGCAGCTCTGCCTCCTCATCTATGTTACTGACCCCAAGAATATGACGGGTTATCAGTTCAGGAATTCTGTTGTTTACAGATTTGTCCATCTTGAATGTATTTAATATTAATACGCTTTATGATCGATTTGGAATAAAAGACTTGAGAAAAAAATCAGATTGAGATCAACAATAGGAAGATTTCTTCCATTATCTTCCTGATCCTTGCATTAGAAATAGATTTCTGTTTTTTAACTGTATTGATAGAGACGTTAAGCTTCTCGGATATTTCCTGAAGCTTCATCCCCTGCAGACTCATCAGGCATATTGTCCGGCATGAAGAGGGCAGAGAATTAATTGCCTGTGAAAGATTATTCAAAACCTCCGATTCTATAATGTTTTCAAGAAAAGAGTCCTCGTATTCATTTATGGGGTGAAGCATCTCAAAACGTCTCTTAACATCTCTTTTTCTGAGCTTTGTAACAGCTTCATTACGGATATATTTGTAAAGAAAACCTTTAGCCATTTGTTCAGATGTTATTCTCTTTCTGTTTTCCCACAAACTGACGAATGCCTCTTGCAGTATATCATCTACATCGGAATTATTGTTAAGATATTTAAATGCAAAATATCTCAACTGAACGGCGTATTTGTCATAAAGAAAGTTGATAACACGACTCTCTCCGGACAATGTTCCATTTAATATGATGTCATTTTCAGTCAAAGTTCAGATTGTTGAATCTCGGCAATTTTACAGAATCTTTTCGGTAAATATAAATAATTATTCTAATTCTGTCTTTACACAAAAAAAATGTCGTCACATAACCATTTCGGTTACATGACGACAGTTCAATTACTTAGTCATTACCCGATCCTCATCATACGAGGGCCGGCGCCGCTATCTCTCAATTTTTGCACAGCCTCTTTTGCCGCTTGAGCACCCGCAGAATCACCATAGGATTCGAGCATTATTACCTTTATCTGGTAAAATGGTAATTTGTCGGATGGTTCTTTGGCCTTTTGAATCACGAAGTCAATGAGCTTAGTCGCTTTTTTCTGAATTTGTTTATCTTCACGCCCAATCAGTTTGGTAAGGTAGGTCATCAAAAATATGGATTTAAGCTGCTCCTGAACCGGAAAATCCTTTTCCACTGCTGTCTGAATTGCTTCAATCATCTTATCGTACTGCTTATGTTGGGCATAGCCAGCTGTTTGCAGTTGTAAAAGTGAGAAAGGAGCAATTTCGTCATCTGACGCGGAAAGTAGTTTGACAAGGGCATCAAAACGCTCCTGTTCAAAATTTTCTACTGGTTCCGGCTCTTTGGTTCTGAATCGGTTAACAGCAATCAAAAGAGTGGAACTTAACTTATCACCCACACGTTTCTTACCAATCTTCTCTTCAAATGCTTTGCGGTTGTTAAACACCCTTAAAGAGGGCTCTGCAAGCGGGTCAAGCACATTTGATTCGAAGAGCTTCCAGTTAATTTCCTGCATCATTTGCTCATTGGTTAGGCCGTTAAGATAATCTACTGTCACATTGTTGATTTCGGTACTCATACTTGCTTTCCGGAGAGCGCTTACATATTCACTGAGAGTTTGTGCACTCTTCTCCCCCTGCTCATAGCGTCTCTTTATCCCTTGCATGTTGGTAGCCGGGTTGGTTGCAATTTTAGCCTGCTCCATCATGTACTCAACGGTTCCGGCTCCGGCAACCCGGTGGATAACCTCCAGAGTAAAAGGGTCTATGAATAGCAGAGTAGGAAATGCAGATACACCGTACTTGTCTTTTAAAGTGATTCCTTCTCCTTTTTCCATGTCGTACTTGGCATTAACGAAATTCCCGTTGAAGAAATCTGCAATCTGGTCGTTTGTGAATACATTCTTATCCAGCATTTTACAAGGTCCGCACCAGGTTGTATAACAGTCCATGAATATTATCCTTTTAGCCTCTTTCGCATTGTCAATTACCTTCTGCCACGAGTCGTTCTCATAAAAAGCAATCTTTCTGTTTTGTGCCACAGCATCCATCGTAAGCATCACACCTGTCACAATCAGAATAAAATAGAGTTTTTTCATTTTTATATTATAGTTTGAATTAATTATATGTTACATTGCTAACACCCATTTCCATGCCATATCTTTGATTTTGCCAAAACCGGTATAACTTCTGTCTGTTCCGGCATCGATGGCTCCGTTTGTAGCATCCATAACCATCTGGTGAACAGTGCCCTTTTGTGTTGATTCGTTCCATGTTGAAACATAGACAATCTTATTATTGTTCAGCAACATTCCGGTAGATATGAGAATTGTGTAGTAGTACTTTTGGATCCTGACACAGGTGACAACCTCTCCTGCAGGAGCCTCCCACACCTTTGTTGCAGGATTGCCCGATCCCGGACGGAAGAGATAGACTGCATTTCCGGCACTGTAATAAAAGACCGTGCCAAGTGTTCCGGCAGAGACCGATGTAACATTTGAAATGTTGGGGCTGCTGCTCATGTCATAATAAGCTTTGGCTATATTGGTAGAAGATACATTGGTGGTGTAAAGATCTGATACCAACAATGCGTAGCTGTTGCCACTCTTCATAAGTGAATATTCGTAGTTGCTGTAACCATAGTCAGATGCAACCATTTGCATTCCGGTATTATTTATATCAAAAGGTGCATTTGCAGCCTGTGCCGGGAATTTGCTCAGCTTCACTCCCATTGTTGCTACGCCAAGAAAACAGGTATTGGTCTGATCGTATACCAACGCATCGTAAGATATGAGATAGTCCGGCACCCATGCAGCCAGTTTTCCATATGTTCCTGTATAGGGATCCTGATATTTGTTAAGGTTTCTGTTTCCGCCTACATATCTGTGAACCTTGTCGTTGTTAATCAAAATCTCTCCGCCTGCACTTCCGCCCGAACCTCCTGATTTCCAGAATGTGATATTCTTACCACCGCCAGGCATTGTCCAGAAGATATCTTCAAAATCGAAAAGCTTTGTAAAAGTGAGGTTTACCACTTTTGCATCGTTTTCGGATGCGACAATGATATCGCCGCCTCCGGCAAAGCCTATACCTCCTATAGAATGTTTAAAGGATACAGGTTTTCCGCTCAATCTCTCACCGTTGGCCGATGAATAAACATCGAGAAACAGCTTCTCAGTTCCCTCTGTATAACCTTTTTTAATTCTGTTATTTGCAATAAGCCCGATATCGGTACCTCCGTTGCGTTCGTAAAGAACCATCCAGCCGTCGGTGATTGATTCTTCGATGATTAAAGCAAACTTCATATATGTTTCAACCTGGGTTTCACGGTGTTTTGCAGTGAGCATAAGCGTCCATGATCCAGCCGGCTGAACAATAGGGGCATCCAGTTTAATAGTTCTGGCCAGAGTATCAAGACGATATACAACTCCGGCTCCAGTGCCCACAGTTCCGATTGTCCAGTAGAAATCTACCGGCGCATCCGATGTAGCGGTTAAACGTGTTCCGTTGAAATATACAGCGGGTTCAAGGGTAAATTTTTCATAACGTGATACTGAATACCTGTCAAGCATTTGCATGTTTGCGGTATCTATAACCACTTTATCCAGTACTTTGTAGTCGTAGTTGCCCAGATCTTTAAAACATGAGTGTTGTATTATAGTAACTCCCAGCAATATACAAAGCCATGCCATACGGCTCATAAGGCTCCGGATAAATAATCTTTTATTGTTCTGTATCTTTTTCATTTTGTATTATCTGTTAGGGAATTCTACCAAGTTTCCAAATTCATCCTTAAGTGGTACGGCGTTAGTCTCGTTGTATTTAGCGAGTTCTGTTCTGCACTGGCGGTTAAGATACTGAGCCTGAGAGCTGGTTATCACATTATCGGGAGTACCTGCCGGCAGAGTTGTCGAAGTATATATCCTGAAATTAGACATCCCGGTTACATTGATTATAAATGAATACTTGACATCACTGTAGGCTCCAAAATAATATGTTAGAGCCCTATAAAGCGAAGTAACCTCTGAATCCCAGTTATCGGGTTTACCTACATTGTTTTTCAAAAGCACGGTTATACTGTTGTACAGCTCGGCCCCATCGAGAAATTCGTTGTTTGGCTTCATTTTGAATACAATAGTACCATCTTTGTCTTTAAATCCGGTGAAATTTGCAGGCTTTTTAAAATATATAGGGAACTGCACAATGTATTTCCCGGCAGGAATAGTATACTTTCCAAACACAAACTCCACCTTATTTATATCGCCCTCCACAGCTTCAAGCGTAAAGCTACGGTCATAGTCCACCACTTTACCAGTAAGCCTGGCAAAGAAGATCACAGAGTCCATATCTTTCTTATAAGCAAAATTATATGTGGTTTGTGCAAGTACCGTTCCCGTTTCAGTGCCAAACCATATGTTTAATGCAGAATGGGAAGTATCGAAATACATCCTTTCGTTCTTTGAGCAACTGCTCATGCTGGCCATGAACAGGCAAATAACAATTACTGTAATTATCTTTTTCATCTTCTTTCTGGTTTAACGGTTATTCTCCCTTTGTGCAGCCTGAGTTTCCGATTTTGGCAATGGGAATGTATATGCCTTCAATCCAATAAGATCGGCTGTAGAGTCGTATATACTTCCCAAATTTTGACGTTTGTAAAACAGGAACAACTGACCCTCGCCAAGAAAATCTTTTCTGAACTCCGTAGTTAAGAAATTTATAAAATTTACAGGTTGCGTAGCTGTTTTAAGACCTCTTGCAATTCTTACCACATTTACCGGTGTCATATAGTCATCACTGGTATAGTAGTTTGATTCTGCAACTATGTAGTACATCTCCGACAATTTTAGCATTGTCATTTTATTTCTGTAATATGAATCATCCAGGTTGGATGTATTGAATTTGCGCAGATATCTTGAATTTGAGTTGGCTCCTGTGCCATTTTCATAGAGGTACATAAAACGGTAGTCGTCCTGACGTTCATCACCATAGTAGATAGCTAATCTTTCGGAATAGATTGGGAAGACACCGCTTCCGGCACTTGTTGAGAAATAGTTGGTTGCTATTGTACTGAGTGACTGTACATCTATCGCCCACAATTGTTCCGAGGCGCCAGCAGGGTCGTTAACCGCAATCATGTTACTCTGCGATACCCAAGTGAATACTCCTGAGTTTATCACCTCATTTGCACACAGTTTTGCATTTATATAATCTTTTTTATGCAGATAAACTCTTGCTTGTAACCCTTTTACAGCATAATAGTTCAGGTGGCGCTGTCTGTTCATCAGGTAGCCGTTATCGTCAAGTTCAGTGATAACCTTTTTGGTATAAATAGGATCAGATTTAAGGAGTTCCAAAGCATCTGCAAGGTCCTTAAGTACTTTATCAATAACTTGTGATACTGTAAGTTGAGCTGTTTGTACCGGTGCATAGGTCGTAACATAAGGGATTGCCGGCTGGTTGCTGTTTACACTCCAGCTTACTCCAAAGTATCTGAGAAGCTCAAAATGGCAGAACGCTCTTAATGCCAGGGCCTCTCCTTTTATAATATTATAATTAACTCCGGAAAGAACAGATTTTTTGTCGTCAATAACTTCAAGTATTACATTAGCATTTGCTACAGTGTTATATAACCCTTTCCAAATGGCCTCTATTCTGTTCTCTGTAGCGGTAACAGTGTAGTCATAAGCTTCCTCTCCTGCGTAACCTCCTGAAGTTGTTGTGTAGTAGCTCCATTCACGTGCCAGCACGCCGGACATTCCAAACCTTAACTCTTTAGTGTACAGAGGTTCGGTAACCAGAAGGGAGTAAACTCCGGAGAGCGCCTCCTTGAAGCCGGGTTCCGAAGAGAAGAGTTCATGGTCCTTAACCTGCGATTTAGGCTTTACATCGAGCCAGTCCGAGCAGGAACACATACTTCCGGTTGTAATTAAGACAACCAGTGCTGATAATATTTTATTCTTCATAAGTGTCATATTAGTCGGTTAGAATGTTGCTGTTAGTGAGAAAGAGAGCGAACGGGCGAACGGATAGCTTAGCCCGCGTTCTGCTTCTACGGTGGAAATTCTGAAGACATCGTTCATATAGAGTGTTAACTTGAGTCTTTCCAGCATATATTTCCGGATATTCAGGTGTTTAAAGTCGTATGAGAGATTCAGGGAAGCAAGTGTCACTTCGTTCTGTTTCTCTACAAAACGTGTTGTAGGTCGGGTCGAGGTCTGGCTGGTAGATATCCTGCGGTAAGCAACCATATCTCCTGGAGTATGCCAGGTTGAGTTAAGTACACGTTTGTCAACATTGTATGCAACATCTACATTCTCAACGCGGTTTACTAATGTAGAGTTATAGTAATCTCCGCCCAGGCTATATCTGAAAGACATAGCAAGACCGAATCCCTTATACTCCGATGTAATTCCTATGTTGCCTCTGACTTTAGGGGTGGCATCTCCCGCAACAATCTGGTCGAGCGGGTCCCATGTATAGGTAGTTGTTCCGTCCTTCTTTACATAAAGTTCCTGTCCGGTAATTGGGTCTATTCCAAGCGACTTTACTGCCCATATCACACTTAGTGACTGGCCATCTTTGTATAGTGTAAGCGGTGATGTCCCAACATTGTCTATCTGCTCTTCATTGGAGTTTGTGAGTGCGCTTGATATCTTTTTCAGTTTATTCACATTATGTGCTGCAGATGCATTAATTGAGATGAAGGCATCTTTATCGTTATTGCGGTACACAATATAACTTGCAGTGAGATCTATACCTTTGTTCTCTACTTCTCCTAGATTCTCCTTGTATGAGGTGAATCCTGTCGATGATGGTAATGTGTAATCTATCAACATATTGTTTGTTGTGTTGATATATGCGTCGAAACGAATATTGAGTTTTTTAAACATACCCAGATCAATACCGCAGTTCACATCGTGTGTCTGTTGCCATTGCAGATTGTTATTTACCAGAGCCATCAGATAAGAACCTGAGATGTTGTCATACAATCTATCTGTGAAGAACTGGTATGTTCTCATAGCCTGGAATGGATTGAAGTTCTGGTTACCTGTGTAACCTGTCGATCCCCTAAGTTTAAACATATTGATCACTTTGCTGTCACTCATGAACTTCTCTTTGTGAATATTCCATCCCAAACCTACTGACCAGAATGTACCCCAACGATTGTTGGCTCCAAACATTGACGAAGCATTAGTACGTAAACTCAAATCGACAAGATAACGGTCATTATAGGAGTAGTTGACTGCTCCAATGATTCCCAATTCCCGGGTCACCGATTCCGATCCGGTTGGTCGTCCATTTTCCTGATATTGTCTGGCGAAAGTGATATCATCTACCCGGTTATTAAGGAATCCTTGTGCCGACATCCCGTGTGAGATGTTTGAGGTGGTTGCGAGATTCCATCCTAAATTGGCTAGTATCATATGAGATCCGAATATTCCGGTATAATTGGAGGTTATGGAGGCACTTACAGATTTGGATTCGCCTTTGGTTATTGAGTATAAGCCGCGTTTGAAATAATTTTCTCCTGTCCAGTCGTTGAAACGGGTATGGTCACCAGGATAGAAGTCTTCCCGTGAATCATTGTTATAGTTGAATCCGAAACGGCCAATCATCTTGAGGTTCTTTATAGCCTGCCACTCTATATAGAAGTTTTCGGTTACCTCGGCATATTTCGAGAAGTTTTTTGTTCCTACTGTTGCATTGTATAGTGGATTGGCATAGTTTGTATTTGTTCCGCTTGATCCGGGGGTTGAATAAGTGCCCAGGAATCTTTTAATGTTACCGTTTTCGTCGTATTCTGTCCAGTAGGGGTTTAATTTAGAATAATCGCTGAAGCTTCCGTAGGGTGAATCATCTGCCCTGTTGAAGGCCACGTTAAGCATATTTCTGAATATAATATTTTTATATCTGTAAGAGAGGTTAATGGCACCGGATACTGTTTCCCGGTCAGAACCTTTCATAACTCCTGCTACATTGTTTGATGAAAAGTCGATACCATATCTCATTGCCTGGTCTCCTCCTTCGAGGTGCAGTGAGTGTTTCTGCCCTACTCCAACACGTAGGGGTTTGGATATCCAATATGTGTTAACTCCTCTCTCTACTTCGCTAAGTAGGAAGTTGTATTGCTCTCTCATGAATTGCTGTTGATCAATTGATGTGCGGGTAAATCGCCCTGCTGCCAGTTCTATCTGCAGCTTCTCGGCTGCGTTGGCCAGGTTGTAAGAAGTCAGGTCTGGTGCGTTTATATTGATATCTCCCGAGTATGTGGCTTTAAGTTTTCCCATTTTTGGCAATATGGTCTCTACAACGACTACGCCGTTTGCTGCCTTCGAACCGTAAATTGCCTTTGCTGCAGCATCTTTAAGAATTGTAACAAATGCTACCCTGTTCATGTCCAGGTCAAATATCTGCGTTGCTGTTGCCTCGAAACCGTTAAGAATGAAGAGAGGTTGGTTCGGATTTCCCTGATAATCACCTTTAAGGCTGGATGTTCCTCTTATTTGCATCTCGGGCAGTCGATTGGGGTCAGATCCATATTCGACACTCTCCTGGACAATAAAAGATGGGTCCAGATTCTTGAGACTGGCGATTATATTGTGATTACCAAGAAGTTTGAGCTCTTCATTTGTAAATGTTAAGGCATTACCTGTGAAGCTCTCTTTGCGGCGTTCGAATAATCCGGTTACAACAACCTCTCCCACTTCGGCAACTTCATCTTCCATTATTATGTTTTGCTCTTCCTGACCACGGTATGTAATCTCCCTCCTTTTCATACCGAGCATTGCATAGACAACTGTTGCTTGTCTTGGAACTTTAATTTCATAATAACCTTTGTTATCAGTTGCTATTCCGGTTGTTGTTCCCATAACCATAACTGCAACTCCCTCCACAGGGCGCCCGGATATATCGGTTACAACACCTTTAAGTATTTGCGTAATAGGTTTTTGAGATTGTTCATCCTGTTTTTTGGGATGGACTACTATCACATCACCCTGCATTGTAAATGTAAAACCTGTGCCTGAAAGGCATGCCTCAACACATTTCACTGCATTTACATCTTTTAGGTTAATGGTGATTAGTTTTGTCTCTTTGGATACCTCTTCAACTTTGTAAAGAATTTGATTACCTGTTTGAGTATTGATTTCGTTAAGGGCCTGGATTAATTTGGCTTCCTTAAGGTTTATCGAAATCAAACCCTGTTTCGTCTGTCCGTACATCTGTGTTCCGGTGATTGTTAAAATCACCAGCAAGACACTTAATATAAACAGATTACAACATAGCTTAAACCTGAAATTTTGTTTCATCGAATTAAGTTTTACATAATTTGTTTGGTTTTAACATACTCCTGCTTTTAAGGTGCAGGAACAACCTCCTATCAATTGCAATTAATTAGTTCTTTTGCTGATAATTACCCGCTTATCATTCTCATTGATTATGAATTCGGGTCCTCCGGCGAGTGTAATTGAGCGGAGTGTCGATTCCAGATCGGAATATTTATTGAATCTTCCGCTGAAAGTATCTGCCCCCCTACTCTTATTATTATAGATAAATTCATATTCGTACCACCTTTGAAGGACCTTAATCATCTCTGTCAGATCCTGTTCATTGAACATAAAATATCCTGAACGCCAGGCGGTTGAAAAATCTGTATTTACTTTATATGTTTCAATACCATTGTTAGATCTGAGGCATACCGACTCCATTCCGGGGGTGAGTGTTATTTTGTCTCCTCCGCTTCCTACAGATACTTTACCCTCAATGAGAGTTGTAAATACTTTATCTTCATCGGCGTAAGCCTTTATATTGAAAGATGTTCCAATCACCTGGACTGTCTGGTTAAAACTATGGACTACAAATGGTCTTTTTGGATCGTGAGTAACTTCAAAGTATGCCTCTCCTGTCAGGTTTATAACCCTTTGGTCTCCTTTGAAGCTTACCGGGAACTCTATTTCACTCTGTGAGTTGAGCCACACTTTTGTTCCGTCACTCAGCGTAAAACCATACTCCCCTCCTCTCCCGGTCACAATTTTGTTTTTAACCTCTTTATCCTCCATTTCGCCTCTCTCTTTCTGTTTGTAAACAAGTCCGGATTCGTTTTTAATAATTAATGCAGATGTTGCATCTATACTGTCGGGAGCTTCTTTGTCCAGGTTGATGACATTACCAGATGCCATGATAAGTTTCACCTTTGAATTATCTGCTATGGAGATCTTTTCGGTGGGTGTATTTACCGGCCAGAATATCCAGGCACATACTAAGAGTATGATTGTTCCGGTTGCAAAATAGATTGAATTGAGTACTTTTCTTTGTGTGTTTCTTTTTAAAAGTTTTTGAGCAATCTTACGGGAGACCATTTCAAAATCGGTGTTCTGTGAAATTTTCTCTTCACTTTTCAATCTTTTTAAAAGTGCTTCCCCGCTTATAATGTTCTTGTAAGTTTGTCTGTTTTCTTCATTCTCGTCAAGCCATGAAAGCAGTCTTTCGCGCTCTTGTTCAGAGGCTTTATTCAGCCAAATCTTAATTATGATTTCGGCTAACTGATGTGCAGAGTTGTAGTTCATGATACCCGTTTATTGTAAAGACACCACAGTATACCAAAGTGGATGAAGCAGAAAAAATATTGTTTGCAATTGAAATTAATTCATAATTTCGTCGCTATAACATCTGTGCGTTGAACATAAATAACTTCGATAATTTTGTAAGAGAGCACTTCTCATCAATATGTGCGGTTGCAGAACGATTTGTAAAATCGCCATCTGCAGCTCAGGATATTGCGCAGGATGTAATCATTAAATACTGGGAGAATCCCGACAAAGAGAAAATTACTTCGATTAGCGATTTCCTGTTCATTATGGTACGTAACGCCTCCTTGAACTATTTAAGAGGGCGAAAGCGAGAAGAGAAGCGACACGACATTGTCAAAAATGAATCCGAAAGCGAACAAGAGCTGTTCAACATGCTGGTTGAAGAGGAGTACAATCAACTTCTACTGAGCGCTATTGACAAACTTCCAAAAAGTAATGCACGAATCATCCGTTACGCCCTCTCCGGCTACAACAACAAAGAGATAGCAATGCTTCTAGGCATATCCATAAACACAGTCAAATCAATAAAATACTCCGAAATCAGAAAGCTCCGCAAATATTTTGAAACCCTCTACGGGGGATAACCTTGCCAAGGTTCTTAGGAAAAATGCCCTTCAAGGTGGGGTAACCTTGCCAAGGTTCTTAGGAAGAGTGTTATAGAAGGTGGGTCAAAAGCAAAACTGCGGCAATAATTAACCTCCTAAAGTTCCCCACATCTGTGCAACAGAATTTCATCTGACAGAATAGGTGTATAGTATTGATTGTTAATCATATATGTTTTATACAATATACAATTTCCAAAACACCAAAATGAATCTATCTATATATAACACATTGCACAATATTCTGTCAGATGGTACCGTTATAAAAAATTGCATTGAATAACTCGTTAGCAGCTGCTAGTGTGGATATTAAGCAGGTGGGGAACTTTAGTTGATCCCTCAGTGTTTTTTGAAAAGGGCTAAATATCTGCATATTAGAAAAACAGTTTTTATGAATGGCCTTTGTTTATAAAAAAACACTCTTGATTATTAACAATTTACAAAAAACAGTGAGAAGTGAATTCTGTTGAGCTTTAGGCAAGGCGGTCAATTGCGTCGAAGGTTTTTCTAAAGACTGCCAAGGATCTTGGGCGCCTCTGACTGAAAACATATTCTCTCCGCGAGGCTGTTAAATAATAATCCCTTCACAACACAAGGGCATAATCAGCCGGAAGGAGCGAACTTGTGAGCGGATGAGGATGGACTTGCC
>CAZFTS010000048.1:0-17068 GCA_964521685.1 uncultured Muribaculaceae bacterium
GGGCAAGTCCATCCTCATCCGCTCACAAGTTCGCTCCTTCCGGCTGATTATGCCCGTGTGTTGTGAAGGGATTATTATTTAACTGCCACGCGGAGAGAGATTCATCCCCTAAAGTTCCCCACATCTTGGCTTTGCCAGAGTTTGGTATAATAATTTGAATAACTGTATATTACATAATGCAGTTTTCCAATTTTGGAAATTTGATATTTGTATATCTCTGTATAACAGTAGTTTGTATCAAACTCTGGCAAAGCGTAGCCTCGTTTTGTTTATACAGACAGGTAATTAAGGTTGGTATAACTAATTGGATAGGAGTGCAGTGCAGTATACTGCTCGAACTTCAGAGTAGCAGAATATTGGTAAAATCGATGCCCGAACGGTAAAAGTTATCTTTGATGAGATAGATTATATAAAAAATTGCATTGAATAACTCGTTAGTAGCTGCTAGTGTGGATATTAAGCAGGTGGGGAACTTTAGTTCATCCCTCAGTGTTTTTTATAAAAAACACATATACTGATAATTAACTTCATTACCCCCCTTTCAAAAAGGTACCCACTTATATGTTAAAGTGGTGTTAATCTACTAATTGCAAAAAACACTGAGGGATGGATTAGGGTTAGCCTCTCGTTAAATGTTATATATGTATGTATGGAAGTAATAACATTTTAATCTAAGAATATGAAGAATATATTGAGAACATTTTTAACGCTGCTGATAATCTGCACATTCACATATGTAAATGGTCAGGATCAGTCGGTGAAACCTGGAATTGGAAGTGCGGCACCGGAGCTGCGGGTTTCGTGGTTGAAGGGAACTCCTGTTACCAGTTTTGCCGGGGATAAGTTGTATGTTGTGGAGTTTTGGGCAACGTGGTGTGGTCCGTGCAAGGCGGCAATGCCTCACCTCTCTGAACTGGCAAAAAGGTATGAGGGTAAGGTTGTCTTTATTGGCGTGGATGTTTGGGAAAAGGGATATCAGACAAAGAGTTATGACTCATTTACTCCAATGTTGAAGGAGTTTGTCGAAGGGATGGGCGATAAAATGGCTTACAATGTGGCTATGGACAACAACGATCTCTATATGGCTAAAAACTGGATGGAGGCATCGGATCAGTATGGAATTCCGACAACGTTCATAATTAAAGGCGGGCAGATAGTTTGGATAGGCCATCCGAATGTAATTGAAAAAACCATAGATGAGATACTTGACGGAAGTTACAATATGACCGCTTTTGCAGAAAAATTCTATGCCGACAGAAAGAAATCCATGGAACAAGCAGAACCCCTCATCAAGCTGATGAAATCGGTTGAGGAGTCAGTTAAGGCTAAGGACTTTACAAAAGCGCTTAATGATATAGAAAATGGTTTGGTCACTATCGATCCGACCTTTAAAATTGCCATGAACAATCTTAAATTCAACACTCTGATTCAGTACAATGCACAGGAGGGGATAAAATTTGCTCAGGAGTGGATAAAAGAGTTTCCGGGTGCAAAGGGCACTATAGCAATGGGGATCGTAGCACTTGACGGACTGGACAAAGAGGCATATCTGCTTGCAATAGACTACTTAAACGAAATGCTTTCATCGGGAGTCGTTAAACCCGCCATTCACCACCTCATTGCACAATGTTATGCAAAGATGAAGGATTTCAAAGGGGCCATAGCATCTGAAAAACAGGCAATTGAAACAGCAAAAGCAGCCATCACAGCTGGCGAATACCAGGGAACGATAAACAACAGCACCATAAAGGAGTATGAAACCTCCCTTGACGGTTACGAAGCAGCATCCAGATAGTTAACTCCTTACGAACAAACTCGTTTGTGTGTTTAATGATGTAGGTTTTTTTTAAAGTGATATCGCTGCAAGAAATTTGTCCCGGTACTGGTCGCCAATGGGTAGGGTCGATGAGGATTTGAGTTTGACTCCGGATTTTGAATACTCTTCTATCATATTCATATTGATGATGAAAGAGCGGTGGATTCGAATGAATTGCCCTGGTTTTAGTCGTTGTTCAATCTCTTTAAGGGGCATAAGGGTAATTACCGGGGGGTTGCCAAACGTGAAGATCTTTATATATTCACTCATACCTTCGATATAGAGTATATCGGAGGTATTAATTTTGATCTGTTTGTAGTCGGCCTTTACAAATATATAATCCTGAGTCTCTTCCTGCGATTGTTTGTTGTTTTTTATAAGTTCGGTCTGTTTTAGCACCTTGTTTGCCGATTTAAGAAAATCGTTATATCCGAAAGGTTTAAGCAGATAGTCAATCGCATCGGCCTTGAAACCCTCAACGGCATATTCAGAATAGGCGGTTGTAAAGACTATCAAAGGTTTGTAATTAAGAGCTTTGACAAAATCAAGCCCATTCAGGTCAGGCATGTTTATGTCGGTAAAAATTACATCCACAGAGTTTTTTGAGAGCACCTCCATTGCCTGATAGCCATCTGAACACGCCGCAACCAGATTCATAAAGGGAACTTTATTTATGTACCCGGCAAGCTGAGTCAGCGCCAAAGGCTCATCATCAATTGCTAAACAGTTTATCATATAAGCGGAATTTTTAAGGTCACTTTATAAATTTCCGGATTCTTCTCAATGTTAAGAGAGTATCTGTTACCATACAGAAGGTCTAGTCGTTTTATAACATTCGAAAGCCCTATCCCGCCTCGTTCTTCATCGTTCTTTTCCCGAACTGAATTTGTAATCTCATATTCGATATAACCATCCACTACCAACATCGAAATATCTACAAATGATTTGCCGGCTGCTTTGACTCCATGTTTAAACGCATTTTCGATAAAGGAGACAAAAAGGAGTGGAGGTATCTGAATTTCAGGCACAGATTCAGGCAGATTAACATTAATTGTGACATTATCTGTAAATCTAATTTTCATAAGATCAATGTAGTTGCCAATGAACGAAATCTCCTTTGATAAAGATATCTTTGGTTGGTTTGCATCATAGATCACATACCGCATGAGCTTTGAAAAACCAATTATTGTCTCTTTTGCCCTCTCTGTGTCAATGTCTATCATTGCATGAATATTATTGAGCATATTCATAAAGAAGTGCGGATTAAGTTGTCCCTTCAGGTACTCCAACTCAAAAATAAGGTTATTGTTTTTAAGCTCTATCTGTTTGTTCTGCTCTTCATAAAGCCTGAAGAAGAGTTTAACCGCAAGATTGAATCCTGCTATAAGAATAGCAATTAATATGTTAATAAAGAGAGAATCCAGAGATCTTATATCAATTGTAGGCTTTCTTCTGGTCTTATCATTCTGAAACCTCTCTTTTTCAAAAGGAGGCCTATTTTCGCCGGGCGGGCGCTCTTTGAATTCACCGGGAGGGCGCTCTTTGAATTCGCCGGGCGGGCGAGTGCCGAATCCTGTAGGAGGAGGTTCTTTAAAACCGCCGGGATGTTGTTGAACAAACTCTTTCCCGGCAACTTTCCCAAACTCCCATTTTACAATACCGGGATAAATTGTGAAAATTAAAATGAGAGATAATATTGTGACAATGGTGTAGATCAGATATTTTTTTCTGAAAAAAAGTTTAGGAACAGAAAAAAAGTTGTGAATAAGAAAAAAGATAAAGAAAGGGAGCAATACCAGCCACGATCCGTAGACCATTCTCCAGTTAAGAGATGTCTCCTTTGACAATTTCGAATCCAGGATTGGTGTTAAAAAAACAAGTATCCAACCTGTAGCGAAGATGATGTTTTCCAATAGTTTTTGTCTGTTCAGGTTTTTCATCACTTGATTTTAAATGAATAACTCAATCCAATAAAGTCAGACCCTTCAATATCGTCATCCTCCTTTTCGGTGACATAGCGGTAATACAAATTTAAACTGTTCTTTCCATTAATTCTGAAATTTGTACCAATAGTGTACCGAATCTTCGTAAGCTCATTTTTAACAGGATCATTCAATGTCAGGTAGTACTCTGCCGAAATGTATGGAGAAAAGGGTGATTTTCTTATATCGTATTCACACATCGCTCTGCTCCGAAGATACATTTTTGGATTTGCCCGTGCAGATGTAGCTTCAACTCCAACTCTGCTTGTAGATTGAAACCTCTCTCTCAATGAGATGGTAAATCTTCCCGGTTTTATAAGCCCGGTAAGCTGTCCGTAAAACCTGTGTCTCTTCTCCCATCCATCGTCGTATCTATTCTGGTAGATAAAAACATATCCCCCTCCGGCTTTCAAATATTTACTGAGCTTCCAGGATAGAGCGGCAGATGTCTCCAAACGCTCCAGAGAAGAGAAATTATCTGCTACCCTTAACTCCTGTCCCAGCTCTGCCTCCAGTTTCTTTCCAAGTTTGAAGGATAAATCGCCTGACCCGATGAAACGGATACCCGATTGAGCAGATAGTCCGGTTCCGGGAAGTGACAAAACAGCTGCCATAATTACTGGCAGAAAATATTTAACTCTCTTCATTTCTGATTTTTGTTAAATTATCTATTGTGTTTATCTCTTCTGAATCAGGCAAATAAAATATCTTAACAATTGCAGAGTCTTTTAAAAAGTCAATATGTCCAACTTCAATTTTTAAAATCTTTAGTCCTGTCCTCCGTTCCAGATCCATAATCATCTCTCCCCTCTTATCCGGAGTAATCAAAGCAATCTTGTCATACATAATCAGTTTTGAGGGGATATGTTTTAACCATCTGTTACCCTCAAGAATCCAGATACATATAATGAAAACGATATTTGTGAACCCAAGTTCAGCATAGCTCAGTTCGAGAGCTAATGCGTTTATAACTGAAATAGCAATTATTGCAAAAAGGTATGTCATCTCCCTGATTGGTACCGACTCTGTTCTGTACCGGATAATCCCGAAAATTGCAAACAGCCCGAGAGCGAAGCCCACTTTTATCTTAACGCTTCCCAAAAGGAAGATCATCAAAAAAATACTGAGACCTATTAGAGTAAAAGTGAAATAGTAATCCCTCCTTTTACTTTTTGTGTAGTATAGCTTGTGAATTATAAATCCAACAACAAGGGTGTTGATTATTAGCCTGATCACAAGCTGACCGAATCCGACACTGTCGAATACCGGAGAATCAGTAAACAATTCCATTTTTATAATTTGTTATTTTGTCAATCTGCATTAATTTCCTTTTAAAGAGGTTTCTTTTCAATGTATTGTCTGTGAGGATGCTTCCAATGCAATATTTACTGAAACCCGTCTCCTTTATTCTCATCTCTCTCAGATAATCTCTTATTGCCGACTCTTTCCATGACTCCTGCTTAATCTCAATTATTGCAAGATTTTGAAGATTAAAGAGATTACCATTGGTTTTATTCTCAAATTCCAGATTGAAATCAATTGTAACCCGCTCGCTTCTTGCTCTGTTAACCAATGTAATTCTCTCAAATTTTGTTTGAAAACATCCTGAAATCTCTTTTGAATTCAGATAAGAGTTCTTTCCCAGAAATTGAATAACATCGGAATTAAAATCCACATTTTCGGCTTTAATCCGTCTCTTGTCGGTAAAACCCCTGTTATCGCGCTTTTTAATCTCAAAAAAACTATTTCCGGTTTTGGAATAGCTTCTAATTCTTATCTTTTCACGTATTAGGTGCTCATTGTGATGTTGCATAAACAACTCTCTGTCAGCGGTATCAAAATACAGTGTAATATATTTAAAGATTCTCTCACCATCACACTCCTGAATGAGGTATTCACCTTGCATCATCTCCAGAAGTCTAAAAACTGATCCGGAATCTGTCAGATACTTCCTGTCAACTCTGTGCATAAGCTCTATCTTCCTTACCTCTTTAAGGGGTAAGCTCTCAAATCCCGACAACAGATCTCCAGGCAGATTTTCCATCAAATGCACAGTTATGGATTACGACTCAAAATTGGATAATTAAACAGAGAGACACTCTTTATATTCAACGAATAACCTGAATTTATCGGCAGATAGGCAAAAAAGAGGTTTATACTTATTATTTCAGCCAATTTACTGAATAAAAAAATAGGTGCAGATATTGAGTTATACATTTGTTTGGAATATTTTACAGATACAATAATATGAGAAAGGGTTTAGTATTAATAGTCTTGACAATTATTTCCGGAATAAATTCCGGTTGCTTAAAGGTTGATAATAATAATGATAATAACTCTCCCAAAATAAATGACTTCTATCCCTCAAGCGGAGCTGTGGGGAGCACTGTTATTATTTCAGGTGATAATTTCAGCACAACTCCATCCATGAATATTGTAAAATTTAATGGAATCTCAGCAACGATAATATCATCAACCAAAACTCAAATCACAGCAACTGTTCCCGATGGAGCTTCGACAGGCCCTATTACAGTTATTATTGGTAATGAGATTGTTATATCTGTATCAAATTTTACGGTTACACCCATAGTTTCCAGCACCTCTCCTACTATTTCGGGATTCACACCCGTAAGTGGCAATGTTGGTACTGTGGTCACAATAACCGGAACAAATTTCAATACCGTTGCATCTGCAAATATCGTGAAGTTTAACGGAGTTGCGGCAACTGTAACATCGGCAACCAACACACAGATAACAGTTTCAGTTCCTCAGGGAGCTACTACCGGGAATCTAAGCGTCACGGTCGGCAACGAAACTGCCACATCGGCATCTCTCTTTCTTATGCAAAGCTCTTCTTCCGATGTTTTAATCACATTCTCAGGGACATCGGCCACAATAAACAATCCACTTCAGGGAGCAGGAGTTGCAATAACCGTTAACAACGGCAACGTTGTTATTAACTCGACTGTAACAGATAAGGAATTAAACTATATCCTCTCCGGAACTGTTACCAATGGCTCTGTCAAAATTTACAGCGATTATAAATTCAATCTGGTACTGAATGGGGTAAGTATTACCAACTCCACCGGACCTGCCATTAATATACAATCTTCAAAAAAAGCGACGATAGTTGCTATGGCGGGAACTATCAATAATTTTGCAGATGGCGTAACCTATTCATCTTCAAGCGAAGATCAGAAAGGGACCATCTTCAGTGAGGGGCAGATAATATTCACTGGTACCGGTATCATAAATGTTACGGGAAATAATAAACATGCTATTTGCAGTGACGACTATATTAGTGTCGGTAGCGGCAGTATAAATGTTTTAAAGGCGATAAAGGATGGTATCCACTCAAATGATTATTTTTCAATGAGTGGTGGAGAGGTTAAAATTACCTCTACCGACGATGGGATTCAATGTGAAGAGGGATATATAGAGATAACAGGGGGGTCAATTGATATTGCAACAACAGGCTCGGCATATTATGACTCTGCAAATTCAGATATTGCCTCATCGGCAGGAATTAATTGCTATGGTGAAATGCTGGTCTCTTCCGGGACAATAAGCATAACATCTTCCGGAAGTGGAGGAAAGGGAATAACCGTAGATGGGGCATTCACTATAGGCGGTGGTACAATAAACATTACCACTAAAGGAGGCGTATACAGATACAGTAACTCTCTCACCAGTGAGGCTAAAGCAATTAAAAGCGATAAGGCATTTACTATGGATGGCGGTAATCTTACCATATCATCAATGGATGATGGAATTAAATCTGAGGTCTCTGCAACTGTAAACGGTGGCACCGTAAATATAACAAAATCGGGAGAGGGTGTTGAGGCACCGGCAATTACCTTCAAGAATGGTAATGTGATAATAGTCTCTTCCGACGATTGTGTAAACGGAACCAAAGGTAACGGTGGTGAGGCTAATGACGGAAGTCTTGTAACATTTGCCGGAGGTGTTGTTTATATGAGTACAACCGGCGGAGATGGTATTGACAGCAATGGAAATGTTGTTATGACCGGAGGAACGGTTATTGCACAGGGACCACCCTCTGCACCTGAGGTTGCAATTGATGTGAATGGTACATTTAACATTTCGGGGGGTCTTCTTATATGCTCGGGGCCTAATGCCGGCAATATGATTGAAGGACCATCTACATCTTCCTCTCAATATTCGGTACTGGTAAAGACAAATGTCACAGCCGGAACACTATTCACAATCCAGAATGGTTCCGGGACAAATTTAGTCACATATGCACCTGCCAGAAACGCATACTACTTTGTGTTCTCATCTCCCTCTCTCGTTACCGGCACAACCTATAAAGTTATTACCGGTGGCAGCTGTAGCGGTGCAACAATAACCGGCGGATACTACTCCGGCGGTACATTCAGCGGCGGTACCCAAAAGGGGAGCTTTTCCCTCTCATCGAAGCTGACAACTGTTTCATTCTAAAAGCAGTCAATAATATATAGTTTAAAATTAATTTATTTAAAAAATAATTATTAAAAAATTACAAATTGCTTAATTTTCATTATATTTGGATGAAGTTCTGCGTCTATAATGTAAAAAGAGCATTTGATGAAAGCAGCATTAATATTTATAATTGTTTCCTGCATTATTTGCCGGAATTCTGTTAATGCTTTTGCTCAAAATCAAACTATTACAGAAAGTAAAGACACACTCAAAGCCGAAGATATTCTTGAAATGTCGCTGGTAGATCTGATGAACACTAAAGTTACCAGTGCTTCAAAGGTTAATCAGGAGATCAGGAATGTTTCTGCAATGGTACAAGTTATTACCGCCAATCAGATTAAAGAACGGGGATATTTCACATTGGAAGAGGCATTGGGTGATCTGCCTGGATTTCAGTTCAGAAATATAGTGGGGTTCAACAGCTATGTCTTCATGAGAGGTGCCCCAAGTCAGAACAACCTCATACTTTTACTTGTAGATGGTGTACAGATCAACGAACTCAACTCAGGAGGCTTTTATGCAGGAGGGCAGTTTCAGATGTCGAATATTGACAGAATTGAGGTAGTTTATGGGCCTGTATCATCACTTTACGGCACAAACGCCGTTTCAGGAGTAATAAATATTATAACTAAAAGTGCAGATATAATCCGTAGCGGCCACATCTCACTTTTAGGAGGTAATTTTAGGACTGGAATGATTGATTTCAATGTCCGGGGTAAGAACAATCAAGGTGAAATTGGTTACTCAATTTCCGGGATGTATAAAAGTTCCGAAAAGGCAAATCTGGCCGGAGCTGCAGGAGATAATAACTGGACAGAGCAGATGGAGAACTTTGAGAATGACATATCTCTTTCATCCCGATTTAACTACAAGAAATTTTCTGCAGGGATCGATTTTCAGGAGAAGATGTCGTCCATGACTACAAATTACAGAAGTGTTGGAGATAAATACCTGGACAAAAACACTTTGTGGGACATTATATTCCTGAATGGCTTTGCAAAATATGTCAATAACAATAATGAGAAATTAGGATTTTCATCAACCTTGTATTACAGGAATGCCACCGTTAAACCAAATACTGTAAACAACATTGAAAAACCTTTGGGCTCTTACCCCGGAACGCAGGTAGGCTATTACAGACCGAACTCTCTGATAGGAATTGAGAATCAGCTAAACTGGAAAGCATTCGACAGGATGCTTGTAACATTTGGACTTGTTACCGAATTTGAAAAACTTGCATCGGGATTTTCTGTAACATACAGCGAATCCCAGGATACTCCACCTCCTAAACCATCCAGACCGGTGATGCTGGATAACGCTTTATTAAGCTACTATCTGCAATCAGATTTAAAAATATCATCCAAATTTGCGTTTGTGGGAGGTGTAAGGCATGATTTTTCAAGTTATTACGGGAATGTATTCACACCCCACGTCGGAATAATTTTAAATGCAGGTAAGTTTGTCTCCAAATTACTATACAACAGAGCATTCAGAGCGCCTCGCCCCTGGGATTACAACTTTGGTGAGGGAAATCTTTCATTAAAGCCGGAAAAGATGCGTTCTATTGAGCTATTTGCAACATATTCTTTCAACAAAAATCTTTCAGCAGGGCTCTCTCTATACAATAACTTAATAAATGACAAACTGATACTACAAGACACTCCTGCCGGGGGAAGATGGATTAATGAGGCAGAGGTTAACACAACGGGTTTTGAACTGTACTTAAACTACTCATCTAAAAGTATTAACACATATTTTAACTATACTTATACCGACTCTTACGATGAGATAGATCTGATTATTCCGGAGATATCGAAGCATAACGCCAATGCAGGTTTGACCTACACATTCGGGAAACACACAAAAGCATCATTAAGAGCAAATTATATTGGAAATCGTAATAATCCCCAGGTTATTATATCAACCGGAGATGTTCTTATTAAAGAGGCACTGCTTTTTCACGCAACACTTTCATATTTAGACCTTGGAGGATTTGACTTACAACTTAAAATTAATAACCTTTTTAACACAGAGTACTACCACCCATCCAACAGATTTGCCGGACGCTACAGGCAACCCGGACGAATGGTTACTTTAATGGTCACCTATAACCTATTCAGGTAAAACGCTATGATTAAAAGAGAGTTTCTTCTCATTTGGATATTTGCTATGACTGTGTCCGTTACCGGATTGACGGCCCGGTCATTTGATGCTCCCCAATCACGAGAGACTCTCATTAAGGCTGGTTTTATCGAAAAATTTACACATTTTGTTGAATGGGACGAATCAAAATTTGCCGGGGACTCAACCTTCAGGATTTCTGTTATGGGAGAGAATGATATCATTGTTGCACTTATTCATATTTTCATAAAGAAAAATATGAGGATAAATGATAAAAAGGTAGTAATAAAGAGAGTAACCAATGTAAACCAATTGGCAAACAGCAGGATTCTGGTTATTTCCGGAGAAGTATCCGATGATGTATTAAACAAAGTTGTAGCCGGGACCGGAGGTAAGCAAATTTTAACTATTGGCGAAAAAAAGGGATACGGCAAGAAAGGGCTTATTATTAACATGTTGATAATAGAGGATAAAATCCGTTTTGAAGTGAATAAAAGCTCACTCGGGAAATCAGGCTTGAAGATGAGCAGTTTGTTATTAAACTCAGCAACTTTAATTGAATGAGATGAAAAAGATGCAGTTCATCAGGAATCTTTCGATTAAAAACAAGATAATTGCTATTGTCTTGTTTGTTGGTTTCATTGTACTAACCACCGGTTTCACAATTATTGCCAAATGGGAGACAGATAACTACAGCAAGAAATCAAAGGAGAATCTGATACTTACTGCCAAACTCATTGGAGACTACTGTGTCGTACCACTCTATTTCGGAGATAAAGAGCAGGGTAATGAGGCACTTAAGCGATTAAAGTTCCTCGACAATATTGAAGAGGGATATCTTTTTGATAACGAGGAAAATCTATTTGCAAGTTATCCGGATTCCTTAAAAAACAGATCCCGTTTTGATCCGGAAAAGGGATCTTCCGCAGATTTAGTAAATGGACATTTTATTGTATCGGAACCCGTTTATTTTAAGGGAGACAGACTGGGGATTATTTATGTAAAAGCCAATACTGCCGAACTTAACCTGCAGAAGAGAAAGTTAATTATAACATTCCTGCTGCTCGGTTTGGCTCTTCTGGTATTTTCTTTTTTAATTGCTTCGAGGGTTCAGAAGCTTATCTCAGATCCTATACTTCGTCTTACAAAACTTACAGAGGCTATCTCAAGAAATCAGGACTTCTCTGTTCAGGCAAAACACTCCGGAACCGATGAGTTGGGACTTTTGTATGAACAGTTCAATAACATGCTGGCTCAGATACTTGTGAGAGAGGAGGAGCGGGACAGGGCACAGGAAGAGATCCTAAATCTTAATGCCAATCTGGAGAGAAAAGTTGCCGAACGGACCGCTTTGCTTGAATCTGCAAACAAAGAGCTTGAAACCTTCTCCTACTCAGTATCACATGATCTTAGAGCTCCTCTTAGACATATTAACGGCTATCTTGAGCTTTTAATGAAAAAGAATACCGATCAGCTCGATGAAAAGGGGAAACACTACATAAAATCTATCCATGAATCATCCAGCCATATGGGTCATCTTATTGACGATCTGCTTAATTTTTCGCGTACAGGCAGAATGGAGATGAAACTGGATACCATTGACATGAACAATGTAATTAAAGATGCTCTTTCTATTCTTGAAGAGGAGACAAAAGATCGGAAAATTGAGTGGAAGATAGATCCTATGCCAAAGGTTTTTGCCGACTACACAATGATGAGACAAGTATGGGTTAATCTGTTAAGTAATGCAATAAAGTATACCGGGAAAAGAGAGACAGCTCTGATCCAAACCGGATGGAGGACAGAGAACAATAATTACATATTTTTTGTTAAAGATAACGGAGCCGGATTTGATGCTCGTTACGCCCAAAAATTATTTGGTGTTTTTCAGCGGCTTCACTCCAACGAAGAGTTCGAAGGAACAGGAATCGGCCTTGCAAATGTGCGTCAGGTGATTCACAAACACGGCGGGAGGTGCTGGGCAGAAGGAGAGGTTGATAAGGGTGCAACATTCTATTTTACATTACCAAAACAATAGGAGAATACATATGATGGAACTTAAGAAAATTTTACTGGCCGAAGACAATCCCAAGGATGTGGAGCTTACGCTGGAAGCTCTGGAAGATAGTTTGCTGGCAAACAGGGTAGTTGTCGTTAAAGATGGAGTTGAGACTCTTCAATATTTAAGACGGGAGGGGCCCTATTCCGACAGAGAACCCGGGCTACCATCTGTTCTTCTTCTTGATATAAAAATGCCTCGGATGGATGGCATAGAGGTTCTGCGGGAAATCAGAAACGATCCGAATCTGAAATACCTCCCTGTTGTAATGCTTACATCATCACGTGAAGATAAAGACCTGCTTAACAGCTACTATCTTGGTGTTAACGCTTATGTTGTAAAGCCGGTGAATTTCACAGGGTTTCTTGATGCCGTAAAACAATTGGGAATCTTCTGGGGGCTTGTTAATGAAGTTCCACCGGAAAATAAATAAGAGTGATGGAATGAAGACAAAACTATATGCACTTTTACTGGAAGATGTAAAAAAGGATGCCGAACTGCTACAGGAGATCTTAACAGATGAAGGGTATGACCTTGAGATTGATGTTGTTCAAACCGAACAGAATTTTGTGGCATGTTTGAAAAAGAACAATTATGATATAATATTTGCCGATTATACTCTCCCCACATTTAATGGACAGTTTGCGCTTGAACTTGCAAAGATCATAGCTCCGAACGTACCATTTATCTCAATTTCAGGCACAATTGGTGAGGACAGAGCGGTAGAGCTCCTTAAACAGGGGGCAACAGATTATATCCTTAAAGACAGAATGGAACGTTTGGGATTTGCAACAAAGCGAGCCCTTGACGCTGCCAGCCATCTCAATAAATTCAGGCAACAAGAGATAGAGATCCAGACCAACAGAAGGTTACTTCAGACAGTGATAAATAATGCCCTTGACTCTATTTACATCAAAGACAATACCGGTAAGTATCTCCTTGTAAATGAGGCCGCCGAAAGAACAATGGGAATAAAGGCTTCCGAAATAATCGGGAAATCTGATGTCTCATTGGTAAATGCCGAGATTGCTGCCGGTATTATGGAGAGTGACCGTATGGTTTTAGAAAATGGCAAGCCCTATTCAAGTGAATATTCAAACATTGGAGCTGATGGCGTTATGAGAACTTTTCATACCATCAAATGTCCTATGTTTGATGAGTCCGGAAAGCCGGCAGGCCTGTTCGGGATTACCCGTGAAATTACCGAACGGAAAAATCTTGAAAATTCTTTGACACAGGCTAAAGAGAAAGCAGAGGAAAGCGACAAACTAAAGACTGCTTTTTTGCACTCCATCTCTCACGAAATCAGGACGCCTATGAATGCCATTATAGGATTCTCCGACTTTTTAAGATCGCCTGACCTTGAACCGGAGAAGCGGACTGAATTCATTGATATTATCTCCAGAAGTTGTTTTCAGCTCCTGGATATTATTGAAAAAATCATGATAACAGCCTCAATCTCTTCGGGACAGGTAAACATTGTCCCGGAAGAAATTGATTTGAGTTCTCTTTTCTCAATTCTCCATTCGGAGTTTAAATCTAAGGCAAAAGCAAAGGAGATCCTGCTAACTTACGATCAAAAAGATTGCACAATTGTATCTGACTCCAAGAAACTTAAAGCAATATTATCCTATCTCATCGATAATGCAATTAAATTCACCAATTCCGGAGATGTTAACTTTGGATTTACCGTAAGGGATTCTTCTGTGCCGGCAATGGTTGAGTTTTACGTTAAAGACAGCGGTGTGGGAATTCCACAATCAAAGATTGAGCACATTTTCGAGCGATTCAGACAGGCAGATCTCTCAATATTATACGATTTTGGTGGAATGGGGCTGGGGCTCTCCATTTCAAAAGGTTATGTAGAGCTTCTCGGAGGAGAAATCTGGGTTAAATCACAACAGGGTGCCGGAAGTACATTTTATTTCACAATCCCCTACAAACAATAACAAAGGGTGACCTCACGGCCACCCTTTTTCACAACCCAATTAAATTAATTCTATGAAGTCTTTTTCAGAGTGATAGTCCATGTTTTGGTTCCGTTTGTGGCAGTTGCTTTGTTGTCAACAGTTCCATCACCATAATCAACCGAAACATATTTACCATCGGCGAATGTGGTTTTTGCAACTCCTTTTACAATTTCGCCTGCAGATACTTTGAATATAAGAGGTGTGGTTGCCTCAATTGTTCTTGTTCTGCTTTCGTTCTTTTCGTTTGTAATTGTTGTCGATCCGTAGGTTTCAATAGTGTCGTCATCTTTTGTAGTTGCAACCCCACCCTTGATCATTCTGTTAAGTGAAGATACCCTATTTGTGAATTTTGTTCCGTCAGGAATGGTAACCTTAAAATCTTCGGTAATAACGGCCTGCTGGGTATTGGCGTCAACATCGCGGGTAATGGTACGTCCTACCCATCCGTTAAAGAGATATCCATCCTCAACAAAATCAATATACTTAATCTTTTGCTCGCTGCCTGTTTTACCATTATTTACAATATAGGCAGCAAGTTTTCCCTTCCTGATCTTACCATCAGGCCCTGTGTTTCCTGTTGTTCCGAAATCTACCAGGAAGATTCTAACTCCGGAAGAGTCGCGGATTGTGATTGTTACAGTTCCGGTCAGATATTTTTCTCCCCAAATTGCTTTGGTTGCGGGATATGAGGCATTCATCCTCAGAATCTCTGCAAAAATTGCATCTGTCGATGCGCTTGTAACTTCAATAAATGAGTCCTGCTTTATAAGCTCATCCTTATTATCTGCGACCATCTCCTCTTTTGTACAAGACGACAAAATCAGGAGAGCAAAAGCTGCAACCGAAAAGATAATTTTTTTCATAATTGGTTTAATTAAAATTATTTGTGTATATATCGTTATAATCGTCTATCCCAGGAAAACTTATCTGATTATATGAAGAGAAAACCTGAATAAAGTTAAATTTAAATAATATTATTTTTAACTTTCCTGTCGTATCCTCTTCAAAGAATAAACAATATCTGCCTATGCAGCATCCGAAAGATGAGTATATTCTCTCCCTCATAGGAGACGAAACGACCAGAGAGAAGGGAGTTACTCTGCTGATAGATAAATACAAAGAGCGAATTTACTGGCACATCAGGAGGCTGGTGGTGAGTCATGAAGATGCTCAGGATGTTATGCAGGAGACATTTATAAATGTTTACAGATACATTGACCGGTTTGAAAATGGGTCCCGTCTTTATACCTGGCTTTATAAAATTGCAACCAATGAGTGTATCAGAGTGTTCAGAAAGAACCGTCAGATTTTTACATCTTACGATTCAGTTAAAGGTGAGCTAATTAACAAACTATATTATGAGGCTGCCGATGAGAGCGATAAAATTCTTTTAAAATTTCAGGAGGCCATTTTACAGCTACCTAAAAAACAAAGGCTTGTTTTCAATCTCAGGTATTATGACGAGCTAAGTTATGAAGAGATCTCCAAAGTGCTTAATATGAGTACAGAATCTTCAAAAACCAATTATCACTACGCAAGCGAAAAGGTTAAGAAATATATGTTAAAGTTATAGGTAATGAAAAAAGATTTTGATTTTGAACAGGTTGGAAAAAAATTACCCTATAAGGCACCAGAATCCTATATAGAGAGTTTCAAACCAGACTTCCGCCGAAACACTCCACATAAAAGCAATAAGATAACCATCCGGTTGTTTGTATATGCAGCTGCTTCCGTTGCCTTGCTAATTGTGAGCAGCCTCATCTTTATCAATCCCGGCAACAGAGAGAATATTCTTAATGACGCCACAGAGGCAGATACCTTTACAGGAATAAATAGTGCCGACTTAGATATGATTTTTAAATCACTTACCGACGAAGAGCTTACGACTCTTTCGGTAATTCTCGACTCCGATATGTTTGAAAATTAGAATACCATAAAATTATGAGAACCACTTATTCAAATCCGTTTCAATTAAAATGTGCGCTCAGTAGATCCAGGGCAATTATTATCATCCTTTTGATGATATTATCTGCAAGCACAATTTTGCAGGCGCAAATCCGCCCCGGCATGCCACGTTTGAGAGCTCTGCTGATGGAGAGACAACTCACCGAAATAAAAAAGAGTATCACAATAGACAGCAGGGATATCCCAAGATTTGACCAGGTTTACCGGAACTACATCACAGAGATCTTCGAACTAAACAGCCTCTACGAAGGGCTGGTACCGCTTGAAAACAATATGGACCAATTCACCGACACTCAAATCGAAGAGAATTTCATCAAACAGACCGATAAATCAAAAAGACTTCTCCTTATAAGGGAGAAGTACTTTTACGAATTCAAATCCATTATCAAGCCCCGCGAAATCATGAAGTTATACTCCATTGAACGCCAGATCCTGCGCCAGGCCCAGCAAGAGATGAAAGAACGGTATAATAATATGAAGTAATCGCTCGGGACCGCTTTGCCAGAGTTTGATATAATAATTTGAATAACTGAATATTACAAAACGCAGTTTTCCAATTTTGGAAAATTGATATTTGTATATCTCTTTATAACAGCAATTTGTATCAAACTCTGGCAAAGGGGTCAAAGCAAATTCTCTCCGCGTGGCTGTTAAATAATAATCCCTTCACAAC
>CAZFTS010000049.1:0-16107 GCA_964521685.1 uncultured Muribaculaceae bacterium
ATTTGTTTCAGGAGGAGTTACCTCTTCCCTGGGAAAAGGTATTATTTCGGCCTCTTTGGCTAAGTTGTTACAGGCCAGAGGTTTGTCGGTAACGATTCAAAAATTTGACCCCTATATCAACGTAGACCCCGGAACTCTCAACCCATATGAACATGGTGAATGCTATGTTACCGAAGATGGCGCTGAGACCGATCTTGACCTGGGACACTACGAACGATTTCTGAATGTTCCAACCAGCAAAGCAAACAACGTTACCACAGGCAGGATTTACAGGACAGTCATTGATAAGGAGCGCGAAGGCGCCTATCTTGGTAAGACCGTCCAGGTTGTTCCCCATATTACCGACGAGATAAAAAGGCGGATGCTCCTTCTCGGTAAAGGCGGCAAATACGACATCATCATAACCGAACTCGGCGGAACAGTGGGCGACATTGAGTCACTACCGTTTGTTGAGGCAGTTCGTCAGCTTCAGTGGGAGCTCCCGGATGAGGATTGTCTGGTGATCCATCTTACTCTGGTGCCATATCTGAGCGCTGCCAAAGAGCTCAAAACCAAACCAACACAACACTCGGTAAGGATGCTCCAGCAAAACGGAGTACATGCCGATGTTATAGTCTGCAGAACCGAACATCCGCTCTCGGCCGATATCAGACGTAAGGTAGCCCTCTTCTGCAACGTAAGGCCAAACGCAGTTATCGAATCGATTGATGCAAAAAGTATATATGAGGTTCCGCTCCTGATGGTTAAAGAGAAACTGGATGAGCTGGTTCTGAATAAATTCCAATTACAGGCGGTAAATAACACTCCCGATCTTACCCGCTGGAAATCTTTCCTCGAAAAGCTCTTCAACCCTAAGGAGGAGGTTACCATTGCGCTGGTTGGCAAATATGTGGAGTTGCAGGATGCCTACAAATCGATACTGGAATCTTTTATACATGCCGGAGCCAGCAATGAGTGCAAGGTAAATGTTAAAACTATTCACAGCGAGCATATTACAGAAGCCAACGTGGCCGAACACCTCTCCGGAATGGATGGCGTGCTTGTAGCACCGGGATTCGGTGAGCGCGGAATTGAGGGGAAGATTACAGCCGTAAAATATACACGCGAGAACAATATACCGTTCCTTGGCATCTGCCTGGGAATGCAGATGGCTGTTATTGAGTTCGCAAGAAACATTCTGGGGCTCGAAGATGCCATGACCACCGAGATCAAATCGAATGCAAAGAACCCGGTGATAGACCTGATGGAAGATCAGAAATCGCTCACAACCAAGGGTGGAACCATGAGACTGGGAGCATATCACTGTAAAATAGAGAAGGACTCACTGGCGCATAAAATTTACGGAACGCTGGATATAACCGAAAGGCACCGCCACCGTTACGAATTCAACAACTCATATGTAGATATGTTTGCTCAAAAGGGGCTGTTACCAAGTGGTAAGAACCCCGATACTGGACTCGTGGAGATTGTTGAAATTCCTGACCATCCGTTCTTTATAGGCGTTCAGTTCCACCCTGAACTAAAGAGTACACCCGAAAATCCGCATCCGCTATTTGTTGCTCTTGTAGGTGCAGCCATTAAATACAGGAAGTTGGTCTGATTATTGATACAGTTACATTGAAACGAAAATTCAGTTGAGTTTACACTGCTTTTTAAAGAAAACAAATGTTCAGTGCAAAGAGATGTTCAGAGCCGCAAAAATATTAATCCTGATAGCAATGTGCTTATTCCCTGTATCTTCTGATGCTCAGGCGCAAAAGGCGAAGAGTTATACGGCCAAAGTACTGGAGAATCTGCCTCACAGCACCGATGCCTATACCCAGGGGCTTTTCTTTCACAAAGGGAGACTTTATGAGAGTTCGGGACAGTACGGATCGTCATATTTCAGAGAGATAGATATTAAAAAGGGCTCAACACTAAGGAGTTTCAATCTCCAATCAAAATATTTTGCCGAGGGAGCTGTAGTCTTTGGCGAGAGACTCTATCTGCTGACATGGGAGCAGAAAGAGGTTCTGGTTTACGACATTAACACCTTCAAACATCTGGGCACTCTTTTCAATCCGAAAGAGGGGTGGGGTCTCACAACCGACGGCACAAATCTTATCGCTACGGATGGCTCGGGATATATCTATTTTCATGATCCTGAGACCTTCAGGCAGATATCAAAAATTGAGGTGAAACTTGACGGCAAAAGCGTCTCCTATCTGAATGAGCTTGAATATATTAAGGGTGAAATTTGGGCAAATGTCTATCAGGAGGATATTATACTCATAATCAACCCGAAAACCGGAGTTGTAAGAGCGACTCTCGACTGCAAAAGGTTGTTGCCTCACTCTCTGCGAACTGCCAGGACAGATGTACTCAACGGTATTGCCTATAATCCGATTACAAACTCTGTATATCTGACAGGTAAGTACTGGCCTAAAATGTACCGGATCGCAATGCCAGAGTAATGTGGCGCTTCCCGGCAGGCCCCTTTAACCTGTTGACAGTAAACCCGGTCTCCCTCAAGGCACTCTTTACAATACCTTTGGATGAGTAGGTTATGAGCAGTGACCTCTCCGACATAATTCCATAAAGCCCCTCAAATATCTCCCTGCTCCAGAGCTCGGGCTGGATGTTCGGCGAAAAGGCGTCAAAATAGACAATATCTACATTTTCAATATTATAAGGCATATTATTCCCCGAGAGCGACTCAATTCCACACTCCAGTTTAGTAATCGAAAAAAACTGAGAGATCTCCACACTTTTTCCCCAATCAGCCGTGTGGATGGCATTAAGGATTTTATCGCTTTCACCGCCGATCAGTGCGCCGTAATTCAGAGCCTCAAGCTCATCCCATGTCACCGGAAATTTCTCAATAGCAATATAGTCGATAGCCAGAGCGGGTATCCCGGCAATTGCCTTATCAGTAGCAATTGCGGCATTGTAATCATCTGCAAACAGGCAGGTAAGCAGCGCATTTAGCCCGGTACCAAGCCCCGCTTCCAGAATCCGCACCCTTCTAAAGCTGGGATTTTCTGAACTGACAGGACTGACTAAACTGGCTGAATTCTCACTGGCAGAGAGTCCGTTCAGAAACCGCTCCAATCCGTTTTTGATGAATATATGCAGGCTCTCAGATAGCGCACCGTTTACAGAGTGGTAGCACTCACCGGCATCTGCCAGCCTCAGTGTTGATGAGCCATCCGAGGTAATTACAATATCTCTTTTCAAAATCAATCTATCTTAGTGGTCAATGTTGCTTGTGCAAATGTATATCTTTCCTTCAATTTTTTTATCTTTGCAGATTGTAGATTGATTGATTAATCAAATAACAGGAATTAACTAATAGCAAACATACATGGCGTTTATTACAGATGTACTAAAGAAATTCTTCGGTACAAAATCGGAAAGAGACATTAAGGAGATTCAACCATATGTAGATAAGGCTCTTGCAGCTTACACTAGAATAGATAAACTTTCCCACGATGAGCTCAGGGATGAGAGTACGAAACTCAAAAAGATAATTGCAGACAGAATTGCTGCCGATGAGGAGCGGAAAAAGTCACTCAGGGCACGTCTTGACGATGTTATGATTGATGTGGCCGAGAAGGAGCAGCTTGCAACAGAGGTTGATAAACTTACAAAAAAGATAGACGAGGCAATCGAAGAGGTTCTTCTTGAGGTGCTTCCGGATGCTTTTGCAATCATGAAATCTACTGCACGAAGATTCAAAGAGAACACTACAGTAAAGGTTAAGGCATCCCAGAGCGACAGAGATCTTGCCGCTAAACATGATTTTGTCACTATCGGGGATGATTATGCAATCTGGGAAAACAGCTGGCTTGCAGGGGGAAACAAGATTGTGTGGGATATGGTCCACTACGATGTTCAGCTTATCGGTGGGGTTGCCCTGCACATGGGTAAGATTGCCGAGATGGGGACAGGTGAGGGTAAAACACTTGTGGCCACGCTTCCTGTGTTTCTGAACGCAATCGCCGGCAAGGGTGTCCATGTGGTTACAGTCAACGACTACCTCTCAAAACGTGACTCGGAGTGGATGGGTCCGCTCTATCAGTTCCACGGACTTAAGGTAGATTGTATTGACAGGCATCAGCCTAACTCAGAGCAGCGTAAAGCGGCCTACAGGGCCGATATTACATTCGGTACTAATAACGAGTTCGGCTTTGACTATCTGCGCGATAACATGGCCATCAATCCGGAAGATCTGGTTCAGAGAAAGCACCACTACGCAATTGTGGACGAGGTTGACTCGGTTTTGATTGACGATGCCAGAACTCCGCTCATCATCTCGGGACCGGTTCCAAAGGGTGATGAACAACAGTTTAATGAATACAAACCTATAGTTGAGAGACTTTACAGCGCACAAAGACAGGCTGTTACCCAGCTTCTGAATGATGCAAAGAGAAAGATACAGGAGGGTAACGAAGAGGAGGGGGGTAAACTCCTGCTCAGAGCCCACAAAGGTTTGCCAAGATATAATCCGCTTATCAAATACCTGAGTGAAGCGGGGATGAAGCAGATCCTGCTCAAGACCGAGAACTTCTATATGCAGGATAACAATAAGCAGATGCACATCATTACCGATGATCTCTTCTTTGTAATTGATGAGAAGCAGAGGTCGGTCGAGCTAACGGACAAAGGCCACGAGCTTATTGGCAAGAATGTGAGTGATAGTGACTTCTTCGTTTTACCAGATATTGGAACCGAGGTTGCCGAGATTGAGAAGAGCGAACAGAAGCCGGAAGATAAACTGGCTGCAAAGGATTCGCTGCTTGCCGAATATGCTATCAAGAGCGAAAGGGTTCACACAGTTAACCAGCTACTTAAAGCCTACACCATGTTTGAAAAGGATGTGGAGTATGTGGTGCTGGACAATAAAATCAAGATTGTTGACGAGCAGACTGGTCGTATTCTGGAGGGCAGACGCTACTCCGATGGTCTGCACCAGGCGATAGAGGCTAAGGAGATGGTTAAGGTAGAGGCTGCAACACAAACGTTTGCAACCATTACACTCCAAAACTACTTCAGGATGTACCATAAACTTGCAGGTATGACCGGTACTGCCGAGACAGAGGCCGGTGAATTCTGGTCAATCTACAAACTGGATGTGGTTGTAATTCCTACCAACAGGCCGGTTATCAGAAAGGATATGGATGACCTGATCTACAAGACCAAACGGGAGAAATTCAACGCGGTTATAGATGAGATTGTTAATCTGACCAAAAAAGGAAGACCTGTTCTGGTTGGTACAACATCGGTTGAGGTATCGGAGCTCCTGAGCAGGATGCTAAAGATAAGAGGAATTAAGCATAATGTCCTCAATGCCAAGCAGCATGCCAAAGAGGCCGAGATTGTTGCCGAGGCTGGTCAGGCCGGCGCGGTTACCATTGCCACCAACATGGCTGGTCGTGGTACCGACATTAAACTTGGCGCCGGTGTGAAGGAGGCAGGTGGTCTTGCAATCATCGGTACCGAGAGACACGATTCTCGCCGGGTTGACAGACAGCTCAGAGGTCGTGCCGGACGTCAGGGTGACCCGGGTTCTTCAAGTTTCTATGTTTCTCTTGAAGATGATCTTATGAGACTTTTCGGCTCTGAGAGAATTGCCGGACTTGTTGACAGAATGGGTATGAAGGAGGGGGAAGTTCTCCAGCACTCAATGCTCTCAAAATCTATTGAGAGAGCTCAGCGTAAGGTTGAGGAGAATAA
This sequence comes from uncultured Muribaculaceae bacterium, assembly GCA_964521685.1. GTDB lineage: Bacteria > Bacteroidota > Bacteroidia > Bacteroidales > UBA932 > Bact-08. The sequence continues at coordinate 5,716 of CAZFTS010000049.1, forward strand.
CTTTGGAATAAGAAAGAGACTCCTTGAATATGACGATGTTATGAACTCTCAGAGGGAGGTTATCTACACCCGCCGCAGGAATGCGCTTTACGGAGAGCGTATAGATGTGGATATTCAGAATATGATGACCGACCTGTGCGACTCTATTGTTCAGAATACACACGGTTCTGTGCCTTTCGATGAGTTTTCGCTTGAGACCATCAGGTTGCTCTCTGTTGAGCCCGGTATGGATGAAGAGTTCTACGATAAAGCGACCTCAGACGAGGTTAGTGAAAAACTTCTTGAAACAGTAAAGAGTGTTTACAGGAGGAGGCTCGATACACTGGTGAGCCATGCATGGCCAATTATGAAGCAGATATATGAGACCCAGAGCGCTACATACGACAATATAGCTGTTCCGGTAAGTGACGGCGGGAAGATGATGCAGGTGATTGTAAACCTCAAAAAGGCTTACGACAGTACAGGTCGCGAGATTTCCCGTTCTCTGAACAAGAGCATAACTCTCATGATGATAGATGAGTACTGGAAGGAGCATCTGCGCGAAATGGACGACCTCAAACAGTCGGTTCAAAATGCCACATACGAGCAGAAGGATCCGCTGCTTATCTACAAGTTTGAGAGTTTCAAACTCTTCCAGACTATGCTCGATAAGATTAACAAAGATGTTCTTGCATTCCTGCTTAAGTCTCATATTCCTTTGAGAGAGACTCAGAAAGAGCCTGTTACACTCCGTCAGGAGCAGAGGAAGAAGGCAGATATGAGTAATCTGCAAACATCGAGAAACGATCTTGTAACATCCAGCGGTGAACCAAAATCGCAGGCTCCTGTTCATGTAGAGAAGAAGGTTGGCAGAAATGATCCTTGCCCTTGCGGAAGCGGCAAAAAGTACAAGAACTGCCACGGTGCAAACGAGTAAAAATTGTTTAAAAGAAGATTAAGTTATGTATGATGTTATAGTTATAGGTTCCGGTCCGGGTGGATATGTTGCGGCAATCAGAGCTTCTCAGCTTGGATTGAACACAGCGGTAGTTGAGAGGTCGGAACTGGGTGGGGTTTGTCTTAACTGGGGATGCATTCCTACAAAAGCCCTTTTGAAAAGTGTTCAGGCTCTGCACTATGCTCAGGATTCCAATGAGTATGGCATTGAAATTGCCGGCGAGATTAAACCGAATCTGGAGAAGATTGTGGAGCGAAGCAGGGGAGTTGCAAATGGGATGAGCAGGGGGATAGATTTTCTGTTTAAGAAGAATAAGGTTAATGTAATTACAGGAAACGGTAGGATAAAGTGTGCCGGTGAGGTTGAGGTTACATCGGAAAATGGCGAAGTAACTCTTTACAAGACAAAAAATATAATCATCGCTACAGGTGCCAGGGCAAATTCACTCCCCTTTGCACCTATAGACGGCAATAAAATCATCTCATACCGTCATGCACTTGTACCCGAGTCGCTACCAAAGAGCCTGGCAGTAATCGGATCGGGAGCCATCGGCAGTGAATTTGCATACTTCTACAGGGCGCTCGGATGCGAGGTTTACCTTATTGAGTATCTGCCTAATGTTGTGCCACTTGAAGATGATGAGGTATCTGCCCAGATAAGTCGATCTTTCAGAAAAATGGGAATCAAGGTTATGACATCGGCACAGGTGAAGAGCGTAGATACTTCAGGAGTAAACCCTGTTCTAACCGTTGAATCTAAAAAGGGTGAGGAGAAGATTGAGGTTGAAAAGGTTCTCTCGGCAGTGGGAGTTGTTTCGAATATTGAAAACATTGGTCTTGAAGGAAATGGAGTTATTGTTGAGAGAGGAAAGATTAAGGTGGACGAGTTTTACAGAACCAATATTCCAGGGATCTTTGCGATAGGAGATGTTATTGCAACTCCTGCATTGGCACACATTGCATCGGCCGAGGCCATCTGCTGTGTAGAAAAAATTGCCGGCCTTGATGCCAAACCGCTCGATTACACAAATTTCCCTGCCTGTACCTACACATCTCCCGAGATAGCTTCGGTAGGAATGACAGAGAAGGCTTTGAAGGAGAAGGGGATAGCATATAAAACAGGCAAATTCCCGTTTACTGCTTCGGGTAAGGCATCTACGGCAGGCGAGAGAGATGGCTTTGTGAAGCTGCTCGTCGATCCTGAAACCGATAATATCCTCGGTGCCCACCTGGTTGGAGCTAATGTGACTGAGATGTTGTCAGGAATCGTGGTTGCCAGAACCATGGGCGCTACAGCGAAAGATTTTATGCATTCGATTCATCCGCACCCAACGATGAGTGAGGCAATAATGGAGGCGGCCGCCGCATCCCACGGAGAGGTTATCCATATATAAAAATTTGATAATAAACTACTAAAACAAATATTATGTCCAAAAACGAGAGCACAACTCAGGTAAATGAGGTAAACAGAATATCTACGGGGACAGAATTTCGCGGAGTACTTAACTCTGTTTCCGATATCCGTATCGACGGCTTTTTCGAAGGTAAAATTACAACTGTGGGTAAGCTTGTTATCGGGGAATCTGCCCGGCTTTTAGGTGAGGTTGTTGCAAAAAGCTGCGACATCTGGGGTGATGTTGATGGAAAAGTTCTGGTCCGGGAGGTTTTCGGATTACGAAAATCAGGTTCAATTAAAGGGAAAGTTGCATGTCAAAAAATCTATATAGAAGAGGGTGGAAATTTTAACGGCTCATGCAAAATGATCACCGAAGAGGAGTTCGAAGAGAATCTCAAAACTCAGAACTAAGATTGTATTGAAAAAAGTAAATCCCAATTTTCCATGTTTATCTGGAAAATTGGGATTTACTTTTAAATAATCAAACTGATTATTTAATTAACCCTTTAAAATCCGGGTTCTTATAATCCATTAGAAATTACTGCCACACAAGTATTTGCATTGCCGATATCAATGCCAACGTATATATACTTATCGTCTGTATCAGGAGTATAAGAAAAGCTATCACCTTCGTTATTTTCAAAAGTACTTTTTGAATAGAGCGCATAGCCAATGGATGCGCACTTTTCAGGTGATGAGTATATAACTATTTCACAAATTTCACCAAACTCTTGATTGAAAAGATCTATGAGATCCCTGTGGTATGCACCTCCCCCTGTAAGTACAATCTTAGGGCAAATTTCAAAATCCCCATCATTTATATACTTTCTGATTGTAGGAGATACTACGTTGTTATAGTAAATTGTAAGAGCCAATTTCTTCTCTTCTGCAAAATCTCTTCTCTTCCTGTCTACAAACATAAACCCCTTTGAAAACAGATGATCAATTTGGTGTTCAGTTTTTAATTGTAAGTAGGTGTGTTTACTGAGTTGCTGGGAAAAAACATTGACAGGGTAACTAATACCATGGGTGCTGAAAAATGTACGGGTTGTTAAACCTTCAGGTGTGCTTATTGCTCCTTCACATGTACCATATCCCAGACTAATAAGAATAAAATTACCCTCAATTGGTTGATCTCCTTTTCTTACAGCAATATCGCATCCTATAAGTTCCGGAATAACATTTGCGGATGCTACGGTTACTACTCTTTGTTCAGGATTCAGATCACCATTTTCATCAGCTCTGTAATAGGTGATAGTTTTTTCCTCCTTGTAGTACTCAACAGCTTCATCTTTGTTTAATTGATAGGTTGCGTATGGGAACCCGCTTGTAACAACCATTTTAGGTACCTTGCCATTTTTTGTCTCATTTTTAAGAGCGTTATTTGCAAGTAGTAGAGCAGACTGGGTGATAACCTTATAATCAACATCTCCTGGAGATGCATTGATTGATTTGTGTGGTGAAATCCCTTCATTGAGAGCTTGAAGACCAACTAAATAATTTTCTCCATTAAATTTCAGTTTGGAGAAGCCGAGAATAGGATCATTATTGGTTGAAAATTCCCGTAAAGTAGATTCGTAGACACTAGGAAAAGAATATGTTTTAATCATAGCCATAAAATTTATCAAAAGTACAAAAAAAAATTAATAAAAAATAATTTACAAACTTTTTTTTATTTTATAATTATTTCGTTCACTGCTATTTCGGGATACAAGCTCGGCAATAAAGCCAGCAAGGAAGAGCTGCATACCAATAATTAATGCAACCAACGATATATAAAAGAGCGGCTGATCGGTCACCGGTCTGAAATGTAAGCCTCTAGACTGACTTACAATTTTATCGGCAATAAGGTAAACAGATGTCAGGGAACCAATGAAAAATGTGATAGAACCAATAAGGCCAAAAAAATGCATGGGTTTCTTTCCAAATTTAGAGAGAAACCACAATGTAAGCAGATCAAGAAATCCGTTTATAAAACGACTCTTGCCGAACTTGCTCTTGCCGAATTTCCGCTGCTGATGCTTTACTACCTTTTCACCAATTTTCCCGAATCCTGCATTCTTGGAGAGATAGGGTATATATCTGTGCATCTCTCCGTAAACCTCAATGTTTTTTACAACATCACGCCTATAGGCCTTAAGGCCGCAGTTCATATCATGCAACTTAATCTTTGTAACGAATCTGGCAGCAGAGTTGTAAATCTTTGAAGGGAGATTTTTTGAGAAAAAGCCATCATGACGCTTCTTCTTCCACCCGGAAACGAGATCGTAATCCTCCTCACGAATCATCCTCATCATTGCAGGAATCTCCTCAGGACTATCCTGAAGATCGGCATCCATAGTAACTACAATATCACCCTGAGCCTTCTCAAAACCGCAAAAAAGAGCAGCCGACTTACCGTAATTTCTCCTGAAACTTATAGCCTTTATGGGATAATTTGCAGATAACTCTTCAATTATCTGCCATGATGAATCGGTACTTCCGTCATCAATGAGAATAATCTCATATTCAAGCCCCTCATCTGAAAGAGCCTCTTTAATCCAGCGCATGAGCTCCCTCAGGGACTCCTCTTCATTATATACCGAAACAACAATTGAGAGATCCATTTATTAAAAATTAGAAAGATTCCTTGTTATCAAAGATATCACCCTTTTTTGTGTAATTTGCAATAATCGATGATGCAATCACACCGAAAATTGTGTTGTAGAAAATAATCACAACAAACATAATCTGAGGCAGTTTGTCCTCAATCTTTGCTATCTGATCAATTGCATCAGGGTTGGATTGCATCATGGTCATAGCCTGCTCCATTTGTGCTGCAACCGAGTCCGGAAAGATAACGGCAAAATGAAGATACATGTACACTGCGCAGATAATTGATGACATGAAACTTACAATAACACCGAATTTAAATCCGTCTGAATAGGTGAAAAGTTCGGGTTGTTTTGCATACTCCTTTATGAAATAGTATAGCAGATATAGTGTTCCGCCAAATTTAACAGCCCACAGAATGAGCGCAATAGCAGTACCGGGTACAAAGACAGTCTGAATAAGCTGATATGAGATGGTAATCAGGGCAAGTATCAAACCATAAGTTGCCGCAAGGCTCCATTTTTTTGATTGCATGATGTATAAGTTTTAGGTTTATATCTCAGGAAACTTTTGTCAAAAATAGCTAAAATCCCAATGGTACCAAAATTTAGAATTTTTAAAAAATCTCATTACCTTTGCCAACTGATTAGAAAAGAAGTATGATGATAAACATTACATTCCCGGACGGAAATATCCGTCAGTATCAAAAAGGTGTAACAGCCTTTGAAATAGCAAATTCTATTAGTCCGCGACTCGCTGCCGATATTCTTGCTGCAACTGTCAACGATAAAATATATGAGATAAACCGCCCGATCACGGAGGATGCCACCCTTAAATTGCATAAATGGGATGACCCTCAGGCGAAAAGTACATTCTGGCACTCATCTTCACACCTCATGGCAGAAGCTCTTGAGCAGCTCTACCCCGGAATCAAATTCGGAATTGGACCCTCAATTGAAGTAGGTTTCTATTACGACGTTGACGCAGGTGAGAAGCAGATATCTGAATCCGACCTAAAACAGATTGAGGATAAAATGCTGGAACTTGCCAGGGAAAAGCAATCATTTGTAAGAAGGGAGATAAGCAAAGAGGAGGCGATGGCCACCTATACTAAAAAGGGTGATGAGTACAAATGTGACCTTATCAAGGATCTGGAAGATGGCACCATCTCGTTTTACACTAACGGTACATTTACCGACCTATGCCGTGGACCTCACCTTGCCGATACATCTGTAATAAAAGCAGTTAAGCTCACCTCTATTGCCGGAGCATACTGGCGCGGCAATGAGAATAACAAGATGCTTACCCGTATCTATGGGGTAACCTTCCCTCAGAAGAAGATGCTGGATGAGTATCTGGTGATGCTCGAAGAGGCAAAGAAGAGAGATCACAGGAAGCTGGGTAAAGAGCTTGAGCTTTTTGCTTTCTCACAAAGGGTAGGACAGGGTCTTCCTTTATGGCTTCCTAAAGGGGCGATGCTCAGGGAGAGACTGGAGAATTTCCTTAAAGGAGTGCAGAAAAGATATGGTTATCTGCCTGTTATGACTCCTCATATTGGTCAGAAAGAGCTCTATGTGACATCGGGTCACTACGCAAAATATGGTAAAGACTCATTCCAGCCCATCCACACACCACAGGAGGGAGAGGAGTTTCTGCTCAAACCTATGAACTGCCCTCACCACTGCGAGATTTACAAGACCAAACCAAGGTCGTACAAAGATATGCCCCTCAGACTCGCAGAATTCGGAACTGTTTACCGCTACGAACAGAGTGGCGAGCTTCATGGTTTGACACGTGTGAGAGGATTCACTCAGGATGATGCCCACATCTTCTGCCGTCCCGATCAGCTTAAAGAGGAGTTTATCAAGGTTATCGATATTGTTCTTTATATATTTAAAACTCTTGATTTTAAAGATTATACCGCCCAGATCTCGCTTCGTGACCCTAACAACAGGGAGAAATACATTGGAAGTGACGAGAACTGGGAGAAGGCAGAGCAGGCTATTATTGAGGCATCTGCCGAAAAGGGTCTGAAAACTGTTGTGGAGCTTGGAGAGGCTGCGTTCTACGGCCCTAAACTAGACTTTATGGTGAGGGATGCAATCGGAAGAAAATGGCAACTCGGTACTATTCAAGTAGATTACAACCTTCCTGAGAGATTTGAACTGGAGTATGTGGGTGCCGATGATAAAAAGCACAGGCCGGTAATGATTCACAGAGCTCCATTCGGCTCTATGGAGAGGTTTGTAGCAGTTTTGATTGAACACACAGGAGGTAAATTCCCTCTGTGGCTCACCCCTGAACAGGCGGTTGTGCTCCCGATCAGCGAAAAGTACAATGATTATGCAAAAAAAGTTGTAGATTTCCTGAATAATAACGATATTCGCGCCTCAATTGACGACCGTAACGAAACTATAGGCAAGAAAATCAGGGAGAATGAACTGAAAAGGGTTCCATTCCTCCTGATTGTTGGTGAAAAAGAGGCAGATACACAAACAATATCTGTAAGGAAGCAGGGCGATGGTGATAAGGGACAGATGTCGGTTGAAGAGTTTACAAAACTTGTTAAAGAGGAGATAAAACAACAAATAGATTATTAACTAAAATAGGAGGAACAACTTATCGCTACACCATTTAAACCTCGTCCCGGAGGGTTTGTCAAAAGGACAAACAGCTCATCACCAAACAACAGGCAAGTCGACAGGAGAAACATGCCAAGAAAGGCTGATGATGGACCAAGGATGAATTATGAAATTACTGCTCTTAGAGTCAGGGTAGTAGGGGACAATGTAACAAATCCTGGAGTTTACTCTCTTACAGAGGCAGTCAGGATGGCAGAGGCGCTAGGGCTGGATCTGATAGAGATTTCTCCGAATATTGACCCACCTGTTTGTAAAATACTTGACTATCAAAAGTATATTTACCAACAGAAGAAGAAGGCGAAGGAGATGAAGGCCAACGCCACAAAAATTATTATTAAAGAGATCAGATTTGGTCCCAACACCGATGAACATGACTATCAGTTTAAACTGAAACATGCTCAAACCTTTTTAACAGAGGGTGCAAAGGTAAAAGCCTATGTCTTTTTCAAAGGAAGGTCAATACTTTTTGCCGAACAGGGAGAGAAGCTCCTTTTGAGGTTTGCACTTGAACTTGAAGAGTTCGGAAAGGCCGAACAGATGCCAAAGCTGGAGGGCAAAAGAATGATTATGATGCTTACTCCGGTAAAGAAAAAATAGGACTTAATTAAAAACATATAAGTACAATGCCAAAAATTAAAACCAACTCCGGTGCCAAAAAGCGTTTTGAGCTTACCGGAACAGGTAAAGTGAAGAGAAAGCACGCTTACAAGAGTCACATTCTTACCAAAAAGACCACCAAACAGAAGAGGAATCTTACCTACTCTGCACTGGTAGCTGCTTCAGACGAGAAGAGAATTAAAGGTCTTCTTGTTGCTTAGTTTTATTTATTAACCTGAATGAACAGCAGGAAAGTTTCTCATAGGAGGAGAGCGCTGACATTCTTAAAACCAATTTAGTGTAGTATGCCAAGATCGGTAAACTCGGTGGCCTCAAGAGCCCGCCGCAAAAAAATTCTGAAATTAACCCGCGGTAATTTCCTGGCACGTGCAAACGTGTGGACAGTAGCAAAGAACACCTTTGAAAAAGGTCTGACTTATGCCTACCGTGATCGTAAAAACAAAAAACGCTCATTCCGCGCACTTTGGATCCAGCGTATTAATGCTGCAGCAAGAGAACATGGAATGAACTATTCACAGTTCATTGGCAAACTTGCCAAAAACAATGTAGGTCTTAACCGTAAGGTTCTGGCCGATTTAGCAATGAATAATCCTCAGGCTTTTGAGGCCATTATAAACTCTGTAAAATAGATAATGAATATTCACCGGATAACAGGCAATAAATGGTTCAGGTTTTCAATCTGGGCTTTCATTTATCTGCTTTGGGTAATATGGTTCGGGAGCTGGTGGTTCGTTTTAGGATTTGCCGTCATCTTCGATATCTTTATTACCCGCAAGGTTAAATGGGCATTCTGGAAGAAAAAGTACAAAGAGGGTGAGAAGAGAAACGCCTGGCTTGACTGGCTCGATGCAATTATTTTTGCACTGGTAGTCTCTACTTTTATTAAGGCATTTTTCTTTGAGGCCTACATGATACCTACATCTTCCATGGAGAGGACGCTTATGACGGGTGATTACCTGTTTGTAAGTAAACTGGCTTACGGGCCTAAGGTTTCACAAACACCTCTCTCGTTCCCGCTTGTCCATAACATTCTGCCTGTGACCGGGGGTGAATCATATCTTAAGTGGATCCAGAATCCATACAGAAGGCTTACAGGTTTGTCAAAGGTTAAAAGGGACGATATAGTCGTATTCAACTTCCCTCACGGGGACACAGTTCTGAAAGCAATACCTACTGAAGATTATTACACACATGTAAGAATCCACGGAAGAGAGCAGACTCAGACTATGTACGGACCTATCGTTGTAAGACCTGATGACAAAAAAGATAACTATGTAAAGAGGTGTGTTGCCATTGCCGGCGATACGCTCAGAGTGATAAACGGTAAGGTATATGTGAACGGCAAACCTCAGCAGTATATTAAAGGTGTGCAGAATACATATAAAATATTTACCAACGGAACCCCTTTCAACTCAAAGATAATTGATGGGATGGGGTTAAGTCAGGAGGAGATTTATTACGACTCTTCAATGCCGGGTTATCCGGCCTTCCCTCTCAATGAGGATGAGGTTAAAGAGTTGTCAAAACTTTCGAATGTCCTTGAAATAAGACAGAATATCGATATCTATCCGCCTGATTTTCCCGATTTTCCTCTGATGATCTTCCCATTCACCGAGAATGGTACCTATGAGTGGACAAGAGATAACTTCGGCCCGCTGTGGATCCCTGCAAAGGGGGCTACGGTTGAGCTTAACACAAGGAATCTGCCACTCTACTCAAGGATTATTAAGGATTATGAGAAGAACACTCTGGAGGTTAAAGATTCGCTTATTATTATAAACGGAGCACCTGTCAATAGTTATACCTTCAAAATGGATTACTACTTTATGATGGGTGACAACAGACACAACTCCCTCGATTCACGTTACTGGGGGTTTGTACCTGAGTCACATATCGTAGGCTCACCATCTGTAATATGGTTTTCGAAAGATAAATACAAGTCTTTCCCAAAGAGTATCAGATGGAAGAGGATATTTAAATTTGTGTAAATATTTTGGATAAGAAAAAAATATTCACGATATTTGCAACCCTTGAAAAAATACTAAAATTTTACAATATACAATGGCACGAGTTTGTCAAGTTACAGGGAAAAAGAGGTTGATAGGGAACAATGTTTCTCACTCAAAGCGCAGAACAAAAAGGGAATTTGCCCCTAATCTTCAGAACAAACGTTTCTGGCTTGAAGAGGAGCAAAGGTTCGTAAGCCTT
>CAZFTS010000050.1:0-15216 GCA_964521685.1 uncultured Muribaculaceae bacterium
GTTAAATAATCGAAAAATGAGTGAATTGTCTAGAGATGAGCTAATTAGAATTGTGAGAATATTAAGGTATAAGGGGTGTGCATCAATAAGACAGATAGCAAATATAACTCACGAAAGCTATTGCGAAATCAGAAGATATTTGTGATTCCTCAGTATAATTTACAAAGATCTGTATATGTTGACTTTATCGCGACGATGGGAGCCCTTATTAAATGGGGATTAATCTTATAACACGTTAAATACATGTGCTTTGTAAAATATACTGAGGGATGAACATGCCGGGCTAACGTACCGGTTTGCCGGTAAGTGGCCAGCCGGTGGCGGTGGAGATGTAGGGGATAAGTGTCATGGCCATCTTTTGCTGGCCGTTGTAGTTGGGGTGACCAACCGAGCCAAGATCGGAATCTCCATTATAGACGCCTTGCAGATATGCGGTGAAAAAGAGCTTTTTATCGGCTCTCACCTTTACGAACTCTTGCAGATACTCAAAGGCCGGTCCGCGGTTTGGTGCAACACAAAGGATTGGCACATCGCCATATTTATCTCTTAATCTGTCGATTATGATTGAATAGCAACCCAGAAACTCCTCTTTAAGCGGATGAGGTTTGGTAGAAAAATCGTTTGACCCCAGGTTAATTACCACGATATCTGGCCGATAGTCTTTAAAATTCCATAACTGACTGGGTTCCATGTCAAATGTTTGCAGCATCTTGTCTTTCATTGAGATGCGCGATACGCGCAGTGAATCACCATAGTTACGCGCGGCACCCCAACCCGAGTGAGCGATAAGGGTGTAATCGGCATCAAAATAGCGGGAGATGATGGCACCGAAAGCCAGGTCGCAATTTTCGGTTTCGGCCTTGAATTTTTCATCCTTAGACTTACCTTCAGTACCGAATCCAACGGTTAAAGAGTTGCCAATAAACTCAATATGTCTGGTTCTTCCGGGATTGTAACCCAGAATATCTCCCTTCCCGGCAAGAATAAAGGAGTGAATTGTGGTTTTACCCTGTTCACCCTCGCTCCGTTTTTGAATGTATGCAGTGTTGTAGCGCCCTTTGAGACCCGCAGCAAGCACGATCACAGAATCCTTTCCGAATGTAGATACCACATTGACTCTCTGACCATTGATGAATATATTATAATAACTCTTCCTTGAATCTGAAACCCTTATAGCCAGAAATCCGCCAGTAAACTTAAGCTCGGCGTAGGTGCCGCTCCAGTCAAAACTCACCGAACCATCGTGGCCCTTAACAACCCTCCCCGTGTAACGAACCATCGGGAAGTTTCCCGGAATCTCTTTGAAATTCGATTTCAGAAGTGCGTTGAGTGCAATCTCCTGCGAACGCCACATTACAAGATCTGCCGCCTTATTGCGCAGGTAAGCATCATTGTTACGGGCATAGTCAAAAGCACTGTTATGAGCGTCGTTGTGATTCTGAATTGGTTGTGAATGTGCATCGTTATGTGCCTGAACAGCTTGTGAATGTGCAGCGTTGTGTGCCTGCGTAGCCTGGCTATGTGCCTGCATGGCCTGGTTGTGAGCTTGATTATGAATTTCATTCACAGAGTTTTCCTGGGCAGGCAGATGTTTTGCAGTAAAGATTGTGATTGCAAGTGCAGGCAAAATCAGGAGTTTGGCAGATCTTTTCATGGCGGTTGAGCGGTATTAGTTGAGGTGTGTTACGTATTGGCTTGTTGTCGTATTGACGTGTTTCGTGTTGTGGTGTTGGCGTGTTAACGTGTTGGTGTTGAAGAGGTGACCTGTTGGCGTGTTACTTTGTTGGTAGCGGGTTGCCGGTGATGTCTATTTTGACATTGTCGAATGGGTTGAGAATCTTGTCGATAATGAGTGCGCATTCCAATCTTGTGAGCTTCTTGTCCGGCGCAAAATTTTTGAGAGATAGGGCATTCCACTCCTTTTCAATAAGTTTCAGGATTTCGCCAGTGTTGCCGGCCTGGATGTTGCCGGCTTGGATGTTGCCGGTTTTCAAAACCATTTGGATCAAATTGGCAAGTGTGGCCGGGGTCACCGGGGAATTGGCCGGGGTCACCGGGGTGGTGGCAGGGGCTGCGCTGGAGGCGGCTGTGGCCGAAGCGGCACCGGTAACGGTAGTGGCCGGGGTGTAGAGATCCTGTAGGCCGGCGCGGAGTTCGTTCAGTGTCATGATGGAGTCGGTATTGAACCAGGTTTGGTTCTCCCACCCTTTGTTCATGCCAACCCCTTTTATGATGCCGGTTACGCCAATTCTCTGAATAGCTTTGAAATGCGGATGGCCGGCCGGCAGGTCGAGATATGGAAGCAGATATCCACCTCCATCCAGTATCGCCCTCTGGACATCTCTGACCGGGATCTGAGCAACAGAGTTCTGCGCAACCGGGTGCCCACTCTTAACCGCAAGAGCTGCAAGTGCGCCGGCCGCTTCGCCTATCTGCAAAACCACCGGTTGAAGGCGAGTTGTTCCGTTAACAAGGTTTGTTACCGAGATCGATTTTTCGGCAACTATAAGTCCTTCAACACCTTTTGGAATGAGTGTGCCAAGCGGGAGGCCGTAAGATGGAACCGGGTAAAAGTGCAGATCGGGCAGCGCCTCCCACCCTTCGTAGCGGGTGTGGTGGTGGTCAACCGGATAGTCCCCTACACCAATGGCGGTTCGATAGAGCTTCTCCTTTTGGGTATACGGGTTTGATATGTGGTTGATTGTGAATCTTACAAGTCCGTCGATTCGTCTCGACTCCCTGTGGTAGGGAATAAAGGGGAATTTGTCTGCTGTGGGAAATTCATCGTCGGCTAGTGCCAGATTTTTGTAACCAAGTTCGGTCTGAATGTAGTAGAGAAATGAGAGGGAGTGCTCTTTTGCCTTTTCAAGCTCGACGGCTCTTTGTGCAGATGTCATCTCCAGAATGTTGGTATAGTAGTCATTCCCCTCTATGGGCCAGTTGATCATGTATTTGTTATTGGGCAGCTTACCGTAGGTGATCATCATCTCCGGGCTCCACAAACGCTGCTTCTCCTTTGGATTTTTACACTTTTTGCTTATTGTTGTACAGTAGAAGAGTGAAGGATTGTAATTCTTTGGTTTTGAGATAGTCACATCCCGCCCATAATCTTTGAGAACCATCACATAAGTAAGATCCTGAATAATATCGTTCTCCTGCTCAGGAGCAATCTCCTCACTGGTTATATATCTGGAATCCATTCCAATATCATACTTTACCCCCAGCTTTTTCGCCACATCTCCCAGTTCGGTAGCGTCAATTATGAGTGCCGATGTTATATGGACAGGTTTGCCGTTCCGCTCAATGGTGAGTGACCAGTATTGGCCGGCGTGAGTCGTGCCTGGGTGGCCGGCCGAAAGGGCGCCGGCCTCACCGGCGTGGCCGGCTTGCTGGCCCGCGGCGGGGCCGGTGCGGGTGATTTCGGCGGCGGTGCTGCGGAACCACACCTTGAGGCGGGGCTCTTTGGCAGCCATGTTGGCAAAGATCTTAGCACCGACAGATGGCTCGAAAAGGGTGTTTGATACCCAGCCGGTTTTCAAACCCTGCACACCACCATAGCGCCTCTCAAGCGAATCCCTGAAACGACCCCAGATGCCACCCTTAAGTTTGTGGTTGCCATCGGCGGCACTCACCCCAGATGAGGTAAGCATCCCCCCTAGCCAGTCAAACTCCTCCACAATAAGAGTACGGGCACCCATTGAAGCCGCCTTTATACCTGCAGATGTTCCGCTTGCACCCCCGCCGATAATAACCACATCGAAGTGGTTACGGCTTCTGAGCTTTTCACGGTAAATCTTCCCGAACCTGTCGGTAACAACAACCTCTATCTCCGAATTCTCCCTTTTTGGTTTAGCTCTGAAGAACTTATCTGAGAGAGAGGGGTATATCCATTTGTGCTCAAGCTTATCCTTATCGGAGTAGATATCGCGGGCCTGAGGGTCGTATGCCTCAAAACGCACCATGGCCGAAGTAAGCACCCCATCTTCATAGAGTTCAACCCGCCACAAAGGGTCATAATTCCAGACATTGGCAACAATATAGTCGCCAAAAGAGGGATCATCCTCCCCGGTGTAGAGCCTCATCTGGTGCGAAACAGGCTTCCCAACAGATTTATAGTACCATTCAAGTGAATCCCCGTTGGCGATATAGACTCCGTAACCCTTTGGAGTTCCGTCGGTGCATAAATCTCCCTGCCACCATGCACCCGACATTGCTGCCGTAACATGTTCAAAGAGGTTACCGGATATAACCTCATTGTGGTTAGTGTGCATGTGGCCGGAGATAATGTGTGTATTGTAAGGCTCAAGAATCTTGTAAAGAGCCTTGTGGTTTGCCATTGTAGTACCGGCCTTCTCGTAACTGAATTTATCCCTGTCCTTTTTGCTGATTGTAGTCGGAATATGGAGCGATACAACCACCGTCGAACCTTTGGGAACATATGCAAGATCCCTCTCAAGCCAGCTTAACTGCCTCTCTTCCAGATAGCCGATATAGTAGTAGTCTCTCCCCACATAGAAACAGTCGTTGAGAACAACATAATGAATCTTTCCGACATTGAAAGAGTAGTATGAGGGACCGAACATCTGCTCAAACTTCCACTGAGTGGTCTCAAATGAGCGTCCGTAGTTGACCATGTCGTGATTGCCCATAACATTGAAAAAAGGGATACCCGCCTTTGCCATCACGCTGTTGTACTGCGGATAGAGCGTATGGTCATGGGAGATAAGATCGCCCGGAGCAATGCCGTGAAAAGGTAATTTGTATGCAGATATTGTCTTTTTAATATCGTCAACCCCTGCTTCCAGAAGCGGGAACTCCTTTGCAGCATAGATCTGCGGATCGGCAACCACCACAAAACCATGGTGGTTGTCATCCATCTCCTTTTTATTCAGATTGAAATCGTAACTCTTTTTGCCACCCTCCCTCTCAAGAGGAATAAAGAACTTTGTCACACCATCCACAACCGGATTAGAGTAGCCGGCAGGAGTTGAAATGTAGACAAATGTGCTCTTCTCATGAGCCTGAAACGTGTATCGTCCCTTTGAATCGGTTACAGTAAAACCATATCCGTCAGTGACAACCACTCCCGGCAGGGGCGATGTTCCGGCAGTGACCCTGCCTTTAACGGTAATCGCCTGCAATAGTGAGGAGCAAAGGATTAAAACTAATGTAAAAGTGAAGGTCAGAGCTCGTTTCATAATTTTAAGAATCAGAGTTTGTCAAGAATATTCCAGCATTGATAGAGTGCCCTCGGAACGTGGAAACACCCCTTCCATTTACCACCCTTAAGGTTCAGAAGAACATCGCCCCTGCGGTCCAGATATCCGAACCACTCACCGAACTCCTTATCCTTAAACCTCTCCCAGGTGTAGTCGTGCAACTTTTCGAACCAGGCAAGCGACTCTTTGCTACCTGTAAGCTGATACCCTTTGAGCATTGTAATCATACTCTCAACATGTACCCACCAGAGTTTCTGATCCCACTCAAGCTGCTGTGTAGGATAGCCCTTTACATCCATAAAGTAGAAGATACCTCCATACTGCTTATCCCATCCGAATTCAATGGTTTTGAGAGCAATATCGACAGCCTTCTGAACAATATCTTCACGGCCCAGTTTTACACCGAGATCCATTATAAACCACATAGCCTCAAGTGAATGGCCAGGGTTTATTACCCTACCCTCAAAAGAGTCGGAAAACTGGCCGTCAGTTGTGACATTTTCCAGAATCAACCCAAGATCTTCACGGTAAAAGTGGTTTAAAACCTCGTCCAGACAGGTCTCTATTGTTTTATCTATAAGCGATTTATCTACCAAATGCTCAATTTCGAGAGCCAGGTTGCACAAAATCATGGGTAGAGAAAAGCCCTTTAACTCTCTTGTTCCCGGGTAGCTTTTATTCCAGACACCCTTAGGGTTATCCTGTTTGCTTATTATGTTGTCAAAGGTCTTTTTTGCAATTGTTGCATACTCCTCGCTACCGGTAGCGATGCTCAGCTGGGCAAAAGCCATGGTTGCGAAGGTGTATGAGAAGATGTTGTAGGGCTGCACAAGCGGTTTACCCTCTCTGGTAAGCGAAAAGTACCAGTTGAGGTTGCCATCATGACCGTATCTCTTTAAAAATTCCGCCCCCTGTATAGCGCATTCGAGCCACTCCTTTCTCTTCTCAACACGATTGTACATCATTGAAAAGAGCCATACCTGACGCCCCTGCAGCCAAATAAACTTATCGGTATCGTAAACTTTTCCCTCTCTGTCCAGGCAGGTGAAATAGCCCCCGAACTCTCTGTCCTGAGACTTTTCAAGCCAGAAAGGGAGGATGTTATTCAACAACTCATCCCTGTACTGTCCTGCCAATAACTTAAAATCCATCTTTATCTATTTTTCTAAAGTTCTTAAATATTCGCAATATCTCTCATACAGATGTCCTGCCTGAAGATATGCCGATTGCGGACTCATAAAATGTGAAAATTCAAAGGTTACCGCATTTTTGTAACCCGCCCTCTCTGCCAGCTTCAGTTTCAGAAGCAGCTTCTCCCATTTGATTGGTAGAAACTTGATTGGCATGTCTCTGTCAAAGGTCTCCGAGTTAGTCCAGCACTCAAGACCGTGTTTATCGGCAAGCCTTTTGTTGAGAGTAAGGAAATCTACAAGCTGGTCATAATCTACATGGCCATCCTGGAAAGCGACAATATCTACCGCCCCCTTTATACCTGCAAATATCTCATCCCACTCCTGCTCGTGACTTGTGAGGGTGACAGCCCCCTCTCTGTTTGTCTCTGAGGTATACTGGCTGATGTTTTTCGATCCGTCAATATATGGGGAGATCATTGTTGGAAGCCCCCCTGATACCTCCTTGCAGTAACGTCCGAGTCCTGCATAGAGATCTATTATCTTTCCGGTTTTACGGCTGCACTCCTGAGAGATGTACCAGCCGGCAAAAGATTTGAAATGGCCGTACTTAGCCCAAACCTCATCGATGACAAGGCGGTTAATCTCTGCCTCCTTTTCATAATCTCCCTTATCCCAGTATTTCCCCGAATCATACAATCCGAAGAAAAACTTCATTCCCCACTTATCGCTCAATCTGAGAAACATCTCAACAAGATCAACCGGAGGAACAAAGCAACCCTCCCTCTCGGTAAGAACCTTAGAGGGAAAGGTTTGCCATCGTCTGTATCCGCTTCTGATAAGTATTACTGTGTCAATTCCGGCACTCCTCATATGGCCGAAATCGGCATCCCACTCCTTCTCACCCCAGTTCTGGTGCGGAATGTCGTGGCTTATCTCGTCTAAAAATGTTCCTTTGATCTTCATCGCTTTACTTCTTTGCGTTTGCGGCATCTATGCCAGCTTTAACATATTGCCACTGATTATTTTGCTTTAGGTGAATCATGTCAAAGAAGAAGTATCCGTCCCCCGCATTGATACAGGCATCCACAGAGTTTGTGATTGACTGCCCGGCATTGACTCCGGCCGGAACCTGACTTGGGTAGAAGAAGTTTCCGTCAGGACCACCTGAGATTGGAACATCTCCCATAGTTACCTCTTTGGCTTTGAGGCAGAAACCCTGCATTGTCCACTCATTTGCACCGTAAACCTTATCGGCAGCTGCATAGGCGCCAATCAGAAGGAAATCAAGGTGGTCGGCATATCCGAAGTTTTTGTAATCGGCAGTAGCCCAGCTATATTTAGATGCTGTGTTAAATCTCGGGCTTGCCCAGTTAACACCTACATCATAATAGGATGAGTACCATCCCCCAACATAAATTCCAAATTTGACATTCGGGTTAACCCCCTTTACCCTCGATTTTGCCTTTACAACAAAGTCGTGAATAACCTTTACTCTGAATTCCAGCCACTTTTTAAAATGTTTCGGAAGCGGATTTGGCAGTTGTCCCACCTTTGTTCCGGGAGGGATAATGTCGTTCGGGAAGTTCGCAACCGTCTCCCCGATATAGCTCTCAAACTTCTGTCTGGTATAGGCAGAAAAGTCACTCTCGAATCCATCGAAACGCCCCCTGTCAAGTACAATTCCGTCAAGCGTTTGGTATCTTGCCAGATCTTCAAGTATTGTGCAGATATACTCCTGAACGTCGTCCCTTACAGGGTTGAAGAACTTGGCATTCTTATCGGTATCAAGAATATTTTTTATGCCTTCGGTTGTGTTCAGCTCTGACGCCCATCCCCTTTTTGTGTTGTCACGGAAGAGAAGACCCTGGGATCCCAGACTTGTTGTGTTACCGCCGGTAACTGTATTTATTGCTGCAAAGACCTTTAACCCAAGTTTGTGTCCCTCATCAATAAATGCCTGCAGATAGTCCCAGGTGGCAGTTCTTTCAATTTTGGTATATCCGCCCGGTAACCAGGCACCAAGCCACTTAACCTGATCTACAGCATTTGTGGTGAAAAGGACATCTCCGGTTGTAGGTCTCACATCTACAATCACATGCGTAAATCCGCTGTTTTTGGCAATCGTAAGATCCCGGGTAATGTTCTCCTTATTATTTGCAAAGTCGGGAAAGTTTGCAGCTGCATCAATCCATAAATACTTTGGCTTATCGGCATTGAGAACCTTCTCCTCCTCTTCCCACTCCCATTCAGGCGTTTTGGGTGCTTTGCTGCATCCCATCAATACATTAAGCAAAAGCAGCGGTATAACCAGCAGTGCAATAATACTTTTCAATCTGTTGTTCATTTTCTAAAACCGTTTTCAGGTATTCCGGGGATGCCCCCCGGTTCAAGAAACCATGGAGACACCCTCAAAATCACCTTAAATATAATTACTATTTGTCAATACAATCAAACTCCCATGCTACAAGACTGCGGCAGTTACCATCTGTATAGTATAGTCTCAGTTTGTAACCATCCGGTGAAGGAATCATTAATATATCACTCGAAGCGAATACCGGTGAACCATATTTGATTTCGTTTGTGGTAAAGACTCTTGAAGGAGAGTTATCCATACGATCGGTAAACTGAGTAAGAGTGGTAACATCAAACATAAAACCTAAACACTGGCTGTAGGTGAAGTGCATACCTCCGTATACAGCTACATATTTTGCCTTGTTGAACTCAACTGCATCAACAGCGTTGAAGTTAGAGTTTGCACCCCATTGAGAAGTTGCAAGCATTGCCACTCCATTATTAGATGTACCGCTTACAGCGTTAAGTTTGTTGCCGCTATAGCTGGTTATAAAGTAGTTGTCATTAACATTGGTTGAACCGTAAACAACATCTGTGTTTGCCGAATTCCAAAACGCAATATTGGTAGCAACAACTGCCTCAGGCGCTCCTATAACTCCGTCTTTTACAACCCATCTTATAAATTCATTGTGGTTTGAAGGACTTGCCCATGCCCATGTTGGTACTGTGATTATGGCATTCTTGGTAATATCGCCCTGTACCGAAATCTTCGCTCCCAATCTTGCACCTTTACCCATTGTGTAGGTCATTGAGAAGATCTCAACCGGTGCAGTGGTCGGTGAATTGGTCTTCCATATTTTGAATACACCATTCTTGGCCACATTGTTACATAACAACATATTGCCAGCTTTGTCAGATGTTATTGCGCCTGCAGTCAAATCCATACTTCCTGCAATAAGGCCTAGTCTCTCACCTGTAGCGCTGTTGAAGTAGTGCTGCTCGGTTCCAACACTCAATACAAGGTAATTTCCGATTGCAGCGAGTGTGTGGTTTTTGCTGGCAGCGTTTGCAATGCCATATTTAACGCTAAGGTCATTTGCCCAAAGCTGAACCTCACTTCCAGGACGGAATCCGTAGTTGATCTTGGCAGGGATGGTCTTCTTCACTTTGTAAATAGCTTTTGACACTCCGTCATGAGCTGTAACAGTGAATGTTACCTCGTTCGAATAATCTCTTGGAACAGTAGGGTCGGGAGAGATGGTAGAGTGCGGTGACAGAGTGACGCTTGCTGTTGACATCCCGAGGTTGTCAATTGTAATTAGTGATATTGTCTTTGCACTCTCGTCAATCACACCGTTAAGAGAAGGTGTGTTGAGAGTAAAATTCAATATTGCACATTTACTGCTCTTACGTCTCTCTCCTGTAACCTTGTAGGTTTTTACGGTACCGTCGCCCTTTGTAACTGTAATGGAGTGCTGTTTTGTAAGGTCCATTACTGTAAGAGGTGGGTCAATAAAGGTATTGTCGTCCAGATTTGCAGTGATCTTCATCTTAGTGATGTTTGTCTGATTGGTGCTCTCTTCCGGGTAAAACCATGGAATTGGGATCACTATCTCGGCTGCTTCGGGATTTGTTATCTGCAGTGTGAATTTTGCATTAGCATCATTCTTTAGTTCACCCTCGGCAAACTGTGCCGAGATGCTGTTGAGTCCTTGTCTCACCTCTGTGGGAACAAGTTTTTCCGGCTTATGACACGAGCCCAGAATTGTGAGCAGTGCCGCTGAAAATAAAAGTATATTTTTCTTCATAACCTCTCTTTTTACCTCCATTCAGGATATTGTTGAACCGCTGTATTATTCATAAGTTCGCTCTCCGGCATTGGAATTCTGTACATCTTCTGCTGGAATGAACGATCCTGTTTATCGCAATCTACGTAGAACCAGGTGAGAATAGCTCCCTCTTTCACGATCTTAAGACCATGAACACGGCTTCCCGGCCCGTTATATTTAATATGGGCAAGTTTCCAGCGACGCATATCCCAGTAGAGGTGGCCTTCATATGCCAGCTCAACTTTGCGCTCCTGTCTTATTGCATCCATAAGTTCCGATCCGCTCTTGTCGCTGTAAGGCAGATTAACACGCTCACGTATCTTCCTGACATCGGCATTAGCCTGTGGGAAGTTGTTGAGCATAAACGCTGCTTCGGCCCTGTTCAGATAAACCTCTGCCATTCTGATTGATACCCAAGTCTGGGTACTTGCCTGCGAGTTAAGATCTATATGATTCTCATCTACAAGTTTTCTAAGGTAGTAACCGGTGGTCGAACGGCCCGATGGGTTCGGATCATCTTTGAATGATGCATATCCGTCTTTACCGTTAACATATGTCTCGATTGCTCTTCCTTTCCAGGTAGCTCCATTGTAAAGAATTGTGGCGTGGAAACGAACTTCAAGTTCGGCATAAGGTGGCGTAACTGTGGTTCCGTTTTCGTTGTGCCATGCTGTCCAGCTTGGGAATCCGCCCGAAGCCTTCTCATAGGACTCTACCATCTCCTGAGTTGGAGTAGCGCGTCCGCCCACTCCCGGAACATCGCCGCCAGGTGTGAAGAGCTTATTGAAGTTGTGGGTTGGTCCGCCATTTTGCATATAGTTGAACTCCAGGATCGACTCTTTGTTACCTGTTGAGGCCGATTTGAATACCTTCCGGTAATCGGCTACCGTGTTGGCCTTTGGAAGATCGTAGATTCCCAGGTTGATTACCGAATCGGCAGCATCTTTTGCCACCTGCCATTTCTTTGCGTATAGCATTGCTCTTGATTGCATTGCAAATGCAGCCCCTTTCGAAACCCTTCCGATGTTTGCTCCAGTCCAGGTTTTAGGCAGATTCTTTGCTGCAAAGTCAAGATCGGCCTGAACCATCTCCCAGCCCTGTACCTCTGTACTCAGAGCTTTGGTTTTGGAAATCTTCGAGAGATCTTCGTCATAAAGAATTACATCTCCGCTTCTTTTTATTAGCTGGAAATAGAGGAATCCTCTGAAGAAGCGTGCCTCTGCCTCAAAACGGATTTTGGTAGCCATATCCAGGTTTGTACCATATTTGTGAAGCCCGTAAAGGAATTCGTTCACCCTTCTGATACGGGTGTAGAGGTCATCCCACATTCCAAGGTGGAAGGATGCTGTAGGTGCTGACATTCCCCCATCGGCATAGGCTACTATGTTTGCAAAGCCAACATGTGTTCCCGGTGTCATCGAACCATATTTGAGGGTCTCTGTAAGACCTTCGGTAAGTCCGACCTTGCTGTCGCCATCTCCGAACGCTCCGTAGATGTTGATATAAGGGTAAAAGCCATTCACATAGAGTTCAACAGACTCGGCATTTTGCCACACCATCTTATCGGAAAGTCTGTCGGTTGGATTCATGTCCAGGAATTTATTGCATCCCGGCAGAATGAGTCCGATTAAAAATATAAGTGTTATTATTCTTGTCTTCATAATATCCGTTATTTAAAAGGAGATTGTTAATCCGCCCATGATAGTTCTCTGCTGAGGATAGTATCCGTTTGTAACACCCGGTCTCTCAGGATCTATTCCTGCAGGGAGTCCGCTTAGTGTAAAGAGGTTTGTTCCCTCAACGTAGAATCTGATATTGTCGCTTCCAATCTTTGAGCTGATGCTCTTCGGAAGAGTATAGCCAAGCTGTGCCGATTTCATTCTGAGGTATTTACCATCTTTAAACCAGAATGTTGAGGCATATGCGTTGTTGGTGTTCGGTGGTGTGATTGATAATCTTGGGAATGTACCTGTTGTATTATCGGGCCTCCATGACTGCTCTACAAGATATACCGGAGAGTTTGCACCCGCTTTGAAAGGTCTTGTATAGATGGTGTTATCGTCGTTATAGTTGTAGTAAGTTGCAGTAAGTGATATCTCATGCATTGCACCTGCTGTGAATAGCATCGAGAAGTCAAAACCTTTGTAACTTCCGTAAAGATCGAGACCAGCTGTGAGTTCAGGTCTGTTTGGTTTTCCCACCAGTGCACGGTCCTGTGCATAAGAGATTACGCCGTCACCGTTAAGGTCTTTGTATTTAATGTCACCCGGGCGTGGCCTTGCACCCTGAATATAAGCTGAGTTATCTATCTCTGCTTCGCTCTGGAAAAGACCAACGGCAACCAGCCCCGGCATCATCCATGGAGATTTGCCGATTCTCTTTGCATAGTCAGGTGTGTTAGGGCTGTCCTGATATTTAAGGTATCTGGTTGTTGCATAGCTGAGGTTCAGTTTTGCCCCAATGTTAAAATCACCGATTCTGCTGTCGTGTGTAAGCATCAGGTCCATACCCTTTGAATCTACACTATTATTGTTTATATAAGTAGTGTAGTAGCCGCCCATTGAGCCAGGCATAGCGCCTTGTGATCCAAGAATATCCCAGGTGTAGTTATAGAACACATCAAATTCGACTCCAAGTCTTCTGCTCCAGAGTGAAGCATCGAAACCGAAGTTGTAAGAGATCATCTTCTCCCATGTCAGATATGGGTTTGCCACAGCTGTTGTCATAAGAGCGTTTTGCTGCTGGCCGTTGAAAATTACCTGAGGTGTTGGGTTACTTCCGCCAATGAAGCTCATTGTGCTCAGGAATGCGTACGGAGATACCGGATCGGAACCCAGAACCCCTATCGAACCTCTGATCTTGAGGTTATCCACGAATGGTGCAACTCCTCTGAAGAAATCTTCGTTGGAGATTCTCCATCCAAGTGACAATGAAGGGAAGAGACCCCATCTTTTACCCGATACGTTTCCTGCAAATTTATAAGAGCCGTCGTAACGTGCCGATAGCTCTGCCAGGTAGCGGTTGTCGTAGTCATATTTCACTCTGGTTACAAAACCCAGTGATCTGTTTGCATCGCTTGAACCCGATATTGGGTTGTCAGATGGTACTCTGGCCATGCTCAGTTCAGGAAGCTCAGTAAAATAGAAGCCCTTACCGTATGCTGCAAACTTGTTGGTTTTGTAATCTCTCGACTCCATAAGCAACATTGCATCTACATTGTGTTTTCCAAAGGTGTTCACGTAGTTGAAGCTGGTTTGAGTAAGGATTCTGCTCCACTGTGAGTAACCTTCGCCAAGCGAACGATCTACCTGATTTCTTGCATCGGTTGTAAGACCGAAGGTGATATCGCTGGTTGTTGAGCTTGGAATTGTCTCAAGAAGAACTTTGTAAGGTGTACTGAAATTCTTTGAAACGGTTGCACTGCGGTCATAACCACCTGTGAAATTGAAATTAAGACCCTTAACCCATGGAATATCCCAACGGAGTGTGATATTTGTCTGGATTGCGCTTGTAACCGATTTATTGTTACCTGAGAGTGTTGCTGCAGCTATCGGGTTGATTGCATTATTGTATGCATTACGGCTTGCAACAGGAACTCCGTTAATATACATAGGCAGATATGGGTGAGCATAGGCTGCCTGCTCGGCTACCGATAACCAGTCAGGGGTTGAAACTCCTGCTGCCATCGATCCGCCTGCTCCGTAACCCGGACTTCTGGTGTCGCTTATGCTTCCTGCAATACCAAATGTAAGTGTCAGATTTTTGGCAATCTTCGCATCAATATTGCTTCTGAGGTTGTATCTCGAGAAGAGGAAGTTCTCTACGTTACCTTTTTGATCAAGAAAACCGAGGGATGCGAAGTACTTTATCTTATCGGTACCGCCGGTTGCTGTAACATTGTGCTGTTCGGTAATACCTACTTTATATGTCTCCTTAATCCAGTCGGTGTTTCCCCATCCGTCCGAATCATCGCCGTTGGTCATCTTACCAACCTGTGTGGCTGTAAAGATAGGGTTGTTGCCGTCAAGCTCCATAGCTTTATTGTACCAGTAGGCGTAACCCGGGCCATCCAGGAACTTAGGGAAGTTGGCATTCATTGACGCTCCGACCGACCCCTTATAGGTGATCTTTGAGTCGCCTGTTTTACCCTTTTTGGTGGTGATAATAATTACACCACCGGCACTCTGCATTCCGTAAACAGCTGCCGATGAGGCATCCTTCAGGATTGAGATTGTCTCAACATCGTTAGGATCAATATCGTTTATAGATCTTGGCATTCCGTCAACAATGTAAGATACTCCTGCTCTTGAACCACGAATTCTCAGTCCTGCAAAGTCGGCTCCCGGCTGTCCAGACTCCTGCACCGAAGAGACCCCTGCTACCCTTCCTCCCAAAACACTTGAGATGTTGTTTGCAGGTGACTTTAACAGCTCCGATCCTTTGATTTGGGTTACAGAACCTGTGAGACTCGACTTTTGCTGGGTACCGTAACCTACAACTATGATCTCGTCGAGGGCTGATGCCGTCTCCTTCATAACGATGTTGATAGTGGTTTGCCCGTTGTAATTCACACTCTGGCTCTCCATACCAAGATAAGTGAATTCTATTACACTTCCGGTTTTAGCCTGAATTGTGTAATTACCTTTGATGTCGCTTGTAGAGTAGGTGTTAGTACCTTTTAAAAGTACCACGGCTCCAACTACAGGCTCACCTCTGGTGTCAGTAATTTTACCACTTACAGCT
>CAZFTS010000051.1:0-14949 GCA_964521685.1 uncultured Muribaculaceae bacterium
GCTCAAGAGGTCTGCTTCGACCAGCAGGGCCCGGATATGCTCACTGACGGCAAGCATCTACATATCATCTGTTAAAAGGGAGAGAGGTACAACCTATCCATTCTCAAGGCAGATATCCTTTACAGTTGGTTTAACCTTTTAATTGAAACAGAAAAATGAAAAAAATATACAAATTACTCGCAGTTTTATTTTTTTCATTGTCACTCACTTCCTGCTTAAACGAGTGGTTAACGGTTAACCCGAAGACCGATATGACAAGAGATATTCTGTTCAGCACAGAATCGGGATTTAAGGATGCCCTTACAGGTGTCTATATTCAGCTGAAGAGCACCGCAGGTTATGGAGAGAGATTGACAATGTCCACTATAGAGCACCTTGTAACCTCTTGGGATGTAACGAGCTCATCGACTGAACAGCGCCTGAGCCAGTTCCTCTATACCGATGCCGGAGTGGAGGCTACAATGAGTGCAATCTTTTCTCAACAGTACAAAGTTATCTCCAGCATTAACGCCATACTGGATCAGATTGATGCAAATAAAGATGTATTTGTAACCGATAAGATGTATGAACTTATCAAGGGAGAGGCTCTTGCTTTAAGAGCTCTGTGCCACTTCGATATTCTTCGACTCTTCGGCCCCGTTCCTACCGTTACAACAGAGGATAATATTCTTCCTTATGTTAAAACTCTTTCAAAAGAGGCTACACCTCACATCAACTTTAACGCATTTAAAGCTGAACTTTTAAAGGATCTTAACGATGCCGAGCAACTTCTCAACACTGCCGATCCGGTAAAGAGTTACTCAATGAACGATCTGCGCCGCCCTGGTCCGACATATACATTTAATCCTGTAGATACATACTTTGGATTCAGACATATAAGGATGAATTACTATGCGGTTAAGGCCCTCAAAGCCAGGACATACCTCTGGTTTGGCGACAATGAGAATGCATTTGCAAACGCAAAAGAGGTCATCGATGCCAAAAATCCGGATGGAAGCACAAAATTCACACTCGGGACATCGGCCGACATGACAGCAGGTTATCTGAATCTTCCATCGGAGCATATCTTCGGAATCTATGAATTCTCGCTTCTGACCAAGTACAACAATATGTTTGCAAACGGAACCCTGAAAAAAGGGAGTGCCGAGACAACGATCAAGAGCCAGCTGTACGGAAACACCGGAACGGATATCCGCGAAACTTACCTGTGGGAGCTTATAACCCAGGCGAATCAGGCGAAAACTTATGTAATTAAGAAGTACAAGGTAAATGATGCCCCTTCGAACATGACCGTTGACTACCGTCAGATTCCTCTTCTGAGAATAGCAGAGATGTACCTGATTGCAGTTGAGGCTGCACCTACTCTGGCAGAATCCCAGGCTTACTGGAGCACCTTCAGAATAGCCAGGAATATATCTGTAAGCACACTGCCAACCGATCCTTTGATGTTAAAGGATGAGGTTATGAAGGAGTACCGTAAAGAGTTTTATGCCGAGGGTCAGTCATTCTTCAACTACAAAAGGATGAATCTGCCTAAAAACAAGATTCTCTATGCATCTACATCTGCCAGCGTTGTTCTGAACTATGTTGTGCCACTACCTAAAACTGAATTGATTAACACCAATAAATAAACCGAAGATGAAAAACTTAAAATATATTTTTATTGCCACGGTACTCCTGCTGATATATTCGTGCAAGGAGGAGTACTACCTGTACAATGATGTGAAGAGGATTCAGTTCGGACCCGATATTACACGTATCTATACACCGTCCTACAATCTGGCCGACACTACAAAAAGCTATACATTCTTTTATGAAAGTACGGCAAAGCAACAGGATACCCTCTTTTTTGATATTTATGCGATTGGCGGGGTCTCAAATAAGGATCGTGCCTTCAAGCTGGAGCAGGTTGCTGTTCCGGGGGCAGAGAATGCAGTCGCAGGGAAGCATTTTAAGGCTTTTAACGACGCATCTCTCGTTTCGAAGTATGTGATCAAGGCCGGAGCGGTTCATGCGAAAGTTCCCGTTGTAATGCTTCGGGATGCAAGTTTGAAAACTACAACTGTAACGCTCAAGTTCCAGATAGCCGAGAATGAGAACTTCTCTGCAGGAGAGCCAACGAACATATGGAGAAAGGCAATGTTCACCGACAGACTTAGCCAGCCACCGGCATGGGATGCATCGGCTACCCAGTACTATTTCGGTAAGTACAGTGTTGTAAAACACAACTTCTTTATCGAGAGCACCGGCCAGAAGTGGGATAACGACTTTATCCTTGCTATAAGACCCGATTATGCATTGCTCAGCTACTGGAGAGGTGTGGCTAAAGTCGCACTTGTGAATTACAATGCACAACATCCGGGAAATCCGCTTACCGATGAGTTCGGAGAATTAGTAGTAATACCATAAAGTTAACGGAAATGAAAAATAAATATCTATACATTATATTGATTGCCGGAGTTTTATCGTCATGTTTCAAGGATAAGGGTAACTATGTTTACACCGAGCATGAAGAGATTACAGTAACCGGAATAGAGGCCAGCTACGACAAGATATCGCTTGTTGACAAAATTACCATTGACCCTGTGGTCTCCTCAAATAAACCCGGTGCCGAGTTTACCTACTGGTGGGGTCTCTATGAAACAAGTGTACAGGGAGCGGTTCCGAAGGTAGATACCCTTGTAAGGACAAAAGCTATTGACTATCTGGTGGTTCAGCCGGCTAAAGGTTGGGTGCTGGTATTCGGAGCAAAAAATATCAAAACCGGTTACACAAAGATTGTAACCTCTAATATTAACGTTATCACCCAGTTTACCCGCGGATGGTATGTTGCAAAAACCGAAGCCGGGAAAACCGATCTTGACCTCTATCTGACCCCTACAAGTGCGATTCCGGGAAGTAAAATGGAGAATGTTTTCTCTATGGTTAACGGCAAAAAACTTAACGGTAAGGCTCATACTCTCAGGTTTTACCAGGATTACAAGGCTTTGACCGGGACAAGTTTTCTTAACACCCGCTCTCTCTTTGTTGTATCTGACCAGGATGCATCTGTCGTGAACATTGGAACAATTAAGGAGATAAGAGACTTTAACGCTCTGTTTTACAATGCTCCTGCAGTTAAAAAACCGGACATAGTATGTAACGGATCGGCAGCTTTCTATTTTATCAATAACGGAAAGCTCCACAGTATCTACAATATGAGTGCAAACTCAGGTCAATTTGGTATCCAGCAGATGGTTAATGAATATAACGGCGATTACAGACTTTCAAAATTCTTCTACAGTGCCGGGTTTTACGATCCGTACTTTTTCGACGAGTTGTCAAGCACTTTTTATTCGGCAGGTGGAGCCTCTTTACAGTTAAACAATGTAAACAGCTCTGCAACATCAAAATTACCGGCAAAAAACAACAACAAAACGCTGTTATACCTGGGTTACAAATCAACTTCGGCGGCATTTGCGGTTTTTCAGGATAAAACAAACACCAACATTAAGAT
The DNA here is from genome assembly GCA_964521685.1 of uncultured Muribaculaceae bacterium. Lineage (GTDB taxonomy): Bacteria > Bacteroidota > Bacteroidia > Bacteroidales > UBA932 > Bact-08. Next base: position 3,497 of record CAZFTS010000051.1, read on the forward strand.
TTTATCTGCAATTACTCCAAGTACAAGTGCCATGGTAATCGCAGCCGACACCCTTGCTGCAACAGAGAAGCTCTACAGTGCAACAATGCACACCCTCTTCAACGGTGATGAGAATATGATGTACTTTGTGGTTGGAAATCAGATTTGGTCGAGAAACCTATCGAACAGGTTTGAGCAGCTGCAGTACACACTTCCTGCCGATGAGTCTGTTTCATTTATCCGCCACCTCAAATATACCTCTTCTTCTATTACTATTTCGGGTGATCTTGCATTCAACTATAACTATGTTGCAATTGCAAGTAAGAAAGGTGATTCGTATAACATTCGAATGTTTACCAAGACATCCGGCAACCTCAACCCTATCCCTGCTTTCACAATTACCGGTAAAGGTGAGGCCGGCGATGTTATCTACATTTCGCCATCGGTGAGCGGATCGACTTATCCGAATACCCTTTAATTAAATATTCAATAAACAATAGATTAAATGAAAAAAACATTAGTTCTGATTTTTGCCCTTTTATCTCTGAATCTTGTTCTTGCACAGAGCGTGATAATCTCGGGTAGGGTTGCGAGCGAGAAGAGGCCTGCCGATATCTCTCTTGTGACAATTATTGACGGAAATACCGCCGTTATTGCCACTTCTGTGCTTTCGGCCGACGGATCATTCGGATTTAATTTTAAGCCCGATTATGAGGGTTTCTATATGATTGGCGGGGCAAAAGACTTGGATGTTCAGTTCCCTGTTTACATTAAGGGGGGCGAAAACTTTAATGTTGTCATAAATGATAAGGCTATAAGCTTTGAGGGGAAAGTCACTCCGGAGAATAAAATTCTTGCTCAGTGGCTTGCAATGAGCGAAGTTGTGTGCAATAAGTCTCACTACTGGATGGGGAGCATGAGTATCTACAAGGACTTCTTTCCAGAGCTTGAAGCACTGGCTGCAAAGGTTCCTGCATTTGTTGCCGGGATAAACACCAAAAACGCCAGGTTTAATGAGCTTATGAAGGACTACGTGAAGTTCAGCACCGAGTATTATGCTGTCAATTATCTGATGGTGCCTAGATCTGCCCACCCCACCAAAGAGGAGCTGACAAACTATTACAAAACGATAGTGACACCGAACCATTTTGTGAATGATAATGTGCTGCAGATTCCAATGAGCAAGCGCTATATGTCAATGTATGTAAACTTTGCTTCGGAAAGGGAGCGGGATACCGATAAGCAGCTTATGCTTCTGGGAACGGATAAGCAAAAGGCCGAATATCTGTCCTATACTGTTCTGTCAAGGATGAAAAACTATGATGTCTATCTTGACTTTGTTCAGAACTACGGGAAATACTTTGCAACTCCTGCTCAGAAGAAACTTCTGGAAGATACAGGTGCCAAGCTTTACGAGACCAGAGCCGGCGGTGTTGCTGCCAACTTCACATACCCCGATGCTAACGGTAAGATGATCTCCCTCTCCGATTTCAAAGGTAAGGTTGTACTTGTAGATGTCTGGGCTACCTGGTGCGGCCCGTGCAAGCAGCAGATCCCTTTCATGAAGAAACTTGAGGAGGAGCTTCACGGTATGGACGTGGTATTCCTGAGTGTCTCTGTAGATGAAGAGAAGGACAAGGAGAAGTGGAAGCAGATGGTTATTGACGAGAAGCTTGGCGGTATCCACATTTTTGCAAGCGGATGGAGTAAAATCTGCAAAGATTACAAGATCACCGGCATTCCTCGCTTCATGCTCTTTGACAAAAGCGGCAATGTGATCTCCACCGAAGCACCAAGACCATCGGACCCGGCACTCAAAACGCTTATCATGAAGTATCTGAAATAAAATAAATGTTCTCAAATAGTTAATTAAGTTCCGGTTAGTTCTTCAAAATCCCGGTCACCACACAAGAGGTTAGTTGTTAATTAGGTTAGTAGTTTGTGTTGTGGTGGCCGGGGTTTTATTGTGCTCGGGTACCGCGATTACGAGGCCCGCATGGATTCGGTGCTACTGGCGGGGCGATTTTGTGCAGATGGAGGGTTTTGCGCTTAAATCACGTGAAAATGGCGATTATCTCTTCAACAACTATCTGCTTTACGTAGCCGCGTTAAAGGGTGGCAACACCGCCATGGCGTCCCACTATAAAAACGAAATTGCGACCCGGTTTTCCGACAAAATGCACCGCTCAATTTACGCCGAAATGTTTGCCGAAATGCAGCTCTGAGATTTTTTGCCTTTTTCCACATTATCAATGGTTTAACCAGCTTTGCGGTTTTGCCTTAACTCGCTGTGTAACAATGAAAAGGCAAAAAAGCTCAGAGCTGCATTTCCCTCCCTGCCGCAAATTGGCCTGAAAAAGGCCGTAAATAACAAAAAATCAGAAAAATAATTTGGAATTTATGCAGGAATTACATAAATTTGTTCAGACGTTGAAAAATTGAGAAACACAGGGTGAATTTCACGAAAATTTAAGTCCCGCAAACTTAAAAACCGCTTTGAAATTTACTCAAAGATCAACCCCTGGCAAGGAATATGAACTATTAATGTAAAAACAAAACGGCCTGCAAAGATAATTAATTCTGCAAAGCAAAAATCACTTTTTGAACACCAAGTATAGGTTCAAACATTGGTTTCATAATAATCACCCATAAAATATTAAGTATTAATATCAATAAAACATTGAATGCTACTGCTATGCCCAAACTACTTGTCTTAGCCGCTATTGTGCTTGTCAATCTTTTGACGGCAAGTTCAGCCGGACAGACGATGTCTCAAACCAGGAAATACAACGACTCAGAGTAATTAAAAGGAAGAGAGAATAAGATTAAATTTCTAATTAAAATCAAATGCCAATGAAAAAATTAAATTTATTATTTATCGTGTTAATATGCTCTCTGGGAAGTGCATATGCTCAATTCCCGGGATCCAGAGCTGTTCCAATTGAAGAGACAGCGAAGAGAAATATTATAAATCAACTAAAAAGTATTGAGGACTTAACCGAAGTTCAGATCAACAAATTGGTAGAAATAGATCTGAAGATAGATAAGGAACTCCCCTTTCTTACGACCATCTTATCTGATAATAAAAAATGGAGAGAAAGGATAGATAAGGTTGAAATAATGAGGGAGATACTCTATAAAGATGTTTTAACACCTAAACAGATGGAGGAGTTTTCAAGACTTCAAAAAAAATGGAAGGAGCTCCGGGATTCAAAAACAAAACGATGAAAAAGGTTATAAGTATAGTTGTGTGTTTTGTCCTATCGTTTTCTGCTTTTGCACAAAATCAGAATGAGGGCCGGAATTCGATCAGAATGATTCTGGTAGATAGTGTAGATAATCAGCCTGTCAATAATGCTGTAATAAAGGTTTATGTTGACGATAACCATGAGTCGCCATATTACGGAATTTCCGATAGCAAAGGATATGTTGAAATCACAAGGCTCATCAAAGGTAAATACACTGTAATAGTCGAACATATGAGCTATTCAACCCTGCTAATCGATATTCCGGTGAGACAAACCCGGAATATTGATCTTGGTAAAGTAGTATTAAAACAAAAGATCATTGCCATAAATGAGGTTGTTGTCAAAGCAGAGGTCCCTGTTGTCCAGAAAGGCGATACGACTGAATATAATGCCAGGTTTTTTAAACCCGCACCTAACGACTACCTTAAAGATCTGCTTAAAAAAATGCCCGGATTGGAGTTATCAGGAGGAGAGATATATTTTAAAGGGGAAAGAGTTAGTATTCTGACAGTTGAAAACCGACCATTCTTCGCATCCGATAAAACAGTAGCACTTGACAATCTGCCTGCATATACCGTAAATAAAGTTAGTGTTTTCAAACGGAAGAAGCAGTTCGTAGATGGAATAGAGGATAATATTAATGCCCCTATTCAACTGAATATCACACTTAAAGACGACATGAAAGTCGGGTGGATAGGAAATTTAACCCCCGGATACGGCACCAATGGCCGATATCTGGCCAAAGGTTTTGTCGGACGTTTTGATAAGAAAGCCACAACGGCTATCATAGGATCTGCAAATAACACATCAAGGGATACAGGCCCGGGGACAACATATAACATGGGAATGCCTCAGTCACGACAGAGTCCGGGAGGATATGACGGAGAGATTGAGACTATATTGGCAGGAGCCGATTATGCAAAATCAACCGCAGGGTCTGTAAACAGCTTTTATGCGAATTCGACCTATCGTTACTCCAATACTTTACTGGAGAAGTCCACAAAACGCGAGACAACATTGCCTGAAGGTTTCAACACATACACTTCAGATAATATTTCGAATAACAGAAATGATGCCTTTACCGCCACTTTTTCTAAAGTACACAAAACACAACGGGGAGCAAATAAGGCAGATCTTTTTATTCAATTCAATCCTGTGATTTCTTATAATTCGGCCAAAACTGATTCCCGGATGACTTCTGCCTCTTATATGTCAGACAATGAGCAAAATCATACTGGGAGTGAATCATCGAATGTCGGGGAAAACAGAAATCTAATGATAAATGCACCACTTTCCATAAACTGGGGTAAAAAAGCTAAAACTAAATTCTACTTATCAAAAGCTGAATTATCGCTTAATATTTACAGTTTAAATTCCGATAATTATATCAAATCGTTGACTCGTTTGTCTGATAACGAGTTGTCAAGCTTAGACCAGAAACGGGACGAAAAAAATAATCGTATTAATATTAACGGAGGGCTCTATTTCTATTTATTGGTTAAAGGCCTAACGTTGAATTATAACTTCAGCTACCTGACTACGACATCCGATATCAAAACGTTAAATTACGACAGCAACCTTGGCAAGTATGTTAGCCAGGATGAAGGTAGTAGCGGATATATAGATAATCAGATTATTGACAACAGTTTAACTTTATCATACACTTTATCTTTGAAGAAAAGGCGGAGTGAATATTTGATTATTTCTTCCGAATTGAAACCGACACTTAACCGTGTATACACGAAACAATTATCTGATCAATATCTCAGATGGGACATTATTCCTAAAGTAATCTATAGGTTCCACGGTTTTCAGGCAAATTATTCGGCAAAGAGCAACTATCCTTCACTCACGCAGTTGCATAGGATCGTAAATAATAATAATCCGTTATTTATCAGGACAGGAAATCCAAATCTGAGATCTGAATACATCCACACTATGAGCATAGGGAAGTTTGGTGGAGTGGGCTTCTACGATATTCAGCTATCGTTGACACAAAATAAAATAATTGAAAAAAGCGACATTGACGAACTCGGTATAACATACACAATGCCGGTAAACAAAGGCACGGCATTTAATGCGAGTTCCAGATTTTCCCTTATGGCAATTAAATTATCAAGAAGAATAAATCTGCACGGGAATCTCGGTGCTACATACAACAGAGGTTTCGGTTATATTAATAATGAGGAATATACATCAAACAGCCTTACTCCGAACGGAACTTTGGGGCTTCGGTATAATTCCACTTTTTTCGAAGCAGGAATAAGTGCAAATTCCAGATACTCCAACTCCTGGTTTTCAATAGATAAAGTCAAGGATCGCTCGACCTGGGTAAACATTTTGGCTGCAAATATGAAATGGGCTTTACCTTATGGATTTAATCTGATATCTGACTACTCCCATTATTTTTATCGCGGATTCAGCTATAATAATGATCCGGCAAGTATTTGGAATGCAGAGATTTGCAAATCAATATTTAAAAACAGGGTTATTCTTAGCGTAAAAGGATATGATATGTTGAATCAGACAAAAAATAAGAAGATTATTTATGCAGATAGCTTTGTTCAGGAAGAGAGCTATAACACTATTGGACGCTATGTCATGTTCAGTTTAAGTACCAAGTTCGGAAAATTTGGCCGGTAACGTTGGTGCCGGAATTGCAACTCTGAGATATTTTGCCTTTGGCCTGCTATACAATGAGTTACGCTAAAACCGCAAATATGTCTAAACCACTGATAATGTGTTTAAAGGTAAAAAATCTCAGAGTTGCATTTCCTGCCCTGCCACAAATTGGACGGAAATGGCCGTGTAAATGCCGTAAATAACAAAAAATCAGAAAAATAATTTGGAATTTATGCAGGAATTACATAAATTTGTTCAGACGTTGAAAAATTGAGAAACACAGGGTGAATTTCACGAAAATTTAAGTCCCGCAAACTTAAAAACCGCTTTGAAATTTACTCAAAGATCAACCCCTGGCAAGGATATGAACTATTAATGTAAAAACAAAACGGCCTGCAAATATAATTAATTCTGCAAAGCAAAAATCACTTTTTGAACACCAAACATTGGTTCAAACATTGGTTTCATAATAATCACCCATAAAATATTAAGTTTAAATATCAATAAAACATTGAATGCTACTGCTATGCCCAAACTACTTGCCTTAGTCACTATTGTGCTTGCCACTCTTTTACCGGTAGGTTTGTCCGGACAGACAGTGATTCAAACCAAGAGTATCTCTGGAAAGGTATTTGACGAATATGAGAAGCTATTTCCCTATTATTCAGTAATTACCAGGGTTATTTAAAATATTTTTAAGTTAGGACAAAGAGAGCAAATCAAAAAGCCTCTGTAAGAGTGTGTTAAATGCAATAACTACAAATTCAATTAATTATAATCATTAAAAAGTAAATTATTATGAAAAAGAAATTAAATGTAAAAACTATCTTGTTTTTCTCATCCCTGCTATTTTTAAGTTCATTTGCACTTGCTGATGATCCACCACCACCTACAATTGTTCACGAAGGATATACTCACGATTTTAAAGGACTTATTTGGGAAACAATAATTCCAAATAAATACAGATACGTGATTACTTATTCAAACAATTCTAAAACTATTGATTACCTTTTCTGTGCCCAAGGTTTTTATTTTTCATGCTCGACTGATCAATGTATGTATCCAGATGATGTGCTTATGTGCGCCTGCCCAAAAGATGAAAGTAATATTGAAAATCAGTAATTAAATAAGATTGAATTTGTAGTTGTTTTAATAGAATCATTTTATAAATCTAAATTTTAAAAATAAGGATGAAAAAAATAAAAACATTAGTAATATTAAGTATAACACTTATTGTGCTGTTTTTTATAATTTCTAAAAACTTCTTATCAAAATCATCTGATCAAATAAAAAAAGATGATGAAATTAAAAGTGAAATTTTGTCAGAACAAATAATTAACAGAATAAAAAGTATTAACACGAGTTCAATAATTGTTGTAGGCATAAGCGACTGTGATATGTGCAGACAGCTAAATCAAAAGTTAAACAATGATTCAGAACTCCCATTTTTTTATTTTAATATTAAATATGCAAATAACATTGATTTACAAGAGTGTTTTGACGTTAAAGGGTTTCCAACTTCTTTTATATTTAACAAAAACTTAGAAGTAATTGGTAAAATAGATGGGATGAAAAATTTTAAATTAATCAGAGATTCTATTCTTAAAGGAAATATAAAAATAGTCAACTATAATAATGATATTTTGAACTCCAATTTTCAAGCGTTACTTGCATTAAAAGGTAATGATATTAGTAAAGCTTTTAAGATATCAAATTTGGTTCCTGATGCTTCTAAAACCATCTTCAACAATTACATAAGCTATAAATACTATTTGGATAAAAGGATTCAGGATTCAATATATTTGTACAAAAATAAAATTATAAGAGATGCCCATGGAGTTAATATTCATGTTTATAACAGAATTTTAAATGAGTTAGGCATCATACAGTCTAACTGAGTAATATTTCATGGGTAGTATTCAACCAATTGATTCGAACATCTAAGAGCCTTATTAATTGGCGATACAACGACTCAGAATAATTTAAAAAAGGAGAGAATATTGATTTACATTTTAAAATTTAAAAATCAAATGCCAATGAAAAAATTCAAATTATTATTAATCGTGCTAATATGCTCTTTAGGAAGTGCATATGCTCAATTCCCGGGATCCGGAGCGGATTCAATTGAGGAGCTAGCAAAGAAATATCTTTTACATGATTTAAAAAGTATAGAAGGCTTAACAGAGATTCAGATCAATAAATTGGTAGAAATAGATCTGAAGATAGATAAGCAGCTCCCTTTTCTTACTACTGATTTTCCTAACATAAAAATGAGGAGAGAGAGATTGGAAAAGGTTATGATAATGAGGGAGATCCTCTATAAAGATATTTTGACACCTAAACAGCTGGAGGAGTTTTCCAGACTTCATAAAGAATGGAAGAAGTATATGGATTCAAAAACAAAACGATGAAAAGGTCTATAACGGTAGTTGTGTGTTTTGTTTTAACTTTCTCTGCTTATGCACAAAATCAGAATGAGGGCCGGAACTCAATCAGGATGTTACTGGTAGATAGTGTAGATAATCAGCCTGTCAATAATGCTGTAATAAAGGTCTATGTAGATGATAACCAAGAGTCTCCATATTACGGAATTTCCGATAGCAAAGGATATGTTGAAATCGCAAGGCTCATCAAAGGTAAGTACACTGTAATAATCGAACATATGAGCTATTCAACCCTGCTAATCGATATTCCGGTGAGAAAAACCCGGAATATTGATCTTGGTAAAGTAGTATTAAAACAAAAGATCATTGCCATAAATGAGGTTGTTGTCAAAGCAGAGGGCCCTGTTGTCCAGAAAGGTGACACGACTGAATATAATGCCAGGTTTTTTAAACCCGCACCCAATGACTACCTTAAGGATCTGCTTAAAAAAATGCCCGGACTGGAGTTGTCAGGAGGAGAGATATATTTTAAAGGGGAAAGAGTTAGTATATTGACAGTTGAAAACCGACCATTCTTCGCATCAGATAAAACAGTAGCACTAGACAATCTGCCTGCATATACCGTAAATAAAGTTAGTGTATTCAAACGGAAGAAGCAATTCGTAGGTGGGATAGAGGATAACATTAATGCCCCTATTCAGCTGAACATCACACTTAAAGACGACATGAAAGTCGGGTGGATTGGAAATTTGACCCCCGGATATGGCACCAACGGCCGATATCTGGCCAAAGGTTTTGTCGGACGTTTTGATAAAAAAGCCACAACGGCTATCATAGGATCTGCAAATAACACATCAAGGGATACAGGCCCGGGGACAACATATAACATGGGAATGCCTCAGTCACGACAGAGTCCGGGAGGATATGACGGAGAGATTGAGACTATATTGGCAGGAGCCGATTATGCAAAATCAACCGCAGGGTCTGTAAACAGCTTTTATGCGAATTCGACCTATCGTTACTCCAATACTTTACTGGAGAAGTCCACAAAACGCGAGACAACATTGCCTGAAGGTTTCAACACATACACTTCAGATAATATTTCGAATAACAGAAATGATGCCTTTACCGCCACTTTTTCTAAAGTACACAAAACACAACGGGGAGCAAATAAGGCAGATCTTTTTATTCAATTCAATCCTGTGATTTCTTATAACTCGGCCAAAACAGACTCCCGGATGACTTCTGTCTCTTATATGTCAGACAATGAGCAAAATCATACAGGGAGTGAATCATCGAATATAGGGGAAAACAGGAATCTCACAATAAATGCACCACTTACCATAAACAGGAATAAAAAAGCTAAAACTAAATTCTACTTATCACAAGCTAGTTTATCGTTTAACAGTAACAGCAATAATTCCGATTATTACATCAAGTCCTTGACTCGCTTGCCTGATAACGAGTTGTCTCGTAAAGACCAAAAACAGGATGTAAAAAATAATAGTATTAATATTAACGGCAGTCTCGTTTTCCATTTATTAATTAAAGACCTAATATTGAATTATAACTTCAGCTACCTGACTACCACCTCGGATATCCGGACATTTAATTATGACAGCAACCTTGGCAAGTATGTTAATCAGGATGAAGGGAGTAGCGGAGATATAGAAAATCAGATTATTGATAATAGTATTACACTGCTATATTCATTACCGATGAAAAATAAACTGACTGAAAAGTTGATTATTTCTGCTGAACTAAAACCGACACTAAACCGTATTTACACAAAACAATTATCAGATCAATATTTCAGATGGGATGTTATTCCTATGATCCGCTATTTTTATAACGGGTTTAAGGCAACATATTCGGCAAAGAGCAACTATCCTTCACTCACGCAGTTGCATAACATCGTTAATAATAATAATCCACTATTTATAAGGACAGGAAATCCAAACCTGAGATCTGAATACATCCACACTATGAGCTTAGGCAAGTCTGGTGGAGTGGGATCTTACGATATTCAACTATCATTGACTCAAAATAAAATTATTGAAAAAAGCGACATTGACGAACTTGGTATAACATACACAATGCCGGTAAACAAAGGCACGGCATTTAATACGAGTTCCAGATTTTCAATAATGCCGATTAAATTAACAAGAAGGATAAGATTGTCCGGGAGCCTCGGTGCTTCATACAACAGAGGTTTCGGATATATTAATAATGAGGAGTATACATCAAACAGCCTTACACCTAACGGAACATTGGGACTGTGGTATAATTCCACTTTTTTCGAAGCAGGAATAAGTGCAAATGTCAGATACTCCAACTCCTGGTTTTCAATAGATAAAGTCAAGGATCGCTCGACATGGATAAACATTTTGGCAGCAAATATGAAATGGGCTTTACCATATGGATTTAATCTGATATCTGACTACTCCCACTATTTTTATCGCGGATTCAGCTATAATAATGATCCGGCAAGCATTTGGAATGCAGAGATTTGCAAATCAATATTTAAAAACAGGGTTATTCTTAGCGTAAAAGGATATGATATGTTGAATCAGACAAAAAATAAGAAGATTATTTATGCAGATAGCTTTGTTCAGGAAGAGAGCTATAACACTATTGGACGCTATGTCATGTTCAGTTTAAGTACCAAGTTCGGAAAATTTGGCCGGTAACGTTGGTGCCGGAAATGCAGCTCTGAGCTTTTTTGCCTTTGGTCTGCTATACATTGAGTTACGCCAAAACCGCAAATTCGTCTAAACAGCTGATAATGTGTTTAAAGGCAAAAAAGCTCAGAGTTGTAATTCCCAAAAATTATTAATCTAAAAACATTGTTTATGAATAAAAAAATCTACAGCTTAATAGCAACATTATTCACGATTTTATCATCAATCTCGTGCACTCATGGTGCACGGGATTTTGATAAAGGGGGTAATATTATTGGGGTTGATTTAGACACAATTCAATTTCAACCATCTGTTAATGATCTCTTTGAAAAAGTTGAAATTATACCGCTTGAAACTAATAAAGAATCAATTATTGAATCATCTTCAGGACTTAAGCATCAAGTATATAAAGATAAACACTACATACTATCTACGAAACAAAACAAACTTTTTGTTTTTGACCGAAAGGGGAATTTTGTTAAGGCAATAGAGAAGATAGGTAATGGTCCCGGGGAGTACAGGATGATTTATGACTTTGA
>CAZFTS010000052.1:0-14871 GCA_964521685.1 uncultured Muribaculaceae bacterium
CCTGCGAACTACGAATTTTGTAACTACCGGCAGTTTCTGAGCTGCCAGACGAAGTGCCTCTTTTGCAACTTCCAAAGGAACTCCCTCTGCTTCAATTATCATACGACCCGGTGTGATTGGACATACAAACCCCTCCGGAGCACCTTTACCTTTACCCATACGTACCTCTGCAGGCTTCTTGGTAAACGGTTTATCGGGGAATACGCGAATCCAGATCTGACCCTCACGCTTCATATACCTTACTACGGCCTGACGTGCAGCTTCAATTTGCTGGCCGGTTAACCAGCATGACGCAGTTGTCTTAATCCCGAAAGATCCAAACGAGAGCTGGTTTCCCCTCTGTGCGATCCCTTTCATACGGCCTTTCTGCTGCCTTCTGAACTTGGTTTTTTTTGGTTGTAACATTGCTTTTTTTACAGTTTAACGATAACAGTAAATATTTTTGTGTGCTTTGGTCAAAAAATTTTTGAGGTCAAGCCTCTGTCCCTCTGCTATATAGACATATTGACTGCATATTTAGCGGGATGCAAATATACCAAAAAATTTAAATGTGCAAAAGTATGTTGAAAAATATTTACAAATTCTGAACTTTCAGAAATTTAATAAAATTGCCACCCCAGAATTTTTCCAGATCCTTTTCAGAGTACCCCCTTTTCAGAAGTTCTATGGTGAGATTTTTCATCTTTGAAGCATTCTCCAAACCGACGACACCGCCACCTCCATCAAAATCTGTCCCCAGACCAATATGATCTATACCAACAATTTTTCTGGCATGATCAATGTGGTCGGCAATGTGGCTAACTGTAACAGAGTCTTTGGGAAGATCGGACAAAAAGAAGCGGCCGGTTGCAATCTGTATAAGCCCCCCGGTTGCCGCAATTGCCCGCATCTCATCATCTTTCAGGTTTCTGTTGTGATTTTTTATTGCATAAACTCCGGAATGGCTGGCAATTACCGGCTTACGACTAAGTTTGACCACATCGAAAAGGGTTTTTGTAGATGAATGTGACAGGTCAATGATAATACCAAGCCTGTTCATCTCCTTTATAACCTCTTCTCCGAAAACAGACAGTCCGCCATGCTCCTCCTCCTTATCCATTGACGCATCACAGATATCATTGTTCAGGTTGTGGCAGATGGTCATCATTCTCACACCCATGTCACGGAATCTCTCCAGATTTGATAAATCTTTCCCGATTGCATACCCATTCTCGATTGAAAGCATGACAGAGGTGATGCCATTGATTTTATTTCTTTCAAGATCATCACTGCAATAAGCTATTGATACCCCAGGATAATCTTCTACGTACTTCTTGAAATTCAACAGATTATCTTTAACATACTCCGTTGCGGCAAGTAAAGAGGCGCTGTCCCTTGCTCCCTGACCTATATATATAGCAAACACTGCCGCATCGAGTCCACCCTCCTTCATAAAGGGAAATGTTACCTGACCCTTTGTAACCCTCGCCTGTGAGTTAGGATTGTTAATATGGAGAGCAGTGTCATTGTGTGTGTCAATAGAAAAAATCCGTTTATGGATCTTATCTGCAATCTCTTCCGGATTCCCGGAGCGACTCTGTCTGTTCTGGGAATAAGAGAAGGAGATATTCAGGAGTAACAGAGTTATATAAGAACACCTCAGTAATCTTTTGACAGTCTTTGTATACGATATCATTTTATCAATAATTAAGAGTTTCGGATAATTTTAAGAGGCCTTAAACGGCTTTTTAGTGTTCCACCAGCCAAGTCTGCGGGCAAGCATTATGATAAGTACAGATAGTAACAGCGCCACCAGCAGCAACCATAATCCGTACCCGCTCACAAACAAAACCGGAACAAATGTAATAAGAAGGATCTCAACCGGAGCTATCGGGAGATAGGCCATAGCATAATCATCCATTGCTTTGCTCTCCAGCTTAGGGTCAACTATCCTGAGCAGAGCTATTCCCATAGCCATTGTTCCTGTCCACCATCCCCAGGCAAATATTGATCTTTCAAACCAGTAAGTACGGCACAGTATCCTTCCAAGAATAAATGTAATAATCCATACAACAACAACACCTGCAAGAATTAGCATAATCAACGGAACTGCATATTTCACTACGACACTAAGCTTTATCGATGCAACTCCGCATGCCACAAGTAAATCTGTAAATGTTCCGCTAAGTTTGTTTACCTGCCGGGGACATATATAGTTTGTCACACCTGTAGAGTCAAATACCTTTTTCAGTACAAGTCCAACCAGAAAAGAGGCCGAGAAGACTGGGATTTCAAGCTTAGGCGATACGCTTTTTACTCCCTGACTTAAAAGATAACCGAAAAAAGCAATAACAAAAACGAAGGCGAGATGAAAAGCGAGAGAATCTATTGAAATTGAAGATGTTGTACTCATACCTGCGTTCTCTCTTTTTTCAACAGGAGTCAAACCGCTTCTGAGATCATCCGGAAGGTCCGAGAAATCTTTTATAAAAGATGTCTCCCCTCTCCTGGCTGCTCTTTTTATCATAACAAGTCCGAAAACTATTGCGAATACAATCCCCACTGTAGCGGTAGTCATTCCGAGACTTCTTGCCTCGTCCCATCCAAGACCCTCAAATGCAGTGCCTATTGCAGCAGCAGTGCCATGTCCGCCATAAAATCCTGTGGGCAACATCACTCCGAAAGCCGGATTAAGTTGCGGCCAGATAATATTCAGAACAAAAAGACCGAAAAGCCCCATGATTGACCACTGCAATAGCATACCCAGTTGAGCGTATGCCCAGATAGGTCCTACTCTTCCCGACACCTCTTTAAATGTAAACTTTGGGGAAGATAGTGGTAACGCTCCGAATACAAGAGCGATCAATACAGCAGAGTATGTACCAAGCTGGTTTGAAAATGGAAGAAGATCAAAGCCATTCGGCCCCAAAGCCAGTCCAAAAAATCCAGCAAGCAAAGAGGGCGGGATAAAGAGTTTCTGAATAAATTTAACTTTTACTCTTATAAGTTTCCCTATAAGAATCAGACCGAAAATGATGCTAAAGTCGGTGAAGAGGGTCCATGGACCGTAGATTTCTGAAGTCATAGATTAAGTTTTGGATCCAAATATAGTGTTTTTGGTCTGATTCTTGAACACAATCATAAAAAGTGATACTTTTGCGATTCATGAATATTAAACGAAGACTATATCTGATCTCTTTACTGCTGATTTTTATCGGCACGGCACTCCATGCTCAAAACAAAAGCTCCGTTACAGGTTATAAAGTAGAGGGTAAAGACACAGTATACTATTTCAACCTCTCCGAAGTTTATTTTTACAGTTGGGATAAAGCTAAAAAGAACGGTCGGGAGTGGAGAGAGTTTTACAGACTGGTATACAATTTCAAAAAGACGTATCCCTACGCTCTGATTGCTAAAGATAAGATTTATGAGGCTGACAGAGTTCTATCTTCCTCAAATTTAAACCCGAATGATCGTGAACGGTTTATTAAAAAATTTGAAGAGAATCTCTTCAAAGAGTTTGAAAAGCCATTAAGAAAGATGACCTTTTCCCAGGGCAGACTTTTGCTTAAACTCATTGACAGGGAGGTTGGTCAGAGCTCTTTTTATATAATAAAAAATTACAGAGGCGGGGCGGCTGCCGGTTTCTGGCAGGGGATTGCGCGTATTTTCGGCTCTGATCTCAAAAAACCATATGACAGATTTGGTGAAGACAAACTCACCGAAGATCTGGTAAGAATGTACCATCAGGGCACATTCGACTATCTCTACTATTCAATGTTTTGATTGCAGTATCTGGATTTTTCCCATCTCAGACTTCTCTCTTCCGAATCAAAAACCAGGTAGTCACAGCCGTAAATCCACTCACCCAAAATATAAAACCCTGCACCCTTAGGGGTAAGGTTATTCCCGGCAGTATGCATATGTCCGAAAATAAAATAATCTACCTTCTCACCCTTCTCAAAATCTGCCGCAACCTCATATAGAGGATCCTCTATACCTCTGAATTTAAAATCAACTCCACAGTTCAAGCGATTGTGTTTCGACCATCCTGATGCCAGTGCAAAAGCCCACCTCGGATGTATTGAGCTGAATAGTATCTGCAATAGCCTGCTTCTGAACACCGATTTTAAAATCTTCTGACCCCACTCCCCTGTTAGCTCGTCTCCGTGTGCAAGGCAGAAATTAACTCCGGCAATCTCCTTAACCGTCATCTCTTTCAACACAATAAACCCAATCTCCCTTTGCAGATAATTAAAGGTCCAGACATCGTGGTTCCCGTTTAAAAAATAGATCTTTACTCCTCTGTCATTCAGCGTGGCCAGGGCTCCCAGAGTTCTGGCAAAACCATTTGGAATTACATACTTATACTCATACCAGAAATCAAAAATATCACCAAGAAGATATATTTCGGCCGTATCATCAGGAAGCTCGTTGAGAAACCTGGCAAAATTTCTCTCCCTTTCAACCGGATTGAAAGCTTTTAACCCAAGATGAACATCTGATATGAAGTAGTGCAGCCTCCTCTTTTGCATAGAAATCTATAAGATTGTACGTATAATGATGAATAGTCCCAAAATTGCACAATAAAGTGCGAAACCGGTAAGTTTAAGCTTTTTAACCAGAGTAATCATCAGGCTGCAGGCAAAAAGCCCGGATAAAAATGCAGCAAGAAAACCTGCCATCAAATTTAAAGATGAGATTCCTGTAGACGAGGCAGAAAGGTCTCCCGATATCAGTTCAAGAAATGCCTCTCCCAGGATTGGAACAAGTACCATTAAAAATGAGAATCTGGCAACATCATCTTTTTTAACACCCAGTAATATACCGGTCGAAATGGTTGATCCCGACCTTGATAATCCCGGGAGCACAGCTAAAGCCTGGGCTATGCCAATAATGAATGCCTCCTTATACCCCAGCTCCCTTGTTTTTGTCTTTGCATACTGAGCGAAGAACAGCAATCCCGATGTAATGAGCAGGCAAATTCCTGCAATAAGTATCCCCGATCCGAAAATTCTCTCTACAAACTCCTTAAAAAAAATACCAACGATGAAGACAGGAATCATTGAGATTGCAATTTTTAAAATATACTGTGTCTCTTCATTGTACCTCACCTTAAACAGGCCTGACAGTAACGACATAATCTCCTTTCTGAAGACAACAATGGTACTCAACACCGTAGCAGCATGAACAGCAATTTCAAAAGCAAGATTATCACTATCAATATTGAGCAACTCCTTTCCGATAGAGAGATGCCCGCTGCTGCTTACAGGAAGAAATTCTGTAAGTCCCTGTATTAAACCAAGAAAAATTGCCTCAAAAAAGCTCATTTCTGTTTTGGCTTATGCATAATAGCAAATATCTCCACAGCAAAACCGGCCAGTATGAACAGCGGAGCCAGGACAATACGTCTGAAGCTGAACATCTCCTCCTTAGGGAAGATATTCGGATCGGTAGTTCCTCCTCCCGTCATAAGTGCGTAACCGATTATCATTAAAACCAACCCGGCAACTATATATACCAGGTTTTTGTAGGGAATTGCAAATTTTCCGGAATCCATATTTCTGATTTTAAATATTAATTTACTTTAGTAGTATATGTCATCTCCTGACATAGATACAAGTTTATTGACTATTAAGTATGTACTTATTACACAAAGTAGTATCCCAAGAATTATTATAGCCCCGAAGACTAATGCAATCATATTCAGGTCAAGAATTTTATACAGTTCCGGAAGATCTCTCCTGATTATATATACAATACCGCTGAGCATTGCTACGGAAATTAACCCGGAGACAAATCCCTGTACAAATGCCCTGATTAATAATGGCTTTCTTATAAAAGAACGTTTCGCACCCACCAGTTTCATTGTATGAATTGAAAATCTTTTTGCAAACAGGTTAATTCTTACTGTATTATTGATTAAAACGAAAGATATAAAAAGCAGCAAACCAATAAATACAACGACTACCAGGCCCGCTTTTTCCATGTTTTCATTTATGGTTTTCACAAGTGACTCCTGATAAACAACCTCTCTCACCAGAGGAAGCTGGGATAGCTCTTTTGATATTATTGCAAGTGAATCGCTATCGAGATAGTTTGCTTTCAAAAAAATATCAATCGAAACAGGCACCGGATTGGTTTCGAAAACCTCAAGGAAATCGCTCCCGAGGATCTCTTCCATCTCTTTGGTCCCCTGCTCTTTCGAAATATAGTTTGACCTCTTAAGATACTCCTTGGTCTTTATTATTCCATAAACCACCTGAGCCTGTTTTTCAGATGCACTCTCTTCAAAAAGTACGGATAGTTTAATGTTTTCCCGGAAATAGTCCGATACCGATTTGGTATTTACGGCTAAAAGACCTGTGAGTCCGGCAAGCAGAAGCACAAGACTGATGCTTATGACCGAAGAGAGATAAGACTGGATAAGTCTTCTGTATATGATGCTTTTCTCTTTTTTCTTCATTTCCGAAACAGTTTCCAAAGATACATAAAATGTCTAATTAAATTAATTTTATTATCTTTGTCAACAATTTGCCAAAAAATTTTCACCAAATGAGTGAGCCCAAAAGAGTCCTTTATGTAAGCTCGGAAATATATCCTTATCTGCCGGAAACTACTATATCTGCTATAGGACGTTATCTGCCCCAGGGTGTGCAGGAGAAGGGATATGAAATTCGCTCATTTATGCCTCGTTACGGGCTTATTAATGAGAGAAGGAATCAACTTCATGAGGTTATACGGCTATCGGGCATGAATATAGTGATTAATGATATTGACAGACCTCTGATTATAAAAGTCTCTTCTATATCATCTGCCAGAATGCAAGTATACTTTATTGACAATGAAGATTATTTTTACCGTAAACATGTCTATGGTGATGATAAGTGCGAATTCTTTCCGGATAATGACGAGAGAGCAATTTTCTTTGCCCGCGGAGTTCTTGAAACAGTAAAAAAATTAAGGTGGAAACCCGATATTATTCATTGCCAGGGTTGGATCTCACATTTTGTTCCTGTATACATAAAAAAAGTATATATGGATGATCCTATTTTTGCAGATAGTAAAATAGTCGTATCGCTTTACAATGAGGGGATAGGACAGGTTTTCAATGAAGATACGAAATCTAAGGTGCTTGTGCCGGGCATAAAAAACAAAGATATGGAGGTTTTAAATCCTTCCAATGGCATAAATCTTGCAAAATTAGCAATTCAGTACTCCGACGGAGTTATACTGGGAGAGGAGAATGTTGAAAAAGAGTTAAGGGATGCAGCAGCAAAATGCAACCTTCCTGCTCTGGAGTACATAGATGCTCTCTCGGAAAATTCAAACTACGTTGAAGAGTATGTTCAGTTTTACGATAAAATCTTGGCCAAAAAATGACAATAAGGAGCATTATCCGTTCTCTAGCAGCGATCTTTCTGATTATACCGGTTACATCATGTATTGATACCGACAAAACAACAGGAGCCGGTCTGCTTCCCGACAACCACATTCTGAAAGTTAAAAACTACACATTCGACCTTCCGGTACAGATGAAGATGTCTGACTCACTGCAGACAATATTTTCCGGATCTGTGGTTGTTGGCGCATACAAAGATCCTGATCTCGGTCTGGTTGAGGCCTCATCGGCATTTCAGATAATCCCTTCCGGAGATGCCCTCACTTTCGGGTCCAACCCTGTTCCAAAATCATTCAAGATGTATATTTCAGTCGGGGATAAATCATATTTCTACGATAAAGATCAGTTTGTTCCGCAGAACTTCAGAGTTTATACCCTAACCAGGGATCTTGATTCTACGGTAGCTTATAACAATTCTCTCACCAACAGCGACTACAACCCTGTTCAGATAAATCTGGGAGGGAGTACATTTTTTGGCGGGGATAGTCTTGTTATGGATATATCTCTCGACTATGCCAGACAATTACTCTCTGCCACAAGTGAAGAGACAGATAGTACCGATATCTTTGTAAAAAGATTCAAGGGTCTCTATATCTCTGCCGACCCTCTTCCGGGATCACTCACCGGCGGTCGTTTTAACATAATTGACCCTCTCGACATCTTCTTTACTATTGAGTACAGACATACTGATGCTGCAAATAGTATAGATAAAGATAGTACAATCTATTTCTATGTCTCAAATTCAAGACCATATTTAAACCGATTCAAACACTCTTCACAGAACCTTGTATCTGCTAATCCTCAGAATAAGATATATGTAGAAGGTCTGGCAGGTATTAAGCCATATATAAATTTTGCCGATGTTAAGACTCAGCTTACCAACTGGGCTCAATCTTTAAATATAGATATAAATAAACTGGTAATTGCAAAGGCAGAGATAAGGCTACCTTATGAGCAGCCGGAAGATTACACCAGAATGACCTATTTCCCTTCACAGCTTTTCCTCTCAATCCGTGAAATGAACGGTACAACGGCAAATTCGATCAAGATTTACGACCCGCTTGATGACATCTCATATTTTGAATCAAACGGAGCAATCAACCGCTCTCTTATGTATTACTCGATTGACATAAGCTCCTACCTTCAAAAGGTTCTTCAGGGCAAACTGACTGGAAAGACTCTTGAAACTTTTGTAACCCCTATTCTTCAACAGAGTGACTACTATACAGGTGCAGTTTATTATTATGTACAGAATATCCTTTACGGAAAGGCGGTTCTTAACGGAAGAGGAGTGGCCCGCAATCCTAAACTGATCCTTACCTATACTGTAATGCCTTAACGATAAGTTTTGTGATATAAAAAAAGCCGGCAGAATTTATTACTGCCGGCTTTTTTTATATTTAATTTAAACCTATCTTATCTTTTTAAAGGCTATTGATGAGTTGTGGCCGCCAAAACCGAACGTATTGTTCAGTGCAACATTCACCTCTCTCTTTTGTGCCTTGTTGAGTGTCAGGTTTAAGTTATAATCAATTTCAGGATCTTCGTGTTCGAAATTAATTGTAGGAGGAATAATTCCATCACAGATGGCATGTATACAGGCAAGAGCTTCGACAGCACCTGTTGCGCCTAAAAGGTGTCCGGTCATCGATTTGGTTGAACTGATGTTCAGCTTATAGGCGTGATCTCCGAAAAGGGCCTTTATAGCTTTAAGTTCTGCAATATCTCCGAGAGGTGTGGCTGTTCCGTGAACATTGATATAATCAACCTCTTCTAGTTTGATCCCTCCATCTTCAAGTGCGTGTTTCATAACATTGGCTGCACCCAATCCATCGGGATGTGGCTGAGTTATATGATAAGCATCTGCTGTCATTCCGCCTCCGGCCACTTCACAATAAATTTTAGCTCCTCTGGCAATAGCATGTTCATACTCTTCAAAAATAAGAATTCCGGAACCCTCGCCCATAACAAATCCATCTCTGGTTTTGTCAAACGGACGTGAGGCTGTTTTATAATTCTCATTATTTGTAGAGAGAGCTTGCGAGGAGTTAAAACCTCCGATGCTTGGGATTGTAATACCTGCTTCAGAACCCCCGGTAACCATAATATCTGCCTTACCCAAACGAATTGTGTTGAAGGCATCTATCATTGCATGTGTCGATGAAGCACAGGCAGAAACAGTTGTATAGTTGGGACCTCTGAACCCATATTTCATTGAAATAATACCCGGAGCGATATCCGGAATCATTTTAGGAATAAGAAAAGGGCTAAAGCGAGGATTGTTTCCACCTTCGCAGTAGCCCACTATCTCATTGAACAGAGTGTCAATTCCTCCGATTCCTGTTCCAAGTATTACACCGACTCTGTCCGGATTTATCTTTTCGGTATCGATTGCGCTGTCTTTGATAGCCTCATCAGAAGCAATAAATGCATACTGAGTAAACCGGTCAAGTTTGCGCTCCTCTTTTCTGTCAATACCGTATTTTGCCGGATCATAGTCTTTTATTTCACAAGCAAATTTGGTTTTAAAAAGGGTAGTGTCAAAACGGGTAATAGGTGCGGCACCGCTCAGTCCCATATCCAGATTCCCGAAGTATTCGGCGATATCGTTCCCGATCGGATTAATTGTTCCGATACCTGTTATTACAACTCTTTTTAATTGCATATTTTCCTGTGTAAAATTACTTGGTATTATTCTCGATGTAAGCTATAGCGTCACCTACTGTAGAGATTTTTTCAGCAGCTTCATCCGGAATAGTAATACCGAAAGCTTTTTCAAACTCCATAATAAGTTCTACAGTGTCCAAAGAGTCGGCACCCAAATCGTTTGTAAAACTAGCTGTAGGAGTAACCTCCGATTCCTCAACGCCTAACTTGTCAACGATGATGGCTTTAACCTTTGCATTAATGTCTGCCATGATTCTAAATAATTAGTTAATAAAAATAAAGTTGTTTGATATTTCAAAATTAGTGTGCAAAGAAAGATAAAAAATTCCAAAAATGAAAATTTCTACAAAGTGAAATTACATTTATCTGATTAACAGACAGGAAGGTTATAAAGTGAAATTATGACACCCTGACTCTATAATCCCCTATTTTTCTTAACTTTGCCACTTCGAATATATATATTTTTTTAATGAATGCTACAAAAATAGCAATATTTGCATCGGGGTCAGGAAGCAATGCACAGAATATAGTGCTGTATATGAGGGAAAATATTAAATCCTTATCTATTATTCCATCAATAATTCTTTCCAACAAACCGGATGCATATGTACTGGAGAGAGCCAAAACATTGGGTGTGAAAAGCTACACATTTACTGCAAAGGAGTTAAGGGAAGAAGAACTCGTAGATAATATATTAATTGACAACAATATAGACTTTATTATCCTTGCCGGATTCTTGCTTAAACTTCCGGACAGATTTATCCGGAAGTACAGAGGTCGTATAATAAATATCCATCCTTCGCTTCTTCCAAAATTCGGAGGGAAAGGGATGTACGGTGATGCTGTTCACAAAGCAGTAATTGAATCAGGAGAGAGAGAGTCCGGCATAACAATTCACCTGGTAGATGAGATATATGATAATGGAGAGCATATTTTTCAGGCGAAATGCACCATTTCTGAAGGAGAGAGCCCGGATAGCCTTGCAAGTAAGATCCACGAGCTTGAGAAAGAGCATTTCCCGAGGATAATCTGCGAATACATAAAGAACTACCCTACAACTGGGATAGAATAGGAATCTCTAAAACAAATCCATATCCTGTATAACCAATTCCGTCAAATCCCACAAAAAAACCGCCACGGATAAGTTGCCTGATTCCAAAAGAGTAGCCAATCTCTGTGTGTGTCACCCTTTTTTCCGGTAACCAGATTGATTTAAGATGCAGGGCTTCATACAAAAGCTGGCTGTTCAGGAAGGGTACTCTTTTAAGAATGAGATAATCTGTGCTATACTCAAGCGATGCCGTAATCCAGCTTTCAGGTGTCGAAAACTTATAATTATCCAGTAAAAGGAATGAGTTAGAGAATCCACTTTCGGTAACTCCAATTGCCGATGCTCTGAAATGTTTAAAATCAGACAAAAATATACGATTCCGGTTATAGAATGTACCAATATCTGCCGAGTAGAATAATGAACCGTAAAGTCCGGTTCTGAATCTCTGTGAAACCCGCAATCCTGCCATTCCGTATGATGAGAAGTTATCTCCTCCACCAGGTATTGTCGCTCTGGTATAAATTGAAAATGTGGGATAGCGTGATCTTACATATCGCTTGAAGCCGTCACGGATTCTGTAATAATATTCCGGTGTAAATGAGAGTGATGCTGTATAAAAAAGCGATTTATGAGGGGAGTCAGCTTCACCGTAGATAGAGTTTGGAGTATTCGATTCGGGAATCTTTCCAAAGAGAGATTTAAGGTTTCCATTTGCAAGGGGCTCTCCCTCTCTGTATGCTATTGATAAATTAAGCCTTAGTCCACTAATTATATCAACTTCGTTTTTCAACTCCAGCCACCTCTTTGAATAAAACTTGACCGGATTTAGTCCAAAAAAATATGTGGCGTAAGTGTTGATATCCTTTGTCACCGATGAGTTATCGCTTATGTCGGTGCTTTTCTCACCTGTAGTGATTGAAAACCTCCCGAGACGCAATGGGGAGTAGGTTGCTGTGAAGGTCAAATCCCACATAAGTCTGTTTCTCAAAGTTGAGTAGTAAAATGATGGTGCAATTGAAATTGCGGAGTATTTATTGAAATCGTATTTCGCCGAGAAATTCTGCCCAATCTGATATCCGTCTGTGAAATTGAATCCCCCGATTACTCCGGTAAGACCACCATAACCTATCGTTAAATTTTTACCGGCCTTAATACGGTTTTCAAAGAGGATTTTATCCAGTATCTTATTGCCTGTCGAACGGTTTATCTGCTTTAGAGAGTCTTCATCATCAAATTTTTTCATTTCGGTTTTAATGCTGTCTGACTGTTTATAAGAGATTCTCTCCTCCTCCCTCAACGGAAGTTTGCGAACCTCAGCCCAATAGGTTGTATCCCGGAACCTGGCCAGAGAGTCTATCTCCCTTTTAACGCTTGTATCTCTTTTAATTTCCAGGCGCTCTTCTCTTTTTTCAGCCTTTTTACCGGATACTTCCAGCTCTTTTTTTGCAAGTTTTTCAGATTCTCTTGCAATTCTCTTTGCCTCGCTTGTAGTTAGCTTCTCTTTAACCTTGGTCTCTTCAACGGGTTTTACCTCATTATTTGCAGATATGACATTTTCAAAAGTTACCGAAGAGTAGTAACGGCCATTTGCATTTACCCCCATAAGAGCCACCCTGAAATCCATGGAGTAAGAAGTTGGTAGTAATATATCCGGTTTTACCTCATTAAAGTTAATCTTGATATCGGTGTCAATACCTGTACTTTTGGTGTTAAGTTCAAGGTAGGAGACACTCCACAGATCGTCAACTATATAGATATACCCTCTGAAGAGTTTTGAGTCCCTGCCCGAAGGGATGATCTTTATCTTATTTACAATTTTACCCGACTCATTGGAGATTCCTTCGTACGAGAACTTGTAGTAATTAAAAGCATTGGGAGCCAGAGGAGAAAGATAACCGAAAAAATCCTTTTCGTAAATTGATGCCTTCATCACTCCCGAGATATCTCCCGGGTTGACCTCTGCAGGGATGGTGCTTGAAAAGGCCTTAACCTGTTCGTTGTAGCTGTTTGGATATGTGTATGTTATTTTTGAATGGGATTCTACCAGAAAAAGCTTGTTAAGCACCAGATTAGACCTCTTCTTCCCTGCCTGGATTTTAAGAATTGCAGGTATTTTTGTAATTGTCATTGTACCTTTAAGGTAAACAGATGACTCATATCCCCTCACCTGTTGCCTGTGAAAGGGAGCCCTGGCAATTGCCTTTCTCATAATTGAGTAGGCTCTGTCTTCACCTCTGTCCCTGAAGTATACATCATTGAGCAGATAGATTTCATCTTCAAGAACGATCTCTTTGAAGTAATCTTTACTCTGCATTAATAAATTGAATTTCTGCCTTTTGTATCCAAGAGAGGAGACCTCGCACGTATATGACCCCGAAGGAAGAGATATCCTGAACTCACCCTTGTTATCAGTGCTGACTCCTGAGGTGAGTTCATGGATATATATTGCTGCATATGGTACCGGGCGACCCTCTCTGTCAACTATCTTGCCTCTGAAAACCTCTCCTGTGCAGATATTTGCCCATAATGAGAGTATTAAAACAACATAAAGGAATTTAAAAGAGTTGGTTGCCAAGTTAATAGAGTTTTATCTGATTTTTACCACTTATTGATGTGCATCTTTGTCTCAACCCACTTGTCCTTTGGCTTCTGTTCTCCTTTAGGATAGCCTATGGGTATAAGACATAGAGGTAGATATGGTTCAGGGATTCCAACTGCATCGGAAATCGCCTTCATCCGCTCTACGCCGGGGTAGCCTGCTGTCCAGACTGCTCCAAGTCCGAGAGACTCTGCCGCAAGTAATATATTCTGAGCAGCGGCCGAGCAATCGAGATACCAGTATGTGGATGTCTGCGGATTTCCTGCTACGACAATTGCAGCCTGAGCCTCTTTGAGCATTCTGTTATTCGGAAGTTTTTGAGCCAGTGCGGCCATCTCCTCATTGCCGGAGATGATCACAAACTCCCATGGCTGGCGGTTCATCCCCGATGGGGCTGCCATACCTGCTTTTACGAGAAGTTTGAGGGTTTCGATAGGAATAGTTTGTTCTGTATAGCTTCTTACGCTTTTGCGGCTGAAGATATTGTCAAATACAGGATTTTGGGCAAATAGTGCCGATGCATTGATGAGCAGAACTAAAAAAGTAATTACCAGGTTTTTCATACAGTATGTTTTTTAAAGTTATTACCAAAATGGTGCCACTATTTAATCTTTATATCATAGATCATTGTCCGGTATAAGTTAATTGCTGTCCCGATGATTTTATCGGAAAATTTATACCCGCTTCTGTGGATATCCTCGCCATCCGTACCGTTTCCTATATCAAAGAATGAGGATTGAGATTCAAAAGCAAAGAAGGCGAAATCATCTGACCCTCTTCCGGGTTCCTTTGCCTGATTTATATCAAGTCCCGATTTTTTTGCACTCTCCATAACCAGACTATTCGCTTTACTATTGTTTACTGTTGCAGGAAAACGGTCAAAATATGCAAAGCTTACCTGAATTTTATCTTTGGAGGCCCTCTCTTTTGCAAATGTCTCCATCATACTGCACAACTTTTCAAGATCCTTGTCGGTAAAAGATCGCAGGGTCATTCTTAGGTAACCCTCTCCGGGGGTAACTCCGTAATTCACCTCTCCAAGTGTTATATTTACAACAGTTCCCAGAATGAAATCGGAAAAGCTCTCTTTTTGCTGGTTGAGCTTTTTCATATAGGCTGCTGTCTCGATTATCGCATCATACGGAGAGAGAGCCTGTTCGGGGTAAGCGGCGT
>CAZFTS010000053.1:0-12936 GCA_964521685.1 uncultured Muribaculaceae bacterium
GTATGTACCAATTATTACCCCAACTATAAGAGCAACCGAGAATCCTCTGATAACCTCTCCTCCGAACAGTGCAATCGCAATCAGAACCACAAGTGTTGTACCTCCGGTGTTTACCGTTCTTGAGAGAGTGCTGTTGAGTGCTTCGTTAATGTTCTCTTTGAGATCACGTTTCGGATAAAGAGCTCTGTACTCCCTGATCCTGTCGAAGATGATTACGGTGTCGTTTATTGAGTATCCGATTATTGTCAGGATTGCTGCAATAAATGATTGATCTACATCAAGTGAGAAAGGAAGCAGACCACTGAATATTGCAAAGAATCCCATTACAAATATTGCGTCATGCATTAGGGCAACAACACCTCCTGTTCCCCATGTCCAGTTTCTGAAACGGGCAGCTATATATACAAATATTGCAATAAGAGCTATGATTACTGCGATAAAGGCATCTCTCTTAATATCATCTGCAATTGTAGGTCCAACTTTTTCTGAACTTACAATACCGTTCGGATTCTCTGTTGTTGCAGTAAACTCTTCAAGAGTAAGATCGTTTTTAAACAGTCCTCTCAAGGCATTATAAATTTTTGCATCAACTACGGCATCGGTAGCCTCTGAATTGTCTTCAATCAAATATTTGGTTGTAACCTTCATCTGACTTCCACCTCCAAACTGCTTAACCTCAACTGAACCATCAAACTCTTTTAAAAGCGCGGTTCTGGCATCAGCTGTTGAAACCTCCTGGTCAAACCTAATCACATAAGTTCTACCTCCGGTAAAATCAACTCCGTATGTAAACCCTTTGACAAATATGAATCCAAGGGCAACAACCATTGCGGTAATTGAGAAGATGTAAGCTTTTTTACGTAACCCTACAAAGTCAACTTTTGTATTTTGAAGGAAATTTCTTGTGTATTTGTTATCAAATGTAATATTCTTATTCCTTTCAAGTCTCCAGTCAAAGATAAGGCGGGTAATGAAAATCGAGGTCATCAGTGATGTAATAATACCTATTACCAAAGTCGTAGCAAAACCCTGAACCGGGCCTGAGCCGAAAATTGCAAGGACAACTCCTGTAATGATTGTTGTGAGGTTACCGTCCACAATTGCCGAGTAGGCATTTTTGTATCCGTCCGAAACCGCAAGCCTTAAAGCTTTACCGCCTCTGAGCTCCTCTCTGATCCTTTCATATATAATAACGTTTGCGTCAACGGCCATACCGAGAGTAAGGACTATACCTGCAATACCAGGAAGTGTAAGAACCTCTCCGAATGATACCAGAGCACCGAACAGGAACAGAACGTTGGTAAGCAGCGCAATATTTGCCACAAAACCTGCTCCGTAGTAAAAGAGAACCATGTAAATAAGAACCAGAACGAAAGCAATTACAAACGAGATAAGCCCGGCATTGATTGATTCGCTACCCAGACTTGGTCCGACAACAGCCTCCTGAACAATTCTTGCAGGAGCTGGAAGTTTTCCGGATTTAAGCACGTTGGCAAGGTCATCGGCCTCAGTAATTGTAAAGTTTCCTGAGATTTGTGAACGACCGCCTGTAATCTCTGAGTTAACCCTTGGATAGGAGTAAACCATTCCGTCCAGAACAATTGCTATTGTTCTTCCGATATTGTTGGCAGTCATGTTCGCCCAGATTCTTGAACCCTCGGCATTCATTGCCATATCTACCTCCGGAGTACCTCTTGTGTTTCCGAAAGATTTGCTGGCGTCTGTTACAACACCTCCGTCAAGTGGGGCCTTTCCATCTCTGGTTGTAGCTTTTATTGCTATAAGCTCAAATACTACACCGGCAGGATCAATTGGTTTTACAGTCCACATCAGCTTTAGATCGGCAGGGAATTGTGAAGATACCTGCGGAGATCTCAACCATGCACCTATTTTTGCTGTATCTCTGTAGTGTGCCCTTCCAACACAAGGTCCGGCCATAAGTTGTCCTTGTGCAACGTTAGGGTTAAGAGCAAAGAAAAGCGGATTCTGTTCGGCAAGCTGTGCATCGGCAACAGAGAGTGAATCCTCCGATTTAATTTGTGAAAGAAGAGCATCCGACTCTGTTTTTGTTGAATCAGCAGCAACTGCAGATGTATTTGCAGCAACAGCAGATGTGTCAGTTGTTACAACAGGCTCTTTTGCAGCATCCAGCATCTCCTTAACGGCTTTGTTTGCCTCAACAAGATACCCGTAAACCTCCTGATTTTCATATGTCTCCCAAAATTCCAGTGAGGCTGTTCCCTGAAGAAGTTTTCTTACACGGGCAGGCTCTTTAACACCCGGAAGCTCTACAAGAATTCTGCCGGTTGTTCCTATTTTCTGGATATTTGGCTGTGTTACTCCAAAACGGCGGATACGGTTTCTAAGTACGTTAAACGAGTTTGAAATTGCGCTTTCCGACTCTTCACGAATTATTTTAAGAACCTCTTCATTAGATGATTCAGGTTTAATCCTGTCTCTCATCTCATATGTTCCGAACACCTGAGACATTCTCTGTCCCGGAGCTGCCTGATCCCACGCCTCTCCGAAAAGGGCAATAAAATCTGTGCGTGACGGAGAGAGATTTCCTTTAGCCACTTTCATAGCTTCCAGGAAAAGCGGGTTTGTACTATTTCCGGAGAGAGATGTTACCAGCTCGGGAACGCTTACCTCGAGCATAACGTTCATACCCCCCTTTAGGTCAAGACCCAGGTTAATCTCTTTTTCCTTAATCTCTTTATAAGTGAAACCAAAATAGACCTTCTCGGCAGTTATAGAGTCAATGAAGAATCTCTCTTTAACTCTTGTCAGCGAGTCAAGGTAAAAAGCCTTGTCAAGGTCTGATACTAAATTGAATGAAGGCAATGTCTGCTCAACTTTGACAGCATTGGCTGCATACTCTCTGGCCTTCTTCTCCTGATTTCTTGTTGCCCAGGTAAACGACAGTTGGTAAACACAGGCAATCGCGATTAAAATTGCCACTAGTCTGATGGCGCCTTTATTTTGCATGGATTATTTTGTTTAAATTATATAATTCAACGAAAATTAGAGTGCAAAAGTAGTATTTTTTCCCAAAATATAAAGAAATTAGTACTTTTGTTACAACTAATGTATATTTTCCAATGTATGAAAAAGTCTATACTCTTGCCTTTGATTCTATTGCTTATAGGCTTTACTGCGGCAGGACAGACTGTAACAGATACAAAATTTGAAAGTGCAGAGAGACTCCGGAGAGGTTACCGCTTTAATGAAGCTATTGAAATTTACAAGGAAATTCTTTCTCAAACTACAGATTCTCTGAAAAGAGCAGAGATTGGTTCTCTTATTGCCAAGAGTGAGAATGGTCTTAATATGCTTCAGTATGCTTCACATCCTCTGGTGACAGGAAAAATAACCGTACCTCTGTCCGGATTTGTATTGTTCTATCCGGGATTTAAAGACAGTTTATGGACCATTGTCCCCAGAGTGCTCAATAATAGTGCAGAATCAGGGAGCTTCCCCAACTTTATAACATTTCGCGGAGATGAAACCACGATCTACTACCCTGCAAGAAATTCAAAAGGAGACTTCGATCTCTACCGGATAAGGCAGGTAGACAGCAATCTGTGGTCTATCCCTGAGCCGCTCAACAACCTTATCAACTCCGACGGTGATGAGATGTTTCCACTATTAAGCCCTGATGGGCGACAGCTCTTTTTTTCATCTACAGGTCATTTTGGAATAGGGGGCTTTGACCTCTATGTGAGCTACTTTGATGACAAAACAAATGACTGGGGACTGCCGCAGAATCTTGGATTTCCATATTCATCGGTTGATAACGATCTGCTTCTCGTTAATTCGGAAGATGGTCTCTATACATACTTCGCAACCGACAGGAATCGTGCAGATAAAGATTCAATAGACATTTACAGGCTTGATTATGAGGTAACTCCTGTAAAAAGAGCACTTACCTCCACCGATGAGGTGCTTCAACTTGCCGGTCTTAACATAAGACAAACCAACGGAGCAACTCAGCTAAAAGATAAAAGAGAGGTAATGACATCTCCTGAAACCGATGAGTACAAACAGCTGCTGGTAGAGGTACGAAAAATTCAGAAGGAGATAGACAGTACAACCAGAGAGATATCTGCAAACAGAGCTGTTTACTCGACACTTTCCGGCAATGATGAAAGGAGTTTAATGGAAAAGAAGATCTCTCAGGGCGAGCTCTCGTTGCTGGAGATGCAGTCACGACTTACTGCTGCTAATCAGGTTGTTCAGAAAAGGGAGATGGAGTTTCTGAGTAAGGGAACTCTTATTCCCAGACGTGATGATTTTTTTGAGGAGAAAGACAACAACCCTGTTTCAGAGTCTGTAGTTGAGCCGTTTGTTAAAAAACAGGTCATTCCGGGCATTTTCCCGGAGATAAGGTTGCTTGAACCGGTTATACTGTTCGATTACTCATTCTCAATAGGCGATGAGGCTGTAATGGCAGAAAACCATGAAATCCCCGACGGTCTTGTATACAGAGTCCAGCTATTTTCCGTCGCTAATCAGGCCGATCTGAAAAGTTTTAAGGGGATAAGGCCTGTATTCGAAAACAGAAGCCCCTCCGGAAGATGGATCTACTCTGCCGGGCAATTTTACAACTATGGAGAGGCTGTTGATGCCCTTCTAAAAATCAAGCGGATTGGATTTTCTTCTGCAATAATAGCCCCTTTCGACAATGGTAAATCCATTACCGTTAAACAGGCGAGAGACCTTGAACAGAAAATTCAGCAGGATTTGACATATCAGATTAAAATTGAGGGGTATCCGGCAGGAATGCCACAACCTGTTCTTGATATTATCCGTCAAAATACCGACAGAGATATCGCAAAGAAAACTGTCGATGGCAGAGAGTTATTTATAATTGGACCATTTACCAACAAGCCCGATGCCGAAAATATAATGAAGTTACTGGAGGGTGTCGGTGCATCCGGACTCTCTCTCGAAGAGATTAAAAAAACAATATAATATGGCACTGATCATTACGTTGATAATCCTGGGCATAGTCCTGATTGCTATTGAGCTCCTTATAATTCCCGGGTTCGGATTTGCCGGAATTCTGGGTCTTCTTTCCATAGTTGGAGCCGTTATCCTCTCTTTCACCACCTACGGTCAGGTTACCGGGCTCATAGTTCTCGGTTCGGTTATCCTCCTGCTATCATTGTGTACCTGGCTTGTATTACGTTCCAAAACATGGAGGAAACTGACTCTGAGAGAGAGCATCAGCTCGGCTGTTGACATCCTTCCGTCCGAAAAAGGGCTTTCAGCCGGAACTCACGGAGTTACACTGAGTAGATTAGCCCCGGCCGGCAAAGCGCGCTTTGGCAATACCGATACCGAGGTTCACTCTCAGGAGGGTATTATCCCCAACGGTTCAAAAATTGAGATAGCCAGAATAGAAGAGAGCAAAATCTTTGTTCGTCAAATTGATTACCTTTGAGCACTAAAAGAAATTTTTTAAAACAAATATTTATTTATGGAAAGTATCACCGTGTTTCTTGTCTGGATAGGGATATCCCTTGTCGGACTGACAATCCTCTTATGGTTCTTCCCTATTACCCTCTGGTTTCAGGCACTTATTTCAGGGGTAAAGATCTCGCTGCTTCAGCTGGTTTTAATGCGTTGGCGTAAAGTTCCTCCTGGAACAATTGTAATGGCCATGATTACCGGAACAAAAGCCGGACTCCAGCTAAATCCAAATGAACTTGAGGCCCACTTCCTTGCCAAAGGAAATGTTCCAAAAGTCGTTAACGCGCTGATATCTGCCGACAAAGCCAATATAGCCCTCAACTTTAAAATGGCCGCCGCAATTGACCTTGCCGGTCGTGACGTATTTGAGGCTGTGCAGATGTCCGTTAACCCTAAAGTTATAAACACCCCACCTGTAACAGCCGTGGCAAAAGACGGTATCCAGCTTATAGCCAAAGCCAGGGTTACCGTAAGGGCAAACATTAAGCAACTCGTAGGAGGAGCCGGAGAGGAGACCGTACTAGCCCGCGTAGGCGAAGGAATCGTATCCAGTATCGGATCGGCCGAGAGCCACAAATCTGTTCTCGAAAATCCCGATTCCATTTCTAAAGTGGTGCTTGACAAAGGTCTGGACGCCGGAACCGCATTCGAAATCCTCTCCATTGACATCGCCGACATAGACATCGGAAGAAACATCGGAGCAGTCCTTCAGATGGATCAGGCCAACGCCGACAAGAACATAGCCCAGGCCCGCGCCGAAGAGAAACGCGCCATGGCAGTAGCCCTTGAACAAGAGATGAAAGCCAAAGCACAGGAAGCCCGCGCCAAAGTTATCGAAGCCGAAGCACAAATACCACTCGCAATGGCAGAAGCATTCCGCACCGGCAACATGGGAATAATGGACTACTATAAATTCCGCAACATACAAGCCGACACCGAAATGCGCGAAAACATAGCCAAACCCCAGAAGTAGCTGTTTGCAGATTAAAAAGAATTTGTATCTTTGCACTCCCTGCGCTAAAACGCAGGACTTTGGTGAGGTGGGTGAGTGGCTGAAACCAGCAGTTTGCTAAACTGCCGAACTCGTAAGGGTTCCGGGGGTTCGAATCCCCCCCTCACCGCCAAAAAAGAAAAAGCCGGGCACCAGCCCGGTTTTTGTTTTTACTCCGAAGACCGAAAGCCCGCTTTCGAGGCTGAGAGAGGAGAAACAAAAAATCTTATGCGCAGCATAAGGCTTTTTCTTCTTTGAAGCACCCCCCAAAGGGATCACTGAGCGAAGCGAAGTAATCCCAGATCATCCGCCAAGCTTGCCTGAAGGCGGTTTCTTTTTTGCATTAAAAGGCCAACACGGCTTTTATTGTTTTTAGGCCCCCACATGGGGAACGCCGAGTGAAACGAGGCAATCCCCTGCGTAGCATTCGGCTTTTTCTTCTTTGAAGCACCCCCCAACCGGGGAACGCCGAGTGAAACGAGGCAATCCCTATGCATGGAACATCTCTCGTCGAAAGTTAGTAACACCACAGCTTACACTTCAACGATAATCCCAATCTCGTATTTCAAATTAATTTTCAGCCATTTGCTCGGAGAAGAAGTTGTATTCTAATGAATTTAATTCTAATTTTATAGCCTTAACTTTAGTACTACTATTGACAAGTTATGTGCTATTTTATATAACATTTTTTCTAAAATATATAATATGAGAACATTAAATTTAAAGAAAATTTTCAGACTTTATTTACCCTCAATTGTATTTGCCATAGTGTTCGCTGTATATGCAATAGCCTCTAATATGATTATAGTCAATTTATTAGCAGGCATTATAGTTTTATTATTAATAGTGAATTTGTATTTCCAGAATATACTTTTAAGTAGAATTTTCGGTGTTATTTTCATTTTAGGCTCTTTATATATGGTATTGGCATTGCTAGATGATGTTTTTGATGGTGAAGCAACAATAGGATATCTGTTCGGCCTCCTAATGATATTTTGTAGTATTGCATTGTCGGTATTGCTTATAGTTGGATATAATAAAAATGAATTAGAAATTATTGAGCATTAACGGATGTTATTTTAAAGAAAAACAGCACATAACATGCGTTTAGTCTAATTAAAACGGGATTAACCGCAAGATCGCTATCCGGCATTAATATATCATAACTTTAAAAATAAATATTAGAATGAAAGAGTCTGAAATCCTAATCTACAAAAGGGATAATGGTAAACTTGAGATGTCTTTAACTACCGAGGTATACTCGGTAGTTCAAAAAGAGGGAATGAGAAATGTTTAGAGGAAAGTTAAACACTTTAATCTAGATGCAATAATATCTGTAAGCTACAGAGTTAATTCTAAAAGAGGCATTCAATTCAGAATCTGGGCAAATAAAGTTCTAAAAGAATATCTTATAAAGGGCTATTCCATAAATGAAAAAATCTAAAACAACAAAGTAAGCAATTACATGAGCTGCAAAAAACGATAAAAATTTTAAGTTCCGCTGTTCAAACTGTAAAAATTAACTCATGATAATATGCGTTAACCTCATTAAAACCCTATAAAAATGGGAGTGGTAAAAAATAAATCAGGAAATAAAGTATTTAGATCACGCATAAGCATTCTGCTTATTGTATTCGTGTTGGCTATTTTTGTACCAGTATCAATACCTATTATTCAAAATAAAGTTTACCAAGGAATGTATGTGCTTGGCGGAACTTTTTTTCTTCTAATGTTCCTTTTATCAGGTATACGTTATATCATTTCAGGGAATAAAATGTTATTGAAAATTTGGTTTATTCCTTGTTGGAGTATTGACATTACAGATATTCGCTCGGTGAGAAGGTCATATAATTTGCTTTCTTCACCCTCCGGTTCACTCAAGAGACTAAGTGTTAATTTCCGAGAAAAAGTTAAATTTCCTTATATGTTGATTTCTCCTATATGTGAAAAGGAGTTTATTAAGGAACTGAAAGTAGTTAATCCAAATATTTTAATTCATATACCCGACAAAAAAGGAATTTGGCGTATTCTAGATTGGGATATTTGAGCTTTATAATTAACTTTAATATTGACAATTCTACTAGAATTCAGCGAGTACCTTTGAAAAATTTCACTAATTTTAAGTCATATAAGAATGCGAGATGAAGTCAGATGAAATTAAAAACTTGTTTACTCAATTTGAAGCTGCCGCTTCAGAATTTGAAGGTATTGAGTGTTGGAGTGCACGTGAATTACAAGATTTATTAGGGTATAGTAAGTGGGAAAATTTTGAAAAAGTAATCCAGAAGGCTAAAGATGCTTGCAATAATGCAGGAGAAAGAGATAACTATCATTTTCCTGACATCAGGAAAACGACACCAATGCCTAAAGGAGCTGAAAAAGTGATATATGACATCCTTTTAACAAGATATGCCTGTTACCTAATTGCTCAAAATGGTGATAGCAGAAAAGAAGGAAGTTAGTACATTGAAAAGACAAAATGATACAAAGCATATAATTTTAATGCAATGTCTGTGATAAACTGTTCAACCCAACACTTAATAACAATAGCTAAACAACAACGACTTATACAAGTGAAAATGAAATATTTAGTTTTAATTTTTGTGTTGCTGTTTTTCACACAAATGAATGCACAACTTATAATAAATATCGGAGTTGATACAACAACAGAAAGATCTAAATTAGTAATTAATTTCTACAACAAATATGTTGCAGATTTTAAGGAGGATAATGAAGTTAATTATGCTGACTATTTTTATAGCAAAGATGTAGAAAAATATAGTTTACCCGATAAAACAGCAATAGGCTTAATAGGTAATACTACAAATTTTGTTTTAGGAGATCCATATTTATTATCATTGGATACTAAAACTGACATGGTGAAAGCTAAGGTAATGTTTGCCGGAATAGACTCTTTAAAGAACCTTAATGTTTACTTTATTGCCAATTACTACATTAAGATAGAAAATGGTGATTGTAAATTTATAGTAAATCAAAATATTGAAACAGAAGAATGGCTAACAAAAACAATTAGAAATGTAACTTTTCATTATCCCCCTTATCACACTTTTAACATAGATAACGCGCAAAGGCTTATTGACTCCATAATATATTTGGAAAAAACCTGGGAGGTGGAACCGTTAAAAATTGACTATTTTTTTTGCTAAAACAAATAAAGAAATTCAGGCAATTAAAGGTTATGATTTTAATTTTTATATGGCCCGTTCAGAATATCCGGGTGGACTAGCACACGAGCAGGAAAAATCAATATATAGCTGGGGTCTTGATGAAAATTATTTGCACGAGTTTATTCATCTGTATTTGAATCCCGTTTATCCTGGCACACCTCTTAAAGAGGGCATTGCCACTTTTTATGGTGGCTCTATGGGGAAATCTTATACAGAGCATTTGATAAGATTAAATGAGTATATTGAAAACCATCCTGACATTAACATAGCAAATTCTAGAGAGTTTCATTACATGGATGAGAGAACAAATCCACAGTACACAATTCAAGCATTTATTTGTGATTTGGTATACAGAAAGAAAGGCCTTAGTGGATTGAAACAATTGTTGAAAATTGAATCAATGGATGAAATATTCAGGAAAGAGTTTTTTGTAGAACCTGAAGAACAAAATAAATTCTTGCGAGAACAGATAAAAAGGTTGGCAGATTGAATTAACTCTAATAAGTTTGGACGAAACAAACAAAAACCGATTTCCAGGTTCAGAAGCAAAGTAATTCATAATTTCTAAATGCATACAATTTTGTCTTTTACAATCCATTAAAAATGAAAAAAACTTCATATCTGTTTATAATTCTGTTTATTATTTCTTGTAGGAATAAAAACCATGAGAACTCACATCTCTCTTTTTTACAAGAACAAAAGAACACGGCGAAGGAATTTGTATTGAACCTCTATAAGGAATACGATTTAGTGATTCTCTGCGAACGAGATCACAAGGAATTCACTCAATATGAGTTAATCAGAGACATTGTTAAAGATCCTTATTTCATAGACAATGTTGGTCAGATATTTACAGAAGTTGGGGTTTCAAATATGGATAGTGTTATCAACAATTTTTTACAATCTGACTATAAAGATTCACTAACTACCAGAAAAAAAGTCACTTCAATATTCCGGGAAATTGATTATACCCCGTATTGGCATTGTTATAGTTACCCCTGGTTCCTATCAGAATTACATAAGATTAACCAAACACTTTCTTTAGACAAGAGAATCTCATTGCATCCTACAGATATTGCTTTTGATTGGTCAACGATCAGTAATCCGGACGATTATAAGGCTTTTGAAAGCACCATTCAAAACAGAGACAGCATTATGGCTCAAAATATTATTAAAATGCTTGACCATATCCAATTAAAAAGAATCGGTAGCAAAAAAGCGTTGATAATAATGAACTATAAGCATGCATTTTTAAAAGATTTTTGGCTTGAAGGAAATGTAACACATAGTACTGGAAGATATCTTGCAGATCAATTCAAAGAAAAAGTGGCAAGCGTATATATCATGGGACTTGCGATTCCTGAGCCAGGAAAATATACATTAGTCAAGGATGGCCTATGGGATTATGATCTCGAAAGGTTAAATATAACCGATGTTGGTTTTAATTTGGCAGATTCTCCCTTTGGTTCTGAAGACTTTGATGTTATACCACCTGACCCGGCCAATGATTTAAAATATAAGGATGTATTTACCGGTCTTGTTTTCTATAAACCTGTTCAGGAACACATTTTTAGAATCGGATGGAATGGCTTTGTTACAAATGAATTCCTTCCGGAGTTGAAGAGGCGGATTGAAATTTTCAACACAGCCAGGGAATTGGGTTTTCCAAAAGAAAAACTTGATGAAGTTTTATATAAAAACAACACTGAACATTCCCAACAGTATAGCAATATAAAAGAGTTAAGGATGTTAATTGACCAATGGAAAAAAAGGTTTAACTCTGATATATAATATTAAATTTTTTCCTGTTCTATCTAACCTCTTTCAATTTTAAAACACCTCCCCACTCCATAGCATTTTCAAAAAATGATGAGCCGGAAGCACCTCAATTCCGTTTATTTGGCGAGGATACCTATCCATCGAGACAATAATAAGGCGAGATTCCGGAAATTCTTCAGAGAAAGCCTTCAATCCTTTCGTGTGGTGAGAGTGTACCTCATCTGTCGATTTTATTTCGATGGCAGCAAATGCTTCACCAATAACAGCATCCACTTCGTATCCTGATGTAGTTCGCCAGTATGATAACGAATGTTGTGAATCGGAATATCCGATATAGGCAATTATCTCCTGAATAACCAAATGTTCAAATGCATGACCAAATTCCGGCGAACCTTGCAAAAGAGATTTCCTTTTAAGTAAGAAATTGGCAATGCCCACATCAAAGTAGTAAAACTTAGGAGATTGAATAACCCTGCGTTTTATGTTTCGGGTAAAAGCGGGAATAGTATAGCCGATAAGTGTCTCTTCAAGAATAGAAAAATACTCTTTGACAGTTGGTGCACTTACTCCACACTCTGACGCTATATTGTTGTAATTGATAACTTCCCCGTTGCTTAAAGCCGCCACTTCCAAAAACCGTGAAAAAGTATTCAGATTTCTTGTTAACGCTTCTGCTTTAATTTCTTGTTGCAGATAATCGCCCACGTAAGCATGCAATCGTTTATTTGCGTCATTAACAAGATAATGCCTCGGCAGCATCCCATTATTACAGGCTTTTATCAAATCAAACTCCTGAATTTCTGAACTTACAAATGGATATAAATGCTTACGTATAGCTCGACCACCTAAAAGGTTTGCCCCACTACGCCTCAGCTTTCTTGCACTGGATCCACTTAAAATAAAACGAAGATTTTTGTTACTCATTAGCCAATGCACCTCATCAAGTAATGCAGGGATTTTCTGTATTTCGTCTATTATAATCAACTCGTTTTCCGGAAGCAAGCTAAGTTCTTCCCGCAAAAGCGACGGACGACGGTTATACCGTTCGAATTCATCAGACTTTAGCAGATCAATATAACGAGAATCCGGATATAACACCCTTAGTACAGTACTTTTTCCTGTTTGTCTGGCCCCCCATAGGAAAATGCTTTCATTTTCCGAGCCCTGAAGATTTATTATGCGAGATATCATTAAATTGAATTTTGAGAAGGCTTTATCAAGAGCAAATATAATATTTTTTACGAATATCTAAAGTTATACTTTAATTTAACATGATTTTCTAAAGTTGAACTCAGCCATAGTTTGGTGTAAACACCTATATAACTTAGTGTTATAAAATGTGAATTTCCTAATTTAGAAATTGTATATACCTGAAGTTAAACAATATGTCTCAAACTCTGGCAAAGGACCTTTGCTAATACAATTAAACATCATAACTTTATGTTGCCTAATTTAATCCTGTTAAGGATTTATCTGAATATTAAACAACGTTAATTCTATAAA
>CAZFTS010000053.1:13036-14714 GCA_964521685.1 uncultured Muribaculaceae bacterium
TAATTTAATCCTGTTAAGGATTTATCTGAATATTAAACAACGTTAATTCTATAAACAATATTTTCACTAATAGATCTACATATTACAAGATCATGAAACTAACCGTTGACAAGAAAACCACAATTTTATCGCTGCTCTGTTAATTAGTTTATGTGCAGTCAATCCCGTTCTTATCAGAAGGCCAAAGTTTGGAAGATTAATTGTCTGTTTGGGTTCAATCTGTACAATGACCGTGCTAATACTTGATGAAATAAAATCTATTGGAGCAAGCACGCAATTTGATTCTTATGATATCGCCGGAACCATTTTGGGCGCTGTTTTAGCCATCCTGATTTTTGAATATTCAAAATATAGACAAAAACCTATTTAACATAAGTAAAGCTGACCTTAATCCAAAGATTAAAGTCAGCTTTTACGATTTAACAGCGAACCCTTTACGACCCTCTACAAACTATAAACCAACCCGAAGCTCAGGTATGATATCGAATATCCCGCCTCGGCGTAGATGCCCCATTTTGAATTAAACTGGTAGCGCGCGCCAACAATTCCACCCCAGGCAAAACCACCTGCCGAAGCACTTCCAGGATCGACTCCTGCGCCATAGAACTTTGAGCTTGCAATATTGTAACCCAGCATCACCCCTGCATAGGTATCAATTTTGGATACCAACGGGTAGTGAAACAGTCCCCTCAGACCTAAAATTATGTGGGAGTACTTATACCCGTAATCAT
Source organism: uncultured Muribaculaceae bacterium (assembly GCA_964521685.1). Taxonomy (GTDB): domain Bacteria; phylum Bacteroidota; class Bacteroidia; order Bacteroidales; family UBA932; genus Bact-08. The sequence goes on from CAZFTS010000053.1 coordinate 13,768, forward strand.
TCCCATCGGTCCATACACCAATGTTTTCTTTATTGCCATAGTACCCGACATATCCACCCAGGCCAAGATTCAACTTGTTCACACCAAAAAGATTTTGTTTAAATCCCTGATCGTATGATGCCTCTATTGGCATTCCGTATGAGTTGATTCCAACACCTACCCGAATGTGTTTGCTGTTTTTTCCAAAAAGAGAGGGATTGTTTTGTGCCGACACATTGTTGGAAAGAACAAGTGCCATAAGAGCCAGAATTAATGTTACTTTTTTCATCATTTCTAAAATTTGAGTTTATATTCTAATCATTTTATGTATCGTGGATGTCAATTTTTTCGTCCGGTAAAGATAGATTCCTGAGCAAACAGGATAATCAAAAACAGGGGGGACAAAAAGTGGACATGTGAAAAAAATATCACAAAATCTCACATTTTCTACACCCATCATGCTCCTCTGATAATTGGGTTTATCCGAAAAAATATTGTATAATTGCCTGATATTTCATGCTTAACTTTATTAAAATGGCTTTAGGAACCCTCCGCACCGGTAAACTTCTCACAATCACTTTCTCTTTGCTCTATTATTCCGCCACAGGTCAGTCCTCAACTATTGACAGTCTGAATAACCGGCTAAAGAGCCACACAAAAAGGGATACCTCACGGGTTAATACCCTCAACAAAATTGCCTATGCAAACTACCCAGTCAACACTGATAGTGTAAATTTCTATGCAACTGAAAGCTACACTCTCGCAAAAGAGCTTGGATACTCTAAAGGTGAGGCAGAAAGTTTATGGCTGCAGGGAATATCCAACATAAAGAAGGAGCCTGAAAAGGCTCTTCCCCTTTTTGAAAGTGCATTAAAGATAGTTGAACAGGAGGGTGATAAAAAGGGAATCGGCAAGTATACCAATGCGATAGGAACGGTATTCGGAGTGACCGGCCGCGACTCATTAGC
>CAZFTS010000054.1:0-14489 GCA_964521685.1 uncultured Muribaculaceae bacterium
AAATCAATCTATCTAATATATAACACATTGCACAAGATTCTGTCAGATGAGATAGCTCGTTAGCTGTTGTTATTATGAGTGTTAACTTTAGTCATCCCTCAGTGTTTTTTACAATCAACATATATACAATCTGTTAACACATTAATCCCCTCTCTTCATTGGCCCCCATTAACACGTTAAGGCAATGTAAATCAGCTTTATGTAAAAAACACTGAGGGATCACTCCCACCCACCTTGCATGAAAAAACCCTTCCGTGCAACTCGGAAGGGTTAGGCGGTTAATTCTTTACTTTACTTAACTTAAACTAACCGGGTAAAATCATCGTCAACTCTACCAGAAGTTGGTGATGAAGTTTGGTGTAAATATATGCTTTTTTTTATTTAGTTTTTCCCAATTGCTTTGTCTATTGAGAGTACCATGTAGTTGATACGCTCTCTTTCTTTTTCGTTGGGGGCTTTTCTTTGTGATTGTTTTAGTGTTTCGCGCAGTTGTTTAAGGTGTTTGTAGTAAACGGGTGCAAGGTTTTGATCGGTGAGGTATTTTAGGGATACCAGGGTTTCAAATCCGTTGCGGTCTGCTTGCTGGTGTTCAAATTGCAGGCCAAACTGGTTGAACGGTTGCAGGCCGGGATGAGTGGCTGGCGAGCCAGGCTGGCCGGGGATATTAGCCAGGCCGGCGATGTTGGCGATGCCGGACTCGTCGTCAATGCCCTTTTTTTGGCGGGCTTTGGCGGCCTGAACGTTTGGAAGGTTGGCGTTGCTCATCAGTTGCGGGATGAGGGTGTAAAGGGTTGCTAACTGGGCTTCGGAAGGGGCTTCGCCGCGGGTTATGTTGCGGGTTGCGAAGCCGGAGATGTCGCCTAGCATCTGGTCAAGGGTGTATGGGGCCGATCCGTTTGCACCGGTCGTTTTAGTCTGGGCGAAGGCGACCATTGGGATGCGCTGGAAGACAAGTTTTACCAGGTTGTTGGCCAGGTAGCCCGAGAAGGCGGCGTTCATGCCGGACATCTGCAGCAGCTCTTTGTTATCCATCCACTTGAGATCATCGGCCTGCTCAAGCATGTAGATGAGGCTTTCGCGCTGGATACGTGCATCAACGGGGGTGAAAGTCGGAGTAGGGTCACCCTCATATTTGTTGTGAATCTCCAGCCCGCCGATGTTCACCATAAGGCTGCGGTAGTAGTCGTAGAGTTTCAGGAAGATGAAGTCTATAAAGAGTTCACGGTAAGACTCATCGGCCTCATCTTTGTTAACCCATTTGGTAGCGTTTTCGCTTATGTATTTAAGAGTGTTTATCCCGTAGCGGGTTGCCTTAATCTTGTCATCACCAAGATCTTCAACAACGGCGCGAGGGTCAAAGTAGGCACTCCAGTTCTGCTCCCTTCCGTAGTAGAAACGGCGATCACCCTTCTTCGATGAGATCATCTCCCGAAGCATAAACTGCTCCTGCGCCGGACTCTTCGCATATAACAAAGGCCTGTAGAGCCAGTCAATTGCATAAAAATCGTAGACACCAAGATTATCGGCAGTAAGCTTCACACCCTTCTCGATATCACCCGGTTGCGCAACAAAGTTGTACCTGATCTGGTCCATCACCGACGAAGTGATCCCCTCGCGCGCCGTAAACGACGGAGAACGAAGCGAATCGACAGACATCCAAGAAGATGCAGCCAGGTTGGCGGTAAGACCCAGGCAGAAACCCATCTCACGCATCATCGCAAGCTCGATGGAGTTACACATAAGATTATCGGTAAGCTCGTATCCGCGCACCTCAGGCTCCACAGCAGCAGTCACATAGAGACGCTCACGCTGCAAAGTCACCGGCGAATCACGGAAAAAGAGAATCGAAGCACTCAGAATCTCACCCGAACGCGGGTCGGTATTCACCTGACGCACAATGTTCCTAGAAGGAAGCTGCGCATATTTCACACAATTATAAGAGACATTCGAAGCGCTGAACTTAGGATCGACAGCCTTGGAAGGATAGTCATAGACCCTTATAACATTCTTGAAACCAATCTTTTCAAAAGCAGCATTCCACTTGAGCAAACCACGTTTCACAGCCTCCCTCCAACCAGGTTGGAACAAAGTATCTACATAAAACACAATCGGCTTCTTAGGCTCGCAAAGCTCCCCGCGACGGTAACTCTCCAGATCGGCAGGCTCAAGCCTCCAGCGCGTAGCCAGATAGCTTATCTGCGACCCCTGATCCTTACTGTTAAACCTCTCGAATTCAGTTACTCCGGTACCAATCCTGTAATCGGCAATCCTGTACCTGAACGGCTCCTCAGGCAGTAAAGTGAGTGTGGTTCTGAGTTCCACGGTGAGAAACTCCTCGCCGCCCGACTCCATTCCGAGGAACAGCGTCTTGAAGGTGTAGGTCATGTTGCTTATAATCGCAACATTATCTTCATATGCCTCAATATTTTTGAGTGCAGATAGCTCCTTCGAGAAGGTAGATAGCTTCTGGATAAATCCGCCGAAAGAGGATGCGTTCAGTGTGCCGATGTGTTTTCCTCCCGAAATAAAGAAGGAGGTAACGTCAAACACAACCGCGCTACTGTCTCTGTTGTAGGCAGATATAGGTGCCGATCCTATTACCGGCGGGAGTGAACTTTTAAGAACTGCCTCGCGGATGCCATCTTCGCCCTTGTCTACCAGTCTTGGGACAGGAACCTGGCGGATCTGCACCATAGAGTCAGTCTTTGAGAATGTTATCTGCATTGGACGTGAAGTGCGCTGCCCTGTGTAGCCCAGACTCATATTGCTCACATTATCGACCACCGAACTCATTAGGAAGCTCTTGCCGAGCATCTTTACAGGCATCTCAAAGTAAACTTTCCCGTTGATGTTGTGCAGGGTAAAAACTCCTGCGACGCTCTTGACGCCCTTTTTCTTATCGAAGAGCTTTTCGTAAGGAGTCAGCTTCTTGGTAGTGTCTGCCTTGGCGGTAGTAGTCGCTTTTGTCTGCGCAGCTGTTTTGGCGGTAGTGGTCGCTTTTGTCTGTGCAACCGCCATGCCGGTAAAGGCCGTTGTGCCTATAATTAAGGCCCATATAATTATCTTTCTCATCATAATCTCTCCAATTTGTTAATCTACCTTAAGTGATGAGTTAATCTTCTTGAGAAGAAGCTCGTAGTGGAGCTTATCCTCCTCGCTTACACGCGATTTGAGCATTGACTCAAGCAGCTTTTTAGCCCTTGAGACAAACATGAAGTAGTTGCTCTCCTGGTTGAACAAAATATTGAATTTGGTTGATGGGACGCCGTAGCCGGCAACCGGGTTGAAAGAGTCGGCAACTGGGTTTGCAACAGGCATAAAGTTGTTTGCAACTTCGGCGTTGTAAAGCGTTGTGAAACGGCCGTTTTTGTCCTCTTCACGAAGAATATCGAAGAGCGAGATGCCGTTTGCCGATGCTGCCACCGAGCCCGAGATCATCTTCGAAATGTTGCTGGTTCCCAGAACGTTGTTCATGTATTCTACCTGCATGTACTTCTCGATCTTACTCAAATTCTTTTTAGCCATAGATGGCCCCCAGACAAAGTTGTAAACGTCGTTCGAACACTCAAAGAAGTCGTATGGATCTTTTGAGATTGAGGCAGATAGATTTGCTTTGCCGGGTGCCTGGATAACGGCTTTGGCCACAACTGTCTGCAGAAGCTCCTTTGCCGAACCCATAATTGTGAGGTTCTTCATAAGAGATTCGTTTTCAAACCAGTCAAGATCTTTTACCTGCTTCATAATAAACTCAAGGGCTGCTTTTTGCTTCGATCTTTCGACACTCTCAAATGGCAGCATGTTATCACTAACTTTTACCTCATTAAGGTAAACACCTCCCATATACGCAAACACATGGTTAATGTACCGTACATACTGAAATACAATAGCATCATAGATCTCGCTCCTGTAGGAGTAATCCTCATCTTCGGAAGCAACCCATGAGTTGTAGTTTTCAAGCAGATATTTTAAATTTTTAATTCCGTATTCCGATGCTTTAATGGCATCATTGCCAAGATCTTCGGTTTGTGATCTCGGGTCAAGAGGGTAGGAGAGCTGCTTCCCGTAACGGTAAACCGGGTTTTTGATAGCCTCGCTCACCATTTTGGACATAATCTCACCATCCTCCTTAATGTCTTTAGCCTGTGGTAGATAGATATAGTTCCATTTGATGAGGAATTTATCATATTCACCAAATCTCGGAGGGGTCAGCTTAACACCCTTCTCCATATCTCCCGGCTGGGCTACATAGTTGAAACGTGCATAATCCATTATGGATGTTGTAGTTCCTGTGGTATTTGTGAAAGTTGCGCTTCTGAGCGAATCTACCGGAATAACATTCGATGCACTCATATTGTGCATGAAACCAAGGCAGTGACCCACTTCGTGTGAGATAACGTATCTGATTCCGTCATTCATAATATCTTCAGGAATGTTTTTTGTGCGGATTCTCTTGTTGGTAGGGGATATCTGCACGAACATCCAGTTGTTCAATAGTTTGATAATGTCATGATAGACGTATACCGATGCGTTGATAATCTCTCCGCTGCGTGGGTCTACCCATGATGGGCCCATTGCATTCTGGATACCGATAGGTGCATATCTTACGCATGAATATTTGATGTTATCGGGGTCAAATTCAGGATCATCTTTTGGATAATCGAGAGCTTTCATAACGTTTTTGAAACCTATCTTTTCGAAAAGTTCGTTCCACTGCTCAACACCCTCTTTGATGGATGCTCTCCATTTTGTTGGGAAGTTGCTGTCAATGTAGAAGACAATAGGCTTGACAGGTTCAGAAAGTTTGCCGGCTTTATAGGCTTCCATATCTTTTGGTTCCAGATTCCATCTGTTTGCATAGTAGATGGTTCTTACTGCCTGCTCCTGTTCGCCAAAGTGGTATTTGCCGGTATTAAATATTGCAACCCGATAGTCGGCAAACCTTGGTCTGGCCGGCTTTTCGGGTAGCAATACAATCGATCTGGTAATAACTGCAGTGAAGGGTTCATCCTTCACTACAGTTTTGTTAGTCGCCTGATCGGTAAGAGTATAAGTATAACTAAGCGTGCTTGTGACTACAACGTTGTCGCTAAAGGCCTTGATATTTCCCAGGTAGGATTTGTCCAGCTGGAAGGCTTCTGTCCTTTTGAAGTTGTTGAACATTGTGTACTGGCTGTACTTATCAAAAGGTGTGAGATCTTTATTGTCGCTCACAAAGAAGCTGGTCATATCAATAACAACTGCCGAGCTGTCTTTTGACCACGCCTCTATCTTCATGTTCTTCATGATGGAGCCAATGTTGCTCTTCTCTATTGCCTTTGCAATCACAGAGTTTTGGGAATCGGTAACAACATCGCAGTTAACTCTTCTTAACTGGACATTTTCGCCTGTTTTTGAAAAGAGTACATGTATCGGATCGGATTTTCCACCGACAATTCCGTTGCCGTTATCGCTTGTTTCGCTTGTAGTAGAGCCAATTAGCATCTCCCTGCCAAACATATTGAGCGGAATTTCGAAGTAAACCTTCTCTTTTACTTTGTGAAGAGTAAACATGCCTTTTGCGGTCACGTGCTTCTCTTTAAATAACTTATCATAGGCGTTTACAGAATCCTTTTTGGTTTTTTGTCCCTGGGTCGTTTGACCGGCTACGGGATTGAGCGCGCATGTTATTAAAAAGAGGGCGCTTAGTAATAGAGTCTTTCTCATTAAAATTTTAATTTTTTACTGTCCTTGAGTTGTAAAGTCAAGTATTTTTCCGAATCCTGAGTATTTCTTTGCCTGTGCACTGTTCAGGTCTCCTGTGCCGGTTGTTCCGAATGGTACTACATACAAAAATCCTTCGTATTGGGTTTTTGAGGTTGCAACTACCACAGCCTTGGTGTTCAAGGCTAGTGGCGCCTCAAAAATCGGGCCGCTAACTGCATCAAAATCCTTTCTGTACAATCTGTAGCGTCCCTGAACATAAAGTTTTGCCTTTGTGATTGTCTCTCCTGCAGGTGCTGTGTACTTCTCGCTGTACGATACAACTCCGCCGCCAAACTTCACTGCATAGATCTTGCTCGCAGTTGCCACATACATAATTGGGTCGAACATCGCAAAGAATACCGATACCGCCGAATTGATAACAGGGGTCAGTTCAACAGGCAGATCAACCTTCAGTTTTGGTGCCGATGGGATTGTGTTGGAGTTAACATCTGTGTAAGAAAATGATATTGTACACAGTTCGTAGTTATTTGTAGCTGTGTTTTTTAGAAGGAATGCAGATGTTACTCCATCTACCGCCACGTCGGCAGCAACCATTCTTCTGCCTGGCAGATTTCCGGGATTAAATGCCCCTTGTGTGGTGTATTCGCCGCTGGTTGCCGGAGTGGTAAATGTCATGGTAATTGCATGGAACTTTCCGGTGTTGTTGTCAAACCAGAATGCATACGGCCCTGATCCACCTGAGTTATCTGCTACAAGTATTCCATTGTCGGCGTTGTTCACACCCGATGCAGGCATCATAAATGATGTGTAAATCTGGTTGTTGTTTATAACATAGGATTTGTTGTTGGCAACCATTATCCACTGAGCGTTATTAATTGTGTAGAATGCCTGGGGACCAAAGCTTGAGCTTATTGAAGGGAAGATCATCTCTGCATTTTTATATACAGAGTAGTCGAGGCAGTCAAACATCTTGATATCCTTGTTTTCAAAAATTGTGGTTATCACATTTTTAGTGAGGATAGCTGTTGGTTTATGGAGTGCATATGTCAGACTCTTAACAACTCCTGAGTAAGAAGATCCGGTCTTCGTTTTAAGGATGTTATACTTAATGTTCAGACCTGCTGTATAGGAGGTTGTTAAGTCATTATCCATTATGAGTGAGAAATCGGAGCTTGCTCCATCTTTTGTATCTGCAATAATGATCCCCTCTCTGAATGAGCTGCTTACAAACAGTGGCCAGCTCTTTTTGTACTCAATGCCGTGTTTCTCGTCTCTTGCTGTGAAGATGAGTTTGTATGAGGCAGATAGAATCATATTTTTAATTGTGGCTTTGAGTACTCTCTCATTGCCTAAAACTACAAGTTGAGTTGCGCCCGGAGTTTGGTTAATCTCCCATTTGTATGTAACATCGGTAGTTGGATTTGTTACGCTTCCGAACTTAACTGTTGGATCAAGGCTTAACTCCTGAAGATACTCGACTCTTAAAATATCAGGGATATTTGGTGTCTCAATTACAAGGTCGTTTAACTTATTTGTGTCGAGTCCTGATTTATCGGTAAAGCATCCTCCTGTAACCATCAGAGCCACCGATAAAATTATGGGTATAAATATTTTTCTTTTCATTTTATTCATGGTTTAATAGTTAGGGAACATATACTGCGCCTGTTACTCTTGGCTGGATATCCTTTCCGTTATCGATTCCGGCATTGTGTTTAAGCCTCACTCCTCCGTTTGCAGCTGCATATGCATCAAGGTATGTTTTTAGTTTCTGGGCATAGAAGTCGGTGTAATATGCTCCCAATATTGGAGTTGTACCTGTGCTTGGGTCTGTAACAGAGGTTGTGTAGGTTGGCCAGTAGTTGATTGGCCATCCCAGTGCGTCCAGAATTGCTTTATGAGCATTGGGGCTATAGTATGTATTTGATGAGCTTGTCTTAGAAAGTGGTGTGAGGACTATACAGTTGAATGTTCTTATATAGTTCGCCGAGTTCGGATACATTGGAAGCATGTTTGTCCATGTGAGAACACCTTTCATATATTCGTTCGATCCAACTTTAAGATCATCGGAATCTTTGAGTTTTACCCCAACTTTAACAGATGCATTATCGAGTGCTGCATCTCTTGTGAGTTCGAATCTTATTCTTCCATATCTTGAGCCTGCAGGGATTACTGCCTGAAGAATCTTGTATTGGGTAGATGTGGCAGTTGTGAGATCTGGTATCAACTCATATCCTACCACTCTGTCGCGGCTGACCGAATCGCCCGATACCCTAACCGGAAAATCGATAATATAGGTGCTTTGTGAAAGCGGAATATTAAGGAATGATTCGTTTATATAGTATATTTTATCGGCTGAATTGTAACCTTTATAGGTTATAGCATCGCCGGCTCCTGGGAACATTACCCCGCCGTCATTCAGGTCGAAGAGCATTATCTCATCCTTTTGGCAGGCTGTTATTGCCGGAAAGAGAGCAAGGAGAATTATTGCTAATATTTTGTTTTTCATGATATTCTCTGTTTAAATGTTACTGTGTTCTGCCCATCTGAATCTCGGCCGATGGGTAAGGTAATGTATAGACAGCATCGGTTGCCGATTCATTGTAACCCGGTATGTTTTCCATGCCCAATCTTTTGTACAGGAAGAACATATGACCTTCGCAGTAGAACTCTTTGTTGTACTCTTTCACAATCTCGTTCATTATTTGTGTCGATGTGAGGTTGGTGAGTGCGGCAAGTCCTCTTTTGGTTCTTGCTGTGTTAAGCAGATTGAGTGCACTTTGCGCATCCGGTGTATTCTGTTTCAGGAGACATTCGGCGGCAATATAATATGCTTCAGGGAATCTTATAAGAGGAATAAGGTTCTTCTGAATGTTATTGGTTACTGTTCCGAAGTATTTGAGAGGGGTATAGGCGCTCTTCCCATCCAGTGTGACAGAGTTGACGATAAACTGCTTCTGGAATCTGAAGTCGTTACTTCCGCTGCCCTCTGCGTCATAGATTGATATCAGTCTGTCGGCAGATATGTATTGTGCAAAGGTGTTCTGATCGGCAAGTATCTGTGTTCTGAAATATTCGGCTGTTTTAACTGCCAGATTCTGGGTGCTTAATGCCATGAGGTGCTCGCTTTTCATGATCATATCGTCGGTAACGCTTGTAGTTGTAGCCCAAGTGATAAGCCCTTTCGATTCGGCTTCGCTTATCACTTTGTTTGCGAGTGTGAGTGCTTTTGAGTAGCTCTCTTTGCTCCCTTCCCACATATAGACTCTTGCAAGTAACAGACTTGTAGCGTAGTAATTAAATCTGGTTTTACGGTTGGTGTAAAATCCGTCAATGTTTACCTCTGTGTAGTAAGAATCGGGTTTAACCTTTGTGGCCGGATCCTCTTCCAGTAGCACAATTGCATCCTGCAGGTCTTTAACCATAAGATCAATTGTCTGTTTGTAGGTTCTTTGCGGAGCCATCTCCTTGCCCAGGGTTGTAACATACGGGATTGTGAATTTTGCATTCAGGTCTGTTCTGTTTCCAAGGTTGCTGAACCCGTAGAGTCTCATAAGGTCGAAGTGCATAAAGGCTCTGATTGTAAGCAGCTCTCCCTTTATGAGGTTGTAGTTGATGTTGTCCAGAACATCTCTCTTTATCTCAATATACTTAAGTGCGTTGTTAACATTGGAGATTACACTGTAGCTTTTTGCCCAGATTCCGTCAATGTATTTGATTGCGTTGGCAGTTGTGTAATTGTAACGTGAGATATAGTAGTCATTGCTTGCAAGTGGCTGGAGTTGTACAAATTGCCCAGCCATCAATTCGATTGTTGACCAGGTTAGAGCCTTTCCGTAAAGCATATCGTCGGTCATTCCAATATAGCATCCTGTTAGTGCCTGCTGGAATCCTGCAACTGTGTTGAATTGATCCTCTTCCCTTACTTGTGAGGGTGGTGTGACATCGAGCCATTTGGTGCAAGATGCCGGTATGAGAAGTGCTGTGAGGATTGTTATATATAATATTTTCTTTTTCATAATGCTCTCTTAATTAAAAAGTGATTGATAAAGAGCAAGATACTGTTCTTGCAAACGGATAGTAGAGTCCTCTCTCTATCTGGATTGATGATAGTGTGAGGATGTCATTCATATAGACTGAGAATCTTGTTCTCTCAACTCCCATCTTTTTGGTGAGTTTTTGCGGGAATTCGTAGTAGATTGTGGCTGAGCCCCATGTGAGTTCGTTTCTCTCCTGGACAAAACGGCTGGTTGGTCTGGTCTTCTCTAATTGTGAATTCAAATTGTCAACCTCACCTATTTTTCTGAACATTGTGTGTTGTCCCGGATATTGCCAGCGGCCTAACAGTACTCTTCTGTCAACGTTGTGTGTGTAGTCTATGTTCTCAACTCTGTCTACCAGTGTCTGATTATACATCTGCCCGCCTGCAAGGTAACGGAATGTTGTACTGAATCCGAATCCTTTGTATTCGGCTGTCAGTCCGAAGTTTCCTTTGGCTTTTGGTTTTTCGTCGCCGACCACAACCATGTCGAGTGCATCATATTCATAAGTTCTGGTTCCGTCTCTCTTGAGGAATATCTCTTTTCCGTTCATCGGGTCTATTCCGAGTGATTGAACTGCCCAGATTGCGGTCATTGACATTCCGTCTACATATTTGAGAACCGGTTTGTTATTGCCTGTGTTAGCTGCCAGTTTCTCCTGAAGTGCGTTGTATGTTTTCATGCTTTCACTCAGGCTTATGATCTCGTTTGTGTTGGATGATACCGATCCGTAAATGGTGAGGAATCCATCCTCTTTCTGGAAGAGGTTCAGGGATGCCATTATCTCGTATCCGTAGTTTCTTACCAGTCCGAGGTTGTCTTTTACCATTGAGAATCCGGTTGATGGTGACACAGATACGTTTGTTACCATGTTTTCTGTGTAGCTGTCGTAGTAGTCGGCTCTTAGTTTGAGTGCTTTGATCTCTAAATCAAGCCCAACGTTGTAGTCTCTTCTCTGTTCCCATCTTAGTTGTGGGTTGGGGAGGTTTGAGAGGTAGGCTCCTGTGAATCCGTCGTAGTTGTAATCGGTATAGTAGCTGTATGTTCCTACTGCGTAGCTTGTGTTAAAGTTCTGGTTTCCTGTGGTTCCTACAGATCCTCTGAGTTTGATTTGTTTGAATGTGTTTGACTCCTGGAGGAATTTTTCGTTGTGAATGTTCCATCCGGCTCCAACGCTCCAACCTGGTGCCCATCTGTTGTCTTTACCGTAGAGTGAAGATGCGCTCAGGCGGTAGGTAGCATCCATAAAATATCTGTTGTCGTATGAGTAGTTGGCTGTTGCCAGAAAGCTTAACTCTCTGTTGAGTGACGATAATCCTATTGGTTTGGTCCCTTCTGTGTATTGGCGGGCAAATGTTATATCTGCCCCCTGGTTGTTCGGGAATCCTTCTGCCATGAATGCGTATGCGCTGTATGAACTTTCAGATACAAATGTTCCTATGTTTGCGCTTATAAAGTGCTTTTTAATATCTCTTGTATATGAGGCGTTTACGTCTCCAGAGAAGCTGCTGCTCTTTCCGTTGTCGAGTCTGTAAGAGCCTCTTTTCATCTTCAGAGTTTCGCCTACCATATAGGCATGGGTAGAGAATGTTGAGTGATTTGCAGGGAGAAACTCGTCGGCACTGTTTCTTTTAGCCGATACTCCGAGACGTCCCGATACTTTTATGTATTGTGCAGGTCGGAACTCAACGTAGAAGTTGTTTGTAAAGTCGAGATATGTCTCTTTGTTGAGGGTTCCGATTGTTGCGTCGTACATTGGGTTTGCAGTGTATGTAGATGCTTCTGCCCATCTGAGTAGCTGGCCTGTTACCGGGTCGTTGCTTCTCCAGTATGGGTTCATGAGGGCGTATGTGTTGAAGGAGCCCCAGGGGCTCTCCTGGCCTGTGTTACTTACTGCTGTCATGATGTTTCTGAAGAGTAAGTTTTTGTATCTGTATGAGAGGTTTACACTTCCTGAGATATTTTTTCTGTATGACTCTTTCATTACACCGGTAATGTCGTTGTAGGTAAAATCTGCAATCCCCTTAAGGGCTTTGCTGTCGCCTAACTCGATGTTAATGTTGTGTTTACTTCCGATTCCTACTCTGAGTGGTTTCGATAGCCAGTATGTGTCGAGACCCTCTTCTATGAGTTTTTTTCTTGTGTTATAGAGTTGAATCCTTTTGAGTTCTGTTTCAATATCGCCGGGATAGCTGTAAACTCCTTCAATTCGTTCTATCTCCAGTTTTTCGGCTGAGTTTGCAAGGTTGTAACTTGTTAAATCTGGTATTGATATGTCAAGGCTGCCGTTGTATGATACTCTTTGTTGGCCGCCTTTGAGTTTTTTTGTTTCGATTACTATTACTCCGTTTGCTGCTTTTGAGCCGTAGAGGGCTTTGGCCGATGCGTCTTTTAGTATGGTTACGCTCTCTATTCGGTTCATATCCATATCCATAACTCTTTCAACTGTGGTTTCGAATCCGTCCAGTATAAAGAGTGGTGTGTTTGGTGTGTTGCCGTAGTTTCCTTTGAGTGTCACTCCTGTAGTAGCATCGGCCGGGAAACTGGATGTTCCTCTGAGTTCCATTCCGGGTAGTTTATTCGGGTTGGATCCGTTCTGGAGGTTGTCCAGGATGTAGAGTGATGGGTCGAGGTTCTTGAGTGATTCGAAGAGGTTTTTGTTGCTGGTTCTCATTATCTCTTTTGAAGATATTGCGGTTACCGATCCGGTGAAGCTTTCGGCTTTCTTGGTTACGATACCTGTGATTACCACTTCGTCCAGTCTTTGGGTGCTCTCTTCCATTGTTACCTGGTAGTAGGCTCTTCCGTCTGTTACGATGGTAAAGTCATTCATTCCTATCATTCTGAAATTGAGGGTAGATTGTCCCTCTTTCGGGATTTCGAGTGTGAATGTTCCGGTTTCGTCGGTGTAAACTCCTTTTCGTGTTCCTGCCAGTATTACTGCTACTCCGGGCAGTGGTTGTTTGCCTTTGTCGTAAACTGTTCCTGAGATCACTATTGAGTTTTGTGACCCGGGTTTTTGTTTGATTACGATTTGGTTTCCGGTAATTTCGTATGTGAGGTTTGTCTTTTCGAAGACTGTGTTCAACACATATTCAAGTGTCTGGTCGTTAATCTCGATTGTTACCGAGGGTGCGTTTTCTACCTGAGAGTCTTTGTAAAAGAATTTGAAGGCTGTTCTTGCCTCTATCTCTTTAAAGAACTGCGTCATGGAGGCCTCTTTGAGGCTTAACGAGATCTTATCCTGCTGTGGCGCTCCGTAAAGCTTCCCGCAGAGGAGGAGAAAACATAACAGCGGCAGGAAAACCAATTGCCGCATTTTGATAGATTTGTCCATAGTTAATTTGTTTAGCTGGGTGTAAGTTGTTAATTTATATATGTTTATATATGGTTGCATATGGTTAGTTCTAAGTTGCTGGTTTTCCGTTTTCTATATGTTTCCCGTTTCCTATCTGTTCTCCGGTATCAATCTCCGGTATCAATCTCATCTCGGGTCTTTATCTGCTCACATGCTACTGCCTGTTCACCTGTTTCTATCTGTTCTCCAGAATTAGTTTGCCGGAGTCGATGCGGTAGCGGATATTTGCGCTTATGGCTACGGCTTTGATTGCTGCTTCTATATCTTCGCGGTCAAATCTTCCGTTAAATCTCTCAAATTTGGATACTGTCGTAAGGTCGGTTATCTGCACTCCATACCAAGATGATAGGCTCTCTACCAGCTCTTCAAATGATTGTCCGTGAACTATTAGCACTCCGTCTTTCCACATTGTCATCAGTTTGGAGTCAACGTTCTTGACTGTTATCTCTTTGGTTTCGCGGTGGAGGCTTATCTGCTCGTTCGGGTAGATAATTTTTGTTCTGCCATCTGCCTCAACTTTTACCGATCCCTCCACGAGAATTACTGATGTGCTTGTTCCTGAGGTTCTTGATTCTATGTCAAATGAGGTTCCGAGTACTTCGACGTTCATATCCGATGTTTTGACAATAAAAGGCACCTTCGATTTTTTGACTTCGAAATAGGCGCGGCCTACCAGGGTAACCTCTCTGCTTTGGGAATCGAATTTTGATGGGTATTTCAGGTATGAGTTGGAGGTCAGATATACAACAGTTCCGTCGGAAAGTACCATTGCGACCCTCTCGCCGGGCGGCGTTGATACTGTGTTGTAAACTTTTGCCTGAGGTGCCTCTGTTGTTTGCTCTTTCTGCTCTATGTTTGCTGCCAGGGTGGTGATGTTGGCTGTGCGGCTCTTCATACTCTTGACAGTCTCTCCGTTGTTTAATTCAACTCTTACAGAATCCTTTGAATAACTAAGCTCTTTAAAATCAATTGTATGTATAGAATCTTTACCACCTTTATTCAGAAATTGGGTCAGACCTATCATAAGCACAATTACAGCCGCCGCCGAAATTGATGTTATAGCCCGCTTGCGGTTTCGCTCCCTGAGTTTTGATCTCTTGATGTAATTTATGAATTTTTCCGGGTCATGTTCGGCCACATTGTTTTCGAGATAGCTCGTATCAACCGACACATGCCACATCTCTTTGAACTTTTCAAAGTAAATTTCGTTCGAATAATCCTTGATCCATGTCGAGAAATTAATTATCTCCTCCTTCCCGGCAGAACCCTCCAGAATCCTAACCAGTAAATTATCAATTACTTGACCGTTTTTCTCTTGCATCATAATTTTTTGCTCTATAGTTATGACGCAATTTAACCAAAAACACCCTGATAACCTTGCCAAGGTTCTT
>CAZFTS010000055.1:0-14438 GCA_964521685.1 uncultured Muribaculaceae bacterium
TCAGTTCATCGGGGAAGGAGATAAAACCAAAGTTACCGCACATGTAGAGAATTGAGTCGGTTGCCAGCTTATTAAGTGTAGATGCCAGAGAAGCCATTGCAAAGGAGAGCGCCCGTTCGCTCTTACCCCGGCTTAGCTGAGCAGCTATTGAATTGTAATTAAGCTCGGAAAACCCCATTAACCGTGTGGTCATCTCCCTGTCCAGAGGAAAAGAGCTTCCATAACCTGCCGCCGAACCGAGAGGGTTCTGATCGGCAATTTTAAATGCTGAATTGAACAGGTAGATATCATCAATCAGGGTTTCGGCATAAGCGCCAAACCAAAGCCCGAATGATGATGGCATTGCTATCTGCCCGTGAGTATAACCAGGCAAAAGAGCATCTTTATGCTCTTCACTTAGCCTCTGGAGCAGATTAAAAAGTTGTTCAATCTCACCTTTGAATCTTGAGATCTCCCATTTAAGATAGAGCTTTATATCTGTTAGCACCTGATCGTTACGAGAACGGCCACTATGAATCTTCTTTCCTATCTCCCCCACCCTTGAGGTAAGAGTAAACTCTATCTGAGAGTGAATATCCTCAACTCCGGCATCCAGTGTAAATGAACCTGACTCTATTTCGATCGCAATCTTTTCCAGCTCGGCAATAAGTAATCCAAGCTCCTCTGACGAAAGCAACCCGATGCTCTCCAGCATTTTTATATGGGCAAGCGAGCCCTTGACATCGAACGGTGCCAGACGAAGATCAAGCTCCCTGTCCCGCCCGACTGTAAACTTCTCTACAAGAGAGTCTGTCGATTGACCCTTACTCCATAAAGTACTCATAATGTTAAAATTTTAAATTCTCTATAAACCTGATATACCCCTCAATTCCCACTTTAATCTCCTCAACTGTAACAAACTCATCGGCCATGTGCGAACGGGCAGAATCGCCCGGCCCCATCTTTATTGCAGGAACCGTAAGACGCATCCAGTCCGAAGTGGTAGGTGAGACATAGGTCTCAAACCCGCCGGAGAGGGCCGCTTTATAAAGCGGATGATCTGAAGGTGTTGCAGATGACCTGTTTGTGAGACTTCTCGGCTTTATTTCACTATTTAACAAACCCCTTAGTTCCATCACTATCTCTTCATTCGAACAGGCATCTGTAGGGCGGATATCTATCACAAAACGGCAGATATCGGGAACAACATTGTGCTGACTTCCCGCTTCTATCTGGGTAACAGTCATTTTAATATCTCCCATCAAGTGAGAAACATGATCAAATCTGTGCCCTCTTATTTTTGAAATATCTTCAAGGGCAATATAGAGCGCGTTAATACCCTCGTTCCTTGCGGCATGCCCGCTCAAGCCTTTTGCAGTGCAGTCAAGTACCAGCAGCCCTCTTTCGGCCACAGCGCATTTCATTTGAGTAGGCTCTCCAACAATAGCCGCATCAACACGACCGGCCTCCGTAAGTCCGAGATTGATACCTCCTTTACCCGAATTCTCCTCCTCAGCCGATAGTAACAAGGTTAAATCAAACGGGAGTATATCACTCCTGCTGAAATAGATAAATGCAGATATAAGTGAAACCACCGAAGCACCTGCATCATTGCTCCCCAGGCCATAGACTATATTGTTGGAATGTGGAGGGTTAAATGGGTCGAAACTATATGCAGATGATGGCTTAACTGTATCAATATGTGAATTAAGTAATAAAACAGGCCTTTGTGTGGTCTGCGAAACCGGCTGTGCAGATCTTAATTTGCATATAATGTTATTCCCAACCCTTTGAGGGTTAAGGAATCTCTCTTTAAGATAGTTTTCAATGAGTTGCGCACGGTTGTGCTCCTCTCCCGAAAGAGATGGTACCGAAATTATCTCTCTCAAAAGAGCAGCAGCATCAAGAGCCACATTCTCACTTAAGTACTGTTCCTTTGTCATTTCCAAGATTTGAAGCGTGTTTGATATAGACCTCGGATACACCATTGTCTATAGCATAGAAAGCGTTATCCATCTTAGGAATCATCCCCTCCTTTATCACCCCTTTCTCCTTAAGAGATTTGTAACTTGCGGCAGTAATCAGAGGGATAACAGACTCTTCATCAACGCTGTTAGAGAGAACGCCCTGCTTTTCAAAACAATAAATAAGTTTGGTATAATACTCGCCCGACATTGCAATAGCCAGCGAAGATGCCATGGTATCGGCATTGGTATTCAGTATAGATCCGTTTCTGTCATGAGTTATTGCACAAAAAACCGGAGTGATGCCCTTTCCAAGCAAACTTAGCAGAAAACCGGTGTTGATCTGCATAGGATCAACATCGCCTACATAACCAAAATCGACTGGGACCGGCGATCTTCTTACAGCTGGCACACAATCGGCATCAGCTCCGGAGAGACCAATAGAGTTACAACCTATCTTTTGCAATTTTGCAACAATACTCTTATTTATCCATCCCGCATAGACCATTGAGACCAGTTTTAACGTCTCCAGATCGGTAATTCTTCTCCCCTGATGCATCTGTGTTTTGATTCCAAGCCTCTCCGACATCTCGCTTGCCAAAACACCTCCGCCATGAATTAAAATTCCTGGACCATCAATTTTTGCAAACTCCTCAAGGAAAAGATCAAGCTCCTCGGGCCTGTCAATTATATTCCCACCAATTTTAATTATTGTCAAAGTTTTCATTTTCTGATATTTATTAAATATTTTAGAGAGCCTTTAACATTTCCCGTATTACAACCTGGGCAGATACAACCCGGTTTGCCGCCTGAGGTACTACAATTGAGTTCACGCTTTCGATCACCTCATCGCTTACAATCATATTCCTTCTCACCGGAAGACAGTGCATAAACTTAGCATTCCGGGTGAGTTGCATCTTCGCTGAATCGACCATCCAACTTCTGTCAATATTCAGTATCTGACCATATGTATCATCATTAAATGAAGACCAGTTCTTCGCGTAGATAAAATCGGCACCCTCATACGCCTTATTATAATCATATTCTATAATAGCATCACCGGTAAACTCTTTAGACAGTTCATATCCGTGAGGATGGGTGATTACAAACTCGTAATCGGCTCTGTTCATCCACTCTGCAAAGGAGTTGGCCACTGCCTGTGGTAACGCCTTGGGGTGAGGTGCCCAGGTTAAAACCACCTTTGGTCGTTTAACTTTTTTAAACTCCTCAATGGTTATAAGATCGGCAAAACTTTGAAGCGGATGTCTGGTTGCCGCCTCCATACTGAAAACAGGTTTGCCTGAATACTTAATAAACTGGTTTATGATGGTCTCGTTGTAATCTTCGCTCTTATTGAGAAGTCCGGCAAAGGCCCTTACACCAATAATATCACAATAAGAGCCCATTACCGGAATGGCCTCCAGAATATGTTCCGGCTTATCGCCATCCATTATCACTCCACGCTCAGTCTCCAGTTTCCAGGCGCCTTGATTGATATCGAGAACAATAACATTCATCCCAAGATTCATGGCGGCCTTTTGTGTGCTAAGCCTTGTCCTGAGACTTGAGTTAAAAAATATCATCAGAAGGGTCTTATTCTTACCCAGGTGCGCATCGGCAAATGGGCTCTTTTTAACCTCCCGGCCATATTCGAGAGCTAAATCGAGCGGCCCTATATCTTCTACACAGGTAAATTTTCTCATATCTTTTCGGTGAATTTCAATTTGTTGATAGATCTCTCAAATGCCTGCAGGAATTTATCCAACTCCTCAACCGTTACGGTCAGAGGAGGTAACAGGCGTATAATATTGCTTTTAGCTCCACCGGTGAATATCTTCTCATCAAAGAGCAGATTGTCTCTCACCTGAATGTAGTCATTATTCATCTCAATTCCAATCATTAACCCTTCACCCCTTATCTCTGAAACTGCCTCCGGAGCTCTCTCTCTGATACGCTCAAGCGCTGCTTTAAGATAGCTCCCTTTAAGAGCTGCAGCCTCAATAAGCCCCTCTTTTTCAATAATTGAGAGTACTGCATTTGCAGCAGCACAGGCAAGCTGGTTACCGCCGAATGTGGTTCCAAGCATACCATTGACAGCCTCAAAACGGGGTGAGATTAATGTCCCCCCGATAGGAAATCCGTTGCCCATCCCCTTGGCAGTGGTTATTATATCCGGTTTAATCCCTGAGTGCTGGTGTGCAAAGAATTTTCCGCTCCTTCCGTATCCGCTCTGAACCTCATCGAGAATAAGCACAACTCCCAGTTTACGGGTGAGCTCTCTTAAAGCTCTCAGAAATATAGGGTCGGGCATGTAGATACCTGCCACACCCTGGATACCCTCCAGAATAACAGCACAGTACTCTTCACTTGCCAACTCTTTCTCTACTGCTTCAATATTATTCAGAGGCACAAAACAGACCTTATGGAATGAGTTGAAGGGGCTCACAATCTTAGGAATATCGGTAACAGCAACAGCACCCGAAGTTCTGCCGTGAAAAGCTCCTGTAAATGCGAGAACTTTTGACTTGCCAGTGTGAAAAGAGGCCAGCTTCAGGGCATTTTCGTTAGCCTCGGCTCCCGAGTTTGATAGAAAGAGTGAGTAATCTTCATAACCGCTAATCTTCCCTAGCTTTTGCGCAAGCTCTGTCTGAACCGAATTCTCTACTGAATTTGAGTAGAAGGAGATCTTCCCAAGTTGTTCGGTAAGCGTCTGGACATAAGCCGGATGACCATGTCCTACCGAGATCACTGCATGACCGCCGTAGAGGTCGAGATACTCGGTACCCTCTCTGTCCCAGATACGACACCCCTTTGCCTTTACAGGCTCTATCGGCCACAACTTATATACGTTAAAACTATTCATATTAAAATGCGTTGGCTTTAAGTTTTAATCCGCAACTCTCATCGAGCCCGAACATTATATTCATATTCTGCACAGCCTGCCCTGAAGCACCCTTGAGAAGGTTGTCAATAACAGATGTAAAGTAGATGTACCCGTTATGTTTCTCTATGTGGATCAATGCTTTATTTGTATTTACAACCTCTTTCATGGAGATTGGCTCCTCCGACACTTTTACAAATGGGGAAAATGCATAGTAGTCTCTGTAGATTCCATAGAGATGATCAAGAGTATATCTGCCCGAATCTTTTGTGTAGATACTGGCAAAAATTCCCCTGGTGAAATCACCCCTTACAGGGACGAAGTTGATCTGAGGAGGTGTCGATGCCGAAACATGGGCCAGCAACCGTTTTATCTCGCCCAGATGCTGGTGGGTAAAAGCTTTGTAAACAGATATATTGGAATCCCTGTAGCTGAAATGGGTGCTTTCGGAAAGGCTCTTGCCAGCGCCTGTGGATCCGGTAATTGCGTGAATGTGAACCTCATCTGTGAGCTCTTTGTTTGAAGCGAGCGGTAAAAGTGCCAGGAGGATAGAGGTTGCAAAACAGCCCGGATTTGCAATGTACTTAGCATCTTTAATCTTCTCTCTGTTTGTTTCGCAAAGACCAAAGATAAATTCCCCCCCCTTGTATTGGGTATCCAGACGGAAGTCGTTTCCAAGGTCAATGATTTTACACTTTTCGGGCAGATTCAACTGGTCCAGATAGCTCTTTGAGAGGCCGTGTCCCAGTGTAAGAAAAAGCAGATCTATATCTCTGCGCCCCTCAGGGTGTGTAAGATCCGAGACGAAGCGAAGATTTGTGTCGCCGTAAAGATCTTTATGTACTGAGCTTACCATCTCTCCGGCAAGCGAACTGCTCAATACGGCAGCAATCTCCACCTCCGGGTGGTTTATGAGGATTCTCAACAGCTCACCGGCTGTGTATCCCGTACCTCCTGCTATTGCAACCTTAATCATCTTTGTGTACCGAATAGTAAATTTTCAATGGATTTGCCAGAACCTTGGTAAAACCAATAACATCCTGCCCTGTAAATGATTTGTTGGCCTCGCCGTACTCACCGAAACGGCTGTTCATAAGGTCATAATCCGAGCTGCAACCAAGTACCGAGAAGTGGTACGGCCTGAGTTCCACCTCAACTGTTCCTGAGACAAACTTCTGGGTATCGTCAAGGAATACCTCAATGTTTCTCATTACAGGATCAAGGTACTGAGCCTCGTGCATCAGCTGACCATACCAGCCGGAAAGCTGCTCTTTCCAGTAGAGCTGCCCCTTTGTCAGAACGTGTTTTTCAAGCAGATGGTGGCTCTTAATAAGTATCAGCGATGCTGGTGCCTCAAATCCGACCCTCCCCTTAATGCCGATAATTGTATCTCCAACATGTATATCCCTGCCTACACCATATTTACCGCCAATCTCATTTATCCGGTTAATTATCTCAACGGGAGGTGCAGTAACTCCGTTGAGAGCAACCGGTTCACCCTTTTCAAATTTTATGTTAATTCTAAGCGGTTCGCTTGCAGATATCTGCGAAGGGTAGGCCTCTTCGGGAAGCACCCCTGAGCTTGAAAGAGTCTCAACCCCTCCTACGCTTGTGCCCCAAAGCCCCTGATTGATTGAGTATTTTGCCTTTTCCCACGAAAAGCTGAATCCCTTACTCTGCAGATATTCAATCTCATCCTTTCTGCTCAGAGAGAGCTCTCTGATAGGGGCAATAACCTTAACACCAGGAGCCATAACCTCGAAAACAAGGTCAAATCTCACCTGATCGTTACCAGCTCCGGTACTTCCGTGAGCCACATAAGAGGCTCCCAGCTTCTTAACATGATCAAGAACAGCCATTGCCTGAAATATCCGCTCGGAACTTACCGACAGAGGGTAGGTAGAGTTCTTAAGAATATTTCCGAAGAGCAGATATTTAATCCCTTTGGAATAATACTCATCTACAACATTTACATTAACATGCGATGCGGCACCAAGCTCCAGAGCTCTCTGCTCAATTCGTCGCTCCTCCTCGGCCGAAAAGCCCCCTGTGTTTACCATAATGGTGTGAACTTCAAGTCCTTTTTCGTTTTTAAGGTAGGGCACGCAAAATGATGTGTCCAATCCGCCGCTGAATGCCAGAACTACTTTCTCCTTCATCGCTGTTACTTTTTAAATGATATTTTATTGTTAATTTTTACCAGAGGGTTAATTATAAATGTTTTACCGGCAGAAACAAGTGCCGGGGCAATTTTGGATCTGTTCTGCTCGGCAGGGTCATAAAGGAGCCCAGTGCAGAGACACATCTTATAATCATTCCGCTGTAATACGTCAAAGTTCCTGCAACCTTCGCAACCCTTCCAGAACTCTTTGTCATCGGTGAGTTCCGAGAAGGTAACCGGTTTGAACCCAAGCTGTGTATTGATCTTCATAATTGCCAGGCCGGTGGTTATACTAAAAATCTTCGCCTGTGGATAAAGTTTTCTGGAGAGATCCAGAATTCTCGATTTTATCCTCTTTGCCAGACCCTGATTTCTGTATTTATGGGCAATTATGAGTCCTGAATTGGCCACGAACTTACTATGGCTCCATGTCTCGATGTATGCGAATCCGGCAAACTCCTTCCCGTCAAGGGCAATTACCGCCTTCCCCGCAACCATCTTCCGGGCAATGTAATCGGGACTTCTCTTTGCGATACCTGTTCCACGCTCGAGCGCAGATATATATACAAGTTCGCAGATAGTATCTGCATAGATAACATGGCTTGAATCAGCCACATAAATGTTTATATTCATCTTTGAATTAAACAGTATAAAAGGTAAATATGTGTGAACTGGTGCAGGAGACTATACCTGCGTAGATTTATTTATGGCTCGATGCCATATATTGAACAGCTGCCCTTCCTAGGCACATCGTCGGACGTGTCTGTGGTCGAAGTTAGAATTGATATGTGCGCTGTTGTGTTTCATTATCGCGGCAAAGGTAAAAGAATTATTTATAAAATCACTACCTTTGAATACTAAACATTAAAATTTTTATGGAACATAGTAACAGTAAGCCTAAAGGGCTACCGGAGAACGCATATCGCGAACTTAAAGAGGGTGAAGAGTATAAACCACTTATGTCCCCGGCGAAGAGCTATCCGGAGGTAACCCCATGGTCGGTCATGATGGGTGTTTTAATGACAATTATTTTTTCGGCTGCTGCTGCATATCTTGGTCTTAAGGTGGGTCAGGTTTTTGAAGCTGCTATCCCGATTGCAATTATTGCGGTGGGGCTTTCCGGTGCTCTTAAGCGGAAGAATGCTTTGGGGGAGAATGTTATCATCCAGTCAATTGGCGCAAGTTCAGGAGCGATTGTTGCAGGAGCGATATTTACATTGCCCGCCCTTTACATTTTGCAGGCAAAATATCCCGAACTTACTGTTGACTTTGCAAAGGTCTTTATGAGTTCGCTTCTTGGTGGTATTCTGGGTATTCTGTTTCTGATCCCTTTCCGTAAATATTTTGTTTCTGATATGCATGGAAAGTTTCCTTTCCCTGAGGCAACTGCAACCACACAGGTACTGGTGAGCGGCGAGAGCGGCGGCAGTAGTGCCAAAGTACTGTTGATGAGCGGTCTTATTGGTGGTTTGTACGATTTTATAGTCTCTACGTTCGGATACTGGTCAGAGGTCTTTACCTCGAAGGTTCTCCCTTTCGGAGAGGCTGTTGCCGATAAGGCGAAGTTACTTTTCAAGATAAACGTGGGCTCGGCTGTGCTGGGTCTCGGGTTTATTGTAGGTCTCAAATATGCATTTATTATATGTTGCGGATCGATGCTGGTTTGGTTCGGAATCGTTCCGCTTATGAATATATTCTTTGGTAATGAAGTGATTGACCTGATGGGTACCGGAATTACACAGACTATTTCCCAACTCTCTCCTGAACAGATATTCCGTGATTATGGAAGGCATATCGGTATCGGAGGTATTGCAACTGCGGGAGTTATAGGGATTATCCGTTCGTCGGGTATTATTAAAAAGGCGTTTGGAATGGCTGCCAAAGAGTTTAAGGGTGGAGCCGAATCGGCAACCGCGACAGTCAGAACTCAAAAGGATCTCCCTATGAAGATAGTTGCCATAGGTATTCTGATTGCTCTTATCGCTACATTTATATTCTTCTATTTTGGTGTGGTTAACAATCTGTTCCATGCAGTTATAGCAATCCTGGTTGTGGGTATTATCGCATTCCTCTTTACAACGGTTGCGGCAAATGCAATTGCGATTGTGGGTACGAACCCTGTGAGCGGAATGACTCTTATGACATTGATTCTGGCATCTGTAATCATGGTTGCTTCCGGTTTGAAGGGAACTGCAGGGATGACTGCTGCTCTTATTATTGGTGGTGTTGTTTGTACCGCCCTTTCGGTTGCGGGTGCATTTATCACCGACCTTAAGATTGGATACTGGCTGGGTTCTACACCGGTTAAACAGCAGTCATGGAAGTTTCTGGGAACATTGGTGGCTGCAGCTACAGTGGGTGGTGTGATGATAATTCTGAACAAAACTTACGGATTTGTTGGCGATCACGCTCTCGTAGCACCTCAGGCAAATGCTATGGCCGCTGTTATTGAGCCTCTTATGTCGGGCGGCGGCGCTCCGTGGCTGCTTTACGGTATTGGTGCAATAATCTCAATTGCTCTCACATTCTTTGGAATTCCTGCACTTGCATTCTCTCTGGGTATGTTTATTCCTCTTGAGCTTAACCTTCCGCTTCTTGTGGGTGGTGCCGTTGCGTGGTATGTATCTTCAAGGGGTAAGGATGAGGAGCTTAACAACGCAAGAAAAGAGCGCGGAACTCTCATTGCTTCGGGCTTTATTGCCGGTGGTGCATTGATGGGTGTTATTAGTGCAATTATAAGATTTGCAGGCGTTAACCTAACAAATAAGGAGTGGATGGAGTCGGTTCCTGCCGAATATCTGGCTCTGGTTATGTATGCTGCAATTATTATTTACCTTGCATGGGATTCGCTCCGTGCAAAAATTGAGAAATAGACTCTGTTATGGAAGGTAATTTCTGGCTGGCATTTTCACTTACAATTATAGCGGGGCTCTCTACATCAATAGGGAGCGCCGTAGTTCTTTTTACAAAAAAGTTCTCGAAAAGATTTTTGGCTGCATCTCTTGGATTTTCGGCAGGAGTAATGATATTTATCTCTCTGGTAGAACTTTACGGAGATGCCAAAGAGTCTCTGGTACAGCTTTTCGGGACGGGAAAGGGCGATTTAATAACTCTTATCTCCTTTTTTGGGGGAATCGCAATAATTGCGATTATTGATAATCTTGTTCCCTCCGGAGAGAACCCACACGAACCGGGAGAGATATCATTAAATCCGGACAGTGCCTCTGTTTCAAAAGAGAAGATGATGCGGCTTGGGCTAATGTCGGCACTAGCAATTGGTATTCACAATTTTCCGGAGGGGATTGCCACCTTTGTAACTGCAATGAACAACCCAAATATGGGAGTGAGTATAGCTGTTGCGATAGGTATCCACAACATTCCGGAGGGGATAGCGGTAGCTATTCCAATTTACTATGCAACAAGGAGTAAAGGGAAAGCATTTATCAACTCCACCCTCTCGGGTCTTGCCGAACCGATAGGTGCTCTTGTGGGATACTTTCTGCTTTCATTTCTGTTTCATGACTCCTTTATGGGAATCATACTTGCCGGTGTTGCAGGTATTATGGTATATATTTCGCTTGACGAACTGTTGCCAACTGCTGAGAAGTACGGAGAACACCACCCTGCCATTCTTGGTGTTATAGGAGGGATGGCCGTCATGGGTGCGAGTTTACTTTTATTGTAGAGCTATAATATAGATTAACTATTTATTTAATAATTGTATAAGATATGAAAGAGAAAATTCTGGAAAAATTCCTGAGATATATTTCGGTAGATACCGCATCGGACCCTGAGTCAAGTTCACAACCAAGCTCCGCCAAACAGCTTGAACTGTCCCGTATGCTGGTTCAAGAACTGAAAGATATGGGTGTTACCGATGTCTCGCTGGATGAGTTCGGCTATGTAATGGCCACAATACCGTCGAATCTGCCTGCGGGTATAAAGGTGCCTGTAATTGGGTTTATTGCTCACGTTGACAGTGCTCCGGATGCTCCGGGTGGAGGTGTTAATCCGCAGATTATTAATAACTATAATGGTGAAGATATAGTTATTAACATCGACAAGGGTATGGTATTAAAGGTTGAGGAGTTTCCTGAACTTGCCGGATACAAGGGGCAGACGCTGATTACCACCGACGGGAACACACTGCTTGCGGCCGATGATAAGGCGGGTATTGCAGAGATTATGACCGCTGTTGAGTATATTATGAAGAATCCGGATTTTATGCATGGTGAGATTAAGATTGGATTCACGCCTGACGAAGAGATCGGCCGCGGTGTTGATAAATTTGATGTTAAGAGATTTGGCGCTGAATATGCCTATACAGTTGATGGTGGTGAAATTGGCGAACTGGAATATGAGAACTTCAATGCAGCAGGGGCAAAGATCTTTATTCAGGGTCGAAATATCCACCCTGGTTATGCAAAAGATAAAATGGTCAACGCAATTATTCTGGGCACAGAGTTCAATGCACTTCTACCGGTTGAACAAAGACCTGAATCTACACAGCACTATGAAGGTTTCTATCACATAATCCGCTTTGACGGGACTGTTGAAGAGGCTACAATTCAATACATTATCCGCGATCACAACACTGAGAAATTTGAATCAAGGAAAAATTTTATTGAAGAGTCTGTTACATTCATGAATAAAAAATATGGTGACGGGACCTTCCGCCTGGAGCTTAAAGACCAGTATTACAATATGAGAAAGCAGGTTGAGCCTCACTATCATATTGTTGAAAAGGCTGTTGAGGCAATGGAAATGGCAGGCGTAAAACCTAACATAAAACCTATCAGAGGCGGTACCGATGGCGCAAGACTATCGTTTATGGGGTTACCTTGTCCCAATATCTTTGCAGGGGGCCACAACTTCCACGGGCGCTATGAGTATATTCCGCTGGAGAGTATGGAGAAGGCCACAGAGGTTATTTTGAATATTGTAAAACTTTATACAAAGTAGTATCCTTGATTATTTATTAATTTTTAGACGTTTTTAAAATCAGAAAAATATGTTAATTGCAACAACATCTACACTCCAGGGAAAGGAGATTGAACAATATATCGGGCTGGTTTCAGGTGAATCTGTAATTGGAGCCAACATTATAAAAGACTT
Source organism: uncultured Muribaculaceae bacterium (assembly GCA_964521685.1). GTDB lineage: Bacteria > Bacteroidota > Bacteroidia > Bacteroidales > UBA932 > Bact-08. Next base: position 12,101 of record CAZFTS010000055.1, read on the forward strand.
CATGGCCGGGATCCGTGACATCGTGGGTGGCCGTTCGGGCTCATACGAGAGGGTACTTAAGGAGGCAAAAGAGGATGCTTTAAGAGAGATGACTGCTCAGGCGACCTCTCTGGGTGCCAATGCAGTAATTGGTGTTGACCTTGATTATGAAACTATTGGCGGAACAATGCTGATGGTAACTGCCGCCGGAACAGCTGTGAGATATAGATAAATATGTTCGATTTTGATAAGGTGGTTGACCGCCGTGGGAGCTCGTGCTTTAAGTATGATGCTCGTATGGAGGTTTTCGGTAGGGAGGATATTCTTCCAATGTGGGTGGCCGATATGGATTTCCAGTCGCCACCCTGCGTTATTGATGCCGCAAGGCGGTTGTGCGATCTTGGCGTTTTTGGCTACACATATCGTTCTACTGAGTCCAAAGAGCTTTTTATTCAATGGGTTGAGCAGAGGTACGGGTGGAAGATCGGTTTAAAGCATCTCTCATCATCACCCGGAATTGTGGCTGCCCTTCCTGTTTCGGTGCTGGCATTTACATCGCCCGGAGATAAGATCCTCATCCAGACACCGGTATATCCCCCTTTCCATGCAATTGTAAAGGAGTGTGAGCGCGAGTTGGTCTGCTCCCCTTTGAAAATTGAGAATGGAGTTTATGTGATTGACTGGCACGATTTTGAAAGCAGACTTGCCGGTGGTGTGAAGATGTTCATTATGAGCAACTCTCACAATCCAATCGGGAAGGTTTGGAGTTACGATGAGCTTAAGCAGATGGGTGAACTCTGTTGCAAATACGGGGTGCTCATCTTCTCCGACGATATTCATGCCGATCTTGCCCTGTATGGTAACCGTCACACAGTTATGGCCGGAATCTCCCGAGAAATTGCAATGAACACCATCACCGCAATGGCTCCAAGCAAGACCTTCAATATTGCCGGCATGCTCAATTCAGTGATTGTTGCCGAAAACGAAGAGATACTCAAACGTTTTGACAAAGAGCTCAATAAACTCCATTTAGGCCTTGGTAACATCTTCGGTCACATTACTATGGAGGCGGCATACCGAGATGGAGGCCCGTGGCTCGAAGAACTTTTGCGCTACCTTGAGAGAAATATAGATTTTGCCTACGACTTTATTCAGGCAGAGGTTCCCGGGGTCACCTTTATTAAGCCCCAGAGCTCCTTCCTGTTATGGCTCGATTTCCGCGGCACCGGCCTGCCACACAAAGAGGTGGCCCACAGACTGCTGAATGTTGCCAAACTTGGGCTGAACGATGGACTCACTTTTGGCCCCGACGGTGAAGGCTTTTTCCGCATGAACATCGGCACCCCACTCTCTGTAGTGCAGGATGGAATGGAGCGGCTACGGAAGATTTTGTGATTTTACCCTGAATTTGTCAGAAATTCTCTTTTAACCAGAGACCAAGGAAACGGTCGTAAATATAGTATTCACCCTGCTCGAATGTTATATAATCTTTCTCAAGCAGGGATTTAATAGCCGATTGAACAGAGCTGGCCGATGGTAATTTGTATTTATGCACAAAATTCCCCGATGTAATACCTGTTGCCCTACCCTCTTTATTGATTGCAATCAACAACTCTTTTTGTTTTTCAGGTAACCGGAAGAGAGTCTCCTGGTAGGCATATTTATAAGAATCAATAATTGAGCTTATTGCATCCTCAAGAGCCCCATCATTCATCTGTTTGTTTGGAGCGGTCATAATGAAAAGTGTATTCAAAACTTTTTGCATATACCAGGTAATACCGTCAAACATTTCATAAATAGATTTTACGGTTTCAGGAGCAATGTTCTTGTTGTAGTTTTTAAAATGTTTACAAGCAAAATCAATGTAACGATCAATATTTATACTCTCCAGGTGCATAACCGATACGCTCTGATAAAATGGGCGTGATGAAGCGGTAAACATTTTCCCCAAAGTATTTCGCTGACTCCCGGCAAATATAAAGTTGGCATTTTTGCAATGCTGAATTTTTGTTCTGAGCAGTGCCTCTACATTTTTCTCAGGGTAGTTTGCAATTTGCTGAAACTCATCAATAGCCACAAAACAGTGCTTGCCAGCTTTCTCCAGATAATAGAATATCTCTTCCAAAGTATTTTCTGCCGCATGAATATCTCCTAACTGAGCATGAAAGGAGGGGACACCGGACGCATCAAATGAAATTCCTGCCTGTAAAGATTTAAGGCTATTCCAAAACCCTTCTAAAGCTTTTTTACCATATGGTTTTAAACCTTCCAGAATAACTTTACTTAATGAAAATACAAAATCCCGCAATGATTTTGTTGCGTAGATATCGACAAAGAAAGTATAGTAGTGTTGTTCAAT
>CAZFTS010000056.1:0-13513 GCA_964521685.1 uncultured Muribaculaceae bacterium
AAGGTAGCCGTACCGGAAGGTGTGGCTGGAACACCTCCTTTTTGGAGCTTAACTGACCTGAGGAGTTTCCTCTTCTGTTACTCTTAATGCTATCATAAACCTATATAGTCCCGTAGCTCAGTTGGTTAGAGCACTACACTGATAATGTAGGGGTCAGCGGTTCAACTCCGCTCGGGACTACTAAAGTTCTTTAAAATTTGGGAATTATGTCGTCGCTACGCAACATTCATTCCCTGTCGGGAATTATGTCGTCGCTCTGCGACTCCATGTTTCCCCTCCCGTTCGGCAAATAACGGGCAAAGAAAAGAAGAAGCTGCGCTTCTTCGCAAATTTTTAATTCGCCAATTGGAAAGTAAACTTTCCCTGGCTCATTTTCAAATTTGCATTTCCCTTTTCTTTGCGTATATTTGCGCTCTCTTACTCGGGGAATTAGCTCAGTTGGCTAGAGCACTTGCTTTGCAAGCAAGGGGTCATCGGTTCGACTCCGATATTCTCCACAAAAAAAAAGTTGTCTTGAAAAAGGCAACTTTTTTTTATTCTAATAACTCTCCCTCTTTTTAAAAATATCCGCGAATTCCTTGCAGGGATTGAACACTCGATTGACACGACAAGTATATTGAGCATTCTTTCAGCGTTTTATCAGCATTTTGTAAGCAAATTTCCGAGATTATTTTTTTATGTTTGTAGAAGCAAAAATGTTAACAAAAGCATTAATAAACATTACTGAAAGTTTGGTTACAATGCATATGTTCTTCAGTCTTGCAAACTGAAAAACCGCTTTGCATTTAATCAGCAAAACCAACCTGTAGCAAGGGATATGGAGTTATTAATTAAAAAACAAAACGGCAGACAAAGTTAAATAATTCTAAAGAGGTATTGTGTAAATATTACACAATAAAGAGTGCTTCACTCATTATATGGCATTCTATTTTTATGAATTTAGCTGATGATACAATCTTTTAATAAAACTAAAGTGAGAATCAACAGATATACGTGAGACCCGAAAATATATAAGATGTTTAACTTTATGCCAAAAAATAAACTTAAAAAATCCTTTTGGTTTTTATAATTGACAACATTATTTTTAAGCTGTTCGAAAATTGATCAGCCAGAAAATATTACACAAACTCAAAATTTTTCAATTGAACAACAACTTTATTTGAGTAGACAAATTAAAATTCCCTATTTTAATAATCCATTATTAACTAAAGTTCAAAATGAGATATCAGTAACGCCGGAGTGGAATAAGCTTCGAAAAATCAGAGGTGGAAAAAATTCTGTTATCCCTTTAAAAATGAGCAAAACGATTTTTTTTAAAACCTCAAAAAATGAATTTAAGAAATTAAAACTTAAAGCGTTTATGATAATTAAAAACAAGGTAGCAACAAAGTCTGGAGGAGATGATGATGGCTATGTCGTAATGACAAACGATGACGATGGTGAAGAGGGAAGTGGTGATGATGGAGGAACAGCTCCCGGTGGTAATACTACTGATATACAATTTGTCTCAATCTCAACACTAAACGGTAGTTTACTTTATGCGATGATTTTTGTAAACGGTTATCTTGAATATTTAATTATGCCTTCCTCTGTCCCTATGATCGATCCGAATTTTGAAGCTGATCCAAATTTTAGTGTTTGGCTCTCAACAAACGACCAAAATTTTTGGTATTTAACTATAGATACCGGCGCCTATTGCGTCGCATACAAAACGAGTTCTTCGCCTAATATCCCAATAAGAGACATAATTAATTTTAATCAAGACGGCGGAGATGAAAACGAAAACGAAAATCCCAGTAATCCGATAGATTATGAAGTTTCACCTCCGGACGATCCGGGTGGAGATCCGCCAGTAAATTTTGGGTTTCAAATTACTTTGAATGTATCTCCTGCAAACTCGGGAGTTACAATTGGAAGTGGTTATTACCCTACTTTTATTGTAAAAACATTAATTAAAGCAATTCCTAATTCAGCCTATAAGTTCTCCAATTGGAGCGGTGACTTTACAGGTATGCCACAGGAGTTTGAGTATAATAATCTAGTTACTCAAAACATAACTGCAACTGCAAACTTTGTAAGAATTCCATGCAGAGATAATATTAGCGGGGACCCACTTATCAACATGGAAATCTTAGGATCAAAAGCCAATGGGATAGCGGGAGGAAGATATGGTAATGGAAGAGGTCGCGACCATAATGGAATCGATTTAAATGCACCAATAGGGACGCCCATTTATGCAGCATTTGATGGAGAGGTAGTTAAAATTGTATCATGTTACGATCAAAATATGCAATGGGGAGATTATAGGAAAATTTATGGTAATCAAAGCAGCCTGCTTTATAGTGCAGGAAACCAAGTTCGCATAAGATCTGTAATCAATGGAGAGATTGTTTATCACAAGTACTTTCATATGGATGACGTATATGTTTCAGGAGGTGAAGTTAAAGCTGGAACGATAATTGGTACGGTAGGGACAACAGGAAGTGCGTGTTCTCCTGAAAGTAATGGGTCTCACTTGCATTTTGAAATACACATAAACTCTCTTAGGAATCCGGTAAATCCGGAAACATATTTCTATACGAAATTTAACTCAAGTGGAACAAAAATTAATAGTTGTAATGATTAAAATGAAAAATTATGAAAAAAATTATCTATTCTCTTCTATTCTCTCTCTTCGCTATCACAAGTCTCTATTCACAGCATACTTCAATAATAGTAAATGGTTTAGAGCTTGGGCAAGCTTATACTGATTCTCAGATAAGAGATTCACTGGGCATTCCAACATCTGTGATACCTCCTTCTGAAGATGATGATATTCCCGGTATAACATCATATGTTTATAACGACAATATATTTGAATTTCAATATGGAGTGCTAGACTTTATCGCAATAACGACTACACAATTTAAACTAAATAATTATCTGACAGTGGGAATGAATTTTTCTGCAATTACACAAATGGGAGGTATCTTAACTCCTTCAAACACGATTGATGTCTATTATTGGTATCCTAACGAAACTTATCGACTCCAGGTAGGATATGCAATGATAGTTGTTAATCCTATTGATAATAAAATATTATCAATACATATAGACCCTTCAATCTCACGTATATAAAACTTGCTTTTACTCAATTGAGTAGTGTTAAACATTGCAATTTTCAAAATGATAATCCCGGGTATAAAAGTGCCCGGGATACTAAAATGACAAAATTTAAATGAAAGTATTAATCTATTCTCTTCTATTCTCTCTCTTCGCTATCACAAGTCTCTATTCACAGCATACTTCAATAAAAGTAAATGGTTTAGAGCTTGGGAAAGCTTATACGGATTCTCAGATAAGAGACTCCCTGGGTAATCCAACATCAGTATTAACCGGTTCAGATGATGATACTCCTGGAGTTATAACATATTTATATAACAACAATTGGTTCACCTTTCAAAATGGAGTTTTAATTCTTTTTGTAATTAAGACGTCTCAATTTAAACTTAATAATTTTCTGAATGTGGGGATGAACTTAAATGTTACATCACAAATGGGAGGTGTGTTTACGCCTTTCAATTCAGGGGCTTATTGCTGGTATCCAAATGAAAATTATCGATCCCAGGTTGGGTGTGTAACTATTCAATACAATACATTAGAAAATGCAATAGTTTCGATAGTTGGAGAATCTCCAGGATTTATACTTTAAAAAACATCCTAAATTATCCCGGATATTCATTATCCGGGATTCTTTAAAAACATAATAATGAATAAAATTATCTATTCGCTTCTATTCTCTCTCTTCGCTATCACAAATCTCTATTCACAGCATACTTCAATAAAAGTAAATGGTTTAGAGCTTGGGCAGACATATACTGATTCTCAGATAAGAGATTCACTGGGCATTCAAACATCAGTGATACCCCCTTCTGAGGACGACGAAGTGCCAGGTGTAACAGTATATTTGTATAACAATAATGTGTTTATTTTTCAAAATGGGATTTTAACGGACTTTGACATCAAATCTAATCAGTTTAAAATAAATAATTATCTGACAGTGGGAATGGATTTTTCTGCAATTACTCAAATGGGAGGAATCTTAACCCCTTCAAATACATTTGGACTCTACTATTGGTATCCAGATGAGAATTATAGAACACAAAAAGGATATGCCAAGATAAGAATTAACACTATTGATAATAAAATATTATCAATAAATATAGAGTCATCAATTCTAGCTTTATAAAGCTTTCGGTAAACCCAACATTGTGGTGTTAATAATTACAATTTTCGGAATGATAATCCCGGGTATAAAAGTGCCCGGGATTCTTAAAACGACAATACAAATGAAAGGAATAATCTGTTCACTTCTATTCTCTCTCTTCGCTGTCACAAATTTCTATTCGCAACATACTTCAATAAAAGTAAATGGTTTAGAGCTTGGGCAAGCTTATACTGATTCTCAGATTAGAGACTCCCTGGGTAATCCAACATCAGTATTACCAGGTTCAGATGATGATACTCCTGGAGTTATAACATATTTGTATAATAACAATTGGTTCACCTTTCAAAATGGAGTTTTAATTCTTTTTGTAATTAAGACGTCTCAATTTAAACTTAATAATTTTCTGAATGTGGGGATGAACTTAAATGTTACATCACAAATGGGAGGTGTGTTTACGCCTTTCAATTCAGGGGCTTATTGCTGGTATCCAAATGAAAATTATCGATCCCAGGTTGGGTGTGTAACTATTCAATACAATACATTAGAAAATGCAATAGTTTCGATAGTTGGAGAATCTCCAGGATTTATACTTTAAAAAACATCCTAAATTATCCCGGATATTCATTATCCGGGATTCTTTAAAAACATAATAATGAATAAAATTATCTATTCGCTTCTATTCTCTCTCTTCGCTATCACAAATCTCTATTCACAGCATACTTCAATAAAAGTAAATGGTTTAGAGCTTGGGCAGACATATACTGATTCTCAGATAAGAGATTCACTGGGCATTCAAACATCAGTGATACCCCCTTCTGAGGACGACGAAGTGCCAGGTGTAACAGTATATTTGTATAACAATAATGTGTTTATTTTTCAAAATGGGAATTTAACGGACTTTGCCATTAAATCTAATCAGTTTAAGCTAAATAATTATCTGACAGTGGGAATGGATTTTTCTGCAATCACACAAATGGGAGGAATTTTAGTACCTGACGATCCTGGAATACATTATTGGTATCCTAATGAAGCTTATCGATTACAGGTAGGATATGCAATGATCGTTGTTAACCCAATTAACAATAAAATATTATCGATACATATAGAGCTTTCAATTCCAGCTTTATAAAACTTACGGTTAACCCAACGGTTTTGTGTTATACAGTTAAGATTACAAAAACAAATGTTGCCCTATGGCTATAGCTAAAAGGAACTAGCTTAATAAAGAAATTAATCATGAAAAAATTTGTAATTATCTTATTTATAGTTTTTAATTATTCTATTGCAAATGCTCAAAACCAGTATGAAGGCAAAGAATCTATTCAGGTTAATGATGTTGTTTATAAATTTAACTGGAATTTTCCTCCCGATAGAATTTTTGAATTTGAAAACAGTAATAATAAACTTATTACTAATTTTCTCATAACAAAACTAGGAGACACCATTGATTTGGGTCACATTAGAAAGATAAAACTTACACAAGAAGGACAAGATGCAGAAATAATTAAGAAAGTCTTTTCGAAAGAAGAAATTTTACTGTTTAAAAACTCATTTCCAACAGATTTCGATCAAAATCTTTATAATACATATAAGCCATGTATTCAATATGCTGTTTCTCTGGATGATGAGGGAAATATTTTAAATATTAAATTTCGTTTAAATAGGTACCCAGGCATACTCAATAACCTTAAACCTCAAAAAATTCTTCAATTGGAGAGAAAATTTATAAAAGAGCTTAAGTTTATTATTCCGCAGGAATTTAAAGATAAGTATAAATATATTCCGTCATGGTTCTATCGGGTTAATTTTGATTCGCTATAGTTTATTAATTTTGAGTCTGAATTTTGAATTGGAATCAAATTTAACTTAAATGTTTGTTAACCGAATATCCTAAGTTATCCCGGGTATACATTATCTGGGATTCTTTTTAATCTGTTTTGCTATATTTACAAAAAAAATATCTTCGGTTGGCTATGGGAAAAATATTCGGAATTAAGCAGAAAAAAAGGTTTTTCTTTTTGTATCTGCCTTTGATTTTGGTTATTGCGGCAATTGTCACTCTTTATTTGGTTATAGTGAATCCGGGCAGTGAGCATAAGATTGAGGGGTTCAGGGATTTCAGGGCGGAGGGGCTTTCGCTTTCGGAGGCTGCTCCTTCGGGGATAAAATATTTCAGAAAATATCTGCATAAAAGTAGTAAGGCTCCCGATTCGGTTGTGGCCCATTTTCGGGAGCAGAGCCGGCTTATCGAGCAGAGAAGGGGGTGGGAGAGTGTGCATTACGGAGGTGGAATTGCTGCAGATAGTCTTCTGAGGGTTTCGTTTGTGGGGGACATCATGTGGATTCGCAACGGGTGGAACACCTTTCTGGATTCAAAGGTGAGAGATTATCTCTCGGAGTCAGATATGGTGTTCGGCAATCTTGAGACGCCGGTCGATACCTTGACCGACGTGCCCTTTCTATTTCCGGATTATGCTAAATATAATTCACATTCAAAGCTGCTTACTTCATTCAGAAGAGATTGTGGGAAACCTATTTTTACGGCACTTTCTGTGGCAAACAACCATACTCTGGACGGTGGTGTCGATGGGTTGAGGAGAACTCTGGAGTTTCTGGAGAGGGAGGGGGTGATGTATTCCGGTGCAGGACTAAGATCCAGGCCCGAAAGTAATAAAGGAGAGAATAATAAAAGATATCTGATTATCGAAAGGAAGGGGATAAGAATCGGATTCTATGCAGCTGCATGGGGGCTTAATAATCCATCACTTTTGGGAAACGGCAACACTACAATAAACACCATCCCCGGAATTGCACCACTCAAAAAAGAACTCATTGATATCGCTTCCAAGCAAAAGATAATCAGGCAGATGAAGGAAGATGGCGCCGAATTTATCATAATGTATCTACATTGGGGCTATGAGTATGAGTTGTATCCCGATCCCGAAATTATAAGGTTGGGAAGGGAGCTTGCTAAATCGGGTGCCGACCTGATAATAGGTTCGCATCCACATGTGGTACAACCGTCTGAAATATATTCAGATAGTGACGGACAACAGGGTAGGAGATCGTTTATCGCCTATTCGCTAGGCAATTTTACAACCACAATGTACACCCCATTGTGCCGGCTGGGGGCAATAAAAACTTTTGAGCTGTTTCGTGACCCAATTACCCGAAGGGTGGAATGGAAAATCCCCGAAACGGTCTTTGTTTACAATAACCCTTCGGGGATAGCCGGCATTAACCGTAAGCTCGTTTTCTACGAAGATTATATACGAAGACTTGAATCAAAAAATCCGGAAAAGGCAGCCAAGGTAGAAAATGAGCTGAAGGTTGTCTTAAATTGAACCTATTAAACTAATTATCTGATCATTCCCGTACCATTAATATTCACCTTCCCGAATAAGCCGGCGGGTTTGGATGTGCCCACAATAAGCTCTTTCTCATTAGGTGCCGTAATAGTCTGACCGGATTTCAGAGCCTTTGTTCCGGAGAGGTTTGTGATCTCAAGCTCCCCTTCAAATAAATTAATGATACACTTTCCACCCTTTTCAACAACAACCTCAAAATGGGTTCCCTTTACTCCTGCTGTTAAAGAAGGGGTAATTACCTTGAAGGAGTTGTTTTGTTTCCTGAGATTTAATATCATCTTCCCGGTATTGATTACAAGTTCATTCATGTTCTCATTAAAGCTGATTTTTGACCCGGGCATAATTGATACAACCGAACCATCGGGATATTGAATTTCGGCCTTACCATCTACGCTGCACTCAAGCCTTCGAAGATGGGTATTAAAGAGGATACTTCCTGCAGATACTTTCATTATGTGCCCCTTACCGGTAAGATCAACATTTTTGCCTGCCGTTACCTCTCCCGCCATATCCCACTTATTCATGTTCAGAGAGGCAGCGGGTATCGGATTCTGAAGCCAGCTTAATATTTTTCCGAATACAGTCCAGTCAGTTGTGATAGATTTATTGCCATATCCGAAAGAATCAGGAATTGAAGGAGAGTGTTTCATAGAGTTGAGAATCACCTCCTGCACACCATTTAACCTTGCCGAACGCCCCTCTACCACTCCATCGGTCCCCTCTACATAGATGTTTCCGTATTCAATTGACTTGTTCAGATGTCCGCCACTGCTCTCACTCTGATTTATCTTTTGTATCACCGCCGATTTAGCATCCACCTCCTGAGCCATCCCTTTATGGGAATTACTCATAAATGCAGCCATTTTTCCGGTCATAAGATCGGCAGCGCTGTAAATGCCGTGATTAGGTGTTCCAACCATAATCAACTTTCTCACCCCTTCTCCTCTTTTTTGGTGAATTGTAGCATAATACCGGGCCATCAGACCACCCATACTGTGACACACCAGATCGACCTTGCTCAATTTTACATTTGCGTTTTGCAATACTTTAAGCTCTTCATTTATCTTGTCTCCAAGGAAAAAGGCCTGTGCAGCAATATCCATTGAACCGGTGAGCTCATTCACCGCGTAATAGTTCTCACGGTTTGTCATAAATCCTTTCTGATTCAGCATTTTACCAAGCTCTTCCCAGGTAGATTTATCGCCGGTAAATCCATGAATCAGAAAAACGGGAACACGGCAGAATTTTACCTCTTTTTTATATTCCTGCTTATTGCCGCCGGCACCTACTGTGGTGAAAGTTATATCTCCGGAATAAAACCTTAACGTCCTTCCTCCCGGGAGAGAGCCCGATGTGTACTGCCTCTCTTCTGAGATCGAATATGGCGGATGGTAATAGATCTCTCCCTTTCCGTTTATAAGGGCTATCTCCCCATTTTCTGATGATTGCTCGTATAATTTCAAAACCGGATTTTTAGTCAAAGAACCATTTTCACCCTTTAAATAGTAGGAAACAGTGCTGACTCCCGGAGCAGAGATCAGGATCTTTAGTGAACCCGCTCCGTCATATGACGCATACTCCCATTTCTGATTTGTTGCCGCATTAAGTTCGGTTTCAAAAGTTGCAGATTGTGGGGTTGTTATATCTTTTGAGACAATATTTATATTGGTCTCCTTTTTTGCCGGTGCCGATGAACTTCCCGGTTTCCCAATCCAGAAATCTTTGGTTGCAGGGGTGCAGATAAGATTTTGATCCTTTGAGTTGTTTGCCCCATCTGCCGACATGGTAACCGTAAGTTTATGAAGTCCGGGGGTAAGCTCTTTGGGAACAACAATCTGCTTTGTAAATGTAGATATGAACTGATAAAGCCCATCGTAAAAACTGTGAGTCTCATCGACAACGGTAATATTGTCAATGAGAATTTTAAGCTTTGTTGAAGAGAGTTTCAGGTTTTCGCTTGCCCAGTTAGCCGAAAAGATAACTCTCATGAGATATCCGGGAGTTATATAATCTACTACGGGAGATGAGTGGTTGTCTATCTGGGAGATACCCAGTGTAAGCTTATAATCGGTTGCCAGATTTTTCCCGGGGAAAAATAAGATGGGCAACAATATTAAAAGAGACAATTTTACAACATTTCTCATCTTTTGTTAATTTACGATAAATTGTTTGATTACAGGTTTTGCATTGTCGGTCATTACCTGTACTTCAACTTCATAAACGCCTTTAGGCCAGCCATTGTCAGGACGGCTCAGATTTGAATTAAGTTCAAGAGTGCCGGATAATTCTCCGGTATCGAGGATTACATCATCAATCTTTATTTTGGTCTCGCCATAGTAAATCCAGGTGAATTTTACCTTTGTTCCGCTCACCGAATTTTTAAGGAGACAGCTGGCATAGATGGTGGCCGCTGTATTTTCAATTACCGGATTGTCCTGATTACAAACATTCCCTTCCAGTGATGTGCAAATTTTAACATCTTTAACATTTGCGGTGGATACACTGCATTCGCACCCGGCAACTGAAAGCACCACAAGCGTGAGAGTCAGTATTGCCATGGTTTTTAATTGTGTGAAATATCTCTTTTTCATAGTGTTGAGTTTTTATTTAAAGGCAGGGTACTCTACAAAACATGTAATTTTGTGCTGACATACATTATTGCTTTTGGTAAATTCATCTTTGATTATCATAAGTTTGGCATACTCGCCGTTTTTCAGTTTAAAGACAAGCACCTCTTTCAAAGGAGCCTCTACGCAATCGATATAATCCTTTCCGTCACTTGTATAGCCGGATGCGGGTGGAGATGTCACATCTTCCATTTTGCTTTTCCCTGTTTTGGCCCAGTTGCCGCACAGAGCAGGAAGAGCTGTACACCAGGGCTCATTCAGTACATCGGGGTCAGGAGTGTGGTCTGTCCTTATTTTTCCGGTTGCAAAATCGTACCCGATGTTTTTATTGTCGAGAACAATTTGCCTGATCTCTCCGGCTGCGGCAACTTTTGGAGATGACTTCTCATCATTTACAACCGAGAAACCCTTTTGGGCAAGTTTTTCTCCTTTAAACCACAACTCAACCTGGTATTCACCTGCAGGCCAGTTTTCTCCGGAATTGTCTATAAATGAGTGAACCCTGTTTTGACCTTTGGCCTTTGGCTGGTATTGTGCCTCTGCAACAGGAGAGTTGTGTGTTTTACTGAACCATTTTACCGTAAAGTTATTATTGCCCGGTTCTCCTCTGTATGCGAACAGAGAGTGTATCTCCTTTGTGCCGACCGCAAATGTTGAGGAGCTTCCGGATATCTCCATTGCGGGAGTAATTCCGGTGCCTGTATTAATTGTTATATTATCAATCAATAGGCCTTTGGCAGAGGGTGTTACCTGAGATGCTACAGCCTTAAATGAATTGCTCACGGTTGAATGCATTTCCTCAAGCAGAGATGCATAACTTACTCCGCCTACTAAGCCTGCCAGATAAAAGGTTACGGGACCGTCGACAGCAGTATAATAAAATCGTGTGCCGTTGTATTCATAGTAGTATCTGCATACATAAAAAGCTCCTGACTTTTCGAATGACTGTCCTAACAGTGTGGCTCCGTTCTTACGGATTGATGCAATCTGCTCATTCATAAATGAGTTCAGGTTCTTGCCCTCTTTTACTACATTCTGGATTACCATCGTGAGCGGTTTCTCTCCTTTCGGGTTGGGGATGTTCCAGATTGTTTGTCCCGGTTCCTGACTCCTTACCGTTGCTCCTTTGGGTATAAGGTGCTCAATTCGTGCATCTTCAGAAATTAGTGATTCATATTGAATTGAACCGGAATCTTTTGTCTCTCCTTCGGGATTTAGAACTGTGAAGGAGTTGGTAATGGCATCCGATTCTGCCGATCTTTGAGAGAAGATGTTTTCCGGGATCATTGACCATACTACATAGCCTATGTTGTTATTAATTGTATAATATGCTCCGACAACTACGTTTATATTGTTGTACCGCCATCGGTATCCTGCCATCTTTCCGGAGGATCCGTTGAGGGAGTGGGGCTGAATAACCAGTTGATTTGCACCTTTGAGTACATTTTGTGAGAAGGCGGTCACCAACTGATCGACAGTAACACCGGCAGGTAGCTGAAACGAGCGGATACTGACTGCCACATTATTGTCCCGGCTCACAAATGCATGTATCTTATCTGTCCCCTCCCTGTACTGATTAGTCTGATAGTTTTGAGGAACAGAGATTTTAAACATCATCTCCGTATCCTCGACCCACCTGTTTTGTGAATAGAGATGTGAAGTAAAAGCAGATAATGCCAGAAAAAGTAATAGTGAGAATAGTTTTTTCATTATAATTTAAAATTTCGGATTACAATTGACCAAAATTTTTTTGAGGACGAAGTGTCCAAAAGAGAGTACATGGCCCGTGTAAGGGCACAAGTTGTTACGATTCCTTACAAAGTGAATAAATAAAGGAACTGAATGTCAGGTAAATTTATAAAAAATTTTCTTCCTTGCCAAGGTTATTAATCAGAAGTTTGGAAAACTTGCTTTGAATGAGTTGCTTATTAACCGGGAAATTTGGGCATCGCTAAGGTTGAGTGCCTTTGAAATCGCCAGATAGTTCTCATTGAGATATCCGCCGAAATAGGCAGGGTCATCGGAGTTGACTGTAACAATTACCCCTTTGTCCATCATCTCTTTAAGCGGATGGCCTGCAAGATTGGGCTGTACTTTGAGCTTTTGATTGGAGAGAGGGCACATTGTTAGCGGAATCTCCCTTTTTACTATTTCGTCAATAAGTGCAGGGTCAGATATTGACCTGTTTCCATGGTCAATACGTGAGACTTTGAGTAGCTCTATCGCTTCCCAAACATACCCGGCAGGGCCCTCCTCTCCGGCGTGGGCTACTGTTTTAAATCCCTCTTTGAGAGCCGCTTCAAAAACATTTTTGAACTTTGCAGGCGGATGTCCCACCTCGGAAGAGTCTAGCCCGACTGCAATAATCTTATCTTTAAATGGAATGGCCTCACTTAAAGTTTTGAATGCATCATCTTCACTCAGATGTCTCAGGAAACACATTATGAGATTTGAAGTTATCCCCCTGTTATGGTCTTTAACCCTGAGCATCTCCCCATCTTTTAATGCTCTGTGGATGCCGTTAATCACAACAGCAAACGGAACTCCTCTTGATGTATGTGTTTGCGGGTCAAAAAATATCTCGGTATGCACAATATTCTGGGTTGCAGCTTTTTTCAGATACTCCATTGTGAGGTCGTAGAAATCCTCTTCGGTTTGTAGTAAAGAGGCACCTGTGTAATAGATATCGAGAAACTCCTGCAGATTATTGAACTCATAAGCCTTCCGGAGCTCATCTACACTCTTGTATTTGAGAATTATACCATTGCGACCGGCAATCCTGAACATCAGTTCAGGTTCGAATGTCCCCTCAATGTGCAGATGCAGTTCTGCCTTAGGGCTTTTTTCAATGAGTTCTTCCATATTATATTAAAACCTTAGTTTTGGACCGGGAATAAGTTCAATCCGGTTGCTCTCTTCAAAATAGCGGAAATACATATAGAGTTTGTAGTTGAACTCAAAGTCATACTTTGTCATAGGGTTGTAATCTATGTAACTCTCAATTAGTCTGTCTCCTGAGGCATAGCGACGGTTCCATTCAAGTGAATACTGATGGTTTAACATCTGCAGATGTTCGTTGGTGTACTGATTTTTAAAGAAACTTTTGCTGGCCAGCCAATAGTCGAACCCCGGATCGAAGACTATCAGCTCATACTCTGTGGAGTCTTTTACTGAGGAGGTATCCTTGATACCTATCCTCCCGTTTCTTGAATCCCGCATCTCATGCCGGGCGATTCCGCAAGAGAATAACAGGATTAAAACCAGAATGATACCTGAATTTGCAATAATCTTTCTCATATCCTGTAAATTTA
>CAZFTS010000057.1:0-12676 GCA_964521685.1 uncultured Muribaculaceae bacterium
CATCGGCCTCGGAGCGGACGCCGAGCCGCCCGTTCCGCGCTTCCTGGCCCCCGAGCCGGGCTCCGAGGTCTGGGGCCCCGAGGACGTGGCCGCCGTCGTCGAGGACGCCTCGGGTCTCGCGTCGGTGGAGTTCGCCGCTGACGGCAAGACCTTCGCCCCCATCGAGTGGAGAAACTTCACCTGCGGATAGACAGGAGCGGTTCCCAGACCACCGGCAATAAAGAGAAAGCGCTTTGCAGATAGCTCCTCCCTGCTCATATGGATAAACTCCGACGGCTGTCCAAGCGGCCCCGCAAAATCGGTGAAGGATTCGCCCTCCTCCATATTGCAGATTCGACGGCTGGATGCACCCACAACCTGGGTGACAATGGTTATTGTTCCCCGGGCAGCATCGTAATCACATATTGTTAACGGGATTCTCTCCCCCTTGTCGTGAACTCTCACGATCAGGAACTGCCCCGGCTTTGCCGAAAGGGCCATTCTGGGAGCATCTACATCCATAAGTGCAATCATGGGTGTAAGGAACTTCTTCCTGACAATTTTATACATAGATCTATAATAATTGGATAAAAAAATATCGCATCTTCAAAAAATTTGACGATGCGATACAAAGTTAAAAATTGTATTCAAAATTTATCAAAAACGTTCAAATTTATATCCCGAACTTTTCAATTTTAGTATAATCTCTTCCAGTTTGTCATATAATTTATCCGTTCTGGAATCTTCAACCCCCGGATGTATGAGGATAATTGCTCCGTTTAATCCTCTTTTTTTCTCATAATCAAAGAGTTTATCCATAAGCTCCTTGCTTGAGCGGTAGTTTTTCATATCGGGAGTGGTGTAATCGGCCGGAGTTGCGGTTCCCGGAGTGTAGTTTATTGTCTTCAGACCCATGGCTGCAGCCACATTTACCGACTCCTTGTTGTACCACTCATATGGCGGCAGATACCATGGTGCCTTTTCGCGATCTATCCCGAAACGGGCCAGTTCGTCGTAGTTGCGTTTCAGATCCAGCGCCAGGCTGTCGGGGGTGGCCAGCGATTTATCACGTTTGTCCCATGGCGCATAGAGGATGTGCCTGTCGGAGTGCGCCCCCACATAGTGCCCCTCCTTTATAATTCTCTCGATCATACCCTTTTGCGGGGCAAGTCTCAGGAAGTTTCCGGTGAGGAAGAAGGAGCCCTTTATCTTGTGTTTCTTAAGGGTTTTCAGAATCTTATCGCCACCCTGGAACATAGAGTCGGCCGAAAATATTAGGTAGATATTTTTTGCGAGTGTATCCATCTTTACCACAGCACCCCAGTTGTCCACCACTTTATTGGCGGCCGGTGACTCCATCTGCGAGAAGTAGTAGATGAGCCCTGCAGTTCCGTCCATGGTAGGTTCGTTTGAGGAGTAGTCCCCGATATCGTCGTGGTAAACAGCCCTTCCGTTGTTGAACACCGCATAGCTGTCCGGTTTCGTAAGTGCGTTTCCGGCTCTGGTGAGGAAGAGTTGTCGCTCGATTGGCCCGTCTACCAGCCCGCCGTAGGTGAGGTCGCCGTTGTGGCGGGTGTAGGATGAGTGGGGTTCAACCGGGTAGTCGCCACCCTCAGGGAATCCTACAATCATTGAGGTTCCCCACGGATTGCATCCGAAGAGCCAGTCTCTGAGGGCTGTCTCCATCTCGAGATAGCTGTTGTCGCCTGTGGCTTTTCGGTAGAGGTGCGAATGGGTAATTGCCGCCGATACCAGATTACTCGAGCACCACAAAAATGGGATTCCAAATATAAAAGGATCATTGCCGGCTCTTTTACGCAGATGCTCCAGAGCGTCTCTCATAAAGCCTTGGTATTTTTTCGCAGTTGCCTTGTCTTCCGAGATTGCCAGGTAGTAGTGTCCCAGATTGAGGAACGGGTAGTACTGGTAGTGGCGACCCCTGCCCAGCTCCATCCACGGAGTGACAGGCTCAAGTTCGCCCCAGTAGTCGGCCTTTTTACGCCAGTCTGCCTCTTTGCCATAGTTGTAGATTGTTGCAGCAGCCAGCTCAATATCATCTACATAGGTATCCTCTTCATAAAAATAGGGTGATTTGAGACAGGCTGTCTGGGTATTTCCCGGGAACTCCAGCGCAAACTCAAAGGCTTTGAGTGACTTCTCCTGCATCTTTGCAGCAAAGGCAGGGTCGCTCTCTTTGAAGAGTTGCGCCCCCAGTGCAAAGCTCGACGAAAACTTTCCGGCTGTAGATGCCACACCGGTTGTCCTGTTGATATATTTTCCAAGCCCCTGAGGTTTGCCTGTCACAAAGTAGACCGGCCGTCCTGTTCCGGGACCCCAGCCGTAATCTACCTTGTCGTTTTGCGGAAGACGGAACCCTGCATGGTCTCTGTCATCGGCTATCTGGTTGAACATCACCTTATCTTCCGGGTTCATCTTCATAAGCCAGTCGAGCCCCCAGCGAATCTCGTCCAGAATGTCCGGAGTTCCGTTTGCACCGGGACGGCCGCGATGGTCGAATTTATCTTTGAAAACACTCTTTTCCTTTATCTGCTCCCACGCAAACATCATATGGTAAACGGTGGTTGCCGATGTTGTCTGGTATTGCAGATAGTCTGTTGCGTCGTGCCACCCTCCGGTCACATCAATCTTTTCACCGCTGCGGGTTGGGTGGTCAACAATGAAGCCATCGTGCTGGTGGCAAAGCTCTTTGGTGTAGGGATTATCACCGCAGCGCTGCTGACGCATATATACAAGCATGAAGTCGGCCAGCCCGTTGTAGGAGTCTGCCGATATTCTGAAGTTTGGCGATTTGACACCGTTGGAGAGGATGTAGTATCCACCCTCCTTTTTAACCATCGAGAGGTCCAGACGCATTGCGCTTCCCATCCCCCAGCTTTCGGCGTCGGCACTCTTTCCGTTGCCCTCAAATACCAGCTTGCCGGTGAGTGCTTCGTGAACCGAAAATTTGCTGCTGCAGTTGGCATCGAGCGAGATAAAGACGGCAACTTTGTAGTCGTCGGGCAGATAGCCTGCCTGGTTAATCCTTATCCACGACCTCTCCTGTGAGGCGAAAAGGGTGCCGAAAAGGAGCAAAAACGAGAGTAAAATGGTTAGTTTTTTCATGGTTATGAGGTTATTCAATTGGTTAAGTCTATGTTTAAAGAGGCAAAAGTCTCTGAAGCTTCTAAAGTTTCTCAAAATAAGAGGTCAGCTGAAGAGGCTCCTCCTCGTAGCTGAGCAGTTTGTGCAGAACCTTGTTTTTCAAGACATCCCGGTAGTTGTACTCCTTTCCGTCTATGAGAACCCTGTTGGAGATGAGCCTTGCTCCGTGGCTGTAATCTACATAGATATCTATATGGACATTGGTTGGTGGCTGGATAGGTTTGCCGTCGAGCCTGTGCCATCCGTAGATTGTCACATGGTGGGTCCTCTTTGGATCGGCCAGTTTTGAGGAGATCACTATATCTTTCTTGGTTCCTGCCACAAAGATTCCGGGCTCTTTGCCGCTCGCCTTTATCTGCGCCTGGATAATCTTTGAGTGGTCGTAGAGGATGTCGGGAGTCTCGTTCCGGTTTCCGCGGGGGATAAAGTTGAAAGGTTCCAGCTTCAGTTTTGAATGGGTGTAAATCACATCCACAACTTTGGGTGTGGGGAGCGATGCGTTTAGTGCATCTGCCACCTTCTGCGCCGTTAACGGTGATGTGGGGATGATGAAGTAATCTTTTGAGTTACCTACCGATAAATAGTCGGGTGAAACAAAAATGGTCACTCTTCTTCTCTTCCCGTTTGAGTCTCTCTCTGTGGTTGTTACCGGAATATAGCGGGTTATGAATTCCGGCATGTTGCCCTTTATGAGTTCGTTTAGAATTGCAGATTCTCTCTCTTCAAATGTGAGAGTGCGCATCTGCTCATAAAAAACGGAACCGCCCTTACTCTCCTGGCTTAATAGTGGAGTAAAGGCGGCTGTTAATATGATTGTACCGATGAACCTTCTGATGTTCATTATACAAGGGTTTATTTATGATTTCGGTTCCTCTTTAGTTACCTCCTTTGCAGGGTATCCAAGCTTATCAAGTGCTTTGGCAAGATTCTCTTTGTTTGTTTTCTC
Organism: uncultured Muribaculaceae bacterium; assembly: GCA_964521685.1. Taxonomy (GTDB): domain Bacteria; phylum Bacteroidota; class Bacteroidia; order Bacteroidales; family UBA932; genus Bact-08. The sequence continues at coordinate 4,088 of CAZFTS010000057.1, forward strand.
TGAGCTGTAAAGGAACCAGATGGTCTGTTTTTCAAGATTGATCTTCATATCCTTCACACCCTTTTCGTAAGGGAGTTTTGACTCAAGTTTTTTCTGGCAGCTCGGGCAGTCGATAGGAATCGAGAAGGTAACCTCTGAATCTTTGACAACCTTCTTATCCTGAGAATAGACTGTGCCTGATGCAAACAGCAAAAGAGACAAAATAGCGATCGAAATTAATTGAAATGTTTTCATAATGGTATGTTTTGTAAAAATATTAAAAAAATTCATTTGTTACTTAAAAATGGTATATCTCAACCCTGCATAAACCTTAATTCCCATGAGCGGTCCCCAGATTACGGTTGAGTTGAAGGATGGGCTGTATGGGTTTTCGGAGCTGATAATTGCGTGTTTCTGTCTGTAGTTTGAGAGGTTCTCCCCTCCCACATATACGTCCAGATCCCTGAATTTCTTGGTAATCTGTGCGTAGAACATTGTATATACAGGTGAGTGTCCGCCTCCGTCAAAGAAGTATGGCAATCTTGAAGGGCCGTTAAGTTGTGCGGTAAAGTCGAATGTCCATTTGTTCATTCTGGTGGCATACTGGAGATTTAACACCCCTTTGTAACGGCTGGTAAGCGGCTTTTCAACCAAGCCCTGACCTTTGAGGGTAACCTTTGCATCGGTGTAACGGAAGGTTGTGAGGATTGTAAATCTCTCTATTGGTTCGATGCTGAGGTCGGCCTGGTAGGTGTTTGTGAATGAGCGGCCATCCAGGTTGTAGATGGAGATTTTAGAAAGGTCGTACTCCTGATCTACAATTACCTGTTTATTAAAATCTGTTCTGAAGTAGTCGAAGCTCAGTGATGCATCGCTGAACCCAAGCGGGAAGTATCCGGTAAGGTTTGCTCCGTAGGTCCAGGCATCTTCGATGTTGAGGTTCGACTGAGCATCTACCTTTCTGCCGGTAGATAACATTCCCAGGTTGTCGGGAACGATATTGGTTGAACGGAACCCTCTTCCGCCCGATGCTCTGAAGATGAGCTTCTCGTCAAATGCATATTTGATATTTATCCTCGGGGCAGGAAGCCATCCGTGATAATTATTGTAATCGGCTCTCAATCCTGCTACTACGGTTATCTTATCGCCCTGAGTGTAGGTGTACTCCCCGTATGCACCAACCGATTTTTCGGTTCTGCCTGGGTAGATATCATAGTAATTGCCTGCAAAGTAATCTTTGAGGTGTTCGTTGATATCGTCCATATTGGCACTTACCCCGAGTGAATATTTATGGTTCTCGTTCAGTTCGTTCTGGAAGATTAAGTTTGCAAACAGCGAGTTTTGGTGTGCGTTGTAATCTTTTAGTCCGAAGTAGGACTCAAGTTTATGATAGGAGTAGTCAACAACTGCTGCAATGTTTTTTGTGTTCCCTTCACTTAGCGGGACACCTATTTTGAAGTAGCCGTTAAAGCCTTTGTTCTTTATCTCGGAACCCCAGCTGTTAAGGTCTCTCGTGTTCCCTTTTTTAAAGGTGGTCTGACCTGCAAGTCTGTTGTCACTCAGTGCTTTGAGCCCAAATCTGATCTGAAGGCCACCCTCTGCCATATAGAGCCATCTGTTTGAAAAATTAAATTGTACAGATTGCGGCTCGTCACGAAATCCGTCATGGTTTCCGTCATGGTCTGCCGGATCGGTTGAGAAGTGCCCAAGCATCACGGTACTCCACTTGTTGTTCAGCTGGAGTGAAGATGCAACGTTGGCCTCGGTTCTGAGTGTATTGCTCAGGAAGAGGTTCAGGAAGAGTGGCTCCTCCTTGGTTGGTTTGCGGTGTTCCAGATTTATCTGCCCGGTGATTGCTTCGGTACCGTTAATTACCGATGACGGCCCCTTTGCAATCTGAATGCTCTCGAGCCACTGTCCCGGAATGTACGACAACCCGAACGGTGATGCGATTCCTCTCATAACGGGGCGGTTCTCGTCAAGCATCTGTGTATAGATACCGGAGAGTCCCAGGAGTCGTATCTGCCTGGCACCTGTAATTGCATCGGAGTAACCTACTGTAACGCTGGCCGAGTTTTCAAAGCTCTCGGCAAGGTTGCAGCATGCCATCTTGCAAAGCCCTGCTGCCGATATCACCTCGGTCTTCACCGATGCCAGTTTTGAGAGGTAGTTGCCCTGCTGTTTAGAGACAACTCTTGCAGCCTGGAGCTCCTCACCCTCTTTTATGACAAAGTCGGCTCTGTTTTCACCTTTTGCCAGTACGATTGTGTCTTTGGTGTGCCCTACAAATGTGGCTATAAGCGATAGGTTTTCGGCTTTCTTTCTGTCGAATGAGAATTTACCCTTATCGTCGGTTTCAACTACAACCTTTCCTTCAATCCAGTATACCGATGCATAGGCCATTGGTTCAAGTGTTCCGTCCGATTTCCGGACCTTAACTGTACCGCTTACGGTTTGTGCGAGCAACGATAGTGATGATGACAGGGTAAAGAATACTACAATTAATAGTCTTTTAAAATTCATAATAACTCAATAAAATATTTGTGATTAACTGAAATGTAATTTGTTCCGGCTCTTTTTGAAAACCGGTTTAATTTCAGATAATCATAATCTCCATTGAGAAATGAGTGGCAGATATTGTGATGTGGGGGGTTCGTCAGGTCCGTGCCTTATCTCTGTATATTTGAACCCTTTAAGAGCATCGGAGAAGGTAGATGTAAAGCAGATTTGTGCAGTGAGGCCGTTCTCTGTAAAGAATAGCTGTGGTGCGCTTTGAACCTCGGTTATATCGTAATCGAGATCGAGGTGGTGCATCTCTGTTTTACAGCAGTTGTGGTCGTGGGTGGCCTTTTTGCAATGGCCGGAACCGCACGGACACCCCTTGTGGATATCTTCGCACGATGTTTTGGTTGTGAGAATGAGCAGCTCGCTTGTCCCCTCATGTGAGCAGACATGCAGTCCGAATCCTGTGTTGGCAACAAAGTAGACCAGCAGAACCGTAACTGATAATGTATATTTCAGGAAGCTCTTCATTTCGGGCAAATATACTACAAAAATAGTACCTTTTATTAAAAATTGTTTTTGAGCATATGTTTAACCGGATAGAGAATTCGTCTGAGCACTGATGCGTTTTCTGTGATTATTTCGCCAATTCCATGCATCTCCTCACTGAAATTGAGCTCTATGGAGTAGTTGGTCTTCAACCCTTCCGGGAATTCGACTCCAACAATGTAATACCTCTCTTTCCCGACATTTGCCGGAAGAAGGGAGATACTTTTTACCGTAACCTGCACCATCCCGTACTCCATATAGGGATAGCTGTCCAGCTTTACATTCACCTTCTGGCCGGTCTTGACCTTCCCGGCACCGGCCAGCGGTACGTATAGCTTTCCTGAGATGTTCTTCTCCTTTTCGGGGAGTACCGTAAAGACAACATCCGATTCGGTTACATTTTGATTTGCCTGCCAGTAACTTGTAAAAGAGACCACTCCGTCAACCGGGCTAATGAAAAGGTTGAGCTGCTCCCACTCTCTGAGCTGCGATAGAAGGATCTCAAGATCGGCATCTACAGCTCGTTTCAGACGGTTTAGCTCTTCAACCCTTCTGTTCTCGAGATCCAGAATGGATTGTTCGCCTTTAATAATCTCAACCTTATTGCGGTTAAGTTCGTCTCTTGAATCTTCAAGCTCTTTCCCTGCTGCGAGAAAGGTGCTTTTGCTTCGGTCAAAATCCTGTTGTGAAATAGTCTTTTGATCGAAAAGCATCTTCTCCCGTTTAAAGAGATTCTCGGCAATTGAGTATTGGTCAACGGCCATCCTCTCCTTCTTTTCGGAAATGGCAAGCTGCCCTCTTTTTGCATCGGTTTCAAGCTTTACTGAGTTTATCATTTTCCTGTGATAGTCAAGCGCAATAAAGGCTTTGTACTCCTTGAGACTTTTGACAAACTGGCTGTATGAGCTTTGAAACTCGCCCAGAAGTAACTTCTCGGGCAAAGAGGTGAGGGTCATGTAGGAGTTGCATATCTCTTTAACCTTGAGGTAATCATCAAATGATCCCGGGTTTTCGAGCATTGCAATCACATCGCCTCTCTTTATACATTCTCCATTGTTTATGAGTATTTGCTGAATCCGGCCCGAACGCTTTGCAACTAGCTGGGCAGGAAGATTTTCGGAAGTTATTACGATAGGCGCCTTTATTATGTCGGGATACCTGAAAAGTGCGGCAACGAGCAATAGGATGGCAAGTACTCCAAACATGATGACGCTCCCAATTCTTACCATCCATGCGGGTGGTCTGGATAGAATGTCATTCACCTCATCTGACCTGATATCAAATTTGCGTTCGTTAGACATAAAGTTGGTTTTTAACTAATTCGTAATATACACTCCCGTTTGCCACTAGCTCTTTATGCGTGCCTTGCTCTATCAGCATCCCTTTGTCAAGGACAATGATATTATCGGCATTTTTAACGGTGCTCAGGCGGTGCGCAACAACAACAACAGTACGGCCTTGGAAAAACTCATCGAGATTTTTCATGATTTCTCGTTCATTTTTCGCATCCAGAGCATTCGTGGCTTCATCAAATATAATAAATTCAGGGTCTTTGTATACAGCTCTTGCTATGAGGATTCTTTGCTTTTGTCCCTGGCTCAGGCCAAGACCGTCATGCCCTATCTTTGTGTTGTAGGCAAGTGGCAAAGATTCCACAAACTCTTTTATTTTAGCGGTCTCCACTGCTTTTACCAACCGCTCCTTATCTATAAACTCCTCTCCGGGAGCAATATTTCTTGCAATTGTATCGGAGAAGATATAACCATCCTGCATAACCACTCCGCAGCGCTTTCTCCATCTGCTCATACTTATTGTAGAGAGTCTGTGATCGCCGTAGGTTATCTCGCCGGTTATTGGTTTGTAAAACCCTAGCAATAACTTAATAAGGGTGGTTTTACCGCTACCGCTCATCCCCACTATTGCATTCACCTTTCCAGGTTGAATTGTGAGGGTTATCTTTTTTAAAACGAAAGGAGAGCCCGCTCCCTCATATCGAAATGAGAGGTTATCCAGGTTGATTGGTTTGGATGTGGGGATATCAGAAAGAAGAGACTGGTCGGGGCTCTCCTCGTCGTTTTTTTCGTGTACCTCTGCAAGCCTCTCAAGACTCATTTTTGCATCCTGAGTGTTGCGGATAAATCCTATTACATTGGATATCGGTGCGTTAAGCTGACCGATTATATATTGTACCGATAACATCATACCCAATGTGAGGTCGCCGTTGATTACCGAGCTGGCGGCCAGTACTGTTATCACTATATTTTTCAGTTGATTAATGAGGGTTCCACCTGCCTCCTGGTACTGTCCAAGCGCCAAACCCTTAATGTTCAGCTTGAAAAGTCTTGCCTGAATGTGCTCCCACTCCCATCTCTTTTGCTCTTCGCATGCGTTGAGCTTTATCTCCTGCATTCCGGCAATGAGCTGTATTATTGTGCTCTGGTTTGCGGCGTTTTGTGTGAATGTTCTGTTATCGAGCTCTCTGCGTTTCTTCATAAAGAGCAGAACCCACCCGACATAGAGCGCCGATGCCAGCATGAATACCAGGAAAATCATGAAGTTGTAATATAGGAGTACCGCTCCGAATATCACAATGTTGACCATCGAGAAGAGAACTGTTAACGACGATCCTGTGAGGAAGTTCTGGATTCTTTTGTGGTCACCTATTCTTTGCAGAAGGTCTCCTGTCATTCTGGTATCAAAGAATCCTATAGGCAATCTCATGAGTTTGCTCAGGAAATCGGATATAAGTGAGATGTTTATCCTGGTTCCAAGGTGGAGGAGTATCCATCCGCGGATAAAATCTACTGTGGCAGAGCTTATTGTGAACATTAGTTGTGCAATAAGAACCAGCCAGATAAATCCTATGTCGCGGGTTCCGATTCCTATATCTACAATACTTTGGGTGAGGAACGGGAATATGAGCTGTATGATGCTGCCTGCAAGCAGGCCTATTATTAGCTGAACTATTAGTTTGTTGTGAGGTTTCAGGTATTTAAATAGAAATTTAAATCCTTTAGGGTCAATTTTATCGCCCGGCTCCTCGTAAAATTTCGGGGTTGGTTCCAGGAAAAGGGCTATTCCCCTCCCTTCGCCGTTGACAACGGTGCTGAACCACGATTTTTTGAACTCTTCGGCACTTAGTTTCACCAGACCTGTCGATGGATCGGCAATAAGCATTTTTATATTACTGCCCTTTCCTTTTACTCCGTATACAACTACAAAGTGATTTTGGTTCCAGTGAACAATTGCCGGTAATGTTGCTTTGCATAACTCTTCAAAAGATAACCTTGCACCCAGACTCCTGAGTCCTATTCCCTCGGCTGCTTTACTGATACCCAACAGGTTAACCCCTACCCTTCCCTTTTCACACTTTTCCCGGAGGGTCTCCATACTATAATGCTTTCCAAAGTGGTTGGCGACCATTCTCAGTGCTGCCGGCCCACAATCTGTTGCATCTATCTGGGAGAAATATTTAAAAGTTTTCAAAGTTTAGTCTCTTTTAGAGTCAATAATCCCTAAGAACATAATTGGTATTATGTCTCAACAAATGTGCTTACTTGCTGTTTTTCAGCGTTTTGTAAGCAAACTGACAAAGTTTTCTTAAAATTGCTTAATTTCCCGGCTCGTCGTCTACGTTTTCTCTGATGATAATGTAGAACACATTACCATGTTCGTCTGTAATCTGAACTACTCTCTCTAAACCGCCTACTACATTAATCATCTCCTGATCATTTAGTTTTTCAAATGTTGTTTCCATGACTCTTTGTTTTTAGTTGTTGTTGTTTTGCACTACAAATAAATTAATAATATTTCTTAAATTTGCCCACAGAATGCATACAAAATGCTGACAAAACGCTGAAAATGCTAAACCGTGCGCTAACTTTTTCTATTATTGCCATACTTTTTTTGCTCGCTTTGCAGGGGGTTTGGCTGTTTCGTATCATTGATAATGAGATGTCAGGCTTCAGACAAAGTGCTGATAAACTGCTAAATGAGGCCATAAATAAAGAGCTGAACAACCGCCTTCTGAGTCTTAATAAAGGGAGGGGTTTTGAGGTGGCAATCTCCAATAAACTTTCCGAAAATTCTTCGCAAAATGATCGAAAAATTGTTAAAGTTGATATAAAAAAAGATCAAAAATCTTTTACAAAGGTTTCAATTGAGCAAGCTTTACAGGAGGCTTACAAAAAAGATTTGCCAGTTAAGCTCGATACGCTTGCAAAATTTTTCAAAAAAACTCTTTCCGACGCACAAAAATCGACATCTTTCAAATTAATTTATAAATCACCCGACACCATTAAATACGCATCTTCCGACACAACTAAAAGCGGAATCCTCTTTTTCAACCCCTCATTTGAGACAACCATTCCATTGACCGTTTCAAAAGATCTGCTTGTAACCGCAACCATCTTCTATCCGGCATCGGTTTTCAAAGGTGATCTGCTTACAATTCTTATCCTCTCTTTAATTGTGACGGTATTTATCCTCTCAAGTATTATTATGCAGACAAGGATGCTCTATAAACAGGTCTCGCTGGCCAAGGTGAAGGAGAATATCACCCATTTCCTTACTCACGAATTGAGATCACCGCTGCAATCTTCAATCACCAATCTGGAGGTTGGCGAGATGAGCGAGGGTCCGAATTCGAAATACTTCCTGGGTAAGGCAAAGGAGCAGCTCAACTTCCTGAATGGCCTTATTGAAAACATTCTTGATATAAACAAATTTGAGAAGAGACAAGCCCCTTTGAACAAGGCGCTGTTCAATATTCACGAGGCAATTGAGCCGCATATCGTGAGACATAGTGTCGACTCCCGGAAGACGGTTAAACTATCTGCTTCGGTTAAAGAGGGGGAGGAGATGTTTTTCGGCGATAAACTGCACATTACAAACGCTATAGGCAACCTCATTGACAACGCTATAAAGTACTCCGACGACCCTGTTATAATCAAGGTATCTGCCGGCAACAGCGGGAAGGGTTACCGGATATGCGTGGAGGATAACGGAATCGGAATTCCTAAGGAGGAGCAGTCGAAGGTTTTCGAGAAGTTTTACCGTGTGAGCAAACGGGAGCACTCTCAGAAGGGGAAGGGTTTTGGTCTTGGTCTTACATATGTGATGTGGGTTGTAAAGGCTCATAAAGGGAAGATTGAGCTTGAGAGCGAAGTGGGGGTCGGTAGTAAATTCATACTTACTTTAAAAAATGACGAACATGGCACAGAAGATTCTGCTGGCAGATGATGAGGTTAATTTCGGGTACGCTATGTGCGAATTCCTGAAGATGAATGGTTACGATCTTCTTTTTGTGAACGATGGCAAGACTGCATTTGAAAAATACCACCAGTTTCATCCCGATCTTCTGCTCTTCGATGTAAATATGCCGGAGATTGATGGTTTCGAGCTTGCCAAACTTATTCGCGCCGTCGATAAAAACATTCCCATAATCTTCATCACCTCAATCAGCGACGACAGCAGTGTTGCCAACGGTTTCGAAATCGGATGCAGTGACTACCTTAAAAAGCCTTTCGGTTTAAGGGAGCTTCTGATAAGGGTTCAGAA
>CAZFTS010000058.1:0-12611 GCA_964521685.1 uncultured Muribaculaceae bacterium
ACGAGTTATCTTCAAAAAATAATGAAAAGAGATTAGATTCTGCAATTGAGAAACTTTAAAACATCTCAATTCACATCTTAATCACCCCTATCGCATCGGCGCCTTCGCTGTCTTTTGTGACTACATAGATTTTGCCTTCGGCTTCATCGGCGGCAACAGCTGTTAACCCGCCTTTTACTTTATAAAGTCTTTTAACTTTGCCTTCCCAGTCGAAAACAATGATATAATCCATCTGTATAATCTTTTTGAACTCCTTCAATGTCAATCCGGAATATGATGTATAAATATAATTATCGGTTGTATACAAGCCATGAAATCCTATTTTAGAATCCTCATTCTGTAACCAACCATCTGCACTTTCTATTTTTAAATTCGGATCCAGAATCTTTTTTTCGAGGATTTTCTTAATAGTATCATTTTCAATATTAAATATCTCCAGAACAGCACCGCAAGAGCTTATAGAGACAAATTTTGATAAATCCGGTTTTGGTTCTGCAATAAAACACTGTACTAGTTGTTGTTTATGGAAATCCGATTTAACATCTTTATAGAAGTCCGGGAATAATGAATAATCCGAAATAAATTTCCCATTTCTATTAAAGAGATAATATCTTGTATCTATTCCGGGACGGGACACATAATATTGATTCATAGGGAAAGCATCATAGTTAACTTTCTTTTTATCAAATATGATTTTTACAGAAGTATCTGGTAAAGTGTCGGTTAGGAATGCATCTGATTTATAGACTGACATTGTTTTTTTATTTATTTCATAAATATAAATTGAATCAGCAAGAATTTTAAATTCGATCATATCTGTGAATTCTCCCGGTCCTCTCCCAAAAATACATTTTGTTGATATAAATTTTCCATTATTCTTGTTCAACAATTGTAACGATCCTTTGCCATCTTCTGACTTTAGTATTAGTATAGAGTCATAAATTTTTATATTCCAAATTACAGATAATAGCTTATCTGTTTTGAGTAATTCAGGTTTAACAGAAATCGACTTTTCCAGATTTATTGGTTCAATTTTGTTTTTGTTGCCGGTGTTGCATGATATAATTAATGCAATAACCAAAATTACCGATAATGCCTTTTTCATGTTTATTAATTTAAAATGATTCAATCTGTGGTTTGGGCTGTAACTTACTAATAAAGACTCTGTACAAGCGCCTTCTAAGATAAATAAATAAAAAATGAGTTGCAAAACATTTTTGGGGCAAATAGTGTGGAAATATATTTGAGAGTCAGTTAATTCTACTGATAGTACAAATTGTTTTCATAAATGGTATTGAATTGTGAGAGATCATAGGTGTAAAAATTGACATCTCATTTAGATTTTGAGCAAACTTGATAAAAATAATTTGTGTAAAATGGTTAAATATCATATATTTACATATTGAAAAATAATCTGCAGAGCTTAAAATAATCTTTGATTTCGGATTAATTGTTTGAAATATCCGTTAGAAACTATAAACAGTATGAATAGACTATATTTGATTTTAGTACTTCAATTTTTTTGCATAATCTCTTACACTCAAGATCATGATGCTGAACTTATTTTTCAGAAAACTACAATAGGGATAAATAAAGGAAATCTGACTAAAACCCTTTATTACGAAATAAAAATCAATAACAGAGCAGGAGAAAAATATTCAAACGTTGCAATTCCTTCGTCTAAAATCATCAAATCGGGTAAAATTGAGGCCTGTATAAAAGATTCCGATGGAAAAGTTGTTAAGAGAATCAAAAAAAATGAAATTATAGAAAGAAGCTCAATATCAGATTTTTCTCTCTATGAAGATGATTTTGTAAAAGAATTTACTCTTAAACATAATACATATCCATATACAATTATTTATTCATATCAAATTCAACAAAATGAATTTCTTGATATTGATTTTTGGAGACCGATTATTGATGAAGAAGTTCCAACTTTGAATGCCTGTTTAGAAATTATTATACCAATTAATTACAAGATTGCTTATAAAAATCAACTTGTTGACAAACCTAAAATAGATACAATTGAAAATACAATAAAAATTCAATGGAGAGCAAGCTATACCAACATTATTAAAAAGGAGGAATGCTCACCATCAATTTCAGATTTTCTACCTATGGTTAAAATTATTCCAACTGATTTTCATTATGATATAGATGGCTCTTTTAAAGATTGGATATCTTTTGGAAATTGGCAATACGAATTATTACAAGGATTAGATGAAATACCTGCTTTTGAACAAAACAAAATACAACACCTTATTAAGGGTATAGTCGATGAAAAAGAAAGAATTAGAATATTATACCATTATTTACAAGACGAGACCCGTTATATAAATATTACTGTTGAAACAGGTGGGTTAAAGCCAAAATCTGCAAGTTATGTCGCTCAAAACAAATATGGAGATTGTAAAGCTCTGACAAACTATTTAAAATCTGTTCTGGATTGTATTCAGATAGCGTCATATTATGCAAAGGTTAATGCAGGGAGTCCGATTTTAGAAATAGATAAAAATTTTCCATCACAGCAATCAAATCATGTAATTTTATATATTCCATTAAAGGATGAAGATATTTGGTTGGATTGTACAAGTGATGGAGCATTTAACTATTTAGGTGCTTTTACTCAAAACAGAGATGCTTTTATAATATGTAAAGATAATAGTAGGTTTATTAGAACTCCTAACCTTAAACCAATTGATAATCTTGAAATTCGCAAGATTGAAACCAATCTGAATGAGAACAATATTATTATTGTAAATTTCTTAAATACTTATAAGGGCAAGTCATATGAAGAGGTATTACGCTTGGAAAAGAACTATAATGATTCCGAAAAATCAAGAATCTTAAGAAATTATTTTATCGAAGATGGATTTCAGTTAATCGATTACAATATTTTAAGTGCTAACAGGGATTCTACTAATATAAAAATATCATATAATGCTACAAATCTGAACATTTATAAATATTATGGAAATGATATTTTAATAAATAATATACCATTTACTTTACCTGATTTCGAAAAACCGCAAATAAGAAAATTGCCTGTTCAAATTGATTATCCGATTTATAAGATTGACACTATTATTTATAAAATTCCTGCTGGGTATAAACTAAACCAGGATTTTGTAACTTATTCACTTAAAACAAAGTATGGTGAATATAAATTAGAAATTTATAAAAATGCAAATAATGTTATTGTCCAAAAGAACCTGTTAATTAATGCAGGTTATTATGATATTACTGAATATAAAAGCTTTTATAATTTCTATAATCAGATTGTTGAATCAGAAAATAAAACATATATCACACTTTCAAAATGAACTGGCATGTTTAAAAAAATCAATCTTACAATACTAGTATGGGTATTATCTCTTATATTAGTAAATGGACAAAATTTCTCAAGAGAATTCGGTAAAGTAGAAGAAGAAGAATTTGAGCTTAAAAAGTACCCTTCTGATAAAGATGCAGAGGCGGTTGTTTTATTTGATATCGGAAAATCCTATTTTGTGGAATCCGAAAATTCATTTGATATTATCTTTGAAAGATTGACAAGAATAAAAATTATATCAGAAGCTGGTATAAAATGGGCAGAAGTGAAAATTCCATTTTATCGGGAAGGTAATATTTATGAAAAGATATATGAAATTGAGGCATATTCTTATAATTATGAAAATGGTCATATTAGAAAAACACCACTCAGCGTAACTAATACTTATGATGAGAAAACTAATAACTATTGGAGTATCAAAAAATTTGCAATACCTAACGTCAAAGAAGGAACAATAATAGAATACAAATATAAAGTTAATTCACAATATAAGTTTAACTTACGTGATTGGGAGTTCCAGTGGAGAATTCCTGTTGTTTACAGCGAGTATGAAGTAAAATTAATTCCTTTTTATGAATACTCATGGTTACTTCAGGGTGCTGGTAAATTTGATTCCCAAACTTCATTTATTGATAAAGGGCTGTCACGGCAATTTGGTTCAATTATTTTTCAGGATATAGTACATAAATTTATTATGAAAAATGTTCCTGCCTTTGATAATGAAGAATTTATAACATCAATTAACGACTACATAACCAAACTTGATTTCCAACTATCAAAGATCAATTATCCTAATGGAGCAAATGTTGATATTTTAACTTCATGGGAAGATATGAATAAGGAGTTATTAAAGCATAAGGATTTCGGAAAGTACATTAAAAAAACTGAAAGCCTCACATCAAAAATTTTAAATATTGATAATCATAAATTTATAAATAATAAGGAGAAATTTAATTTTATAATTGATTATGTAAAAAAGAATTTTAGTTGGGACAAAAACTATGGGAAATATGCCTCAAAATCTCCAGGTAAGCTTGTTGATGATAAATATGGAAATTGTGCAGATATTAACTTATTCGTTACAGGATTACTTAACGCCTCTGGTATATTAGCAAAACCTGTGTTAATAAGTACAAGAGATAATGGCAAAATAAAATATAACTATCCTTACACTCATTTCTTTAATTATGTAATAATTTTAGCTAATGTCGATGGTGAGAATATATTAACAGATGCAACAGAAATTTTAGGTTTAAACGATAGAATACCTACCAGATGCATAAACGATAAAGGATTAATTATTCAAGAAAATAAAATTGAATGGATTGGCCTGGAATGTTTGCTTCCTTCCCAAATTAAAACAGATATAAAAATCGAATTTTCCGGTAATTCAATAATCAATTCAACTATCTCCAAAAGCTCTTCTGAGTATGACGCGCTATACTTCCGGAATAATTATACAGATAATGTTGAAACTATCCGGAAAAGGCTTGAATCAAAAGAATATTCTATTATCGACTCCACAATAGTAGTAAAAAATCAATTGAATAAAGAAAATCCATATTTATTAACATACAAACAAACAAGTAAACCACTCATTGTTAATGAAAAGATCTATTTACCGCCATTTTTAAATGAAATCATATCGGATAATCCATTAAAGCAGAATGAACGTACATATCCCATTGATGTTACTTATCCAAACCAAAGAGTTTTTAACTCAACTATATTGATTCCTGAAGGATATAGAGTTGAATATTTACCTGTCGGGTTAGAAATTAATAATCAGCTATTTGAATTAAAATACACAACCAGATCAGAAGAGGGCCAGATATCTGTTTCGTTTGATTATTACTTTAAAAAGTCTGTTTATTCAGCAACAGATTATTTAATAATAAAATCCTATTTCAATGAAATTGTAAAAAAAGGAAACGAAAAAATTGTGCTAATAAAAAAAACTGAGGAAAACCACTAAACAAAAAGTTAGTAAGATCTTTTTTGTGATTGATTAAATTTTTCCGTTGGCCTGGAGTCTGCTCATAAGGAGTTTGTGGTACTCTTCGTAGCCGGGCTTTAGGGTGTAAATCTGGCCGTTGTTGAGGATTTCGGGGAGGTTGTAGCTCTCTATGTCCCGGAGGGCGCGTTTGGGCGAGGGGATGATGGATGCGAGGAATATGGATTCGTTGATTGTGAGGTTAATGGGCTCTTTGTGGAAGTAGAATCGGGAGGCCGCTGTAATACCATAGATGCCGGGTCCCCACTCTATTATGTTGAGGTATATCTCAAACATCCGCTCTTTTGATATGAGTCGGTTTCTCTCGATGAGCCAGACAATGAGCATCTCTTCCAGTTTGCGGGAGAGGGTTTTGCTGCGGCTAAGGAACAGGTTCTTCACAAGTTGCATACTTATGGTGCTGCCGCCTCGTCTGAATTTTTTGTCCTTGATGTTTATGATAAGCGCCTCTCTTATGCTTTCGGGGAGAAATCCGTTGTGGTAGAAGAAGCCGCCGTCTTCTGATTGTAATACGCAAATTTTCAGATACTCCGATATCTCATCCAATCGTTTGAAATTGGGATTTGACTCTCCTACCAAGATTGTCTTTACAGGGGCTCCGTTCTCGTATGCCGTGTAATCGAATTCGGAGTTTACATACCGGAAATCGGTGGCTCCAAATTCGGTTATTCTGAAATTTTCGGCTTTAAGGGTGGAGTTGAGTTTCAGGGAGTCGGGGTTGTTAAGATCAATGTTGGTGTAGAAGTGATAGTTAAGCTTTCCGGTGGTTTTGATTCCGGCAAGGTTTGAGAATAGCCCTTTGGGCAGTGAGCTAAAGAGTTGGTCCGAGTCAAAATCCTCTTTGTTCAGGGATGCTGTAAGTATCCATTTTTCTCCCTTTTGTGCGCGCAGATATGGGTTGGCTCTTATCTCATTAACGGTTGCTGTCGAGGTTGAATCGAGTTCTATGAAGTTATTGCCTACCAATGTTTTGTATTCGAACTGTGCCTTTTTCATATAGACTGTGTCCAGTGAGACTCTTTTGTGAAAGAGGGAGATTCCTGAAAAGAGTGAGCTGCCGTTGAGAATCAGTACACCGCCTCTTCTCTGGCCTGCTGTGAAGTCAAATGCAAGTGAGTCGAACATCACTCTGGCACCCCATCTGAAATCCAGAAATGGGACGGAGAAGCGCCCCTTTGAGTTTCCGCTCTCGTCACAACCAACTATTTTTGAGCTGATTCTCCTTTTGTTATCGTTCAGTATGCCGTTAACTCTAAGCCTTTCATGTTTGCCGTTTTCAACTGTTTCAATTTCGGTGGTGTAGGTGTCGTCTTTAAGCTTGAGTGATGGAATTTTGATCTCCAGATTGTATTCACCCCTTCTGTAGCTGATTTTAAAATCGTCAATATTTGCCTCAGATGGCAAAATCCTGAGCAGTAGTGACAGGGCTTTATCGAGTGTTGCAGAGTATGCAACACTGATTGTTCTGGTTACCAGGGTGTCGGTTGTGGCAGATCTTTTAAAGAGGAAGTCAAAGTTTGAGGTTGAGTCTCCTTTTACAAATGTGAGTGCGGAGTTTTTAAGCTCCAGATAGGTGATATCTGTTTTAAAAAAAAGCAGTTTAACAGGGTTAATCCGAACATATATCTGCCCGCTTTTAAAGAGGGTGTCCTGGCCGTCGCTGTTTAGTGTGAGGTTCGATATCTCAATGCCGTTTATCCCTCTGACTTTTAATGCTGAGTAACTGCTTTTCACGCCGTATCGGCTTTCAACTCTCTCCGAAACTATGGAAAAGGCAAGGCGTGCAATTGCTCCCCTGAGCAGGAGGGTAGTCACCAGCAGAGAGATAAGTGATATCAGTACAATCTTATGCCACCGTTTAAAGGTCATGTTGTTTGCTCTTTGTGTTTCGTTTCCTACCCGGATATTTAACGCGTGAGTGATATACCTGGCCAAGTTTCTGTTTAAAGACCATCTTTATCCTGTTTATCTCGTTGAGTGAGATATCGGAGTTCTCAAGCTGCTTCTCCCGGATTCTCTCGTCTACCATCTTGTCTACCAGCGAGGAGATGCTCTCTTTGGAGTAATCCTTAAGTGTTCTGGACGATGCTTCAACCGCATCGGCTAGCATAACAATCACCTGCTCTTTGGTTTTTGGCAGTTCGCCTTTGTATGTAAACATATGTTCGTTAGCGGGATCGCCTCCGTTATTCAGATATTGATTGAGAAAGAAACCTGTTTTTGAAGTACCGTGATGTGTGATTATGAAGTCCGATATTATTGACGGAATCTTTTCGCCGGCAGCTATTCTGACCCCCTCTTCCACATGGCGGATTATTATTCCGGCACTCTCTTCGGGTGGCAGGTCATTATGCTGGTTAGCCTCTCCTAGCGGCAGATTTTCAATGAAGAATGATGGGTTGGACATCTTTCCGATATCATGGTAGAGCGCCCCCACCCTTGCAAGCAGTGCATATGCTCCAATCTCTCTTGCGGCACTCTCCGAAAGGTTTGCAACCTGAAGTGAGTGGTGGAATGTTCCGGGGGCCTTCTCGGCCAGGGAGGTGAGCAATTTTGAGGTTACATCGGAATAATCTCTTAGTCTTGAGTTTGATACCAGCCCGAATATCTTCTCGAAGAGGTAAAGAAGCGGGTAAGCAGCTATAATCAGCACAGAATTCCAGGCAAAATAGATAAACATGTCGCTATCCAATGATTGGAAGGTGCCATCCTCAATCATCCTGAATGAGATATAGGTGAGCGAGAGTGCCAGAAATGCTATTACCGAATTTACAAACTGTCTCCAACCTCTGTCAAAGTAGTTGAAACTGAAGAATATTGCCGCTCCTGCAATGAGGTTCAGAAAGAATATTTCGAATCCGTCCGGAGTCATAAATATGACCGGCATCAAAAATATTGTATAGAGAGGCAATACTATCTTCGATTTGAAGAATGAGGTGAGATAGAGTGCAACCACTCCATATGGAATTATATATAGGTATGCGAATCCTGAATTTAGCACAAATGCTGTAGAGAGGGATACCAGAATGAATTGAACCAGCAGAAAATTGAGTTTATTGACAGATGTTATTAGCTCTTTATCTAAATATTTTAGAACCAGAACAAAAAGAACTATTATTGAGATTACGACAAGCAGTTGCCCAAGTTTAAGCAGGAATTTATTCCCGGTAAATCCCATACTGACTTCATATTCTGCCCTGTATGAGTCCAGCAGTTGTTCGCTCTCGGCAGTTACCGTCTCTCCGTTGCTTATTATGAGCTGGCCTGTGTAGATCTTCCCTTTTGTCGGGGAAATGTTTGCAATTTGCTCTTTTAGTACCAGTTGTGTCAAAGAGTTGTCAAAAATCAGATTTGGTTGAAGTGTCAGCGTGGTTATCAGTTTGTTCGACAACTCTATTGCGCCGGGGTATCTGTTGTCAAATACCGATTTAATGAACTCTACGGCACTTTTTGTTGTGTAGAGATTTCTTGCAGGATGGAGTGTTGTCTTATCTTCCTTTACGATTGCAACAACTCCTTTATTATAAGTAGTATCGGGCATCTCCTCCATCACCCCTTTGGTGTAGACATATTTTATAGATTGAAATATAAAGCCGGAGATGGTGGAATCTGCCCCCGAAAGAGAAAGCCTCTCTCCAATACTCTTAATCTGATCATCCTCCACACCGTTTTTATATTTATAATAAGGCACTACAGATGATGCAATTGCCTCTCTCTCTGTTCTCAACTCTTTAACGTTTTTGAGAACCGGAAAGTCTATCGGGGCAATGAGTGATTCATACAGCCACGGCCTCCCCTTCTGATACTGGTATCTGAACTTCCCTTTGCCTGGTATTATCAAGGCAATCAATACAGTAACAAGGATAATATTTATAACATCCCTTCTCTTTTTTATAATATCAAACATCTGCAATTCTTTTTATTTACCGGTTGGAGTTACAATTTAAACAAAAATAGTCTATTTTTGATGAAATTAGATGATTAAAATCACAAACAATGAGACGGATAAAATTTGCTCTTCTGGTCATTACGCTGGTATTTAGCGTTAATATCTTTTCGCAGGAACTTCTTGTTATTAAGTCGGAAAACCTTAAGTGTGACGACTCTCTGCTGGTCTTTACCCCTAAAAATGTGAAGATTGCTGCGGGTCACAACACTCCTGCCCTCTTCCTTTTGCACGGTTGGAGTGGCAACTATAAGAACTGGCGTGACAAAACGGATATTCAGGCTGTAAGCGATAAATATGGTTTCATAATCATTACGCCGGACGGTTTTTACAACAGCTGGTATCTTAATAATGTCGATCCTGCCAAAATGCAGTGGAGGGCATTCTTTGACAAAGAGTTGTATCCGCAGATAATGTCAAAGTACAAACTAAATCCGGATAGAACCTTCATTACAGGTTTGAGTATGGGCGGCCACGGTGCCATAAATATATTCCTTGACGATACCACCCGCTTTAAGGCTGCCGGCAGTATGTCGGGTGTTCTAAACCTGCACGATACAAGGCTTAAGGAGGGGCAGATGACCGAGATACTAGGCCCTTATTCAAAAGAGAGCCCGCTGTTCAACCAAAACTCTGCCATAAACCGTTTAGAGGGTCTCAAAGGAATGAAGAAAACCATGATAATCAGCTGCGGCGCTCAGGATGGCCTTGCAAAGAGCAGTCGTGAATTCTCTGCAAAATGCGATGAGTTAAAGATATCCAACATCCTCATAATGAGCCCCGGCGTCCACAGCTGGCCATACTGGATCTTCGCGCTGGATCTGCATCTCTATTTTTTCAAAAGAGAATTACAGAACTGATATAATTAAAACCTTGTTATTGCAACAGTAGATTTATTAGGTAAGGCACTATATATTACAAACTTGCCTTCGCTATCCGAATCAATTCTGTGAGATATCTTCCTCCCCTCCTGAACAACGGTTACATTGTTCCATCCCGAGGGGAGGTAGGTTTTTAGTGTAAGTGGATGGTCATAAATCTCCCGGTCAAGATTGTGTCTGATTCCCACAACAATCCTCTCTGCAGTTGTCTCCGTGCCTGATGTTTCGGTTCTGTCTCCAACCACGTTTCCGGTCTCGATCATCTGTGTTACGGAAGATGCCATGCGCTCTTTCATATATTTTACGACATCCCGGAATGGTGCAATCCATAGCTGATCTTCATTCTCCTTTAAATACTCTGTGAATTGTCTGAAATCCTGCGATTTTACCGGTTCATACCCTATTTGGTCAATACCGTGGAATGTGAGAACGAGCCATACATTATTGTATTTGAGACAAGTATCTGCCCAAGACTTCATCTGCTTAAGGGATGTGTTGCTCTTTGGCCCTCTTTGCCATTGGATATAATGCTTCCCCGATTCATACGGTGTTACTCTGCTCCACCTGTTAATCTCTTCAAGGAATGGTATTGCCAGTCTGTTTCTCAATGCCGGGATAAAACGCCCGGTAAAGTCCATAACTCTTGGATTTTCAATTCCGTGAGGGATCTCTCCGGAAAAGGTGTTTTTCGCTCCTAAGTTTGCTTCAATCTCCTCCTTTGCTTTTTCAATCTCATACTTCATATTTGGAGTGTCATAAATTCCAAGCTGCGGATGGGTTACCGAGTGGTTCCCTATCTCATGTCCCTGGATTGCAATCTCTTTCAGATCTTTCCATGAAATATCCACATCCGTATTGTCATATATGTTTCCGGGAGCATCTTTCTTAAGTTCACCCTTAATATATTTTGAATAGGCAATATCTATTTCGCGGCATGCCTCATCAACTCTGCCAAGTTCGAACAGATCTCCCGCTTTGGTATGATATAATCTTGCCTGTGATGACTCTAGGTAGCGTAATGCTGCAGAGCGTTCAAATAGGTTGGATACGTTGGTCTTCTGCTCCTTTGTCTCATCAACTATCTCATTTAAAGGTCTGCCAATAAATTCACCTCTGTATGATGCATCTTTAACATCTCCCGTAACAATATAAAAGGTTCCTTTAAAGTTGTGTTCATTTAAAATAGGCAATGCCAGCTTAAACTGGTTAATTGTACCACCGTCAAAAGTTATTGAAACAGCCCCCTTTTTCCCATCCATCCACCTGAGCACCTCACTTTGAGCCTTTAGAGTAACCGGTAAAACAACGAATGAAACAAGAATCAGGATGTATTTTAACATTCTGTAATTCTTTCCGTAGAGACAACATTTCATGGCAAACAGATTTAGGTTAACAAATCAGAGCCCGGAGCTGAATTTTAAAAAATTTGAATAAATTTATGAAATTTTAAACATTAAAAGATGAAAAAGCTATTTCTGGTATTGACAATTACTACTGCATTTTTTCAGTTAGCTCATGCTCAGTCCGATGTGACACTCATAAAAAATGTGATTAATGACTCTTATGTTATTGGAATTCATAACGACGGACTCATCGAAGAGATAGAGAAGGGATTTCACCCGACATTTGTCTTACTGGGTCTTGGAAAAGACAGCACATCCGTAACGCAGCTCCCGATTGCCACCTGGATAGAAAACATAAAACAATCCAAAGCTGCCGGGAAAAAGCCCGCAACAGAGACCAAATGCAAATACCTCTTCGTCGATGTCACCGGCAACTCAGCCGTAGCAAAAATTGAGCTGCACCGTGCCGGCAAAAGAATCTTCACCGACTACCTCTCACTCTACAAATTTAAAGATGGCTGGAAAATCGTTAGCAAAATTTATTACAGACACAACTATCACCAACGAATATGAAAACATTTTTAAAGTTTCTGGACATTTTTAGAATTCTGTTAGTGTCATTTTCAATCTACTACGGTTACTACATAGGGTTTGAAAACGGTTACGATCCGGTTAGTCAGCTTCATATCATGATTCCATTGATAATCCTGGCAATAGCCGGAATCTCCGGACTGGAAGGGTTGCTATTCTCAAAGGTATCGGCAGAGCTAAAGGGCTTTGAAACAGGAAGCAACTATCAGAAACAATCTGCAATAGCCCTTTTATCATATGCCGTCGTTGCTGTCCTGGTATATTTTTGTAATTGGGGTATTAAAGCAGAGCTGACAATATTCTTTACATTCATGTTCTTCTTTATATTCTCCGGATTGAATCATGCACTGGATGCTATCAAGCGGAAAAACTACAAATGGCAGAATATTAACAGACCAATAATAACATTGTTATTAATAGCCGCAACAATTTATCCGATTGTAAAAGCATTACAAATCATATGATTTTGGAAAATTGTTCCTAAGAACCTTGGCAAGGTTGG
>CAZFTS010000059.1:0-12563 GCA_964521685.1 uncultured Muribaculaceae bacterium
GGCATAACGGCAATACAGACAGAGTGTTCCGACGAAGCCTGCGAAATCAGAACCACATTCACATCCACCTGAGCCAGTGCAGTGAATATCCTTTTCGAAATACCTGTCACACCAACCATCCCGCTCCCCTGTATCAACAAAACAGCAATCCGGTCTATTGAAGATATGCCCTTGATTTCGAACATCTCATCGCCATTTCTCTTCCCAATCAAGCTCCCTTTGAATCCCGGATTGAGAGTATTCATAATCCTTATCGGAATCCCTCTCTCCATAGCCGGCAACATAGTAGGAGGATATATAACCTTGGCCCCGAAGTGGGACATCTCCATAGCCTCCTCATAACTAAGCGACTCTATTGGAAATGCCTCCTTTACTTTACGCGGATCGGCACTCATCACCCCGTCCACATCTGTCCAGATCTCAATCTCGGCAACCTCCATAGCCGCCCCTATAATGGAGGCTGTGTAGTCCGACCCGCCTCTGCCTAGTGTAATGGTCTCTCCATTGGGTGCCGATGCTATAAACCCTGTGATTATATTCACCTGCCCGTTTCCCAGAAAGTGCTCGCGGATGTTCCTGTTGGTCACCTCAAAATCTACTAATCCCGCACCAAAACTTCCGTTAGCGATTATGAGCCCGCGACTATCGGTAAACCTCGCATCCACACCCCTTTGGATAAGCGCCTCACAAATAATATATGCACTCAACCTCTCCCCGTAACTCGTAATACTATCCATACACCTTGCGGTAACCTCCCCGGTGAGCGACACTCCATGCACAATATCGGCCAGCCCTCTGAACTCCACCATCACCCTGGACAGCACCCTGCTCCGCTCTTTAACCCCGATCAACTCGTTCACCACCTGCAGATGCCTCTCTCTCAACTCCTCCAAGGCCTTAACATATCCGGTACCCCCCGTCGTAGCAGTCGTGCCAATGGTAATAAGCGAATCTGTAACACCCTGAAAAGCCGAAAATACAACGGCTATTCTACCATTTTTCTCTTTTGAGGCGGCGATAATATCCATTACCTCCCTGATCCTCTCCACATTGCCTACGGACGATCCTCCGAATTTTAAAACCTTCATTGTTTAAATATTAAAAATTATACATAAAAAAACCGGCCCCATTTACATGAAGCCGGCTATATTGCAATTTGAATTCAATCAATACCAACTTCATCCATCCAACAGTGTTGTTGTGGTTGTAATCGTAATCGTTGTAATAACGATGGCCGATGAAGTTGATAAATTAAGAATCATAAATTTTTACACGTTTCCAGTCGCAAATCTATGTGAAAAAATTTAAAATCAAATAATTTTTTTCTGTTTTACAATTTTAAACACAGAGCAGCCACCGCAAGGCAGATGGTAAAATGATAATGCGATCATGCTTTTTCTCCCTCTTCGCCAATTTGTAAACTGTATATAAACCCCTTCATTATTATAACTTTAGTTATATTTTGATTTCAAAATTATCCCTGAACAGCTTTGACTATAGCTAATAAATATTTGATCTATTAGCCTGAAAGCATGCTCCTGCATGTTGCGGGCTTATAATAATCCCGTTCACACACCGGGCAAGTTGGGTTAACTGTTTTACAATCACCCGACTCACCAATCGCAGAGCAGATACGTCAAGGCTATTGCTGTCTTGTTTTTTCATGAAAAATGCTGACTCGCCCTTCGGGCTCAGACAGACGCATTTTTCTACGAAACTCCTGCGACGCAATTGACCGCCTTGCCTAAATGCTCTGCTATTGATGGTCGGGCGTAATTATGTAAAACAGTTTGATTTCTAAAGTGAATGTGAAGGGATTATTATTTAACAGCCACGCGGAGAGAATTTGCTTTCAGGCTATTATATATTATTTAACAATCTATTATAGCTGTTCAGGGATAAATGTAATTTCTACCACAACAAAATTGCTGATAATGAATGGGTTTATATACCTGACTTTTGTTGGTGAAGGGGTGATTCAATTGATTGCATTATCTAAGTGCCTAGCGGTGGGGGCTCTGTGTTTTTGTAAAACAGTTCTTATTTGATTTAATTTTTTACATAGATCCAAAGGAGGGGTTTATAATACAGCCTCGCGGAGAGAATTTGCTTTCAGGCTGGTTTTGAAATTTAAATTGAGCATTGATTGCTGTGCGGGGATTTGAAAAAATATGGGGTGATTTAAGATTTTTTCCAGGACTGGAAGTGTTTTTCTGATTGGGATAATTTATTTTTTATGATTTGATAGTGGATGGTATTTTTTGGTTTAATATTGAGTTTGTCCACGCCCGCTTACAACTCAGAGGATCGGGCGTTTGTGATTTTTTTGGAATTTTGGAATATATTCTAAAAAGATATTAAAAAAATTTGCTAACTTATATAATTATCATATCTTTATAGCGTGCTGCCGGTAGGAGCAAGCGAAAATTTCAAATATATCAAGTAGGGTAAGGAATTCAAAGCTTTTTTAGATTAATTTTAATTATCTGGTGAGAATTAAAATTGTATATAACCATGCAGTCCTAATGACTAATTAAACTTTCTTTTATGAGTAATTATTTAAGTTGTCCAAGATGCGGTAGAGGTCCTGAAGATTCTTACCGTGGTGATTCGCTAAAGCTTAAATCTCATCCCGATTGTTGCAATACTATTTTTTGCGAAATGTGTGAATTTGAAAATATGCATTTTAAAGAAGGAAAGGCTTGCCAATTCTGCGGTAGTCCCAGTATTCACACTTTACGCGTAGTTGGATATATAAAGAGATTGCCTTATGGTGATCTTACGTTTTTTCCAAATGCGAATTGACAATACCAAACTGCATTTCATTTATGGCATTTTATCATGCGCAAAACTATTCTCATACAACTAACCGAAGACTGCAACTTATCATGTCTGTACTGTTATCAGAACCACCGTAAAGGGACATCGATAACAATCAACATGCTGAAGAATATTATCATGCATGGTTTTATGGAAACCCCAGATAATGAAGAAGTAGAATTTGATTTTATTGGTGGAGAACCCCTTTTGCAGTTTGGCTTACTGAAAGAAATTTGCCAATGGACATGGCAGCAAAATTTCCCTAAACCACATATCTTTTTTGCTACGACCAACGGAACTTTGTTGGACGATGAGTCAAAAGCATGGTTCGAGAACAATAAAGATAAAGTTTGGCTAGGATTGAGTATTGACGGCACCCGCGAAATGCACAACAAAAACCGTTGTAACAGCTTTGATCAGATCGACCTTTCATTTTTCCTTCGAAACTGGCCGGAGCAGGTCGTGAAAATGACCGTATCGCCATTAACTATTGGTTCGATGGCTGATGGCATTATTTACTTGCATAAGCTTGGGTTCAAATTATCGGCAAATCTGGCCTATGGAATTGACTGGAATGATGAAATTTATGTTCAGATTCTCGAACGGGAACTTGAAAAATTAGTTGCTTTCTACCTTGCCAATCCTCAATACATACCAATCATGTTGCTTAACTTATCAATTCACAAACTGGCTACCCAGTCAATTGATAAATATTGTGGTGCAGGTACCGAAATGGAGGCTTATGGTTTGAACAGCGAAAAGTATCCATGCCAGATGTTTTACCCGATAACACAGGAAGATATATCGAAGTGGTCGCAACTTGATTTCACTAAATTACATTTGGATTTTTACGATCAATGTAATACTAAATCGTATTTTCCGATGTGCCCTATTTGCTTGGGAATGAATATCAATGAGACAAATAGCAAATGCGATCTTGCTATTTGTAGTTTGATGCAAGTCTTCTTTAAAGCAAATGCTTACTTCCAGGCACAGTTAATCAGGCAAGGTCGCCATCCAATAAAAAACAAAGAACAACTCAAAAATATCATAAACGGAATTAGAATACTAACACTAAATGAACCAGTATGAAACGATTTGAAATTACAAACGACGAACTCGACGAACTGGATTGCATTGTAGCCGAGATGCCCGATACTGAAGAAGATGATTTAGTTAAAATTATCTCTAACTGCTTTGCAACCTGCTCCAACTCATGTTCTGGAACTTGCGGAGGCACTTGCCAAGGCAGTTGTACCAATAAGTGTGGCGCTAATTGCAGTGGCGGATGCTCAAATAATTGTGGAACTTTCTTTTAAAACTCATTTATGAAAAACGTACAACTTTATAAGAGATGCATAAAATGTGGCATAGTATATATTTATCCTCGTTCAGTTCCAGATATTTGTTCAAGGTGTGAATATACCTACCACAGAGAAACTTCGTGGGGTGATCCTTATTGGCAATGTCCTAAGTGCAATAATTATCATTCTCCTGAAGAGCAGAGATGTAATTGTGGATTTGTTGCAGATTTTGGACTAAAAAAGTCGGATGGTTGCTTTATAACAACAGCCGCATTAATTTCATTAGGGAAATCTGAAAACTGCTTGGAATTAAATGTTTTCAGACATTATAGAGATAATTGGCTTAAAAATAATTTTCCTGAATTAATAGACGAATATTATAAAATTGCTCCAATTCTAGTAAAAAATATAAATAAGCAAAGTAATAAAGATGAAATATTCTCGAAAATTTGGTTTGATCATTTGGAAGAATGTTACCAGTTGATTAGGACAACACAATTTTACCTTTGCAAAGAGAAATATGAACACATGGTTTTCTCATTAAAAAATAAGTATTGCAAGTAATAGGAACAATTTATTGTCGTATGAATAAAAGTTAAACCATTACCTGTAAAGGAAGATTAAAAAGAAAAATGCGACATTATTTCATTTTTTGTACTTAATTAGTTCTATTCAAGATTATTAAGCTAGAAAATTATTTTTACTTTTCTTCAAATAGCGACCACAGCCCAAGAAAGACAAAGGAAATTGGTTTGTTCATCAAACAATAACTGTAAATTACATAATCGAAAATGGACGAATATTGAGCCCTTGACATGGTCGTCATGTGACAGAAATTATCATTGTTATATTTGATCAGATTTTTAGCAAAGTAATATTACCATCTTTTAATGTAATTATTTTGAAGAATATAATATGAAGAATATTGGCTTACTCATAGTTATTCCATTTTGTACTTTTATTAAAATGGGATTGGTTATTGTGTTTTTGCTTTTTACAATTGAGGTCAGTTCTCAGCAGAAGACAAAATATATTCCATATGAGATTTGCAGTACAATGCATGAAGGCTGTATTATGATTCGAGAAAATAATCTTTATGGATTTATCAATCAAACAGGCAAACTATTAATTCCATGTAAATTTGAATATGCAGATTCCTTCTCTGATGGATTATCTAGGGTCAAAATCAATGATTTGTATGGATATATTGATAAAGAAGGGACGTTGAAAATTCAAAATAAATATAGAAATGCCTCGGGTTTTCATGAAGGCACTGCCCTTGTTCTTGATGAAAAAGGAAATAATATTATTGATAAAAATGGGAAAATACTATTTGGTGAAACTGAGATTTATAGTTTGGAAGAACCATTTCACAATGGAATGGCAATGATTTGGGATAAAAGAAACGGAGGATATGGTTTTATAAACAGAGAAGGTAAAATAACTGTTCCACCGATTTATTACAGGGTGCATAATTTTTCAGAAGAAACTTGTGTGGTTCAAAACAACAAATATCTCATGGGCCTTATAGATAAAAATGGTAATTTGAAGATCGCTTTTAAATATTTATATCTA
This sequence comes from uncultured Muribaculaceae bacterium, assembly GCA_964521685.1. Classification (GTDB taxonomy): domain Bacteria; phylum Bacteroidota; class Bacteroidia; order Bacteroidales; family UBA932; genus Bact-08. The sequence continues at coordinate 5,700 of CAZFTS010000059.1, forward strand.
AGAGATTCCTCTGAAGGATTAATTGTTGCGATGAATAGAAGTTCAAAAATGGGTGTTCTAAATAGCGAGGGAGAAACTATCATTCCTTTTAAGTATGAAGAAATCGAATCCTTTTCAGATGGATTATCTTGTGTTAAAATCGATAAAAAATTTGGATATATTGATAGATATGGCGCAAGCATAATTCCTTGTAAATATAGTGCGGCTAGTAGTTTTTCTGAAGGCTTTGCAAAAGTTTGTATAGATAGGGTTGACATTTATGATATTTTTATTAATAAAGATGGAAAAATTTATTCTGTGGATGCGAAGACTGTTTCTAGTTTTAATGAAGGACTGGCAATAATAGAAAAAGATAATGCAGATGGGGTTATCGACTCCCAAATGAATTTAATATTATCAAATGACTCTAAATATCGTTTAAATAATCAAGGTGCGGAAACATATTTGTCAGATAATAATTCTAGCTCCAAAACGAATTTAAAATCTACAAATTCGACAAATTTCTCTTCAGAAACTGACAATGGACATGGGACGTGGGTTTATTCATCAAATAATAACTGCAAATTTTTTAATAAACCTTGGCCTGATTTTAAAACCTTTACTTGGTCTGGAAATTGTGAAAGCGGTTATTGTAGTGGGCAGGGTAAAATAGTTGCTTATAAAGCAGATGGTTCTTTTTCTTTCTCTTTTGATGGGAATTTTGTTTCAGGAAAGGCGAATGGTTATGGCATTCAAATTAATTATAATGGTAGTAAATATGAGGGTTATGTTGTCGATGGTTCTTGTGATGGAGAGGGAAAATCCTACGTTGATGGAAAATTAATTTATGCTGGAAGTTATAAAAAGGATAAAAAGCACGGAAAAGGAACATACCATTACTCAGATGGGATAAAATATATTGGAGAATGGCAAGATGGAGAAAGAAGTGGGAAAGGGAAACTGTATGATGAAAAGGGGAAACTGTTTTTCGAAGGTGAGTTTAAAAATGATAAAAAAAATGGTTCGGGTTGTTATTATTGGGATGCTGGTTCAAAGTATCAGGGGAATTGGTTAGATAATAATCAAGAAGGACAAGGGACATACTACTATTCAGATGGATCAAAATATGTTGGGACTTTTGCTGATAACAAATTTAATGGAATGGGTAAGTTCTATTTATTAGATGGATTTTTAAAATATGAAGGAAATTTTAAGAATGGCTTAAAGCATGGATCTGGTATATACTATAATGAAAATGGAAGTAAATACATGGCGAATTGGGTAGATGGTAAAAAGGAAGGGTTAGGAACATATTGTTTAGAGGATGGATCAAGAATGATTTGCAATTATGTGAATGATCAAGAAAACGGATATGGGGAACTCTATAACAATAAAGGAGAATTTTTAAGTAAACTTGAATGGGACAATGGGAAATTCAAACGGATAAAAGGCAAAACAAACTTGATATATACTAATAGTCAAACAATTAAAGAAATAAGGGAAAGAAATAACAACATTTTTGGATTAACCAATTCTGAAATATCAGAATTAGATGAAATTGCACAGGGGTTAAAAAACAATAAGAAAAATGGATTTGGAGAACTATACAACCAAAATCATAAATTATATTATTCAGGAAATTTCGTTGATGGAGAAAAGTCAGGTCAGGGGACATATTTTTTTGACGATGGAGAAAAATATGTTGGTGAATTTAAAAGCGATAAAATGACAGGATATGGTTCTTATTTTGATAAAGACGGATTTAAATTATATGAAGGATACTTCCAAGATGGTGAGTTTAATGGAGAAGGTATTCAATATTTTAAAAACGATAAGACAAGTATTAAAGGAACATTTAGAGATTCGAGATTATTTGGTTTTGGTTATGCATACTTCCCTAATGGTTCTTTAGCTTATAAAGGCTTTTTTAATAATTCCCACTTTGATGGAGATGGGAGTGTCTATTCTGACGACGGCTCATGGGCATTTGATGGAGTATTCAAGGATCATGAATTGATAAGAAAGACGAAAGAAAATCAAAAAATCAAAAAATCAGATTGGAGTGGATTGGCTGTTTTAGGTGGGCTAATTTTGGGAGGTGCTTTAATATATAATGACATTAAGAGCAGTTCATCGTCTCCTTCAAGTAGTGATAATTCAAATTCAAGCAACTATACATCAAACAGCTCAAATAGCAATGAGTATATTGAAATTTCTATAGAAAATACTGGGAATTATCCAGTTACTGTTAGGTTGAACTACGGTCACAATAAATTTGATCCTTCCACAGATATAATTACAATTAAGCCAAACACAATTTATTGTCTATTTCAAGATCCAGTCACCAAAGAGATAGACGGGATGGATGTTTTCTTAAATACTTATGTAGAAGTAAAAAAAGGATCTGAATATGTAAAAGAGTACAGAATTCATAAGAATGGATGGATATATCGGAAATATATTTCTGGTAGCAAAGAGTGTGTAAAAATAGAAGTCGATAATGATCCTTGGGGGTACAATGCTGAATTAGATAAATAAATTAGCGTAAAATATTATTAATTAATGATATACAAATCCTTTTTAGTATCAATAATCAAAATTAGAAATCGAAATTTATGGGACGAAATCTTGACAGAGGCTTGGATAAGCGAGTTGAAACGCAACGGCCAAAAGATCCGGGTAGTAAAACACCTAAAACAGATCAAATCAGAAAGGAAACATCGAAGAGCCTTTCTGATAATTTCGGTAAAAAGAAATGAAATGCAAATTGGCAGTTCCTTGCACTTCGCATTAGGAGCTGTCAATTTAAGAAATTATTTGAAAAATGAAAAAGATTACATACTACATTGAGGTATCCTCAAAAGGTTTATGGACCCCAGATACTTATTTCAAGTTTAAATGTGAATACGAATTTTCAATATATCTATTACCGACACAGGGGAAAATCTTGCAGAAATGAATCGATTTTTGGTCGGGCACAAGGTTTTGGAGGTAGACCAAAAATTTTAACAGAATAAAAAGGGAGAATAAATATGAATAGTAATTTTACAGCATTTAAACATTACGTTACAGGATCATTTCTAATATTATTTGTTGTTATTATAATCAGTTGTAAAACTGATAAAAAAAACAATGATTGGGACAAGATGAATTTAATTGGAGATGTTAAGCTTTTAAAGGAATATTCTTATGAGTCTATTGATCTTCTAGGGAGCTTTGAAAAAAAAGATACAGGCGTAATAAACTCTGCAATTATGTTTGATCCTATGGGTAAAAAAACCGAGAATTATTTTTACAATTCAGAGGGTATATTGGATTGGAGGGAGTCTTATACATATGATGATAAAGGAAAGAGAATTATGGTAAATTGGGACTATTCTGATGGTCGTCAATTGAAGAAATTGAGTTATACATATGATAACAAAGGAAATCAAATTGAAAAGAACTATTACGATTCTGATGGTTATTTAGACTGGAAGGAGACAAATAAATATGACAGAAATGATAATATAATTGAAAAAATTAATTCTAATTCTGATGGTTGTATAAACTGGAAGGAGACATATATATATGATTACAAAGGGAATAAAATTGAGATTAAATTCCAAAAAATGTCATATGGTTACAAATACTTAAAGGATACTTATAAGTATGATAAGAAAGGTAACGAAATTGAACAATTAAATTTTGGATTTGATGATAGTTTAGTGGCAAAATGGACTTATAGATATGACTTAAAAGGGAATAGGATTGAAAATAATAGGTACAATGCTAATAATAGACTTGAAGCAAAATGGACTTGTAAATATGATAACAACGGAAACATAACGGAATTTAGAAGTTACAATTCTGATGGTAACCTTGAATCAATAAGGACTTATAAATTCGAGTTTGATGATACTGGCAATTGGGTTAAGAAATTTGAATTTGAAAACCAAATTCTAAAAACAATAATCGTGAGAGAAATTACTTATTTCTAACGGTCGGGCACTGTCCAATATTAATTATAATATTCAGTTAATTAGCGTTAATCCACAACCCCAATGAAAAACATCTTAATTTTATCTGCATTCATGCTCATGCTGTCCTGTTCTGCGCATCGGGATTCAAAGGTTACTACTATCGTCTTTTCTGAGGTGGAGAATGGCAATATCTTCTCGAAGGAGTCCATGGAGATGGTGGGTTTTATGGCTCTGGATTCTGTTAATTCGCCAATTGTGAGTTCTGATTCCAGGATGGTTGTGAGTGGTGATTCGTACTACTTCTTCGATAGGAAAAAGATGGTTGTCCACAGGTTTGATCGTTCGGGTAAGTTTTTGAATTCAATCGGGACCCGGGGGCGTGGGCCTACTGAGTATTCAAATGTTGAGGATTTTTGTGTCGATCCTCTCAATGGGAATGTCGAATTCCTCTCTCTTATGGCACAACAACTTTATATCTACAATAATGAGGGGCTCTTTATCTCTGTAGTTAAGATTGAGGGATATCCTTACTCCTTTACCAAGTATGATGATGGGAGCTACCTTTTCTGTAAGGGGCAGGTTGCCGATGAAAATGTAAAGATTGGTAATGCTCAGTTATATACAATGGACAAAGAGGGGGTCATTAAGGAGACCTATCTGCCTATAGAGAAAAACACAGCCTTCAGGACTCCTGCACCTGATGAAAGCATTCAGCTCTCAAATGGTCGCATCTTTTTCAAAACATGGTTTACCGGGGATGTTTACGAGATTACAAAGGGTGGCTCAAGGTATGTCACAACCGTTGATTTTAAGGATAGGGCATATGAAAAAAATATCCTTGAGAAGAGCCCGGATGATTTTATGAAGTTTCTTGTAAGTGTAAACCCCTATAATATTGTCAGATATCTTGAAAATGATAATTTTGTTTACGTTTATGTAACAGATGCAAACTACCAGAAGTTCTACCATCTGCTTCACAACAAGACCAATGACAAAACACAAATAACAAACGCAATCCGCACAGACTCCAAATATCCGGCAATAGGCCCTGCAAAATCCTTAACCCCAGATAACCACCTCATCTTTCTCATCGATCCCCCAATCGACCCAATCCCAGAACTCCCCCCAACCACCCAAAACTCAAACGCCATCCTCATCACCTTCAAGGTCCACTAACCTTGCCAAGGTTCTTGGGAAAAAAACATGCAAGGTGGAGTAACCTTGCCAAGGTTCTTGGAGAATTGAAAATGCAAATTTGAAATGCACATAATACTTCAAAATATATATTGCATTATTACATTTTATTTCTATATTTGCAAAACGTTTTTAGAGTTTGGAGTCTTCTCATTAACAACCAACCATGACATCAATCAAAGACTTAAAAGCAGCTAAAAAATTCGGCCCGGGTTATTTTATCAGGGAACAGATGGAGATTCGCGGATGGATACAAGAGGAGTTAGCCGATATTCTTGGTATTTCAACCAAACATCTTAGTAGTATTTTGCAGGACAAACAATCGCTAAGTATACTCAATGCTAAGAAACTAAGCAGTGCCTTTAATACATCGCCCCAATATTGGTTAAATATTGACAATGACTATCGCTTGTGGCTCGAACAGGAGCAAAAGGAGCAAACGGCAGATGTTGAAAAGAAAGCTGTTATTTACAGCCATATGCCTGTTCGAGATATGATGAAAAAAGGGTGGATATCCAACACCCGTGATCTGGAAAAATTGAACGAGGAGGTGAGAGAATACTGGACAATACCTTCAATTGATTTTCAATTTCTTGAGAAATCGGTGTTGCCATATTGTAAAAAGTCTGATGCCTTTAACAAATATAACGCATCCTACGCTGCAACATGGTTTCAGATGGCCAAAAAATATAGTGCCTGTTTCGATGTATCAAGCTATAATAAACAAGCACTTGAAGAGTTATTTATAAATATTTCGGACTACACAACTCGCAAAAACGGGATAGAATTGTTTGTTAATGAACTAAATACTTGCGGTGTAAAATTCTTTGTGTTACCCCACTTGGAAAAGACCTATTTAGATGGTGCGGCATTTTTATTAAATGATACTCCTGTAGTGGTTTATACAGCACGTTACAAACGAATCGACAACTTTTGGTTTACAGTTGCACATGAGATAGCACACGTTCTTAAACATCTTGACCATAATTTGCCTTTTGTACTTGATAATCTGCAGGAAAAATCCACCGATAAAAAGGAGACAGAGGCAAACATACTAGCTTCAAAACAATTGAAACACCCTGAGATATTGGATTTTCTTGAACCATACCTAAACTATTTAACAGTATCTAAAATAGAAGAGTGTAGCGCTGCAAAAAATATTCATCCGGCCATTATCATTGGAGCACTGGCATTTAATGATAAAATATCTTACCGTAACCAAAGCCTGTTTAACGAAAATGTAATGGAATTTATTCCGTCAAAATTTGTCCACAAATCTTTGATATTCTAACTTTACCCAGGCTTTGGATATAAACTGAAACTTACAATACAACCAGACAAATGCGAATTCCATTAAAAAATTTTGAACAATATATTGACGATGAGATTCTTGATAGAGGATTGGACTATTTCGAAACGGATTCTGTCACCGAACTTGAAGAGATTTCTGTAGGCAAATATGAAGCTTTAGTTGAAGGATCAAAAGATTACACGGTAAGATTGACATTAAAGGATGATATAATTGAAAATTTTGATTGCGATTGTCCGTATAATAAGGGCCCTGTTTGCAAACATGAGGTTGCTGTATTCTATTATTTGAAAAATATCTCAGATGGTGGTCAGATAATTAATTCAACAAAAAAATTATTGATGTATCTATACAGGTTAATGATCTGTGGATATTCCGCTCCATAGTATACCACCATTCCGCTGCATAGTATACCACTAT
>CAZFTS010000060.1:0-12526 GCA_964521685.1 uncultured Muribaculaceae bacterium
ATGTAAATGAACTACTTATAATTAATTTTTTATAAAATATTTACGTATGAAAAAGATATTTTTAATTCCTGTTGTTATTGTGCTGGCAACAATTTCACTCAATGCACAGAGAATCAATAATTCCGGAAGTACATCCTTATCTGATGGTAATGGAGCTGCAAGCTTTACCGCCTTCAATTACGCTGGAGAGAGCTACACTACCTACAATGAAGAGTATAAGCCAAAAAGAAATCTCATAAAATTAAATCTTACAGGATTACCGCTAAGGAACTATTCGGTTCAATATGAAAGAGTATTATCAAAAAGACTCTCTATAGCCATTTCTTACAGAAATATGCCTGAAGGAAACCTCCCTTTTAAAGATTTTATAATTGAAAATATTGACGATCCCGACCAGGAGGCAATTGATATTATCAATAATTTTACTATCAGTAATTACGCCATAACTCCTGAGATAAGGTTATATCTTGGAAGAAAAGGGTACGGGAGAGGTTTCTATATTGCGCCATTTTACAGAAGTGCAAGCTATTCAGGAGCAAATATGATTTTCCATTATCAGGACGACAATAATGTTGACCAGAGCGTTACTCTTTCAGGTGATATAAAATCCCGGACTTTTGGTCTGATGTTCGGTGCACAGTGGTCATTGAGCCGTTTTCTGGTTCTGGACTGGTGGATTCTTGGACCTCACGCCGGAAACGGTAAAGGCGACCTGGTTGGAACCTCATCTCAGACAATGACTGCTGACCAGCAACAGGAACTAAGGCAGAATCTTGAAGATTTCGAGATCCCTATGGTTAAGAAAACTGTCTCCGTAAATGCAAATGGAGCTACTATGTCGGTCGATGGTGCATGGGCCGGAGTGAGAGCGGGCATCTCACTGGGTATTAAATTCTGAATTCTTTTTGTAGTTTCTCTTATTATGACTATTTTTATCTAAACATATTTATTTACCAATTGCTTAAAAGAGTATGATTCCAAAATCAGTTGCTGAAATCATTGCAGTGGGATTGCTTCCTTATCCTGTTAAATCCATAGAAGAACACGGTAACGGCCTTATAAACTACACCTACAAGATAATTACCAAGAATCCTGAGCATCCTAACTTCCTGTTACAGATGATAAACAGAAGGGTTTTCAAGGATGTGGAGGGTCTGCAAAGGAATATTAAACTGATAACAGATCATATCCGCAAAAAACTTGAAAATGAGGGCTGTCTTGATATTGACAGACGTGTTCTCACACCTGCCTCTATCCTTTCAAACGGAGCAATAAAAGATTACTACTGGGATAGTGACGGAAATTTCTGGCGTCTTTATGTATTTATCGAAGATGCTCACTCCTTCGAAAAAATGCAGAGTTCTGAGATGGCAAAACTTGCAGGTAAAGCTTTCGGAAAATTCCATAAACAGTTACTTGATTTCAAATCAGATGATTTTTGCGAAGTCCTTCCGGATTTTCACAACACTCCACTCAGAGTCAGGAATTTCAGGGAGAGGGTAAACGAAGATCCTGTCGGCCGTCTGAAAGAGGTTCAGGAGGAGGTTGATTTTCTGCTGAGCAGAGAAAAGGAGTACTCAAAGATTGCTGAGATGGGCTCAAAAGGAGAGCTTCCACTGAGAATTATACACCAGGATACAAAATTCAACAACGTTCTTTTGGATATAAACGATGAGGTGCTTTGTGTTATTGATCTTGATACCGTAATGCACGGCTACATTTGCTACGATATTGGAGACGCAATCCGTTCAGGAGCAAATACAGGTGATGAAGATGACGAGAATCTTGATAATGTTGGTGTTGATATGGGCATTTTCAAAGGTTTTCTGGAGGGCTATCTGTCTCAAACCAAAGATTTCTTAACTCAGAATGAGAAAGACACACTTGCTTTTGGTCCAAGGTTACTTGCCTATGAACAATCTGTTCGATTTCTGGACGACTATATAAACGGTGATAAATATTACAAATACAAAACCGGATATCCGCAACATAATCTTGTAAGAGCAAGGGCACAAATAAAACTCCTCCAAAGTATGGAGGAGCATTACGATGAGATGCAAACCATTATAAAAAGCCTGACTTAAAGATATTGTAATATCATTTGGCAGTGTAATAAGTTACACTTCTTATTTTTTTCCAGTCACCTCTGGTAAAATCGGGAATCTCAATAGGTTTACTGCCATTTTCAACAGATTTTCTGCTTATCTCTATTATAGAGCTCCACTCGGCTGCGTCATAAACATCCTGGTCAAGAGGAAGTCCGTTTCTAAGACAGTATATTAAACGGTAGTCCATTGTAAAGTCCATACCACCGTGACCACCAACTGCTTTTGCCTTCTCTCCCACCTCCTTGATAATAGGGTGCTCATACTCTTTTAACAGCTTTTCAAGGTTCTCTTCGGTGAGATATTTGTGGCCATCAGGCTCAAGTGATATCCCGCGACGAGGCCATTTCTGGGCAAACCCTTTTGTGCCGCTTATCATATGAATGCGGCTGTATGGTCTTGGGCTTGTAACATCGTGCTGAATCATAATAGTTTTCCCTAAAGCAGTCTTAATCAGTGTGGTGTTAATATCTCCTTTTTTGTATGTTGCTTTTGCATATGACGAGCTGTCTCCGAACTTCTCTTTTGCATAAGCTGTCATACCAAATTGATTGCTTGACATCGAAACCAGATAGTTCATTTTATCACCTCTGTGAATATTTAAAACGTGACAGACAGGACCCAGTCCGTGAGTCGGATAGGTGTTTCCGTCACTCTTCTCCAGGTGTTTAAGTCTCCACATTTTCCAGTAACCTGTAGTATCGTTGAAGTTTAAGAATCTAAGATCATGAATATAAGCACCTTCGACATGAACAATCTCACCAAAAAGCCCTTTCTGAGCCATATTCAGCGTAGCCATTTCGAAGAAATCATAGTTGCAATTCTCCAGTTGCATACAGTGTCTCCTGGTTCTCTCTGCTGTGTTCACAAGTTGCCAGCACTCATCTATGGTAAGTGCGGCAGGAACCTCCAGTGCTACATGTTTCCCATGCTCCATTGCATAGACGGCAATGGGTGTATGGAGATCCCAGTGCGTACATACATAAACCAGATCGACATCCTCTCTTTCACATATCCTTTTCCAATCCTCTACGCCGGTATAACCATCTGCCTTTGGAAGTCCCCTCTTTTTAAGTGTTCCCTGAGCAGAATCAACACGCTCCGGAACAACATCACAAAGTGCTACGATTTTTACGCCGTCAATAAAGGTATATCTGTAGACCGCCTCTGAACCTCTCATACCCAAACCAATAATTGCTACTCTTACGGTATCGATAGGCTCGCATCTCAACTCCAGCACGTTCTCCTGACCCGCTGGTCGTTGCTGTGACTGAGTCAGATCTTTATTGGAGTTGCACCCGTACAGTGCAATAGAGCATATTGTCAGGAGGATTAAAAATAGTTTTAGAGTAACTCTTTTCATAATTTAAAATATTTATGGGATGTAAAGAACCTTCTGGTATGTCGATTTTTCTCTTCCGTTTACGGCGATAACAAAGTAGTTTTTAGTGCTCTCACCTGCAAAGGTTGTGTTTTGTCCTTTATACTTAATCTCTGCCTTCCATTCATTTGTGGTTCCGACTCTCTCCAGTTCGTAAACGGCATACTCTTTGGCATCATTTACAAATGACCATGTGATAATCTTCTGGGAAAGGTTGACTTGCGGCACCTGAGGTACTATCTCTGAGACTGTACCGAGTTTAGGAACCAGGCTTGGATTCTGGTACAGTTTGGATTTAATAAAACTGAACATAGGCTCCTTAAGAATATGTTCGGTTCTGAACCAGACATTGCCGCCAATACTTGGTAATGAACGACAAAGAAGTACCTGGTTCAAAAATTCATCTGTAGTTGGAAATCCGGATTCGCCTAATCTGTAAGCAGCTAGTCCGGGGAAAACAGGAACTCCCGATGAGTTTGTGTTCCAGAATTTTGCCAATTTATCAAAATCAGCCGTTGAGTGTCCTATCTGCCAGTAGATCTGAGGAGCAAGGTAATCTACCCATTTATTTTGCATCCAGGTTAGCGGATTTGCATAGAGTGCCATTGTGTTGGCATACTGTCCCGACGGAGAGATCCCGAATAAAACTTTAGGTTTTGTCTGTTTAATTGCTTCGCTCACGGCTTTAACCATCATATCAATGTTATACTCCCTCCATTCATTCAGGCTCTTTCCCGCACCATACTGTGCATAGGCAGCGGCATCGTCCCAGGTCCCGGGAGTAGATTTAAGTCCGTCCGGATAGAAGTAGTCGTCAAAATGAACTCCGTCAATGTCATAGTTATTGATAAGCTCCTTAACGGCATTCTGGAGAAATGTCCTCACCTCAGGTAATCCGGCATTCCAGTATCTCACGTTGTTGTAAACACTGTATCTGTTTGGATACAAGACGGCCGGATGCGTCGGGACGTTGTTGGTAGTTACCGACCCTACCCTCAGAGGGTTAATCCATGCGTGCAGCTCCATACCTCTTGAATGGGCAGCCTCAATGGCAACTGCCAGTGGATCGTAGCCCGGATTCTGACCTTGAGTACCGGTTATATAGGCCGACCATGGAAAGATCTGTGATGGATAGAAGGCCTCGCACGAGGTCATCACCTGGAAGTATATAACATTTATATTTAAATTCTTAAGATTGTTTATAAGAGAGATAAGAAGATTTTTCTGATTATCGGCTCCTGTAGCGGTTGCCGGCCAATCCAGTTTATATGCCGTTGTTAACCAGGCTGCTCTTAATTCATGTTTTATTGTTATGTTGTCTGTTGCCGGGTTAAATTGTTTTGGCTTCGTATCAGGGTCAAGATTATCTTTTGAACAGGACCATATTGTTACAGATAACAGAATTAAAGTGGAAAATCTTTTAATGAATCTGCCAGAAGAAATTGGATATAAATTGATTATCATAGTTAAGTGTGGTTTGTTAAGTGTCTCAAATATACAAATTTGTATCAGATTATAATTTATTGTATTTAAGTTGTAAATTAGCCCCTGTTTTTACTTAATATTTCCATCTCATTATTAAATCTTTAATTATTTATGCTTCAGGTTGAAAATCTTGCATTTTCCTATTCAAAAGGAAAGAAAAAAGCGGTAGATGGTCTTAGCTTCGGAATAGAAAAGGGTGAAATTTATGGATTTTTAGGGCCGAGCGGTGCCGGTAAAACTACTACTCAAAGGCTCATTATTGGATTGTTACGTAATTATGAGGGTAGCATCCGGTTATTTGGTAAAGAGAGAAGTCAATGGGGAAAAGATTTCTATGAACAGGTGGGAGTTGCATTTGACTTCCCCAATCTTTATCTGAAACTTACCGCTTTGGAAAATCTGAAACTTATCGGTTCCTTCTACAAACAAAAACCGGCGGAATTCGAATCACTGCTCGAAAGAGTTGGACTGCTCGCCGATAAAAACTCACGAACCGAAAGTTTTTCCAAGGGGATGAAGATGCGTCTTAACTTTATCAGGTCAATTATGCACAATCCTGATATTATGTTCTTTGACGAACCCACATCAGGATTGGACCCCGTAAATGCTCACATTATAAAGGAGATAATACTGGAACAGAAAGCCGCTGGTAAAACAATTTTTCTCACGACCCATAATATGACTGTAGCTGAGCAACTTTGTGACAGAGTCTCATTTATTGTCGATGGCAGGATTGTGGTTACAGGTTCACCGTCCAATCTTATGGTTGAATATGGGAAGAGAGTTGTAAAGGTTGAGTACATATCTGAGGGGAAAGTTGAGTCCCGTGAGTTTCCAATTGCAGGGGTAGGTCTTAACACAGAGTTCCGGGATATAATTTCAAATAAAGAGATAAAGACAATCCATAGTTGTGAAGCAACCCTTGAAGAGATTTTCATTAAACTGACTGGTAAAAATCTTATATGAGACTACTAAATGCCATAAAATCGGATATCAGATTTCAGTTTAAACAGGGTTTTTACCTGATATATCTGATTATAACAGCAATGTACCTGGTAATACTATCATTGGTACCTGAGAATGTATTAAGTCTGGCACTTCCGCTTATTGTCTTCTCAGACCCCTCTGTGTTGGGGCTATTCTTTATCGGGGGTATTATTTTGCTGGAAAAGGGGCAGGGAATAATTCAGGTTTTGGTAGTCTCACCTTTGAAGACATCTGAATACATAATTTCCAAGGTTATCTCCCTGTCGATAATTTCTACGCTTGCCGGAATCTTGCTCACCATTTTTGGAAGCAACTGCTATCCTGACTGGATACTACTCACAATATCAATATTTTTAACATCTTCAATTTTTACCCTGTGCGGGATCATGATAAATGCAGGGTGCAGCAATGTTAACCAGTATATCATTAAAACCATTCCGTACATGCTTCTGCTTGTACTCCCATGTTTTTCTCTTTTGGGATTTAAATATTCATATCTGTTTTATATTTTTCCATCGGTATCTGCCTTAAAGCTTATGCTGGGAGCTTTCACGGGAATCGCAACTGGCGAAGCTGTTTTACTGATTCTTTTTTTACTTATTGTGAATTATCTGCTCTTTTTAAAATCGGTTAAGATATTCGAAAATAAAATAGTTTTTAACGAATAAAATTAAGAGTTGTGAAACGAATATTCATATACAGAAATGATCTTAAACAGATTATGAGAGATCCGGTGATGGGGATTCTGCTCTTTGCACCTTTGCTTATGATAATCCTGTTTAAACTGATTCTCTTTTACGGAACACCATTATTATTAAAAGAGCTCAATTTTGACCTCTCTCAATATTTCCACTATATTTTATCGGGGGTGCTGGTTATGATTGCAGGTTTGATGGGTATTGTGACCGGCTTTGTAATGATAGATGAGAGAGATGGAAGTATCTCGGATCTTTTGTCCGTAACTCCTTTGGGTAAGAGCGGATATTTGATTAACCGGCTCTCATTTGCAGCAATTCCGGTCCCGCTTTATTCAATTATCTGTATTTATGTTCTTGGAATTGTTGAGGTACCGGTTGTTACTGTTATAACACTTTCTCTTATACTCTCGGTCTATTCGGCTGTTATAGGATTGCTAATATTTCTTGGTGCCGACGATAAAGTAAAAGGGCTGACATATGCAAAAGGTTTAAATTCTATTGCAATATTTGCGTTTACCGACCTTTTCACACTTAAGTGGCTCATTATTATTTCGTATGCATTTCCCCCATACTGGATAACTCAAATAATAAAAGAGCCGGACTCATTTATACATTTGATTATTGCCGTTGTGGTTACTACATTTTGGTTATGCGCCCTTATATTTAAATATCTGGCAAAGAAGAGGTTTTAGACTGGCTTCAGATTAGTTTAATTGCAATTGCTGCACACGCTTCGGCATCGGCAAGTGCATTGTGGTGGTTCTCCAGATTGAATCCGCAGTATGCCGATACTGTGTTAAGCCGATGGTTCGGAATTGCGTCTCCGAGAACTCTTCTGGATGCAGCCAATGTACAGTAAAACTGGTAATCGGGGTAGTCCATCTGGTAGGTTCTGAAGACTGCCTTGAGGCAACTCTCATCAAACTGTTTATTGTGTGCAACCAGTGGAAGGCCCTCAATCAGAGGCTCTAACTCGCGCCAGACATGGTAAAATACCCTCGCGTTTCCGGTATCTTCGGCAGTAAGTCCATGGATACAACTGTTTCTGTAGTTGTAATAATTGGGTTCGGGCTGGATCAGACTGTAATATTTATCGGTTATTATTCTATCTCTGACTACAACGATTCCAACACTGCATACACTGCTCAGACACTCGTTCGCCGTTTCAAAATCTATGGCTGCAAAGCTTTGTAACATCTCTGAATTTTTTCGGGCTCAAAATTAGTAAAACCTTTTAAAAGAGACTCAATTTTGAATATCGGATTTGTATTTATATTAAATTTACTGCCCATTGACTAAACTAATTCTTTAAACTTATGGAAAACAGTTCAAAAATAAAACGGATTCTTAGGATAACGCTTGGAGTTTTGCTGGCGTTTGCAGCTCTAAATGCATTTGGTGGAGGATATTACGGAATGAATGGAGCTCCGGGAGTTCCGGTGGAGTGGCTTGAAGGCACTCCGTTCAGTAACTACTTCTATCCCGGTTTAATTTTGTTTATTATTGTGGGAGGAGCTTTTCTGACAGCCTCAATCCTTAATTTTATGAACCACAGTTTTGCTGTTAAAGCCACTACAGGATCTGTAATAATTGTTTTCGGATGGCTTACAGTTCAGCTTTTTATGATTGGTTATGTCTCATGGATGCAGCCCGTTACCGCTATATACTCTCTTTTTGTTTTACTTATAGTGAGCATCATGAACTCTAAAAAAGTTTAGTTTTTATGTTAACCTGTACTACATCAAAAGGGAACAGGATTATAAGAGTTCTGTCAGGACGTTCAAACGCCTACGTTATTAAAATGGGGCTGAACAATGTGTTGATAGACACAGGCATGAAACTTTTTGCCGGCAGACTAATTAAGAATCTCGTTTCAGTGAATTGTAATAAACTGGATTACCTTGTACTTACCCACGCACACTTTGACCACTGCGGAGCTGTAAATGCGGTGAAAAAGAGATTTGGTTGTAAAGTAGTCTTAAGTAAATATGAAAAAGAGTTTACAGTGAATGGGTTTACTCCGATACCAAAAGGTACCAACCTCTTTAGCAGACTTGTTTCAAATGCAGGGAGCAGATTCGATAAAGTAATTGGCAGCTACAAACCATTTGAGGCAGATATTGAGGTAGGAGAAGTTCTGGATCTCTCTATGCATGGTCTGAATATTAAGATAATAAACACACCGGGTCACACAGAGGGATCATTGGTTGTTATTGCCGACAATGAAATTGTTATAGCTGGAGATACTCTCTTTGGAATATTCAGTGGTTCAGTTATGCCACCTTTTGCAAATGATTTAAATCTGCTTTTAAAGAGTTGGAAAGTGTTAATAGATACAGGCTGTAAACGGTTTTTACCTGGGCATGGTGGTGAAATAGACAGAGAGTTACTTATTAATCAATATAATCATTGGAATCATGAAAAAGGAAATTCAAAATGAGGAGTGTTGTCCTCTGTTTGACCCTACACCATGGGACGACAAAATTATTGAAATGGACAAAAGACACTTTGTAAAAGACAGGGTTTGTACATTTTTCTACATGCCTTTAAACTTTGGCGGTGCTGTCAGAAGAGTTGACAAAAAAGTTACTGCTGCAGGTGGTAAGATGACCGACTGGATGTGCCTCTCCGACCATACGTCCAAGTGGAATATGGATATCTATATCTCAGTCGATAAAGAAATTACTGGTGCTGATAATGTTCTGATGAGTGGTCGCTTTTTCAGTAAAGTTTATGAAGGAAACTTTAAAGAGACCGGAAGCTGGTGTAAGGATTATGATGCATTGGTAAAATCAAAAGGGCTTTCCGTTAAGAAGATGTACATGTGGTACACAACCTGTCCTGAATGTGCAAAAAAATACGGAAAAAATTATGTCGTAATCATCTCGGAACTTGCTTAACTTAACGCTGTCACGGCAACCCGGATTGTTTGCTGTAATCATTGCTTCGAAAGTTGTCTGTTGTTTTACTGCCGCTACTTTTTGTTACTTAATATGAATACTTTTTCAAGGCTGTAGCACCTTGTGCACAAATTACTTCATAAAGACAAAATATACTGCAAGCACAAGACAGAAGAAGGCGGCTAAATGGTTCCATTGTATCTGAGTTTTAAATACTGTGAATGAGAAAACTGAGAATACCAGCAAGGTTATCACCTCCTGAATGATTTTCAACTGAACCAGAGAAAATGTTCCACCGTTGCCAATATAACCTATTCTGTTTGCCGGTATCTGCAGTGAGTATTCAAAAAATGCTATAAACCAACTTCCAAGAATTACCAGAAAAAGCGGGGTATTGGCTATTTTTCCCATCTCCTGTAATTTGAGATGTCCGTACCAGGCAAAAGTCATAAAGATATTGGCAGCTACCAGTAATATTATAGTTACAAGTGCGTTCATAGGTGTCTGTAAAGAGATGGTTACTATTATTAATGTAAAACAGGTAGCAAAAGTAGTCAAAAAAATATATCTTTGAGACAACAAATTGTTTACTCATTTTTCATAATTTAAAACATACAGTCAATATTAATTGTTAAATAAAAAATTAAACATGAATCATTTAAAAATTATGCTATTTGTTTTGGCCGCCGGGCTTCTTTCAGGCTCCTGCAGTTCCGGCAAAAAAGAGGCAGGCAACGAAACTTTTAAATATCTGGCCGATGAGTTTGCCGATATCAGGGTTATACGTTACAAAATTCCCGGATGGGATTCGTTAACATTGAACCAAAAGGAGTATATCTACCACCTGAGTGAGGCTGCAAAATGCGGCAGGGATATCTTCTGGGATCAGAATTTTAAATATGGTCTGAAGATCAGAAAGGTACTTGAGGCTATTTTTGAAAACTATCAAGGTGAAAAGGAGAGTGAAGATTACAAAGCGTTTCTTGTTTATGCCAAAAGGGTCTTCTTCAGTAATGGTATCCACCATCACTATGCCGAAGATAAGTTTATTCCGGGCTGTTCTCAGGAGTACTTCGGCAAACTTTTAACCGAAAGCGGACAGGGTGATGTTGCCGGTGAAATTTTACCAATGCTTTATGATCCTGCCCTTTACCCTCAAAGAAAAAACATTTCCGGCGAAGGAGATCTTCTTCTGGGCAGTGCGGTTAACTTTTATGATGGAGTAAGCCGGAGTGAGGCCGAGGCTTTTTATGCTAAAATGGAAGATCCAAAGGATACAAAACCAATATCCTACGGGCTAAACTCAAAACTTGTAAAGAGAGATGGTATTATAAGCGAAGATGTTTATAAAGTTGGCGGGCTTTATGGTGCTGCCATCGAGAAGATAATCGGACACCTGGAGAAGGCATCGGCAGTTGCCGAGAATGATACTCAGAGAAATTACATTGCGTTGCTCATTGAATACTATAAAACAGGGGATCTGCGCAAATGGGACGAGTACAATGTTGCCTGGGTTAAAGATACTGATAGCCAGATAGATTTTGTTAACGGTTTTATTGAGAATTACAATGACCCTCTCGGAATGAAGGCTACCTGGGAGGCTGTAGTTAATTTTAAAGATATGGAGGCATCCAAGAGAACCGATATCATAAGTAAAAATGCTCAGTGGTTTGAAGATAACTCCCCAATCAATCCGGAGTTTAAAAAGAAGGAGGTTAAGGGTGTATCTGCCAAGGTAATTACTGTTGCCCAGCTTGGTGGTGATTGTCATCCGGTCTCTCCCCTTGGTATAAATCTGCCTAATGCCGATTGGATCAGAAAAGAGCATGGTTCGAAATCTGTTACCATTGCAAATATTGGCGATGCATACAATAAGGCTGCCGATGAGGCTCCAAAAAGCATAACCGGAGAGTTCTCATGGGACGAGGCCGAAATTAAACTTATGAAGGATTATGGTGCTTACACAAATGAGATACATACCGACCTGCATGAGTGTCTTGGACATGGTTCAGGCCAGCTTAAAGAGGGCGTCTCTTCTAATGCTTTGAAGGAGTTCAGCTCTCCGCTTGAAGAGGCGAGGGCAGATATCTTTGCTCTTTATTATATGGCTGATCCTAAAATAGTTGAGCTTGGCATATTGCCAAATGAAGAGGCATATAAAGCAGCGTACCTCTCCTACATCAGAAACGGAATTTTTACTCAGTTTGTAAGAATAGATCTTGGTAAGAACGTAACTCAGGCGCATATGCAGGGTCGTAAGATGATTGCAGAATGGTGCTATGAAAAAGGTATTGCCGGAAATGTAATCGAGAAAAAGGTTCGTGATAACAAAACCTATTTCGTTATAAACGACTACCTTAAACTACGCAACCTCTTTGGTGAACTGCTAAAAGAGCTTCAGCGTATTAAATCGGAGGGCGATTACTCAGCCGGTAAAAATCTTATTGAAACTTACGGAGTTAAGATTGATCAGAATCTACACAAAGAGCTTAAAGAGCGATATGCATCACTCAACCTCAAAGCTTATGGCGGATTTATCAATCCCGATATCACCCCTGTTGAGAAAGATGGTAAAGTTGTCGATTATAAAGTTGAATATCCTTCAGACTTTCTCAAGCAAATGCTGGAGTACGGAAAGAAATACTCTACACTATAAGATTTTAAGCATAATATTGAAAAGGTTGGCATTTATGTCAACCTTTTTTGATTCCATAGCTTTATCTGCTAAAGTTCCCACATCTGGGCAACAGAATTTCATCTGACAGAATCCTGTGTAACCCGCTGACTATGGCTTTGCCAGAGTTTGGTATAATTATTTGAATAACTGAATATTATAAAACGCAGTTTTCCAATATTGGAATTTTAATGTTTGTATGTCTCAGTAAATTAGCGATTTGTATCAAACTCTGGCAAAGCAAAATGCGCCTGCCTGAGCCCGAAGGGCGAGTCAGCATTTTACATGAAAAGACA
>CAZFTS010000061.1:0-12079 GCA_964521685.1 uncultured Muribaculaceae bacterium
GGAGCTGCAATAGAGAGGATAGGGGAGATCGTTACAACCGGCGGTATTGTACAAACAGATGTTTCTGAAAAAATTACCCGGTTCAATTATATAAACCTGTTATATATCATTTATTTAGCAGGAGTAATACTCTTTTTGGCAAACCCGGTTGCAGGAGTCGTTAAAACACTGCAGATAATCAGGAGGGGCAGGATGGCAGATGCGGGTTTCCCAAAGGTTATCCTTGCAGATGAAGATTATCCGCCTTTCTCTTTTTACCCCTACATTGTGTTGCCGGAGAGATTGGTGAACTCTAACGGATTTAATGAGGTTGTTAAACATGAAAAAATTCATATTGAGCAGAGACACACATTTGATCTCCTTTTTATGCAGATACTTACTGCACTCTTGTGGTTTAATCCGGCAATCTGGATGTTCAGGAGAAGCATGATTTTAACACACGAATTTATAGCCGACAGTAAGGTGCCGGGCGATAAGATCTCTCTGAAAGATTACCAGTATAGCCTGTTAAGTACTGCAAGCGGTGGTTTAAACATTCCGGTTGCACACAAATATTCAAATTTTATCAAAAAAAGAATTATCATGATGAACAGAAAACCATCAAAAAATCTTGCAGCATTGAAGAACCTGATGCTTCTTCCGCTTGCTGCTCTGCTGCTTGTACTATTCTCATTCCGCCCGGCACTACAAACCGGAGATGACGATAAAAAGATCTCTTCAGCATCTGCCGAGGCAATTGTAAAATATCTTGCAACTAAGATAATCTACCCGCAGGATGCTAAGGAGGCTTCCGTTGAAGCAACAATTTACCTCTCAGTCGAGGTGGAAAATGGTGTCGTTAAGGAGTACGAAATCACAAAACGCAAGAAGAGGGTAGATTCTCAACTGCTTAATCAGATTGTAGTTACTGCCTACGTTAATAATCCTGATGCCAACAAAAAAGGGCGTAAGAACACAAAACCTCTTGAGAATGAGTGCCTAAGAGTCGCCAAGTTGGTTACAGACATTCAGATACCTGAATGGAAAGAGGGAGAGGTTGAATTTACCATCCCGGTTATTTTTCAGCTGAGGTAACAACTTAGTCACCTCCTAAAGCTTTGCCAGAGTTTGGTATAATTATTTGAATAACTGCATATTACAAATCACAGTTTTCCAATTTTGGAAATTTGATGTTTGTATATCTCTGTAACTTAGCAATTTGTATCAAACTCTGGCAAAGCGTAGCCTCGTTTTGTTTATACAGACAGGTAATTAAGGTTGGTATAACTAATTGGATAGGAGTGCAGTGCAGTATACTGCTCGAACTTCTGGGTAGCAGAATATTGGTAAAATCGATTCCCGAACGGTAAAAGTTATCTTTGATGAGATAGATTATAAAAAATTGCATTGAATAACTCGTTAGCAGCTGCTAGTGTGGATATAAAACACTGAGAGGTGTGCTACCCGATGTGGGGAACACTAACAGATGGCAAGCAAAATGAGATACAACACCAATAACGGCAACACAATTGCCAGGGTGTAATATGAGTGTTTTAAATTAACCTTAAGATCTCTCTTCCTCAATTCTGATACAATCTTATTGACAGAATTACCAACCCCTACGCCTTCAAGGGTTATCAGACCCATTCCGGATTTGTTAAATGAGAAATGTAGAGTTATACCCGATTCCGGAAGATAGATAGCAGATGGAATCTGCTCGTATTCAAGATTTTTTTCTTTAATAAAATCAATTACTCTCTCCCTCACCTCATCTCCGTATCCCCCCACAATTGTTATCCCCTTGAACATTATCATTGAAACAAAATGCGTTACAATCAATAAAAACAAGATTGGGAGTGCCCTTAAATAAATTGTTAAATCTCCTGTAAAAGCTAATGAGATTGTGAAGAGGGGTATTAAGTAAAGAGCGAGTTTCGAGGAATCGTAAACAATCGGCTTTTTTCGAATCAGAATGAGTGCTGCATGGATCAGTAAACCCAAGCCCAGTGCTGCAACGAAAATAATTGAAGGGTCCCGGACAATCATAACTACTTAAAGAATTATTGGTGTTAATAACTGAAAACAAAGTTATTAAATAAATTGAATGAAACACAAACAGAATTGCTATATTCGGATATCAAATCTGTTTTCCAGCGATGGTATATTCGGCGACCGTAAGATATGGGATATAAGCCCGGTTGTTTACATTGTTCAGTTTGTAAACTGAGCTTACTTACTGATATTCTGTGAGTAGGGTGGTGTAAAAACTACTCCGGCGAAGAGATAACCATATTGAATGGTATATATTAAACATCATAACCAGGATAAAGAAGAATATGTCTTAAATATTACTTTACAGACATATCCGATACCTGCCTGAATTTCTCAGGTCTTTGTGAGAGGGAAAGTATATTTTGACGTTAAATAAAATGATTATAATTTTATGTCAAATGCTTCTTGTCTCAAAATCTAACTAATTACTAAATGGACAACTTTAAGGAAGTAGAAAATAATGATATAGTCTATTTTGAAAAGCTCTATAAAAAATATTTTAAAAAGGCTTTGAACTATGCATTCCAGTATACCAGAGATATAGAATCATCAGAGGGAATTGTTCAGGAGACCTTTATCAACATATGGGAGAAAAGAAAGCATCTTGATAGCCAAAACAATATTGAATATTATATTCTTACTATTGTCAGGAACAGAGCTTTAAATCATCTTCGGGATAAAGCCAGAAGAACAAAAAGAGCAGGGGAGACATTAAACATTGATGATAATATTAATACTATAGCACTTAGTTATACGACAATAGATTATAGTACTTATTTGAATATTAAGAAGATTGTAATGGATACGATAAATAATCTGCCACCAAAGATTAAAAAAACATTTCTTTTAAGCAGAAATGAAAAATTAACAAATAAAGAAATAGCAGAGAAGCAGAATATCTCCATAAAAACAGTAGAATACAGAATTGGTAAAGCGCTGGTTATGTTAAAGATGAAACTCTCCAATTATTTAATTTTAATTTTTATGCTATTATTTTTAGGGTCGAATTAACAACTGGTGTATTTAAAATGGTGATGGACAAATTAATTTATAAATATCTTAGTAATAAAGCAAATCTGCAGGAGAAAATGTTACTGCTCAGGTGGCTTAAAAAATCAAAAGAAAACAGAATTAAATTTTCAAATTTAAAGCAAATTCATACTATTGGAATTGTTGCTGATGAGATCGAGCACATTGACATAGATATTACTTTCTTAAAAAAGCATATCGAAAATCAGAGAAGAAAATCCTCAATAAACAGATATTTGCTAAGGTATTCAGTTGCTGCTGCTATTATAATAGGAGTTTTCATTACAGGGATTAAAATTGGCATCAGAACAGAACGGCCGGAAAATATTATTGCCGACAGAATTGTAGAGATGGAGTACTCTACTCCTTACGGGGTCAAAGGGAAAATAATTCTGCCGGATAGCTCTGTTGTCTGGTTAAATTCAGGAAGTAAAATTAATTTTCCATCAAAATTTTCCGGGAAATCAAGAAATGTCTCATTCAATGGTGAAGCATTTTTTGAAATTAGAAAAGACTCCTGTTTCCCGATGAAGATATTCACTTCTCATAATTTGAATATCATAGTAACAGGGACTAGTTTCAATCTTCATTCATATTGTGAAGACCCATTCTTTTCTCTCTATCTTTCTGAAGGGAAAGTAAGGATCCAGGATAAGAAAGGGAATCTGATACATATAGTTAAGGAGGATGAAACAATTGAATACAATTTCTTTGCAAAAGCGATTAAATCTAAGAATACAATAGAACCAAATTCCATAATCGGATGGAAGAAGGGATGGCTTATTTTTAATGAAGAGGAGTTAAGTAGTGTATTCAGGAAAATGGAGAGATGGTATGGAATAAGTTTCAAAATTTCAGATAAATTTAATTTAAGGAATAAACTTACCGCAAAATTCAGGGAGGAATCGGCTTCTCAGGTTCTTGATCTAATGAAAAAAATCTCATTGATAGACTATTCTATAAAAGATAGTATTGTTTTCATTAAAGTTCCTCAATAAATCTGGAATTTTCTTAGGGTCTGTCTTAATACTGGTGTACTTAATTGTAGTATTAAACTGTCAACTAATGAAAAACTACGTCGTAAATTATTCAGGCATAAAAAGAATAATTTCTCTATTGCTTGCATTGGTACTTTCGTTTCATCTTTCCGCCCAGGGAGGGAAGATAAATCTGAAACTGGATAGCGCACCTTTAAAGGTTGTATTATCTGAGATCGAGAAACTCTCCGAATATACATTTGTATATTCTCCTAACTCAATCAATTCGAATCAATCATTAAACTTCATCGCCATCAATGAGCCGGTTGTGGATGTCGTTAAAAGATTGTGTGAACAACTGAATTTGAATTATACGTTTAATGGGAAGCAAATTACTTTAAGAGCTGCCGGGCAGGAGGCCAAAATTCCTCAAAACAAGCTCACAGTCAAAGGTATTATAAAGGATAAAAATGGTGACCCTGTTGTTGGGGCATATATTTTAGTAAACACCTCTGATTTGAAGACTACATCGGACCTCAATGGCGAATTTGTTATTAATGCCAGGAATGGAGATATTCTTGAAATTCATGCATTATCTTATAAAACAAAGAAAGCTATTGTTTCATCTCCGGTTATTAATATAGAAATGGAAGATGATATTTTTAATATTGAGGAACTTCTGGTTGTTGGTTACGGAACAATTAAAAAAAGCGATTTAACAGGAGCTGTTGCGACAATAAAGAGTGATGAACTGACAAAAAATACTGTTTTAAGTGCAGATCAGGCACTACAAGGAAGATTCCCAGGGGTTCAGGTTGTTTCAAATTCAGGGTCTCCGGGAGGAACAACAAGTGTAAATATCAGGGGAATAGGCACTGTAAACGACTCTCAGCCATTATATGTGGTGGATGGGATGCCTGTCAGCGGGATCTCATATCTTAATATGAACGATATATCATCACTGGAGGTTCTTAAAGATGCATCTGCGTCTGCAATATATGGTTCCCGTGGCGCAAACGGTGTTATCCTGATTTCAACCCGTAAAGGTAAAACAGGTGAATCAAAAATCTCATTCAACGGTTATTCCGGAGTACAGAATATGCTCAACAATTCAAGATTTGTAAATAATATTGAATGGTATGACATCCAAACGAAGTTAAATCAAATGAGGAGTACTCCTGTAGACCTAAGCAAAGCCGATAAAAATATAAATACAGATTGGTTGAAAGAGATTTCAAAAATAGCAGCAATTCATAATTATTACCTTGAAGTGAGCGGAGGAAAGGAGGATATTACTTATTCTGCTTCAGGCGGATACTTTAGTCAGGATGGAATTGTCAGAGGGACTTCACTGGACCGGATGACTTTAAGACTGAACGGCGAGTCAAAAATCCGGCGGTCAATAACTATAGGTTCCAACATTTCTTATAGTCAGTCAAGGAGATCGACTATAGATGAAAATGGAGAATCATGGGGAGTTCTGAGTACTGCCGTAAGGTTAGAACCAACAGTTCCGGTGAAGAATAGTGATGGTAGTTTTGGATTCTCTCCATTTGTTGATATTAACAATCCTGTGGCTACAATATATTATTCAGACGAGAAAACCAAAACTCAGAATATAGTTGGGAATGCTTACCTTAAATCAGATATCACAAAAGATCTGTTTTTCAGAACCTCATTTGGAGTAGATATGCTAATCAAAGATGTTTATAGTTTTATACCGGCATATACAGTAAGCCCTACTCAGAAAAATACAGAAAGTAAAATATCCAGGGGTTACGAAAAAACAATCAACTGGTTATGGGAGTCAACCTTAAATTATAACAAAACCTTTAATCTTAAACATAGTTTACAGGCCCTTGCAGGTTATACAATGGAGAGTACGAAGATGGAAAATCTGTTTGGCAGTAAAAACAATGTACCGGCCGATCTTGCAAGTCTTAAGTATATCGATGCCGCTCAGAATGCCGGGTCTTCATCTGTTACAGGAACTGCATGGGAGTCTGCAATGATATCATTTTTAGGTAGAGTAAACTACAGTTATGATAACAGATATCTTGCAACAATGAGCGTTAGATCGGACGGATCATCTAAGTTTTCAAAAAGTAACAGATATGCTTTTTTCCCTTCATTCTCTCTGGCCTGGAAAATCAGTAATGAGAAATTTTTCAGGGATCTTAAACCTGGTTTTATTAATGATCTTAAACTAAGAGCAGGGTGGGGACAAATCGGGAATCAGAATATTGGTAATTATAAATTCCTTTCAGTTCTGTCCAATTATGCTCAGTATAGATATATTTTCGGAATCCCAGAGACGCTATACCAAGGTATTACTGCTGTTAATATGGCGAATGACAAGATAAAATGGGAGACATCTGAGTCTTTAAACATCGGTTTGGATATGACTCTGTTCGAGGGATTGAATATAACTATGGATTACTTTAATAAAGATACAAAAGATATGTTACTTACCGAACCAATCCCGATGTTCATAGGTTTTGAAAATGGTCCTGTAACAAATGTTGGTAGTGTAAGAAATTCCGGCTTAGAATTTTCTGCAATATGGAGGAGCGCACTGTCTAAAGATTTTACTTATAGTGCCGGATTCAATATTGCAACCATAAATAATAAGGTTACAAGTCTTGGTCAGGGAGGGTCACTTTCAGGTGCTTCAGTATTTAACAAAGGAAATGCTACTATTACAATGGTCGGATATCCTATTGGTGTCTTCTGGGGGTATGAAACAGACGGTTTAATTCAGAATCAAGAACAGTTGACTGCTGCAAGGGTTAAGCAACCATCAGCGCAACTTGGAGATGTGTTTTTCAAAGATCCATCAAATAAAAAGATTATAGGTAATCCTATGCCTGATTTTACTTTTGGCATCAATTTATCCTTTAATTATAAAGGTCTTGATCTTTCTGCTTTCTTTGATGGTGTATACGGAAATGAGATATTCAATGCTACAAGAGCATATACTTTTAATACATCATCTACATTTAAAAATGATATTGCTATATTAAATTACTGGACTCCAACCAATACAAATACAAATATTCCAAGGTTGACTCCAACTGATTCAAATGACAATATGAGAATATCCGACAGATATATAGAAGATGGCTCTTATTTAAGATTGAAAAATCTGCAGATATCATATAATCTGCCATCTGCTATATTGAATAAACTTAAAATACCTGCTTTCAGGCTCTTCATAAGTGCTCAGAATGTTTTCACAATAACTGATTACACAGGAATGTATCCTGAAATTGGTCAGGCACTCTCCACTTCATATCTTTCCAGAGGGGTGGACTATGGTAATTACCCACAAAGCAGAATAGTAACAGGTGGTATTAGTATCAATTTTTAAAAGAGAGAAAGATGAAAAAACTATATATTTCTATTATGGTAATTGCTCTTTGTTCAGCAACCTCTTGTTCAAAATTTTTAGACAAGGAGATGCTGGGAGCACAAACTCTTGAGGCATTTTTTCAAACAGAAAATGACGCTGTTGCCTCAGTAACTGCAGCCTATTCCGATCTTAAAGATACCAGGTTTCACAGATCGCTATGGTCAATAGGAGATGTACTGTCTGACAATTGTACTCAAAGCGGAAGTGATGGTGATGTAAATACTTTTAAAAGGATGGAATCTTTTGATTATCATGCAGATTTTGGAAGACTATCAGATAACTGGAGAGTTGGTTACAGAGGAATTAATAAAGCTTGTCAGGCTATTGATGGAATAACAGCAATGGACCCCTCATTATTTAAAAAATATGATAAAAATCAGCTTATTGGAGAAGCAAAATTCTTAAGAGCTTATTTCCATTTCATTCTATTGAGAAATTTTGGGGCTATTCCGGTTATCAGAAGTACTCCTAAAATTGATGATAAAAATAAGAAAAGGGAAGCAGTTGAGGAGGTTTATGCATTTATTGAAGAAGATCTTAAAGATGCGACACAAAAACTAAAAAAGAAATCGGAATTGGGGAGTTCCAATTCAGGCCGTGCAACACTAGGTTCAGCATGGGCTCTATTATCTAAAGTATATCTTTATGAAAAGAAATATACCGATGCAAGAGATGCTGCAAAAAAGATTATTGATATGGGAGAAACAGAGTACAGACTACAGGATAATTTCTCATATAACTTTGATCTCGGACATGAACATGGGGTAGAATCAATATTTGAAATTGACTTTTATAAATCTCCGACAGAGACTTCAAATTATCTTACAAACGGAAACTATAGCTGTTATGCACAAATGCCAAGGCCATTTGCCGGATATGGCGGAAATCAGGCTTTACCAAGCTTCGTGAGCAAATTTGATCCTTCTGACAAAAGGCTTAAAGCAACATTTCTTACAGTTGCCGATATGCAGAGTATTGAATCTCCTGCAGATTTAGCTACACTTCAGTATAACAGAACAGGTTACTATAACAGGAAACAGTACCTGCTACCAGCTAATCGGGTTGGAACGACATATTTTACTATACCGTTAAATATTCCGATTATCAGACTTGCAGAGGTTTATCTTATTTACGCTGAAGCTTGTGTTAAAACGAGTGATAATATTAATGCCAGATTATACTTAAATAAGGTAAGAATAAGAGCTGGTTTAACTGAAAATCTGACTGATAATGGAGATGCACTATATGAAAAAATCCTTTTGGAAAGACGGTTCGAACTGGCAATGGAGAGTGACAGATTTTATGATTTGATCAGGACAGGAAAAGCCGCACAGGCATTTACAGACCCTCAGTTTCTTGCAAATCCGACTAAAGCAAATGCAGTATGGAAACCGGGAAAGAGTGAATTACTTCCTATCCCACAAACAGAAATTGATAATAGCAACGGAAATATTGTTCAGAACCCGATCTGAGTATTTTTCTCCGGAATACCTGTAAATAGCGCGTAAAAATTACTGAATTCGAGAGAATCCCCAGTGTTGGAATGTTCAAAACATTAGGCATCATTGAGAATATTGTTCTTACAGGTACGTTACTATCATCTGTTTCGTTGCAAAGTTCCCCACCTGCTTAATATCCACACTAGCAGCTGCTAACGAGTTATTCAATGCAATTTTTTATAACGGTACCATCTGACAGAATATTGTGCAATGTGTTATATATAGATAGATTCATTTTGGTGTTTTGGAAATTGTATATTGTATAAAACATATATGATTAACAATCAATATTATACACCTATTCTGTCAGATGAAATTCTGTTGCACAGATGTGGGGAACTTTAGAGCATTGCCAGAGTTTGATACAAGTTGCTAATATACAGAGACATACAAATATCAAATTTCCAAAATTGGAAAACTGCGTTATGTAACATGCAGTTATTCAAATTATTATACCAAACTCTGGCAAAGCGAAATTCTGTTGCCAAGATGTGGGAAACTTTAGCAAAGTTTGTACTTATGATCTGAGTGAGTTTTCTGTAATATGCCGATATAGTATTACATAAATAACACGTGGTTTAAATATTGATTGGATTTGATATTATTAATTCTCACATATTAAATGCATTACAAAAAACTCCCTTAGATGAGTTTGGTAGCACGAAATGAGTATTTTAAATATTTTAATATGAGGGGAACTTTAGTAAATGAAAATCTGGGTTTTTATATATAATAAAAGAGTGTCTCATTGTCGAATTTGACAAGAAAGTAAAATAACAGATTCTATATTTATCTGAGTGATTCGTTTAACAGGGCGGCGAGGCGGTAACCCGCACGTAGAACCATGTCTCGTCCAAGGGGACCAAAAATTTGTAGTTGTTCTGTTGTGATTGTGCTGCCGGGCAGAGGTTCAAAGACTGGGCTGATCCGGGTTGAAATATCATAACACCAATCTTCTATACTACCTTTTTGAATCTCTTTTTGTCTACGTAAGGCCTCTCTGCGGCCCATTGATCCGTTGATTAAAGGATCGCAGTAGTATGCAAAATCAATCGGACCCCCTATATAACGGTCTACTAGAATATTAGTATCCCATATGTTATGGTACCTAATCTCTTTTCCGTTGTAAATAACACTGTATTTGAGGTCATCTCGATCACGCTTGTCTGTGAAGTGAACATGTGACGGACAGTGCATATCACCAACCAGATGAACCACCATATGAAGGGCAAGCCTGACCTCCCGGGCTGTATGTTTTTCCCTGTTTTTCAATACCTGAGTGTATTTTTTAATTGCCCAGATACACTCACCCTTATCTACATTTATGTAATTTCCATCATTATCTGCCAACCATCCATGAGGAATAGTGGTCCACACTTTACCATTCTCATCGGTTGTGAAGAAAGCTCCATAACGGAATGCATTTCCGTCCGGACCTTTGAGTACCGGAGCACCATTTATCACAATATATTCCCCTTCGTCCAACCCGACAAGGATTTTATATCTCTCTTCGTCCGGTAAGGAAGCATGTTCCATGAGGCTCTCCTCTTTGTAGATTTCCTGAATTGCTTTACGGGTTACCGGACTGAGATACTGTTCTGCGATATAAGCTATCGTCGCATGGTTTCGGCGTCCGAATGCATTTATTTTCTCAATGCTGACCAGGCAAATTATTACTGCCAAGGAGATTATAAAACGTTTCATAAGTCTGATTTTTAGCAAATATATAAAAAACTGTATTAACTTTGCAAATATGGTCAAACGAGTAACAATTAAAGATGTTGCAAAGGAGGCAGGTGTATCAATTGCTCTTGTCTCACTGGTGTTGAACTCCAAAATAGGGCCCGATGGGAAACCAGATTGTAATGTACGCAAAGAGACAGCTAAAAGAATTTTGCAGTCAGTTGCAAAACTGGGTTATATTCCCAATAGAGCCGCAGCATCAATACGCAGCGGAAAAACAAACACTATTGCTGTAATTACCTCAGATATATCAAGCAGTTTTTTTTCAGAAATTTCAAAGTACATTGAAAACCTTGCATACGACAAAGGCTACAATATAATCTTCGCCAGTTCCGATGAAAACCATGAGAAGCTCTCAAGGGTAGTAGATTCGGCGCTTCGCCTGGGTGTTGACGGAATGATAATTGTACCATCTCCAAATGGTGAAGCCTCCCTTAACAGGCTTTTCGGACTTGGAGTCCCGGTCGTTTTCCTGGAAAGGGATGTCCCGGATTTTCCTAATGCCGGAAGGGTTCTGCTTGATAATCCAGAGGCTGACAGACTGTCGATTGCCGAACTTTACGATTCTGGGTACCGTAACATTGAACTGGTTGCACACGACATGAATATCAGTACCATTCACAGCCGTATAGAGGGATATTGTAAAGAAATGTCCAAAAGGGGTCTTGATTCAAAAATTTATGTAAATTATTTGAAGTATGGATCAAAATTGGACCAAGTAGAAAAAATGCTCCGGGAAGCAAAAAAAAGGGGGGCTGAAGCACTATATTTAACCTCAAATACCATCACTGTTTTAACAATGATAGCAATTAAAAGCTTAAATCTGAAAGTTCCGGAAGATATCGCATTTGTCGGATTCGATTATTCACCGGTATTTGATGTCTATGAAACCTCAGTGTCATATATACGTGAATCAGCCGAGCAACTTGCTTATGAGTCATTTTCCATGCTTGTGAAAATGATTGAAAAAGAAGCAGATGCCACCACAGTCGTGCTCAGTCCAGAGTTGGTACGGAGAGGCTCATCAAAAAAAAGTTAAGAAAATCCAACATTTTATTGAAACGTTTAAATGATTTTTTATATTTGCATAAATAATTAATTGAAACGTTTCAATAACTCTATGTCAACACAAACTTTTACGTATAAAAAAGAGGTTCCAATTGTTGGGAAGTATGATGTTGTTGTTTGTGGCGGCGGCCCTGCCGGATTCATAGCTGCAATTGCATCTGCCCGTGAAGGAGCAAAGACAGCATTGATAGAGCAGTATGGTTTCCTGGGAGGTATGGCTACAGCAGGACTGGTGAATCCGTTGAGTGTTTTTACTTATAATAATGAAAAGGTAATCGGGGGTATCCCCTGGGAGTTTATTGAGCGCCTCCGGAGTATGG
>CAZFTS010000062.1:0-10603 GCA_964521685.1 uncultured Muribaculaceae bacterium
GGTAAAAGAGTTATCCCCAGCAGGGCATGATAGAGCCCGAAACCTGTACCTATCTGCTCTTTAGAAACCAGATCGCCCACCATTGCCTTTTGTCCGGTATCGGCAAGGGCGCTGTACAAACCATAAAGAATGAACAATGGTAAAAATATTCCAATAGAGTTGAATCGGCCAAACATGAAATAGACAAAGGAGTAAATCAGAAATCCGGCAAAAATAAGTTTTGTACGCCCTATTTTGTCAGAAATCTTTCCCGCCGGGATTGCAAAAAGAACCGAAACAACGTTGAAAATCATATATACAAACGGAATATAGGCCTTCTCAATACCGGTCTCGGCAGTCTTAACCAACAACAGAGCATCTGCACTATTTCCAAGGTTAAATATAAATACGATTACCAGAAAAAAATAGAATCTCTCAGGCAGATCGCTTAATTTAATCTTAGGAGTGCTCTCTGCTTTGGGCCGGGATGCCTCCTTTATATAAAGAACAATGGTTATCACTCCAATAACCGCCGGAATTCCAGCTATCAGAAAGATGTTTTTATAGTTAAGCGGGAAGATAGACAATAGCAGGAATGCAGCCAGTGGGCCAATTATCGCACCGCTGTTATCCATTGCTTTATGAAATCCGAAATTTTTCCCAAGATTGTTCCCCTTTACCGAAGCCCTTATAAGACTATCTCTTGGTGCTGCCCTCACCCCTTTGCCAATCCTCTCCAGAAAGCGCAGCAAAAGAATGTGAACCGGAATCCGCGCCAGGGCATATAAAGGAGTTACCAAGGCTGTAATTCCGTATCCGACAATCATAAAAGGCTTGTTCTTTCCAATCTTATCGCTCCAGTATCCCGATAGTGCCTTAAGCAAAGAGGAGGTGCTCTCTGCCACCCCCTCAATTAATGATATAGATGTCTTGGATGCCCCTATAGAGAGGAGGAATAGAGGCATAACGCTGTAAATCATTTTTGTAGAGGTGTCTGTAAAAAAGCTGGTAAGCCCGGTGTAAAAGACATTCCTCTCCAATCCGAAATACCTCTTTATTTTCATCTCACAAATTTACCTAACTCATTTCCAAGTTTAAACAGAGACTCAATGGCCTCTTTATCAAGAATCCAGTCCTGAGGGTTAATTATAGCAATGTAGTTTTTATCTTTAAGCTCAGGGACAAAGTTTACAGCCGGAAGATTCAACCCCACCCGCATAGCCGGGGAGATTTCCAGCGCCTCAAGAACCTTGTTGCCGGCCATAGTACCGGAAAACAGTTCGGTAGCCTGTTCGCCCCCCTTACCCGATATTACAACTTTCGACAAAAAGCCGGGACGCTTCTTTCCGAAGGTTTTTATTAGATGACTCAGGTTGAAAATATCCAGAACATTCCGCTTTCTCACATAAAAACTGCCATCATATTTTGAAGCAACCGGAATAAACACTCCGCTGAAAACGGAGTACTCTCCTAAAGCATAATAGGGATCGCTCAACCATATAAAAAACGAGTTGTTCTCTTCGCCGTCACGGATAACAGCATAAGATTTGTATCTCTCAATCTTCCTGTATGTAGATATAGGATATCTTGACTCATCGGAATAAACACTTCGGTTTGTCTTCCTGGCAAACTCCCGTAAAAAATCTATTGCAGAACTATCATCCATATTATTTATTAGTTATTTGAAGGATACAGATACCAATCAGGAAATTCTACACCGAAAGACTCTGCCCATTTTAGAAATTGAGGATAGAATTTAACTATACTTACCCGCTCTGTAGGGAAGTTGAACTCGCCGGGAATCAGAATTCCCCAGGGCATCTCTGAATCTGAAACATAAAAACGGTGAAGAGAGGGTTTGGATTTATCATCATATGTCCCGAAAAGTGTATAATCGGCACGATCGGTAGGAGGGTAATTTGGCATATGTACCTCCATTCCACGATTCTTATTTATTACAATAAACGGATTATATGGCGGGGTTGTAAGATCGGAAATACTCACAGGAGAGTTGAATACAACTTCAAAATTGAGAATTGGCTTTGTTCCTCCGGAGGATAGATTCATTTCGGTTATGTTGTCAAAAGCCATTATGGTAGCTTTATTTTGTTTTGTCTCCGTTCCGTTTGCAGATAGCGTATAGTGGAAGTTGTCGTCGACAAAATCTCCGCTTTTTGTAACCGTTTTAACAGAAGAGGCAGAAACACCAAGCTGATATCCAAAACCAACATCAAGAATTCCACCCGACCACACAGGCCTTATTCTATCTATCACCTTTACTACCTGATTTCGGGTATTTAAAAAATGAGTTGAATTATAAGATACAACGACATCATTCATATCATAATCCCCGCGAGTTGGCCATAAATCTTCAAATGCCAGAGTGTTATATGAGTTAATAGCAGGATAGTGTGTCGAATACACCACAGATGCATCATCCGGAAACTCATCTCTGTCGTCCGGAATCCCATCATTGTCACTATCTTTACTTTTCTTAAGAGATGGAATTCCTGTATATTGAATTGCTGTCTCCGGGGTTGCTGAAACATAAAAGAGAGCATCATTAAAATCCTGATCAGATTTAGTTCTGTTCTGATCTTCAAAGCCAATGAGAACAACCATCCTTTCAGAATCAAATATCTGTACATTATGCGATTTTAGCTGGGGGTCTGTCTCTGGATTAAATTCTTCAAACGAATAGTAATTTGGCCCCTTCACACTTATACTTGCATCTCCTCTGAAACCATAAGCAATAATATACCACCCGATACTTACTCCCGGAGGAAAAGTCTCAGAATATGTACTACCGTTCCAATATTTAAGCTGCACTCTGTTGCCGGGTGAGAGACCTCCTCCGCTTCCGCTGTAAGAGGCGTTAGGAAAAGCAATCATATGAGTTATCTCTGAGGCGCTCTTAGGAGGGGAATTGGTTGGGTAGTGGAAATAACCCAATACATTCTTCATACTTGCACCTTCATGGATAAAAACCATCTCCACTTTAGCATCTGCAATTATTTGAATTGAGGAGTTTCCTCCACTTGAAATAAATTGAGGATTTAATTCAGGAACTTTTTTGTTCTCGGGAAGTGTTGCGTTTATATCATTTATAAAACCTGCAGACAGGGATATTGACGGTGTTTTCAGATAATCAGGAACTCCGTTACTGTCCCATTCTCCCAAAGTGTGGAAACCACCATTGATAATTGCGTTTTGTGCAAACGGAGTATTTAGATTTGATGCAACTGATATTGAGACAATATGATTTAAAGGATTTGTCGCATCAACAGAAAAACTGTTGTTGGAAAATGTACTTTTTAAAAGTTGCGGAACACCTATTGTCGGACTATATAGATACAGCTGATTTACACTTTTTTTAATGCTGATTATACCGGAATACTTCCCGGAATTTTCAGTTATGCCCTTAAGGATAGGTTTGAGCACCTCGTTGAAATATTCTGCCTCAGGATCTGTTCCGTTTTTTTGAAACGGATACTCATCATATACGTAAAAAACAATAGGAGTATTATACTTAAGCTTATAATCAATTGTTAACGGATAATCTCCGATTGTTTTAAAATCAAAATACTCTTTTGTATCACCATCTTCAATCCCTTTAGGAGCCTTTAAACAAGCATTCAATAATGAAGAACATATGAGTAGTGACAGAACTCTTTTAATAATTCCCATAACGAATCGTCGTTACTCCTTCTTTTTCAAAGGAAGCACACCTGCCAGATCCCCGATTACGTTTACCAGTTCGCTTCCGGTTGGAATAACCACCTTGCTGTTGTTCTCAAGCGAAGCAGATACTGTCTCCAGTTTTTTGAGAAGTTGTGCATTTCCTACAAAATATTTATCTGCAGCCTCATTAACAAGTCTGATTGCTTCTGCCTCTCCCTCTGCGTGAAGTATTTTAGATTGTTTAAACCCTTCGGCCTCTTTAATCTTGGCCCTCTTAACACCATCGGCAACGGTTTCGGCAGCAGTTGCAGAGTCAATAGCGGCTATCTTCTCGTTCTCGGCCTTTACAACCTTGTTCATTGTCTCCTGAACATCTTTCGGAGGGTCAATCTGTTTAAGCTCGGTACGCACGATCTCTATACCCCATCCAACTGTCTCGGTATGAAGTGTCTGATACAGCTCGGCGTTAATTTTGCCCCTTTCGCTGTTAGCAGATTTAAGGGTAAGCGTTCCTATTATGTTACGCAAAGTTGTTCTTGCAAGGTTAACTATCTGCCATTTAAAATTATTCACATTGTAGATTGAACCTTTAACGCTCTCCTCATCGGCCTTAACCCGGAAGTAAACCTGAGCATCCACACTTGCATTAAGGTTGTCATTTGTAATGATTTCCTGAGGTTCGGCATCTACCATCTGCTCAGTAACATTTACTTTGTAGATTTTGTCAATTACCGGAATAATCCAGTGAAATCCAGGGTTAGCAAACTTGTGATATTTACCAAGTCTTTCAATGAGGCCTCTTTGTGTAGGTCTCACGATTTTGATACCTGCTGCAAAAAGAAATAATACAGCTGCAATAACTAAAAACCAATAACTTTCCATAGCATTTTAAATTTTTATAAAGGTATGGTTTTTATTGACTTGTTATTTAAAAATCTTTTAATTGGCAGCCAAAGGTGGCAGATCATATTCGTAGAAAGGGTTCTCATCATTTACAGAGGCCAGATATAACTTTGTTTCATCCTCATTTACACAAAAATAACCCCAGTGATCGAGTTTAAACTTTCTTACCGGATTCCCATTCCAATCGAATTGTTCAACAAAAATATAGTCTTTTCCCGTCCTGAAATCATTTCCAACTTCGATGGGTGTCCGGCCACTGTAAAGCAGATAAATGTGATTTTTTTGAGCAGATATTCCCCAGTAATGGGTTACATTGTCCGGCCCTAATGTACTGATTGCGTCTTTTCTCTCAACTTCAGTGGCATTGAAGTATAAAACTCTGGAATCTGAACCGCCAAGTGTAGTAAAAACCAGTCTTTTAAAGTATTTATATGCGTATACGATTCTGTCTCTTTCCCGGTTAATTCCAAAATCCCCGATATAGGTTGCCCAGCCTTTATGCCCTTTAAGGAAAGAGAGGTTGAATATATCTGTGATAACCGAGGAATCTGCAGAAAAAGCAATCCTTGAGATCTCCTTGCCCTTTGGTGTTGAGTTTACAAACAGAAAACAGGAGTCATTAAGAGAGGCAATATCTCTGGTATCAAAGGGGCTGCCGGTTTCCGGGAAGATAAATTTTTCACGTTTGAGATTAAGAGTCCTGTCAAGAGAGTATAACCGGTTCTTGTTTAATATAAGGCACTTACTGCCTGTATTGGTTCCTGAGATCATTTTAGGATATAGAAACTCATCGGGACCGTTACCTACTATCCCTACTGATTTTATATAATGAAAATCCGGGAGGGAGAACAACAAATAGGAGTAGTTATCGTGTCTGTTCTGAACAATAAGCAAAGAGTCATTTGTCACCATTCTGGTTCCTGAAACCTTAAAGATAACATCCACCGGCTTAGAAACACCTGTCAACTCAATAACATCACCAAAATCCGCTTCATCGGCACGGAACTCTCCGGCTATCAACGGGACTATTACCGGGCTCTTATCCTCGGGAATTACTGGTTTGACATTCGAATTCCGACACGAAAAAATTGCAATCAGAACAAAAGCGTAACAAATATTTATCTTCATAGGAATTTATGTTTAAAAGTCAAAAATAGAGGATATAAATTGTTTTTTAGTAATTTTGAATACAGATATATTACAAAACTAACGAAATAGAGGATATGAAAAAGAAATTTTCAATATTAAAATTATTGTACGGGATTTGCTTGTTAACCGGGTTAATTTCATGCGGAAAAGTTATGATAACAGGAAGAAACCAGGTTCTGCTGTTCAGTCAGGGAGAGCTTACATCTCTGAGCGAGCAGGCATATACCGAGCTCATGAGCAAATCGGAGCCATCTGTAAACAAGTCACATATTAACATGGTAAAAAAGGTAGGGCAGGATATTACACAGGCTGTGGAGCGCTATGTTAAACAGAACGGTTGGGAAAAGGCACTGGAGGGAATTACCTGGAAGTTCGATGTCGTAAAGAGTGATCAGGTCAATGCATTCTGTCTTCCAAACGGCAATATTGTTTTCTATGAGGGCATTATGAAGATAACAAACACTCCCGATCTTGTTGCGGTTGTAATGGGTCACGAAATCGCTCACGCATTGGCAAAACACGGGAACGAAAGGATGAGCCAGGAGGTACTGGTCGGAGCCGCCGGACAGGCTATATCTGCTTACCTTGGGAGCGAAAGCCAGAAGACACAAATGATTTTCGGGCTCGCCTTCGGAGTGGGGACACAACTTGGCGTGTTGCTGCCCTACTCAAGAAAACATGAATATGAGGCAGATAGATTAGGTTTGATAATAATGGCAATGGCCGGATATGACATTAACGTTGCTCCGGGTTTCTGGGAGAAGATGAGTGCAGGCGGCAACTCCAAGCTGGAGTTTTTTAGCACCCACCCATCCGATGCCAACCGAATAGCACAGATTAAAAAAGTCTTGCCCGAAGCAGCAACCTATATTCCAAAAAAATAGAGGGTAGATTTGCGGAATTGCTATATTTGCAGGTTATTTTATAAAAAAGAGTTTTATGTACAGAACACACACTTGCGGGGAGCTGCGTATTTCAAATGCCGGAGAGAAGGTAAAATTGGCCGGATGGGTTCAGAGAATTCGTAAAATGGGGGGAATGAGCTTTATAGATCTCAGGGATCGTTACGGGATTACACAACTTGTTGTGGATGACAGTTCGGGTCAGGAGCTTAACGATGAGGCAGAAAAGCTTGGCAGGGAGTATGTTATCCAGGCAGTAGGGGTTGTCAGCGAAAGGACCAGCAAAAACAGCAAGATTCCAACCGGAGATATTGAGGTAAAGATTACCTCTATAAAGGTTCTGAATGCATCTGTAACCCCTCCGTTCACAATTGAAGATGAGACAGATGGCGGGGAGGAGATTCGTGCAAAATATCGTTATATAGATCTGAGAAGAAATCCGCTTAAAAAGGCGCTTGAACTCAGGCACAAAATGGCTCAGGAGACCCGCAAATATCTGGACAGTATAGGGTTCATAGAGGTAGAGACTCCTGTTCTCATTAAATCTACACCCGAGGGTGCAAGGGACTTTGTTGTCCCATCGAGGATGAATCCAGGTGAGTTCTACGCACTTCCGCAAAGCCCGCAGCAGTTCAAACAACTTCTGATGGTGGCGGGATACGATAAATATTTCCAGATTGTACGCTGTTTCAGAGATGAAGACCTCAGAGCAGACCGCCAACCCGAGTTCACACAGATTGACTGCGAAATGTCATTTGTTGAGAGGGAGGATATTCTCAACACATTTGAGGGGATGACTAAAGCGCTGTTTAAAAACGTGTTGGATCTGGAGTTCAATGAGGCTTTCCCAAGAATCTCCTACGCCGATGCTATGAAATATTACGGTTCGGACAAACCGGATATCAGATTCGGAATGAAGATTACCGAGCTTAAAAATGTTGGCGAGATTAACCAGGCGTCTGTAGATCTGGTTGGGGGCAAAAACTTTGTGGTATTTGACTCTGCCGAATATGTGGCAGCAATCTGTGTCGAAGGAGCCGCCGCCTACACCCGTAAACAGCTGGATGAACTCACAGAGTGGGTAAAGAGACCTCAAATAGGAGCCAAAGGGCTGGTTTATATAAGAGTGGCCGAAGATGGCATCAAATCATCGGTAGATAAGTTTTACTCTCCGGAAGATCTTACAGCTATTGCAAACCACACAGGGGCAAAAGTCGGAGATCTCATTCTTATTCTTGCCGGAGACAGAAAGAAGACCCGTGATGCAATGGGCACATTAAGGATCGAGATGGGTAACCGTCTTGGCCTGCGTAAGAGTGACCACTATGCACCTTTGTGGGTTTACGACTTCCCGCTTCTGGAGTGGGACGAGGAGACACAACGCTTCTATGCAATGCACCACCCATTCACATCTCCGAAACCGGAAGATATGGAGAAGTTCTACAGCTCCGATAAAAATGAGATTGCACAGGTTGCAGCAAATGCATACGACTTTGTGCTTAACGGCACGGAGATAGGCGGTGGGTCTATCAGGATTCACGACTCGGCAGTTCAAAAGCGGATGTTTGAAGTCCTTGGTTTTTCGGCAGATGAGGCAGAGTACAAATTTGGCTTTATCATCAATGCATTCAGATACGGAGCCCCTCCTCACGGCGGAATCGCCTTCGGGTTTGACCGTTTCTGTGCACTCTTTGGCGGGCAGGAGACAATCCGCGACTATATCGCTTTCCCGAAAAACAATGCCGGCAGGGATGTGATGCTGGATGCTCCGTCGAGAATAGATGAGGTGCAGATGGATGAACTCTTTTTGAAAAGCACTTTCAGGAAACAGTTGTAGATTAATAATATCTGCATATAAATACTTTATAAAATGGGCCTGTTGATATTTTATCTGTTACTGGCGCTCCTTGTCTCTTTTACATGTTCTGTAATGGAGGCGGTACTGCTTACAACTCCGCTCTCTTTTATCTCAATGAAGGAGAAGCAGGGGGTTAAGTCGGCAGAACACTTAAAAAAACACAAAAACAACATAGACAGGCCATTATCGGCAATATTGTCACTTAACACCATTGCACATACTGTAGGGGCTGCAGGCGTTGGAGCTCAGGCAGCAATTGTTTTCGGCGATGCCTATTTCGCATTAACATCGGCAGTCCTTACAATTCTGATACTTGTCTTATCGGAGATTTTGCCTAAAACCATAGGAGCCCACTACTGGAAATCAATTGCTATGGTTTCCGGCCACATCATTTCGGGTATGGTCTTTATCACTTACCCATTAGTACGTGTCTCCGAGATGTTTACCAGAATGATCTCCGGGAAAAGCGATGAGGAGCCAAGCGTAAGCCGTGAGGAGTTCTCGGCAATGGTAGATATCGGCGAGCAGGAGGGGGTTATTGGTAATGCCGAGAGTCTCATTATTCAGAATCTTATAAGGCTCAGGACAATTAAAGTAGAAGATGTTATGACCCCAAGAGTTGTGGTTGAGACCGCACCTGAGGATATGACCGTTGAGGAGTTCTACAAGGTTAAAGGATTCAGGGGCTTTTCAAGAATTCCGGTCTATTCTTCGGAGCATAAGGAAGATATAACAGGGTTTGTCTACAGACAGGATGTAACTGAGTGTATGGCAAATGACAACTTCGGAGAGAAACTATCTGCACTTAAAAGACCAATCACCTTTGTTCCCAATATTCAGCCGGTAACAATATTGTGGGAGATGCTCCTCTCTCAAAAATCGCACATAGCCGCAGTCGTGGATGAGTACGGCGGATTTGAGGGGATAGTCACTCTCGAAGATGTTATCGAGACCATCCTTGGTCTTGAGATTATTGATGACAGGGATGTAAATGCCGATATGCAGCAGTATGCCCGCGAAAGGTGGAATAAACGACGTCGCAAATATACCGACCCCTTAATCCAGGATAGAGACAATCTTTAATGCGAGATCGTGGAAACTCTTTCCATCTTCCCTATCCCTCAATGCAACAGGCTCCCCATCATCACCACTTTCGCGGATGCTCTGAATAAGAGGTATCTGCCCGAGCAGTGGAACGTTAAACTTCTTTGCCATTGCCTTACACCCATCCTTCCCGAATATATAGTATTTGTTGTCAGGAAGTTCGGCAGGAGTAAACCATGACATATTCTCAACCAGACCAAGCACCGGTTTGTCAATATTTTTTGAACGGAACATATTAATCCCCTTCTCAACATCGGCCAGAGCCACCGGCTGGGGAGTACTTACAACAACCGCTCCTGAAAGCGGAATATCCTGAACAAGAGAGATGTGAATATCACCCGTTCCCGGAGGGAGGTCAATAAGCAGATAGTCAAGATCGTCCCACTTTACCTGGAGGATCATCTGCTTAAGCGCATTACTTGCCATTGGGCCTCTCCATATGAGAGGTTGGTCGGGTTTCGAGAAATATCCTATGGACATCCACTTCACACCGTACTTCTCAATGGGGATAATCAACTCTTTTCCCGAAGAGTCATCAACAGTAGGCTGAGCATATTCGGTATCGGTCATCTTTGGGATCGAAGGCCCGTAAACATCGGCATCCGACAACCCAACCTTATAGCCCGCTTTTGCAAGTGCAATAGCCAGATTGACCGAAACGGTAGACTTCCCCACACCGCCCTTACCGCTGGCAACGGCAATTATATGCCTCACCCCCTCAAGCACCTCCTGACCAAGCGCCAATGATTGACGCTTCTGAATTTTCCGCTCCCTCACAAGCTCCATTATAGATATCTTAAAATCCTCTCCCGGGAACGCTCCCCTTATCGCCTCTTCGCAACTCTTTTTAATAGAAGAAGATAGTGCATCGGGGGAGGGAAACACAAGTTTAAACCTCAACCTTCCATCTTCAAATTTAATATCCTCCACCATCCCCAACTCCACAACATCCTTCTCTTTAACCGGGTGTACCACACCCCGAAGCACCTCTTCAACTAATTTGATATCCATTTTTAAAAACAATTTA
>CAZFTS010000063.1:0-10224 GCA_964521685.1 uncultured Muribaculaceae bacterium
TGCAGGTTTATTTTATTGATGTTAAATGTGTTGCGAATTATTCAGTAGACCCTAAATAGATTGCCGTAAATAAATTGCCGTAAATGAAAAAGCAGAGGTAACATGTTGTTCCTCTGCTTTTTTTATCTTTAAATTTTCCTGATTATTACTTCACTGAATCAAGAATCTCCTGAATGTCGTCCTGGCAACCTCCGCATATTGTTCCGGCTCCGGTAGCCTCTCCTACATCCTCGACAGTTTTGCAGCCTTTCTCTTTAATGGCTTTGATAATCTCACTTTTGTAAACTTCGTTACAATTACAAATAATAGGATCTTCGCTCATATTATAATAGTATTAAATTCGTATAGTTCAATTAACAAACATAATTACGAAATGTTTACTCCAGGGTAAAATAGAATGTAGCACCCTTTCCCTCTTCGGATTCTGCCCAAATTTCGCCCCCGTGTTTTTCCACTATCCTCTTTACTGTTGAGAGTCCTACACCCGTTCCGCTGTACTCCATCCCGGAGTGAAGCCTTACAAACGGC
Source organism: uncultured Muribaculaceae bacterium (assembly GCA_964521685.1). Lineage (GTDB taxonomy): Bacteria > Bacteroidota > Bacteroidia > Bacteroidales > UBA932 > Bact-08. The sequence continues at coordinate 529 of CAZFTS010000063.1, forward strand.
TGGAAAAGTTTATCTGCTTTAGCCATGTTGAATCCGGCTCCGTTATCCTTTATGAAAAAAAGGTCCTTTCCAAAGTACTCTTTTTTCCCGAAAAATACCTCCGGAGATTCTACTTTTGAGCTGTATTTGACTGCATTACCTATAAGATTGTCCAGAACTACACGCATCAGCTTATTATCGGCCCTCGCTTTAAGATCACTCTCTATCGTAACTTTAGGTGTACATTGCGGATACCTTAACAGTATTCCTCCCAGTATATCGTTTGCTATATCGCTTAGGTCAAGCTCCTCCTCCCGGAGGTCCAATCTTCCTGATTGTGAGAATGAGAGCAGATCTTTAATGAGCTGAGTCATCTCCAGTGCCGATTCGTGTATAAACTGCACATAGCTCTTCTCCTCTTCACTCACCGAACTTTCGGGATTATCCAGAATTGCACTTGTGAATCCGATTATTACAGCAAGCGGTGATTTAAGGTCGTGTGAAACTGTTCTGGAAAATGCGTCCAGATCTTCGTTTGCCTGAACAAGGCTTCTGTTTGTCCCTTCAAGTTCAATTTTAATTGCTGTGAGCTCTTCATTTCTTTGAATTGCCGTATCATAAACAGAGACTAACAGATCCAGAATTTGTCTGCGACCCGAGGTTATTTTAAACTCTTCTCCTCTGTATTTAAGGCTGATAGGATTTGTGTTCTCCTTCTGAAATCCGTTGTTGTCGAGCCCGATATTGCTTAAGAGGTGTTCTATTCTGGATAGCAGATATTTTTCATCATAAGGTTTTGTGATGAAATTATCTGCCCCGGCCTGGAGCCCTCGAATAATATCGTTAGGATCCTGAAGCGAGGTTAGCAAAATGACAGGAATAGCAGCTGTTGCCGGACTCTCCTTTACTCTCCGGCAGAGTTCATATCCATCCATCCCGGGCATTATTACATCACTGATAATCAGTTCAGGGATTCTTTTACCTAAATAGATGAGAGCCTCTTCGCCTGTAGAAAAAATTCTGTAATCAATCTGATATTTCTTAAAGAAAAATTCAAGTCTTTTTGCCTGAACCAGGGAGTCTTCTACAGCAAGTACATAGCCATTTACAAGTTTACTGTTTTGTTCTTGATCCATTTTTAATAAAAAGGTTATTTATCTCATTTGTAATTTCTTCAGGTGTCATAACTCTGCATACGGCTCCAAGTTTTACAGCTTCACTTGGCATACCGTAGACCAGAGAGCTCTCTTCATTCTGAACAATGGTAAAACTTCCTGAATCATTTAATTTTTTAAGGCCATCTGCACCATCTCTGCCCATTCCGGAGAGGAGTATCCCAATGCTTTCATTTTTATATGTTTTGTTAATGCTGTCAAAAAGAGCATCAATTGATGGAATATGGCCATTAGGTTTTAAGTCATTAAGTAACGTAACAACTCCCCCTTTGCTAATTGTGAGGTGTTTACCGCCGGGTGCAACATAGACGGCTCCTGGTAACAGCAACTCTCCCTCTTCGGCGACCTTTACAGGAAAAGCTGAATGGCTGTCCAGCCAGCTGATAAAACCATCAATAAAGTGTTGATCTATGTGTTGTACAATGACAATAGGTACTTTTACTTTGTCCGACAGATTGCTGAGTATAATTCTGATACTCTCCGGACCGCCTGCAGATGCACCAATCGCTATAATTTTAAAATCATTGCTTAGTGAACATTTACTATTTCTATTGTTAATAGAATCAATTCTGTTCTTAGTGGAAATTTCAGATTGGAATTTGTCTGTATTGCGTTCTATTCGTTTCACTACTTTTATTTCGGACATTAAACGCATTGTATTTCTGTATTTTACGGCGTCTTTCAGATGGTTGGGATCGGCAGGGCCGCTTGGTTTTGGAAGAATATAGACGGCTCCTGCTTCCAACTCTTTGATGGCCATGTCGGTATCGTTGGTCTGGTAGATGTTGCTCACTATTACAATCGGAACCGGTTTAGATTGCATTATCTGTTTTGTTGCCTCAATGCCATCCATTACAGGCATCAGGATGTCCATACTTACCACATCGGGCTGGTATATAGTACAATATTTTATTGCTTCAAGGCCATTAGATGCTATTGCTACTACTTCGAATTCACCGGTTTCAGTAAGGATATTCCTGAGGATTTTCTGATATACAGGTGAATCCTCAACAATAAGAACTTTTATTATCCTCTTTTTATTTGAACCGGTCATATGTGTCTGATTTAAATAAAACGTTGTATTGTTTGCAACAAATTACTCTTTTCAAAGCTGCTCTTTACGATATATGCATCTGCACCTGCATCCATTCCCATCTTCATGTCGGTAGGAGTTTCAAGTGCCGTTACCAGAATTACCGGGATATCGGAGTGGTTTTTGGCGTCTCTGACTCTTTTGGTGAGCTCAAATCCATTCATTCTTGGCATCTCTATGTCAGAGATTATCATATCATACTCCTCTGATGAGAACTTATTGAAGCCGTCAAGACCATCGACGGCAGTTGTTACGTTATATCCTGCGTTTTCAACAAAGTGTTTAAGCATTGTCCTTACCGTTATAGAATCCTCCACAATAAGAATTTTCTTCTCTTTACTCTCTTTCTCGCTCTGGTTTTTAAGGTTTTGTGTTGGTTCATAGGACTCTGTCCCCTCCGATGAACTGTCAATGAGCTCGCTCACATTAAGCACTGGAATCACCTTCCCGTTTTCAATAATGGTTACTCCTGCGATATTTCTGATATACTGCAACTGAGGGCCCATATCTTTAACAATTCCCTCATATTCACCCCAGATATTATCTACTATAAATGCAACTCTTTTATTATTGTTGGTAAGAATTAGCAACCTGATAAACTCATCCTGATCCTTTTTTACCACATTTCCGGAGATCCCCAGTATGCGGGATAACCTCACAACTCCAAGGGTTTCACCATTGTTGCATTTGATTACGCTTTTGTCCCCTATATTGCCTATATTATCTTTAGTTACCCTTACCGCCTTATCTACGTAGAGAGATGGAACCATAAGGTTAACATTTTCGCTCTCAATCAGAATTCCTCTGAATGTTGAGATGGTCTGAGGTAGAACCAGTACAAATTTTGTCCATTTACCCTGTTCTGTAGATACCTCAATCGAACCTCCGAGATCGGCAATTTTTTCGGCAACTATTGACATACCCAGCCCCCTTCCCGATATGTCGGTTACAAATTTTCTTGAAGATACTCCTGACTTGAAAATCAGAGAGATAATCTCCTCTTTAGAGAGTGTTTTTGGATCGGAACCGATAAGGAGACCATTTTTTTCGGCAGATTGAATTACATTGGCAAAATTAATACCGGCTCCATCGTCAGTAATTGTTATTCTGACTTTTCGGTCAATAAGTTTTTCAATCTTGATATCTATTTTACCCTTAATCTCTTTCCCAATATCTACACGCTCCTGGGGAGTCTCTATTCCATGGTCAATACAGTTTCTTATGATATGGATGAGAGGGTCTTTTAACTCTTCCAGAATCCTTCTGTCTATTTCGGTCTCTTCTCCCCGGATATTTAAAGTGATCTCTTTCGAGTACTCTTTTGACAAGTCTCTGACCATCTTTGGGATAACTTTAAGCAGAGTAGAGAAATTCGAAAGGAGTGTCTCCCGGATATTTATAATTAAATCATCTATCATCCTGGACGATACTGTCTGGAATGCTATGAGGTCTTTTATCAGTTTATAAAGATCATCATCCTTATATTTGACGTAAATGTTTTCAAGATTTTTCCGGTAATAATCCAGAGTTGTCTTAACGGCAATGAAATCTTCACTCTCTGCAAGTATCTGGTGCAGATGGCCTGTCGGAATTCTTACTGAGTAGAGATCGTGACGTTCTGCCTCTTTCTCGGAAGATGTGTTTTCGCTTATCTCACTCTCCTCTTTCAAAATCCGCTCTTTCTCAATTGTTGCCTCCTGCTCCTGTTTCTGATCTTTTGTCTGTTGTAAAGAGAGTTTGAGCAGATATTCAAGATTTTTTATTGTAGAGTTTGCACTTACCTGTATGTTTTTGCCGGTATCATTCAGGTTATCTATCAAAACCTTAAGGACATCAACAGACTTGTGCATGGAATCAAGAAGCTGAGACGTGACAGCTATCTCTCCCTTTTTCAGGTGGCCGAATATAGTCTCCAGTGTTGAACATAGCCTCTCTATCTCGCTCAGATTCACAGCCCTGGCAGCACCTTTAAGACTGTGGGTATTCCTGAATATTCTCTCGATAATCTCCTGCTTTTTCTCGGGAGTGCCGGTGTTTTCAAGATCGATAAGCCCTTTCACTATTGAGTCATAGTGCTCAAGGGCTTCGATTTTGAAATCATTCAGCAGCTCTTTTAAAAAGCTCTCATTGTCAAAGCTATCCGGCATATTTACAAATCGTACTTAATAAGTATTCTTTTGAGCGATTGTCCAAGATTGTGAATTTCGTGTGTAGCCTTCTGCGCTTTTTGCATACCGGATACATTTTGCTCACTTGCTTTCTTGATATTTTCCATAGCAGGTACTATCTGGTCCATACCTGCCATCTGCTGATGGTTGGATGAAGATATCTGCAAAGAGACTTCGCCGGCCTCCTCTATATTATCAGAAAGTATCTCAATAACCTCACCGCTTTGTGTAACTAGCTCTTTTCCGGTATCAACAGTTTTGGTAGCATCTTCGGTAGCCTCTACAGCTTTATTAACCGATTTGTTAACTTCGTTTAGTATCTCTTTAACCTGGATAGTAGCCCGTTTTGACTGATCGGCAAGATTGCGAATCTCCTGTGCTACAACTGTAAAGCCCCTGCCATGCTCTCCTGCTTTTGCAGCCTCGATTGCGGCATTGACTGCAAGCAGGTTAGATTGATCTGCGATATCTGAAACCGTTGATGTAATCTCACCGATTCTACGGTTTTGTTCCGATAGTTTTATAACTGTGTCAGAGATTTTCTTCATATGGAGGTCTATCTGATCCATCCCGTTCATCACCTCAGAAAGGGAGTTTTTCCCCTTTTCTGCAGAGTTGCTAACCTTTTGTGAACTCTCTATCAGAGATTTTGCTTTTTGATTAGATAAAGTAGCTGTTTGACGTACCTCCTCAATTGTAGCTGTAGTTTCTGATACTGCTGCTGCTGTCTCCGATGCTCCGGTTGACATTTCGGTAAATGTGGTGAGGATGTTTGCCGAGGAGCCTGCCAGTATCTCAATTCCTGATCTGATTTCAGATGTGATCTTTCGTAACATCCTAAGAATGAATATTGCAATAAACAGATTCAATATAAGTAAGAATGAACCGAAGATGACAGCCTGTATACTTATACTTTTTTCAAGTTCACGGCTCTTAATAATATGCGCTTTTCTAAGCTGCATTAAACTGCTTTCAATCGCAATACTCTGTTCCCGGATGTTATTGTACAATGAATTCTGTACATCACTAACATATTTGTAAGCCTCATCTTTTTTACCTCCCGATACGAGAGAGATGAAGTTAGCTCTGTTTTGAGAATAAATATTGATATCTTTCGTCAACTTCCTGAAAGCATTACGGATGTCGGTTTCATGATTTAGCATGCTGTCAATCCCTTCACACTTCATTGCCAACTCAACCTCTTCTGCAGAAATGGTATTAATGATAAAATTGATCTTAGAGTCATCTTTTTCCACAAGAAGCTCTAGTGACAAGGCTCTTATACGATTTACATCTGCCCGTAGATTGGCAACCTGGTTTGTGATACTATCCATCTCCTGAACAGACCGGCCAACTCTTTCAACCCTTGTTATATTGTTGTATGTTAGAGAAATGATAGCTACAGTCGAGATTACGATTATCGCAAACCCAATTATCAGTTTACCTCTTGTTTTAATTCTGAATGTGAAATTTTCCATATTATTTTACAATTATTTCAGGGCTGGTTAGTAGTTTTAATGCATCCAGAAGAACAGTTCCATCTTCAAATACCCCTTTAATATATGCAGATACATAAGGGTCTATAGTATTTGGCGGCGTTGTCATCGTGGATTTGTCTTTAGTTGATATTCCGGTAATTGTGTCGGTAATTATTCCGAAGCAGGTATCTTTATCCGATAAAATAATAAATTTGTTAAGATCGGTTAATCCTCTCTCTCTCATTTTAAAAAGAGTCCTGAGGTTAACAAGCGATATTATTCTTCCCCGGTGGAATATAACGCCTGAAACAAAATCGGGCGCTCCGGGGATTATAGTGATCTCCTTTAAAAAATGAACTTCTGAGGCATAGCGACGTTCAAAAGCAAACTTTTGGTTTAATAGTGTAAATGCCAGAATTTCAACTGGTTCTTTATATGCAGATAACCCGGTACCGGCAACCTCTGCATTCCTGATGGCTCTCTCTTTCAGTATCTCTTTTTCAGTCTTCATCTTTTATATTTACCAATAAGATTCTCCACCATCTCCATGAATCTCCTTTTTGTAAGCCCGCCGGACTCAGGAATTATGTGGCTATCATCAATCTTCGAAAGAATTTCAAGCACATTGTTATAATATCTGGAAGCTTTATCCTCTATTCCATCTTCACTTAGAATATTTCCAAGTAACAGGTTTGAAAAGAGGTGGTCAGGATTAAGGTAGAGAACTTTTTTAAAAGCATCAATCGCTCTTTTTGTCTCTCTCTGCTCCTTTAAAACCGTACCATAAAGATAATAAATATCCTCTCCTGATCCTCCTGACACTATGATTTTATCTATAGATTCAATAGATTTGGAGTATTCTCCTCTGTTGGCATAACATTTTGCCATAAGCAGAGTAACCTGATTGTACTCCTTATCATTCTCCTTGTAATCCAGGCATTTTTTTATACACTCTTCGTAGCTCCCTTTGTCATAAAGATTTTCCAGTTCACTGTATGAACTTATTTTAGGTTTAATCTCCTGGTTGACTTTTATTTCAGGTACTCTCTTTAGCCTGTTTTGAGGTTTTTTTATGGTGGTTATCTCTTTATGTGCACTTTTAATACTCTCTTTTTTAGTTATTGGTACACTCTTTAGTCCGGAAACTTTTTTATAAAAAATCCCATTTTCATAATTAAATTTTGTGAACTCTCCGAAATAGTCATCATTAAGTTCGACCTGGCTTACGATGAGCCATCCACCTTCGGGTAACAAATCAATAAACTTTCCTGTTATGGATCTGATTACTGCTGGCGAAAAGTACATAAGCACATTTCTGCAGAAAATCAGATCAAATCCATTAAATCCAATTTTGTCGAGAGAAAAATCTCTGGCAAGGTTTAGTTTCCCGAACTCTACCATCTTTTTTATTTTTCCGTCAATAATCCACTTGCCCTGGCTATGTTTGAAGTATTTCTCTTTGAAAAGGGGAGGGGTCTCTCTGAATGACCAATCTGTATAGATTCCGAGATTTGCTTTTTCCAGGGCTTTGTGATTTACATCGGTAGCCAGAATTCTTACCCTCTCCAATTGAGTTGTATTCAGATTTTCTCTCAACAGCATTGCCAGTGTATATGGCTCCTCTCCGGAACTGCATCCTGCACACCATATTCTGAACTCTCCCTCTTTCTCTTTGATTACAGGAACTATCTTATTCACAAACATTGAGATTGAGGGCGTTTCTCTAAAGAAATAGGTTTCGGTTATAGTTAATGATGAAATGAGAGGTTCTGAAATATTTGCGGGAACAGCTCCTTCCCGGATAATATCTTTTATTATTAAAGAGCTGTCATTTGTGTCATAAACCAGTGTGGCGGTATTTGCCAATCCTCTGATTAAATCATCATATCTGTTCGGAGGGTAATATAGTCCGAATTCATTTTCGATTATAACTGCAACCTTTTCGACAGATCCCGCTCTATGCATTATAATTAATTTTGAATACCATTTTCCGATAATCTAGCCACCTCAATACTGTCATCTTTAGAAAGAAATGTCTCAGGATCATATATATACATTATGCCGGACTTTCCGTTTACCAGTTTTACAGAAGAGAGTCCGTTAAATATTGTTTTTATATCCTTAATACTTTCATCAGTAATAGAGACAATATCACAATTATCTTCAGATATGAGAGCAATCTTAGAGTTAAGAAAGAAGATAATTACAAATTTATCGTTGGCAGATACCTCCCTCTCTTCAATGCTAAACTTTGATCTTAAAGAGAGTACCGGAATAATCTCTCCTTTCAGGTCAATAATGCCTTTAATATATCCTGACTGATTCTCAACCGGTGTAATCTCCTGTGCTGCAATTACCTTGTCTATATATTTCAATGGAATCGCAAACTTAATTTCACCCGAACTGAAAGTCAGAACCTCTTTGATCTTAACCTCTCTTTTTAGCATAGCTTTTAAATTTTCTTTTACAGGACTTTTTCCAGAATCTTACGGGTAATGGTATAATCAACACTTCTGTTTTCACCTAACCGGAAGTTTCTCTCTCTGAATCTTTTTTCAATTTCATCTATTGTCTCATTTGAGATGCCGTTTTCTGATAGTCTGGTTTTAAAACCCAGTGAGCGGAAAAACTCTTCGGTTCTCTTTATCGTTTCATCAATAGCCTCTTCTCTGTTTTCTTTCTCTATCCCGAATACTCTTTTGCCGTATTGAAGTATTTTATCTCCCTTCTCCTCTCTCATTACTGACATTGTACCCGGAAGAACAATAGTAAGGGTATGTCCGTGTGTAAGGCCGTGAAGAGCAGTTAGTTCATGCCCAATCATATGTGTAGCCCAGTCCTGAGATACACCCATGGAAATGAACCCGTTGAGCGCCATTGTTGCCGAGAGCATAAAGGTGGCCATTGTATCGTAATCGTATGGTTTTTTATCAAGTTTCGGGGCAATCTCAACAATTGTCTGTAGTATTCCCTCGGCCCATCTGTCCATAAGTGGTGATTGACCCGGCGTTGTAAGGTACTGTTCAATAACATGGATAAATGTATCTGCAAGACCGCAAGCTATCTGGAAATCGGGAAGTGTGTAGGTTGTTTCCGGGTCCAGAATCGAAAATACCGGTGTGTTTGAGTAGAATGCAAACTTCTCTTTGGTCGCCTTTTGTGAGATAACCGCTCCTCTGTTCATCTCCGAACCGGTTGCAGGTAAGGTTAATACCGAGGCGAGCGGGAGTGACTTCATTGCAGTGTAATCCCGTTTAATTACAATCTCCCATGCATCGCCATCATAAATAATCCCCGATGCTATAAGCTTTGAGCCGTCAATTACTGATCCACCACCCACTGCAAGTACGAAATCGCATTTTTTCTCCTTACCCAGATCAATGGCTTTTCGTAATGTCTCAACGGTCGGATTGGGTTCGATACCCCAGAATTCATAGTATTTGTACCCTTTAAGAGCCTCAGTAACCTGGTTGTAAACACCATTGCTCTTTACACTTCCGCCGCCGAATGTCACTAAAATTGTTTTATCCTTCGGAATCTCATTTGACAAAGACGAAATTGTCCCCTTACCGAAGATTAATTTTGTTGGATTGTGAAATATAAAATTATTCATGTTGTATCTAATATTTGAATGAAACTCCAACAAATTTACAACAAAAAGGAGTAACAAAAAAAGAGGCTGTCTAAAAAGTAAGTTATCTCTTATTAGTAAGCAATTGCAACTGCTGAATGAAAAGCTACCCGAAACAACATCTGTTTTTTAGCTTATTTTCTGAAGTATTTTTCGGAAAAAGGCTGAGGAC
>CAZFTS010000064.1:0-10159 GCA_964521685.1 uncultured Muribaculaceae bacterium
AATCGAAACTTATAATAATCCTATATCTCTAAATTTGAGGTTATTGCTGTGTCATAATCTTTTTTTACCTTATTCGGTTTAAATAATGATTCTAATATATTACCTCGACAGCTTGTACCTAACCACCTCGAGCAGATCTTTGAGCTGTTCTTTGCGGGAGATGTCAAAAACAAGCGGGATTAATTTGCCGATGGGTTTGGCTGTTGCAAAAGCCTCTTTATATGAGAGATCTATATCCAGGGATGCGATTCCTGCACCTGTTTTTTCGGAGAAGTAGAATCCTGTCTTAAAAAAGCCCTCCCAGACCGACAGCCAGAAAATTGTCTTTTTCTTTTTGGTCACTTTGCAGAGCCATGATTTACCATCTTTGTAGTAGTTCCAGGAAAGATCGAGTGAAAAATCGCTTCCGGTAAGAGTCTTGGTAAGCTCCTGATAAACAGGGAATACATCTCCGAGAACCGACTTCAGAACAACATCGTCCGGATAGAGATTCTCATCTCTTAGTAATAATTGTGAACTCATAGTATCTCTTTATTTATTGAGGCCTTATAACTTCAGTGTTTATATCGTAAACTTATAACTTCTGTATTTGTAATGTAACCCCTTAGTTTCTCTGGTTATCTGATTCTTGTAAAATACTTTTTGTTCAGGAAAAGCATTGCACCGGCAAGACTTACAGCGCCGGCAATTGAGGTCGGTACCGAAAAGTTGTTAAGCATATCGTAAAGATATCCACCCGTTACCGGGCCTAAAATTCCTGCAAGAGAGTATCCAAGAAAGATATAGGGGTAAATGGAGCCAAAGTTCCGCAGACCGAATATCTGCGCACTCTCTTTTGCAAAGAGGACAAAATTGGAGCCGAATCCGAACCCAGTAAGAGAGGCTAAAAGCAGATAGGTAAAGGGTGATAAGGTTGTGTGGCCTATGAAAAATATCGCGATGGCCTGGAAAACCAGGGCAAGGAGGATAGAGACCCCGGCGCCGATTATATCGCTCAGGAATCCCCAGCAGATACGCCCTGCACTGTTTGCTAATGCGAAGCCCGAAACACCCAGAATAAGGGTGTGTTTTTCAATTTCGTATTGGGCGCCGATGGCTGTGAGACTGCCAATAATTAGCAACCCGGCAAAGGTTCCTGTAAAGATCCCGAAAAGGAGTCTCAGGTACTGTTTCGTTTTGAGAAATTTAAAATCAACCCTGCTTTTATCCTCACCATACCCGACCGGATTGTAGACAAAAAATGACATCAGAGCAACAATGACACCATAGACAATGCCAATAAACCGCAACGTCTCCAGAACGCTTTTACCCGACTCAAGCAAAGATTCTGCGAAGAATGAGAAGAAGACAGCAGCAAGGCCGAACCCGGCAACCACCAGGCCGGTAATGAGCCCCTTTCTTTCAGGAAACCATCTGGCCGGAACGGTGAGAGCGGCAAGGTATCCGAATCCCGTTCCCGCACCTGTCATCACCCCCATCCCAATCAGAATCAGGAGATAATCCCCACCCGAAAAACTGCTTAAAAGATATCCTCCTGTAAAGAGCAGAGCCGAGATGAGTGCCGGCAATCTTGGACCGGTTCTTCTCTCAAGCCTCCCGGCTAAAAGCATTGTCAAAGGAAAGATTGTGAAGAAGAGGCCGAAAACAAACTGTGTCTTTGAGAGAGAGAATCCGTAATCCTGAGAGAGCTCCCGCGCAATAATGCTCCATGCAAACATGCTTCCCAGACAGAGCATTATTATAAACGAGGAGATTAGGGTTAAATATCTTTTCATCAAATCAAAAGTAATCCGGCACAAAATTATCCAAATTATTGAGACCATCATCTCTTTTCTTGTGGTACATATTTGGTTATATTTGCATAGGCCTTAAGGGTTGACCCCCTGGCAAAAATCTCGTATAAAATGAAATCATATCTCTCTCTTCTGCAGCATATAATGGAAAACGGTGTCTTGAAAAGCGACCGTACCGGAACCGGAACAAAAAGCGTTTTTGGCTATCAGATGCGCTTTGACCTGAGCAAAGGTTTTCCGGTGCTTACCACCAAAAAACTCCATCTGCGCTCAATTATACATGAGCTTCTCTGGTTTATCAAGGGAGATACTAACATTAAGTATTTGAATGACAACGGAGTCACCATTTGGAATGAGTGGGCCGACAGTAACGGCGATCTGGGTCCTGTTTACGGTGGTCAGTGGCGCTCATGGAGGGGGGCAGATGGCAAAACTGTAGATCAGTTATCTGCACTGATTGATGGCATTAAGAAGAATCCCGACTCCAGAAGACATATTATTTCGGCCTGGAATGTGGGGGAGCTCGATAAGATGGCTCTTCCGCCATGTCATGCAATGGTTCAGTTCTATGTTGCAAACGGAAAGCTTAGCTGTCAGTTGTATCAGAGGAGTGCCGATGTGTTTCTTGGCGTTCCTTTCAATATTGCCTCCTATACGCTCTTCACGATGATTGTTGCGCAGGTTTGTGATCTCTCTCCGGGTGAGTTTATCCACACATTTGGAGATGCCCATATCTACACGAACCATTTTGATCAGGTGGCGCTGCAGCTCTCCCGTGAACCAAGAGCTCTGCCACAAATGGTTATAAACAAAGAGGTGAAATCAATCTTCGATTTTAAATATGAAGATTTCGTACTCACCGGATACGACCCCCATCCGGGAATCAAGGCGCCTATTGCCGTCTAATTAAAATTCGGAAAAATGACAATCTCAATTATAGTTGCAGTTGCCCAAAACGGGGCTATCGGAAAAGATAACAGGCTTTTATGGCACATTTCGGAAGATTTGAAATACTTTAAAAGGGTGACCTCCGGGAATCCTGTTGTTATGGGGAGAAAGACCTGGGAATCTATAGGTAAACCTCTGCCGGGACGTCGCAATATTGTTATCAGCCGCTCTCTGGACTCACTTCCCGGAGCAGAGGTTTTCAAATCGCTGGAGCTTGCTTTTGATGAGGTTGGAAAGAGTGATGCAGATGAGATCTTTATCATTGGTGGCGGGGAGATCTACCGGGAGGCACTCCCTTTTGCCCACAAATTATATCTGACCAAGGTTCATGTAAAAATTGAAGATGCCGATACCTTTTTTCCTGCCCTGGATTTCGAATTATGGCATGAATTGTCCCGCGAATCCTTCGAAAGAGGGGAGAAGTTTGAATACCCGTTTGAATTTATCGTTCTGGAGAGAAAATGAACTTTTTTCCCTGGAGAGTGTTTTGTATTAAAATAAATTTTTAACCATGAAAAGAATTTTAATACTGGCTCTCGTTGTTATTCTGCCTTTTACAGGTTGGGCACAGAGCAGTTCAAAAGATAAAAGTTCAAAAACAAAAACGAGTATGAAGACATTAAATAAATTTGAGTTTCCAGAGCTTCCGTATGCTTACGATGCATTAGAGCCATTCATTGACAAGTTGACAATGGAGATACACTACAGTAAACACCACAAAGCCTATTTCGACAACTTTGTTGCTGCTATCAAGGGTAAGGAGATGGAGTCTATGACAATGGAACAGATTTTTGCCAACATAGGCGAGCTGCCTGCTGCTGTCAGAAATAATGGCGGAGGATTTTACAACCACGTTGTCTATTGGGAGAATATGAAGGTGAACGGCGGTAAGCCATCGGCAAAACTTCTTGCTGCCATAAACAAGACTTTCGGTTCAATGGATGAGCTTAAAAAGCTGTTTGCAGATGCAGGAAAAACCCGTTTCGGAAGCGGATGGGCCTGGCTAAGCGTAGATGATAAGGGAACCCTCTTTGTTTCATCAACACCAAATCAGGACAATCCTCTTATGAGCGTTGCCGATAAAAAGGGCTCTCCAATTTTGGGTATGGATGTTTGGGAGCATGCTTATTACCTTAAGTATCAGAACAAACGTCCCGACTATATCGAAGCATTCTGGCAGGTAATCAACTGGGATGTTGTGTCAAATAGATATGAAGAGTTATTATAAAGAGTTTCGTTCGAAAAGTGACTAATTAAAAGCCCGTTAACGCGGGCTTTTTTTAATTAAATCCCTGAAGATGTCGGCCACGCTCTCCTCTGCTTTAACCAGCGAGGCTGCCTGACCTATCTCCAACTCCCCCTCCTGAAGGTCTCCTTCAAAAATACCCTTTTTTGCACGACCTTTTCCAAGAAGCTCCTCAAGCTCCTCTGCCGATGCCCCTCTGTTTTCGGCCATCTGAACTGCTGCCGAGAACTCATTATCTGCGAGGCGGGTCGGTGCGAGTTTTTTCAGCAAGAGCCTGGTTCCCCCCTCCTGTAATCCGCGACATCTTGCTTTAAAGTTTTCATGAGCAGAGCTTTCGGAACAGAGGGCAAATCTTGTTCCAATCTGAACCCCATCGGCACCCAGCGCCATTGCTGCTACTATACCGTTACTTGTGGCAATTCCGCCGGCGGCTATCAATGGAAGCGAAATTGCTTCTCTTACAGCAGGAATGAGGCAAAATGTGGTTGTCTCCTCCCTTCCATTGTGACCTCCTGCCTCAAAACCCTCTGCAACCACTGCATCCACACCCGCCTCTTCGCATTTGACTGCAAACTGAGTGCTTGAGACCACATGGGCCACCTTGATTCCGTGCGATTTGAGGAATGAGGTCCATTTTTTGGGGCTGCCGGCAGATGTAAAGACTATTGGCACCTTCTCTTCAATTATTATCTTTATAATCTCTTCTATCTGAGGATAGAGCAATGGGACATTTACTCCAAACGGGAGCACACCGCAACTCTCCCGGCACTTTCTGATATGATCTCTCAGGTTATCGGGGTGCATCGATCCTGCCCCTATAAGACCAAGGCCACCCTCTCTGCTCACCGCCGATGCAAGTCTCCATCCGCTGCACCAGACCATCCCCCCCTGTATAATTGGATATTTAATTCCGAAAAGTTCACAAATCCTGTTTTCCATCTGCCCTCCTGTTTTTGATAACGTGCGAATTTACCTAAAAAACCAACATTTTTTTATCTTTGTCTAAGCTGTAGTAAAAACTTAAACTTAAAAACATGTCAAACATTCAGAGAGACGGCTTTGGTAGCCGGTTCGGGGTTCTTGTGGCAGTGGCCGGTTCGGCTGTTGGTCTTGGAAATTTATGGAGATTCCCATATATGGTGGGGACAAACGGAGGTGCTGCGTTTATAATTGTTTATCTGGCGTTTGTAATTGTTCTATGCCTCCCAATAATGTTCTCTGAATTTGTCATTGGACGTCGCACTCAATCTAATGCCTTTGGTGCAATTAAAAAGATTGCTCCCCGATCGGGATGGTTAACAATTGGTGTTATAAGCGTGGTTGCTTCAATTTGTATCATGTCTTTCTATAGTGTGGTGGGCGGATGGACTCTTGATTATATCTTCAAGTCTTTCTCATCTTCGTTCCTCACTTCGGATAGCAGCTCTTTATCTTCACAATTTTCCGGCTTTACCCAATCTTCATTCACCCCGGTTTTGATGCACCTTCTTTTCCTTGCTTTGAGTGCCCTGATTGTGGTTGCAGGTGTTAAAAACGGAATTGAGAAATATTCTAAAATTCTCATGCCGGTACTTTTCATCCTTGTTGTTATATTGGCTATTCGTTCCTTAACTCTGGACGGAGCCATGGAGGGGGTTAAGTTTCTTTTATATCCAGATTTCTCTAAGATAACCGGGGAGACTCTGCTGGCTGCTCTGGGGCAGGCATTCTTCTCTTTGAGTCTTGGAATGGGCTGTATAATAACTTATGGCTCCTATGTAAACAAAAAGGAGAACTTGTTTAAAATCTCCTTTAGCGTTGCCGTTGCCGATACCGGATTTGCTATCCTTGCCGGTCTGGCTGTTGTCCCTGCCGTTTTTGCTTTCGGAATTCCTCCCGAACAGGGGCCAAGTCTGGTCTTTATAACTCTACCTCAGATTTTTGCACAACTCCCATTCGGGAATGTAATCTCTATTGCCTTCTTCTTTATCCTTATGATTGCCGCACTCACATCGGCAATCTCCCTCCTTGAGGTGGTTGTTGCATATTTTACCGAAGAACTCAAGATGACCCGCAAAGTTGCTGTTGCCATCACATTTGTCATCATTGGCATTTTTGGCACGTTCAGCTCTCTTTCCCAGGGCATTATGAGCGACGTTACAATCTTTGGCAAGAACATCTTTGACCTCTTTGACTACACCTCTTCCAACATTTTGTTACCGGTCGGTGGCCTGCTGGTCGTTCTTTTTGTCGGATGGCGCATGAAACGCGACGATGTCTTTGACGAACTTACAAGCGGCGGCACCGTTGCCCTCAAAAAGTCTTTCTTCAAAGCTATCATGCTGGTTATAAAATTCCTGGCACCAATTGCTATTTCAATTGTGCTCCTCAACAGTCTGCTCGGGTAACGTTGTCAAGGTTCTTGTGACTCTGCCGGGGTCAACACCTCTCACTGTTTTTTGTAAGTTATTTATAATGAGATGTGATTTTTTTACAAATAAAGGCCATTCATAAAAACAACCTTCATAAAGCGCAGATAGCTAGCTCTTTTCAAAAAACAGTGAGAGGTAGTGTTAAACCGACAAATAGCGGCAGAGTTGTTTGGCCTCTTTACCTGTGTGTTCAATGAAGTCTGATGCCTCTTCATATTTGTGCGGAACAAACTTGAAGAGTTTTAAGCTGATGAACTCTTTGTTGCTGGTAATCATAATATCAAGTTTACCGCTTCCGTATTTGTTAAATGGGAATGGTTCCGGATGTTGGTCCGGTCCCTCTCTAAGTATCTTCTCAAGTGTCTGAATTTTGTCTTTATCAAAGTAGTACGTATAACGCCTTATCGGTCGGTTTGTTGGAGCGTAAACCTCGTGGGTCCTACCAAACATTAGCAGTAATCCCGAAATAAGCAGCAAAATTACGCCGGTCAGGGCCGATGAGACAATAAAGAAGATGATAGCGGCAAGTGCAAGTATTATGGAGATGGCCAGATTTTTTATGTTGATTTTTTTTATAATTGTTTCCATTTCATTATGGTTTTGGTTGATAGAATGTTAATTGAGCGGTGCATCCTGAATGGTTGCAACGCAAACAACTCCCGCTTAATAATATTTTAAGCGGGAAAGCATAATGAAAAAAATGCTAAACAATTATTTTCCTGAGCAATACCGGAAGCTGATACTTGTCGGAAAGGGTATAGGTAAGCTCATTCCCGCCTCTTTGTTTAAGGTAGGATCTGTGAGCCGAAATAATCTTGTTTTCAGTAAAAACAGGGAAAATGGAAAATCTTAAGGATCTGTTTCCTGAGGCAGATGTCGGACATGGTTCGGTAACGGTAATTGTTGGAACACCTCCAGATATTCTATGTGGAATTACAGCTAGCAGAGGATCCCCGGATGCTTCAAAATAATATCCGTCAGGCGAATAATCCGCAGCAAAATCACTGTTAACAGAAATCTTCCCAACTGTTTCGTCGAAAATCTTCCCGGCAGTGCTCTCTCCGGAATCCAACGTGCTTAAGATGCCCGATGTAAAGATGAGCAGGAGCAGCGTTGCCGATATTAGCGGATATAAAATTCTTCTGTTCAAATCCCTTTTTAAAACTTATTACATAAATCACTACCAGGGTCAAAACCCTATTCCCTGGTTATTACTCTTTCCGGGTTGTTGCCTTTTTATAGTTGTTGAGCAAAAAGCCGGCCAGTGTTGCCAGTAGCATTAAAACCAGAATTCCCGATGTGATTCTTGACCAGAGTTCTCCCTTTTTGAAAGAGTCGGGTTTGAACTCAAATACTATGGTGTGCTCTCCGGCAGGAATGTTCAAAGCTCTCAGAATATAGTTGGCCCTGAGAATTTTAACCTCCTGGCCATCAACATAGGCTCTCCAGCCGGCAGGGTAGTAAACCTCGCTGAAGATTGCAAGTCTGTTTAGAGCTGAAACCGATTTGTACTCTAATCTGTTTGGAGAATATGAGGTAAGTACAATCGATTCGCCGGTCGAAATTGAGTCCTGCGAGCAACCTTTTATATCTTCCGAAAATTCACTGTGAATAACTGCCGTATGAGAGTTGTCCAATTTATTGAGCGATCCAATCTCTTCTGATGCCGAATTTACAGCAATGACACTATTCGTAAACCAACTGTTCCCAAGGGCATTTCTGTTTATTACCGGAGGATTATCTCCTCCCAGAACAATATATCTGGTATTAAGCATGTTCAGAACCGGATAGAGACCGAGCTTCTCCTGAGCCTCCTCTATGGTTTTGCTTCCTGAAATATCTTTGGCAATCTGCTGCATCTCAACTGTAATATGCCTCTCAATCATATCCTGATAACGCTGCATCTTAACCGGGCTGTAACCTCCGATTGTTTTGTGATGATAGCTTACATGAGCATCGTTAAAGGTGTTGATACTGAGGTCAAGAACCCTGTAGTTAGGATCTTTATCCTGCAGAATCATCTTATCTACAGGTCTCAACGCATACTGGCTCTCGAAATCCCTGCTCTTTATAAAATGCGAATCATTCAGATAGCGCTTACCAACAACCCACATATCCGCAAAAATCAGAAGAGTAAGCACTCCGTAAAACATATTTCGCTTAAGCTTTCCGGTAAAAGTAAACCAGATTGCAGATGCACCAAGTAATATAAATATCAGAGAACGAATAGCATCGGACCTGAGCAATGACATTCTGTCCTGAACAAGAGTCTGTTTTAACTCATCCGGCATTTGAGCATCTGCCGGAGAAATAAATGAACCGGCAAGGGATGGAATAAGAGCAAAAAGAAGAGAGATACCTGCGGTGATTGCAAGGGCTATAGTCATTCCGCTCTTTACTTTTTTAACGTCGTACTTTTCTCCCTTTTCGCCAAGCAGTTGAGACAGGGTTATCCATCCAAGCAGCGGAATGGTTATCTGAAGAATCACCAGAACCATTGAAACCGTCCGGAACTTACTGTACATTGGAACATATTTAAAAAAGAACTCTGTGAAAAAGAGCAGGTTGGACCCCCAGGAGAGGAAAACAGCCAACAGAGAGACAATTGCAATCCACCACTTTACGGGACCACGCAACAGTATAAGTCCAAGAATGAATATGAATACCGATATCGCCCCCATGTACATTGGCCCGGCAGTAAACGGCTGAGGACCCCAGTAGAGTGGCATCTGTTTGATAGCCTGTTCGGCACCGTTGTATCCGGCCGACTTTAACGCCTTGTATGTCTCTGACCTTGTAGATAACTCTCCCGAAGTAGGCCCTCCGTTATAATTGGGTATCATTAGGTTTGGCATCTCCTCCGGGCTGTACGACCAACTTGTTGCATAGGCAATATCCAGACCCTTTTGCTCCTTACCCTCCTCAACTGCCAGTTCGGATCCTCCCCTCATTGTAAATTTCGAGTATTCATATGTTGGCCACAGATGGTTGATATTGACAGCGATACCAAGCAATCCGGCCGCAAGCAGTATGAGAGAGCGCTTTAGAAAATCGGGAAAAACTCTCTCTTTTATTGATGTGTAAAGCTGGGCAAAACCAAACCCCAACACCATAATTGCCAGATAGTAGGTTATTTGCGGGTGATTCGCCTTAATCTGAAAACTAAGTGCGAAGGCAAAAAGCAGAGCACCGGTCAAAACGCCCTTCAATGTCGCTCTTTTGTATGCATAGACTACCGCCGCCAAAACCCACGGCATAAATGCTATCGCAACCATCTTTGAATTGTGACCCACCTGAATAATCTGCAGATTGTATGAGCAGAATGTAAGAGCCATTGCCCCTATTGCAGAGAGCGGAACACTTATGCCAAAAGCAAGAAACAATAGAAACGCCCCAATCATTGAGATAAGCAGATAGCTTGGAGGGCGAGACCCTGCAAGTTTGTGAATGAGCTTATAGACATAATCGGTATAATCTCCCTCGTAAACAACCGAAATTGATGTTGCAGGCATTCCGGAAAACATAGAATTTGTCCAAAGGGCAGGATCTTTATCCGGATTGGCCTCATTATATGTAATTATCTCGTTTGCCATACCTCTCCATGAAGCAATGTCGCTCTGGTTTACCACCTTCTTCTGAAGAACCTGTGGAGTAAACAGATATGCAGCAGCTGCAAATGATAGCACTGCAATTAAATAGGGCAGATATTTCTTATAATTTATCATATTGAAAGTTTTTTCTGATTCTGAAAAGGTATATTT
>CAZFTS010000065.1:0-9497 GCA_964521685.1 uncultured Muribaculaceae bacterium
GGCTCGTCGGGAGTGGGTTCATATAGCCTGTATAGTCGGTATTACCGTAATATCCAAGGGTCTTGAGCACTTTACCGTTTTCATCATATGCTCTCCAGTATGGATTAAGCTTTGCATAATCGCTGAACGAGCCGTATGGTGAGTTCGAGTTGTTACTTATACCTACCATCAGGGTGTTTGTGAATTTTACCTTGTTGTAAGTGTAACTTAATTTGATAGTTCCGTTGAATACGGTACGGCTTGACTCCTTCATAACACCCTGGATATTGTTTAACTGTGCAGATGCAGAGTATCTGAATGATTTATCTCCACCCTCGAGGCGGATATTGTGTCTCTGCCCTACCCCTGCACGGAGTGGTTTTGACATCCAGTCGGTGTTTACTCCCGAGTTTACCTCGTTGAGAACATCGTTATAGTATCTTTTCAGTGGGACATCACTCTCGGCACGTGCTGTTTCATATACACCCACCATCTTCTCAAGTTCGAGTTTCTCACGGGCATTCAAACGGTTATAACCCGAAAGGTCGGGAAGCTCTATATTTCCGTCACCTTTGTAAAATATCTTGAGTTTACCCATTTCAGGAGCTTTAGTAGTAATTACGATAACTCCGTTCGCTCCTCTTGATCCGTAAATAGCTGTTGCAGATGCGTCTTTAAGGAGGGTGATGGTCTCAACTTCGTTTTCGTTAATGTCCAGCAATTTTCTGAGGGTTGACTGAAACCCGTCAAGGATAATTAGCGGTGTGTTCATTCCGAACCGGTTCTCATCCTGCAGCTGGTTTACGTTTGGCAGATTTGAGTTACCGCGGATCTGAATCTCGGGAAGTCTGTTTGGGTCCGATCCAAATGTATTGCTCTCTACAATATTGAAAGCAGGATCTATGTTTCTGAGAGATGTAAGGATGTTACGGTTACCGAACGCCTGAATCTCTTCGGCTTTTACTGTGGTTGACGATCCGGTGAAGGTGTTGATATCTCTGTTAAAGATACCTGTTACAACAACTTCGTTAATAAGGTTAGGGTCATCTTCCATCTTAATGTTGAGGAATGCCTCCCCTTTGTATGGAAACTCCTGGGTCTTCATTCCGAGGAATGTGAAAACCAGAATAGCCCCTTTCGGGTTTTTGAGAGTGAATGAGAAGTTACCATTTTCATCGGTAACGAATCCGGTTTTTGTCCCCTTGATCATAATTGCTGTCGCAGGTAAAGGGAGACCGGTTGCATCGATCACCTTACCTTTAACCTCTGCCGGCTTTTGCGGCTCTTGTGGCTGAGGAACCTCTTTGATTACAACAACTCCGTCTACCTCCTGGTATCCGAAACCTGTATTTTTAAGCACCGATTTAAGTGCCTCGTCAACAGGGGTGTTGTTGAAAGTTACCTCGTCACATTCAATGTTTTTAACACTGTTTACATTAAAAAGAATCTTCACACCCGACTGATCCTTAATCTGGTTCAGCACGTTGTTGAGCGTACTCTTTTTAATTGTCATAGTAATGGGCCTGGCCTGAGTCAATACTCCTGCGACAAGCACATTTGATCCAAGAATCATAAATGAGACGATCGCAAGCAGCAATACTCTCAGATGCGAAACGGGACATCCCCGCCTGAAGGGAAATTTTTGTTTCATAAAATATAGTTTTTTGTTAAGTAAAGTTTTTATTTTTATTGTTTTAATTTCTGCATAATTCTCTTCCGGACACTGGTTTTCCAGCTTCTTTCCAACTCATGGTCTCATTTGACTTATGAGCTGGACCTCGCATTTTAGCTCTCC
Organism: uncultured Muribaculaceae bacterium; assembly: GCA_964521685.1. GTDB lineage: Bacteria > Bacteroidota > Bacteroidia > Bacteroidales > UBA932 > Bact-08. The sequence continues at coordinate 1,775 of CAZFTS010000065.1, forward strand.
AGTTTTTTTGTTTTCACATGAACATGTCTGTTCACAACTTTGAACTCAATCTTCGCACCAACCTCAAAGAGTTTGAAGAATGACTCGATATTGCTGTACTTATCCAGATTTCCGGAGAATTGCAGCTGTTTGAGCTCCTCCTTTTCATAGGTTACGGTCACATCGTACCACCTTGCAAGTGTCTTCATTATATCTTCCAGCGAGAGCTCCTCAAACTGGAAGAGATTGTCTTTCCAGCTGATATAGTTGCCCACATTCACCCTCTTCAGCTCCTGAGTCCCCTGCTCCTGGTTATAGATAAGCTGATATCCGGGAGTAAGGATCGTCTCTTTGTTGGTTCTCCCCCTGAAGGATACCGACCCCTCTACCAGAGTGGTGTAGATGCTGTTTTCCTCCTTATAACTTTTAACATTGAACTGAGTTCCCAGAACTGTAATCTCGCCCGATGCAGTGCTTACGATAAAAGGCTTCGAGGCATCCTTTGCCACCTCGAAATAGGCCTCTCCCTCAAGGTAAACCACCCTCTTTTCTTCAACAAATGAAATCGGATACCTCAGCTTTGAATCTGCGTTCATCCAAACCTTGGTTCCATCGGCAAGCGTAAGCGAATATTCGCCCCCTCTCGGAATCTCCAGTGAATTGTATATGCTTTTTATTTGAGTTGAAACCTTTCCTGACTCCTTACTTCCGGATTCATTATTTGTCTGATAGTTCACCCCTGTTGAACCAATACTGATTTTCTTGCCGTTCTGCTCCACAACAGCTTCTCCCACCGCTTTGATATCCACCTCCATACCATCTGCCAGAATCAGACGTGCCTTTTTCTCTATAGGCTTTATATTTGAGTAATCAGAAACCAATGTATCACTGTCCAGACCGTTCCACAGATATTCATATCCTGTGAAAATAGCCCCTCCGATAAAAATAACCGCCACAGCCGCTGCAGCGGAAAACCTGAGTGTCTTCCGGACCCTGTTCCTTCTCCTTAACCTCAGGTAAGCCCTCTGGTGGTCAAACTGCTCCCGCTGTGTGAGATTCTCAAACAAAACACCCGAATCCCTGAATTTTGCAGCATACTCAATATCAACATTTGATACCGACTTACCATTATCTCCCGACGCTCCATTATCTCCCGACTTATCTCCGGCCATTTTGCCGGCCCTCTCTTTTTTAACAAGAAATCCAACAATTCTGCCGGCTCTCTCGTGAATATCTTCCCATCTCATTTTTACACGTGTTTTCTATATAACACATCAAAAAACAAAACGGGTGACACAACCTAGTCATCCCCTAAAGTTCCCCACCTTGGGCGCTTTGTTGTAATATGAGTTAACAATCTATTTATCTGGCCTTTACAAATCGCTCCTTTTTTTATCGTGATAATACGGCAAAATATTACTCTGACAGTGTTTTTTAAACCCATTAATATTTAGCACATTATAAAGGGTCGCCTATTTATTTAACATAGGCGACCCTTTATAATAACATGAACATCTGCACGTTTAAAAAAACACTGTCAGAGTGAATTTTTTTCGTTAACTGTTGTTAGTGTGAGTGTTAAGTTGGTGGGGAACTTTAGTCATCCCTCAGTGTTTTTTGTATATTGCTGTTTATCTTTTATTTAACACAGTAGTGGGCACCAATTTAGATGGGGGATTCAGGTGTTAACTATCAGTATTTATGTCGATTGTAAAAAACACTGAGGGATGACTAAAGTTCCCCACATCATTAAAACATATAAAACCCTCATTTCGTGCTACAAAACCTCATCTGTGGGAGTTTTTTTTAATGCATTTAAAATGTGATAATTAATAATATAAAATCCAATAAATATCTAAACCAAGTATAATTTATTTGCCTTTATATCTTCTTATTACAAAAAACTCCCTCAGATCATCTTGGGGTAAGTTCATCTAACAGTATTCTGTGTAACTAGCAGATAATGTGCGCTCTAAAATTTGGTATTTTCTGTTTTTAATAATTGCGAATTCTATATTACACTATATCAGCAATATACACAGAATACTGTTAGATTATTCCAATCAACAAGATTGCCAAGGTTCAGGGCTCTGTCGAGGTCAAAGCATATTCTCTCCGCGTGGCTGTTAAATAATAATCCCTTCACGACATGAGGGCATAATCAGCCGGAAGGAGCGAACCTGTGAGCGGATGAGGATGGACTTGCCCGGTGTGTGAAGGGATTATTATAAGCCCGCAACATGCAGGTGCTTGCTTTGACCCTGACAGAGCCCAAGAACCTTGGCAAGGTTATCGCCGGTGCCTATGTTGTAGCCCTGGGTGGACCAGACAATGCGGCCGAAGGTGTCTGCGACAATGATGAGCGGAAGTGTGGGGTCGGCGCCGAGTTTGAGGGATGATGATACACCGGTGAGGATTTTGTCGCCTGTATCTGCACCTGTCACAAAGATCGGGGGCAGATTGCCCTTGTTTTCACGGAGGGCAGATATGTCGTCAAGTTGTGCGGCTTCGCTCACCAGGAAGATGATTGGGCGGCCGGCTGTCTGTAATTCGTTGGAATACTTGAGGATGTCCCGGATAGCGTGGGTGCTTGGCTCATGGTTGGGTTTCAGGAAGGCCAGCACAAAAAATCCCCTGCCGGTACATTCGATAATGGATTGCGACTTGCCGGCGCCGGCGTTGTAAAATTGCGCTTCGGGATTTAAATTGCCAATAACTCTCAGATCCTGTGGATCATCTCGCATAATAAGTTCGACATTTGTTGTTTTGCCATATGCAATATTGAAGAGGGCGACCCTTCCCAGAACCTTACCGCTTGCCATGCGGGTTCCGCAGGTTAGCATGTAGTAGCCAGCCTCCAGCTCCACCGGTTCACGGAACGTACCATTGAGAGTGCTAGTTCCCTCGTAGCCCTCTTTATTTCTGAAATTGAGCGTATTAATCACGCCATTTTCAAGCCTGGCAATCGTAAAATGGGTCTCAAACTTAGGATCATCAACCACCTTACCCCTGTAGTTGACCATCAGCCGACCTCGCCCCGGGTTTTCAAATATATCTGCCTCTACCCAGGAGCCGTTAAAGTAGTACTGAACCCTTCCGGTCACCTCTTCGAAACGGGCAGGAATGCCTGAAGATCTGCAAATTGCAATAAACAAACCCTCTGCCGATGCCTTGTCGGCCGCCATCATTTTGTAGACTCCCATAGGTGTCACTGGAATGTTTTGCGGATTGTATTTCGATGCCGGTTTTATTTTGCGGCAAAACTCAAGAATTGCCTGCGGGTTGTTTTTAAACTCCTCTTTAGTCAGATATTCCCGCCAGCATCCGAGCAACTCCTTGCCTATCCGCGGGTTAAGCAGATACCTTTTGAAAATTTCATACTGATGTTTATCGTTAGATTTTTGGTTGGATAAAGTCTTAACGCCGTTTACTGCTAAATTCGATTGGCTTTCAAGCATTTTGGATTGACTTTCCATCACTTTCATATGACTATCAAGCATCTTCATATGACTTTCAAGCACTTTTGAAGGGGTGTCGCGCAGATCCTTCTCAGTTATTACCTCGAGCATATCGAGTCCGTATTTAAAATTATCCGCAGTAAGCCACTCCAGAAACTTAGCGATTTCACGGTAGTTGCCGCGGGACGCATATAAAAATCTTGCAATCTTCTCTTTGGTAATATTTTGTCCATCCGACATAACGTTTTTGCCATCCGCCTCAAGCTTGCCGGCAAGTGCCTTTACGTAGTTGCTGTCGGCAAAGGTTGCAATATAGGCACGCCTCAAAGAGTCGCCACGGGCAATCCTCCTATTGTTCTCCTCCCTCTCCTCTTTTGAAATATCTGCCTGAGCCTTACCCTCTGCAGGAGGCACAATATCCAGATCCTGAGCAAAAACATCCCCTTCGGAGTGGTTAAGAATAATCTCTATGAGTTCGTCACCGCCGGGAGTCACCCTGGCAAATCCGAACTTTCCATCTTTGTGAGCCCAGACCACAACATCGCCCCGGCCCAAAGTGGCATGCGAAAGGCCACCGGCATCGGTTACGGTCGAGATTGCGCTGTAAAGCTCGGCATAGTTGTAAATTTTATAATCTACCACAGCACCTTCAACCGGGTTTCCGCCGGTATCGGTTACCTTGATTGTGACCTCAGAGACAGGAGCATAGTTTGCAGTGACATTTATCTCGGTAAAGACCGGAGTCCTTCTGATGATATCTTCGGCCCCCTCATAAAAGCCGAAAACCCGGCAATGCATGAGTAGCCCCCTTTGGGCAGTGGCGCTGAACCAGGCAACATTGAGCCTCGGCTCCGGCTCGCAGGCACCTAGATAGTACCACTTCCCGGCCACCCAAACCTCTACCCAGGCATGGTTATCGTCAGTATGAGCCCAGCGGGGCGTATATACCTGTCTGGCAGGAATCCCCACCGACCTCATAGCCGCAACGGTAAAGACCGACTCCTCCCCGCAACGCCCGTAAGCAGTTCTCACTGTAGCAAGGGGTGAAGATGTTCTCTCGTCCGAAGGGGTGTAGACCACCTTCTCCTGACACCAACAGTTCACCTCAATAACGGCATCATACATCGAAAGCCCCTTTACCCTATCTTTCAACTCATTGTAAAAAACCACCCTGGAAGAGTCAAGAGCCTCATTGTTAGCCCTTACCGGAAGCACAAAATGTCTGAAGATATCTTCCGGAATCGAATCGCCCCAGGCCATATTCCGCCTAACCATCAAAGCGTGCCTTACGCCATCCAGATAGATCTGCGGATTGTAGTCGGCAATATCCCCGATTGGCATATAGGCATAGAGAAACTTAAGCGCCTCCCGCTCCCGTTTTCCCCTGCATTTATCGAAGATATTAAACAGAGAATCATTCCCGATTAAGTTTTTCTTCATTTGAAAATCCTCTTCAACCATCTCAAGATAAGCAGGATTGGAGATTACGGGTTTGTCGCCGCGAGGGATAGCCAGTTTGACAATGAGAGTCACCAGACATATTGCCAGAAAGATGTAAAGAGATCTTTTCAACATTTTACTTTTGGGTTTTAAGCAGATTTGCAATTATTTACCAAACTTAGAAATATTTTTTAAATTTGGATGCCAATAATTATATAAAAAAGCGGTAAGATTTTCCGTATTTAAAATGAGCTCAAAAAATATTAAAATAGAAATCTGTGCAGGCTCAGTTGAGAGTTGCATCACAGCATGGAAGGCAGGCGCCCACAGGGCTGAACTCTGCAGTGCCCTTTCTCTTGGCGGAATAACCCCTTCGTATGGAGCAATCTCACTTGCCCGTAAAGAGACAGAAATTGACATCAACGTTCTCATCAGGCCACGTCAGGGTGATTTTCTCTACAGCAGACGGGAGATGGAGGTGATGATGAGAGATATAGAGATGTGCGGCCAACTTGGTGTCTCCGGTGTGGTGTTCGGAGCGCTTGACAAATACGGAGATGTCGATATTGAATTCTGCAGACCACTTTCAGATCTTGCCCGATCGCTCTCACTCTCCTTTACCTTCCACCGGGCAATAGACCTTTCTAAAGATATATTCAAATCGGTTGAGTCTGTAATCTCCCTGGGAGCCCATCGCATACTCTCCTCCGGCGGAGCGCAAACAGCCGCCGAAGCAATTCCCGTGCTCAAAGAGATGAACCGGCTCGCCGCCGGAAGGGTAATCATAATGGCCGGGTCCGGCATAAACTCATCAAATATCGCCTCCATAATTGAGCAGACCGGAGTCTCCGAAATCCACCTCTCGGCATCTGAAAATATCCCATCGGCCTCACTCCACCGCCCGTCACTCTCGTTCACCCCCGAGCTCCTCGGAGGCGACTATCTGCATAAAGAGACCGGGAAGGGTAACCTTGCCAAGGTTCTTGAGATAATTGCACACAAGGTTGGGTAACCTTGCCAAGGTTCTTGGGGTTGAATTATGCAAACAGCAGCAGCTTCACAATCACAAAACTGGTTCCGAGTTTGCCTCTTAAAAAACTGTAGGCCCGCTTTTTCTGCGTCTTGACACTATTGGGGCTGATGTTCAGTTTCCGGGAGATATCATCGACCTTATCTCCACGAAGAGTCATGAGAATAATCTCCCTCTGCTGGGGCGACATCTCCTCAAGCGCCTTGTAAAACCGTGAGATAATCTCCTCTTCAAGAGCCATTCTGATGTATTCCTCTTCAATGGAGCTTTGACCCGGAATTGAGGCAGAGTCCATCTGCACACCCTTTCTGTTATCCCGTTTAAAGTTTAACGATCTGGAATAGACCGATTTGTACAAATAAGCAGTAAGTCCGGAGAGGTCGGTGAAGATAATATTTGAATCCCAGAGCTTTATGAGCATCCCCTGCACAATATCCTCCGAAGCGTGCGGGTCGTTTGTGATCTTTCGCGAGTAGTTACACAGAGCAGCATAGAAATAGCTGTAGAGCTCCTGCCAGGACTCCTTGCTTTTAGAGTTTACACCGCATATGAATGTTGAACTGTCTCTCACCGAGGTGCAAATTTAGTAAAATTAAAGTTTTATCTCCGAGATTTTTTGCCTTTCAGCTCATTTTCAACATCTTATGCAAAAAATATGATTGTGCTAAATATTTGACTGATAATATTTTGTCAAAAAATCTCAGAGATGCTATCTTTGCAAAAAACTTCATGGCAAAATTCGGAACTCTAATCTGGGTAACACTTATCGCAATATTTGCGGCATTCCTCATCATCCCGCAGACACACACACTATTCGTAAATACAACAAAGGCACACCCCTACCTCATGGGCTTCGTGAAGTTTGCAATTCTCTCTACAATGGGCGAATTTCTCGCTGCCAGAATAGTATCGGGCAGATGGCAGATGGTTAAGGGGATGCTGCCCAAGATGTTCATCTGGGGCGTTTTAGGCGTCTTAATCGTGATGATGTTCTCTATTTATGCCGATGGTGTCTCAGGCGCTATAAACAAGGGTCTGCTCTGGATCGGCAGCCCGGCAGGCGGATCGGCAGGCGGATCGGCAGGCGGATCGGGAACAGCCGCCGCACCCGGATTTGTTGCCGGCGGATTCCTGGCAAAACTGCTCAAGGCATTTTACATATCTGCAATCATGAACCTCACCTTTGCACCAGTCTTTATGGCCTCCCACCGGATAACAGACACCTGGATAGATGCCCGGTTTGCACGTGAAAATGTTGCCGGAAATATTCCCGGCAAAGGCAACTCCATATCAAAGGGGATCTCCGTTTCAAAAGGGATGTCCGTTTCAAAAGTAATCTCAACAGTTGACTGGGGCGGATTTATGAAGTTTGTAGTTGGCAAGACCATCCCACTATTCTGGATTCCCGCTCACACAATCACATTCCTGCTGCCCGATACCTACAAGGTGATCTTTGCAGCATCTCTCTCGATAGTGCTCGGGCTTATCCTTTCGTTAGCAAAAAGCAGGTGATTTCCATTTGCTAAAGTTCCCCACATCTCGCTTTGCCAGAGTTTGGTATAATAATTTGAATAACTGTATATTACATAATGCGGTTTTCCAATTTTGGAAAATTGATGTTTGTATATCTCTGTATTACAGTAGTTTGTATCAAACTCTGGCAAAGGGGCCTAAAGTTCCCCTCCTGCTTAATATCCACACTAGCAGCTGCTAACGAGTTATTCAATGCAATTTTTTATGACGGTACCATCTGACAGAATTTTGTGCAATGTGTTATATATTAGATAGATTGATTTTGGTGTTTTGGAAATTGCAT
>CAZFTS010000066.1:0-9465 GCA_964521685.1 uncultured Muribaculaceae bacterium
GTTATTCAAATAATTATACCAAACTCTGGCAAAGCCAAGATGTGGGGAACTTTAGTCAAAGTGATGTTTTTCAAAAGTATGCCCGGGTTCAGTAGCTAGTGTTTCATAAAAAATATTGTTAACAAAAAAATAATGGTTAACTTGCAACATCTTCTTATGTAGCATAGTACGACAATGGCAGGTTACACATTTTACGGTTGTTTGTGAAATATCTGATATTTGCAAAATAAAATAGTAATTGCACGGCTGAATAAAATAGTATCTGCTCGCAATTCAGGTAAGATTGGCAGATTCGTTATCAGAAGTGTTGATTGAATGTAACTCCGACTTGTTTCTCAATTGTGGTTTTAGAAAAAGCCGGCGTTTACAAAATATGTACTATATTTGAATAAGAAAAGGTGAAAATCGGAGGGTTGTGATGAGTGAAAGTGGTGAGAGAGGGAGGCTGGCAGAGGGTCTGGCGTTGGAATTTCTGGTGGAGAGGGGGCTTGTTTTGCTGGATAAAAACTGGAGATCGGGGCACCGGGAGCTTGATCTGGTGATGAAGAGTTTCGATTGCAAAACAGGGAAGGAGCGGGTGCACATTGTGGAGGTGAGGTCGCTTTCAGAGCCAAATCTGCAGATGCCTTTTGAAACAATTGACAATTTAAAACGGAGGAATCTTATAAGAGCGGCTGCCGGATATGTTTATAGAAAGAGGGTCTTGTGTGAAACGCAATTTGATGTTATCTCTATTCTCTTTTGCAAAGATAAGAGTGTTAAAATAGAGTACTTTCCTGATGCATTTTCTCCACAATGGTAAAAACAATTAAAAATATGGCAAAGAATCATTACTGTATTATTATGGCCGGGGGGCCCGGGAGTCGCTTCTGGCCGGTGAGCAGAAATCAGAAGCCCAAACAGTTCCTGGATATTCTGGGAACCGGAAAGACCTTTATTCAGCAGACTTTTGAAAGATTTGCCAGAATTATTCCAACGGAGAATATTTTGGTTGTTACCTCTCAGTACTACAAAGAATTTGTCATTGAACAGCTTCCCGACATTCTTCCGGAACACATTTTACTGGAGCCGTACCGCAGGAATACTGCGCCATGTATGGCCTATGCTGCATATAAAATTCTGCAGAAAGATGAGCAGGCATCGGTTGCGGTTGTACCATCTGACCACCTTATTCTGAACGACGAGCTATATCTGGAGACTATTCAGAACGCTCTTGAGTATGCCGACAGCAACGACGTTCTTATCACTCTGGGTATTAACCCTAACAGAGCAGAGACGGCATACGGTTATATCCAGGCCAACAAACAGAAGCACCTGAGCATTAACGGGAATGTTGCTTATAATGTTAAGACATTTACCGAAAAACCGAGTCCCGATCTTGCAAAGGTTTTTATAAACAGCGGGGAGTTTCTGTGGAATTCCGGGATCTTTATCTCGGGATTAAAGACAATCATCAGTGAACTTGAACACCATCAGCCCGATATCTCAGTTCTCTTCGGAGCAGGAGATGGGGCATACTATACTCCCGAAGAGGGGCCGTTTATTACAAAGGTGTACGAAGAGTGCAAAAGTATCTCCATAGACTATGGAATTATGGAGAAGACAGAGAAAGCAATTGTCTATCCGGTTTCATTCGGATGGTCGGATATTGGCACCTGGGACTCGTTGTATACTATTGGTAAAAAGGATGAAAATGGTAATTTTGTAAAGGTTTCAGATAAATTGCTAAAGAATGTTACAAACTCGATTGTCTATTGCGAGGGGGAGAAAAAGGTGGTAATTGCATCTGATTTGGATAATTTTATGATAATAAATACTGATGATCTTCTTTTGATCTGTCCCAGAGATGAGGCTGCCTATAAAGGGTTGTTCACCGATCTGCCTCTGAATAACCTGGGGAAATATCAGTAAAAAATAATATTTTATGACGGAGAATTTGGTTACCATTGATGTAAGATCAGAGATTGGAAAGCTTGAGGCGGTACTTTTACACACACCCGGTGCAGAGGTAGAGAATATGACGCCAAGAAATGCACAGAGGGCTCTTTACAGTGACATCTTAAACCTCTCAATTGCTCAGAAGGAGTACGAGCAATTATCGGGTGTGTTAAAGATGTTTACAAAAACTTATCAGATTAAAGATCTGCTCATTAAATTGTTAGACGACCATACCGAGAGAGAGGCCCTTATAGGGAAGATCTGTGTCAGCGAAAATGTGACCGACTATTTTGAAGATCTGATGGATATGTCTTCAAAAAACCTTGCACAGGTTCTGATAGAGGGTCTTCCGGCAAAGATCAATACATTGTCGGCTTTCCTGAAAGATGATTACTATGCTCTGCAACCTCTTTATAACTACTATTTTACACGCGATGCTGCCGTAACTATCGGGAACCGGATTTTGATCTGTAAAATGGCCAGTAAGGTTAGAATGAGGGAGTCTCTCATTAATGAGGCGATTTTCAGAAAGAAGAGGGCTTTCGATTGTGAAATAATTAATTCGCATGACTTCCAGCCCGGAAACAATGATATTTATATGGAGGGGGGCGATATCCTCATTGCGCGGGAGGATATCCTTCTTGTGGGAAATGGGATGAGAACCAGCAGTCAGGGAATAGATATGCTCATCAACAGACTCTGCCGCACAGGTTGCAAGGAGAGGGTCAATGTGATTGTACAACAGCTGCCGGAATCTCCCGAATCATTTATCCACCTGGACATGGTATTCACGCTGCTTGATACCGATAAGGCTATGATATTCGAGCCTTTGATAATGGGTGAGAATCAGTATCAGACTGTTCAGATAACAATTGACAACGGAAAGGTTTCCAAAATAAAATCGGTGGCAAATATTCCATCGGCATTGAAAAAGCTTGGGATGGAGATTGATCCGGTTATTTGCGGGGGTAGTGCCGATGAGTGGAATCAGGAGAGGGAGCAGTGGCACAGCGGGGCAAACTTCTTTGCAATTGCGCCGGGTAAGGTGCTCTCTTATGCCAGAAATGTACACACGCTTAATGAGTTAAACAAGAATGGATTCGACGTTTTTACCGCATGGGATGTGATCAAAGGCAAATGCGATCCTCATAAGAGCAAGCTGTGTGTAATCACTATAGACGGGTCGGAGTTACCAAGAGGCGGCGGCGGGCCAAGATGTATGACCATGCCGTTGAGAAGGGCTCCGGTTAAGTGGTAATTTCTTGTTACTATCATAAAACATTTTTAGAGTTATCGTATGAAAAAGGTTTCATCACTAATTGCTGTGTTGCTGCTCTCTGTTGCAACATACGCTCAGGGCGTTGTTTTTGCCTCAAGACCATCCCTTTCACCGGATGGGAGTACTATCTACTTCTCCTATGGCGGAGATATCTTCACGGTTCCGGCTTCGGGCGGGGTTGCTCTTAAACTAGTAACTATGGCCGGCAATGAGACCAACCCAAAAGTCTCTCCCGATGGGAAGTATCTGGCCTTTTGCTCCAACGAGCAGGGGAACTACAATGTCTATGTGGTACCTGTAAGCGGGGGAGAAGTTAAACAGCTTACATTTCACGATGCCTCCGATATGCCTGTCGGATGGAGTTCCGATTCCAAACGGGTCTATTTCGAGTCAAACAGATACAACAATATATCTACCTACTCCGTAAGTATCGTGGGGCAGACACCTGTAAGGTTGTTTTCGCACTATTTCAACACAATAGCAAATCTTACCGAGAATCCGGTAACCGGGGAGTACTACTTCAATGAATCAACCGAGAGTTACCGTTTTGCAACCAGAAAGGGCTACCGGGGTGATCATAACCCGAATATCAAGTCCTGGAATCCTGCCACCAAAGAGTATAAAGAGCTCACCGATTACAGAGGTAAGGATATCTGGCCGATGGTTGACAAGAGCGGAAAGCTCTATTATGTGAGTGATGAGATGAACGGGGAGGCAAATATTGTGAGGATGTCCGATAAGAAATACCTCACCTCATTCAAAGAGTCGGTTCAATACCCCTCTATTTCATTCGACGGGTCGAAGATTGTTTTCATTAAAGGTTACAGAATCAATCTGCTCGATGTTGCTGCCGGAAAGAGTTATGAGCCTAAGATCGAAATTGCCGACAGCAGAATTGCAAATAAAAATCCATACCCTTTAGGCAGGCCTAGCTCTTTTGCCGTCTCTCCTGACGGGAAGAAGCTTGCAGTTTCGTTCAGAGGTCTTCTTTTTGTGAGTGATTCAAAGGGGAGCTTTGTGAAACAGCTTATTACCCCTATGGATGAGAGGGTAGATGAGGTGCTCTGGTCAAACGATAATAAATCAATTATTTACACAAGAACAAACGGTGGCTGGACAGGTATTTTTATGCAGATGGCAGATACACCGGGCAGTGAGAAGGTTGTCTATGCTCCGGAATCTTCTGTGCGCTCACTCACCATCTCACCGAAAAACGACCGAGTTGCTTTTCTGGACGGGGGTAAATCGTTGATGATTCTCGATCTGGCATCGGGTAAGGCATCTGAGCTTGCCAGACATGAGTTCTGGGCATTCCAGGGCTACGGGATTAGCTTCTCCAATGATGGTAACTTCCTCACCTATACAGCTGTAAACATGTTTGAACGGGATGTTTTTGTTTTTGATCTTAAGCAGAATAAAGTTGTAAATATTACCAACTCGGCAAACTTTGAGAATGATCCGGTATTCTCTTCAGATGGTAAGAGCCTCTATCTGCTCTCAAACAGAATGAACTCTGCTTTTCCGAGGGGAGCATCCACACAACTTTACAAAGTTGCTCTGCAGAAGGTAGATACGCCTTTTGAATCGGATGAGTATGATAAACTTTTCGGAGCTAAAGGGGCAAAACGGGATTCGGCAATCGTGATTGATCCTGTAAATATCCACCGTCGTTACACTCCGGTAGTTGGTCGTAGTGAGCAGAATAACCCATTCGTTGTCTCTCGCGGCGATAAGAGTTATCTGCTTTTCAACTCAAATCACGAGGGTGATTGGGCGTCCTATGTGCAGGAGATAAAGGAATGGGATATGAAACCTGCCCAGAAAATTAAAGGTGCAGGAGTGCTGGGGCTGTTCAGAAACGGTGGCAAAGAGCTCTTTGCAATGGACAGGGAGTCGGTATACAGAGTTGATCCTGTTGGGGCATCTGCAACCAAAATAGAGTTAAAACATACTTTTGAAAAGAGTAATCAGGATGAGTATATCCAGATGTTCCATGAGGTTTGGGCATCGTTGGAGCAGAATTTCTACGATCCTAAATTCCACGGTGTTGACTGGCGGGCAAAGAGGGATTACTACAAGAAATTCCTGCCGTTTGTAAACAGCAGGGATAACCTTAGAACTCTGCTGAACGATATGCTCAATGAGCTTAACTCTTCGCATATGGGCTTCAGTACGGGAGGAAAGGAGGAGGAGACTCTTGCAAGATACTCAACCGTTTCTACAGGATTGATGTTTGTGGAGGGCGATCCATATAAAATTGACAGAATCGTTCCCGTTTCAAGGGCCGATTTTGCCGGAAATCCTTTGAAAAAGGGTGATGAGCTGGTTGCCGTAAACGGTGTGAGGGTAGATAAAAACGTTAACCGGGAGTGCTACTTTACATCATCGGTAGTTCCAAAGGAGGTTGTGTTGCGTTTTTCAAGAGTTGAAACTCCGGCTGCGGGGAAATCGTCTGAATCCAAACCATCTGCCGGCAATGGCGATAAAATGGAGTTCACGGTAAAGTTGCACACAATGAACACCGGTGATCTGAGGTCGCTGCTCTATACCGAGTGGGAGGATTGGAATCGTGCCAAGGTTAATGAGCTGAGCGGTGGTAAGATTGCCTATGCGCACATGAGAGATATGTCTCCTGAGGCGCTGGAAAAGTTTGTTATAGAGATGAATACCGATGGTGTTCACAAAGAGGGGCTCATTCTTGACCTGCGTTTCAATAACGGTGGTAATGTACACCGTGAGGTTATTGATTTTCTCAATCAGAGGGAGCATTTCCGCTGGAGTCACAGGGATAACCCTAAGGTTTCCCATCCGAATGTAACCCCTGCCAACAAACCTATCGTGGTGCTTATCAATGAGCGAAGCCTGAGCGATGCCGAGGTCACCTCAAACGGAATCAAGGAGCTAAAGATGGCAAAACTTGTCGGAACCGAGACATACCGCTGGATAATCTTCACCTCCGGAGTACGCCTTGTAGACGGCTCTTCGGTTCGTCTGCCTGCATGGGGCTGCTACACACTGGCCGGTAAAGATCTTGAGTTCGAAGGAGTCTCGCCGGACATCTACGTACGCAACACCTTCAAAGACCGCCTCGAGTCGAAAGACCCTCAGCTCGAAACCGCAGTGAAGGAGCTTTTGAAGTAACCGCCCCACCCGCTTCCGGTCCGCCGGGTAACCTTGCCGCCGGGTAACCTTGCCGCCGGGTAACCTTGCCGCCGGGTAACCTTGCCGCCAGGTAACCTTGCCGCCAGGTAACCTTGCCAAGGTTCTTGAGAAAAAAACATGCAAGGTTACCCAACCTTGTACAACACTTACCCAAGAACCTTGGCAAGGTTACCCCACCTTGACCTGCGACACGTGCAAAAAATGTATATATTTGCAGTGATTTAATCAGATATAAATTGGCACCAAATGAAAGAGAAAATTGAACAGTTGCTGGTGGAGATAGAGTCGCTAAAGGCACAGACAGAGCAGGAGGTTGAGGAGATAAGGGTAAGATTACTTGGTAAAAAGGGTTCCGTAACTCAGTTATTTGATGAGTTCAGGAATGTGTTGCCGGAGCAAAAGAGGGAGTTTGGCCAGATTCTGAATAAGCTAAAGGTCGCTGCTGCCGAGAAGATTGAGTCTTTGAGGGCGTTTGTTGAGGATAATCTGCAACCGGTTGATTCTAAGTACGATCTTACCAAACCGGGAAATCTTGTGGAGCTGGGTGGGAGACATCCGATTTCGGTTACCCGCGATGAGATTCTTTCAATTTTTAACAAGTTCGGATACATTCTGGCCGAGGGTCCTGAGATTGAGGATGATTGGCATGTGTTTGGTGCTCTGAACTTTCCTCCTGAGCATCCGGCCAGGGATATGCAGGATACCTTTTTTATATCGGGTGGGCTTAACCCTGTGCTATTGCGCACCCATACCAGTTCGGTACAGGTGAGGGCTATGGAGAAGATGCAACCTCCAATCAGAATCGTTTGTCCAGGCAGAGTTTTCCGTAACGAGGCGATATCTGCCCGCGCACATTGTATTTTCCACCAGGTAGAGGGTCTCTATATCGATAAAAAAGTGTCGTTTGCCGATCTTAAACAGGCTGTTCTGCTCTTTGCCAGGGAGATGTTCGGCGAAGATGCGCAAATCCGCCTGCGCCCTTCCTATTTCCCTTTCACCGAGCCAAGTGCCGAGGTTGATATGAGTTGCAACATCTGCAAGGGTAAGGGTTGCAATATTTGCAAGGGAACCGGTTGGCTGGAGATTATGGGTTGCGGGATGGTTGACCCGAATGTTCTTGAGGCCAGCGGGATAGATAGCACTGTTTACACTGGTTTTGCCTTTGGAATGGGTATTGAGCGGATTGCGATGCTTAAGTGGCAGGTAAAGGATCTGCGCCACTACTTCGAAAACGACATCCGCTTCCTCAGAGAGTTCGAAACGGTTGTTTGATAAAAATTTTGGAGCTTCTGAAATTTTTATTAGTTTTGCAGTCCCAAACGCGGAAATAGCTCAGTTGGTAGAGCATAACCTTGCCAAGGTTAGGGTCGCGAGTTCGAGTCTCGTTTTCCGCTCTCCAAACACCTCTCCGCAAGAGAGGTTTTTTTGAATCTTGATCTTTGAAAGGCTCGGGTGGTGGAATAGGTAGACACGCAGGACTTAAAATCCTGTGGGCAGAAATGCCCGTACGGGTTCGATTCCCGTCCCGAGTACTCATCTAACAGACTTCTGTGCAAATTGCTGACAATGTGGTTGTTGCAATTTGCACTTTTTTATTTTTCTAAAAACACAAAACGTACATATCAGATAATTAGTAAGTTATACAGAATTCTGTCAGATCAAAATTCTTCTCACCTCTGCATAACTCTCATGCGTAAGTGATGCAATTTGCCAATATGATGCCCCGGTCTCTCTTCTTAATTTGATAATCAATGTATTACGCTCTTCTTTCGACAATTCATAAATACTTCTTCCTTTAAGTAGCGTATTTAGATACTCCATTACATTTATATAGGTCTCTCTTGGCCAAAAGTCCTTACCCTTTTTTCGTATTTTATCAACATCGGCATTGTAATTATTCAATGATCTTATAAAATCGGTTTTTGTTTCAAAAAGTGACTCTACAAAATCAGTATCAATTTCAATTATCCTCCTGAATGGGTTGTTTTTATTAAAGTAGCACTCAAACGATGTCCACCTGAACTCTCCGTATGTTTTGCAGATATTGGCTCTTACGGGGTTACTCAATATGTACATTATACTTTCCAGAATATCTTTATCGGAATACTTCCCGGCACTACCGAAGGGTGCCCGAAATAGTTTGTCGGACAAACCATTCTTATTGTTGTACCACCGAACATATCCAATCAACAGACTTTTAACAAATTGAGTCAGGTTATTGCAAATTATTTGTAAGTGAACGTGATTGTCCATTATTGCAAATGCAAGAATTTTACAGCTATTTTTTTCTGCGCTGGCCTGACATCTTTTCAGGAATTCAGCTCTTTCGATGTTATCATAAAACACGGTTTTCTTTCCATTACCTCTTAGATATACATGATAACATCCATATTGCGAACGACCTCTCTTTTCCGGCACATTTGGCTTCTTCCCCCCTTCAATCATACTCTGCTTTTTTATTAACATCTATTTTTCCCACAACCAATTCAACGGACTCTTCCCCGAAATTGTTTCCGGAGCTTCCCTTTAGATATATTTCATAATTTGTTACAAAGTTAGCGATGCAGAAATCGGAAAAACTTCAGAATTCGGTAAATATTTGTTAAAAACAGATAATTCTTAACTTTGCGGCGTCTTTTATAAAAATTGAAAATGTTAAAAGAGATCATAAGCACATTCATCGTGATGTTTGCCGTAATCGATATTATGGGATCGGTGCCTATTATTATTGGTATCAGGGAGAAGAAGAAGACCTACAATCCGTTGGTTGCGGCGGTAATCTCTTTTGTGATACTTGCGGCGTTCCTTTTTGTGGGGCAGGCAATGCTGGGGCTGTTTGGGGTGGATGTCTCGTCGTTTGCGGTTGCGGGGGCGCTGGTGCTGCTGGTGCTGGCCATTGAGATGATTTTCGGGATTCAGATTTTCAAAGATGACGGGCCTACCGATTCGGCAACTATTGTGCCCATAGTTTTTCCGCTTATAGCCGGGGCGGCTTCGTTTACGACGCTATTGTCGCTAAGGGCAGAGTATGAGTTGGTTAATATTATAATTGCCCTCTTTTTAAATATTGTAGTTGTATATTTGGT
>CAZFTS010000067.1:0-9020 GCA_964521685.1 uncultured Muribaculaceae bacterium
CTGTAACTGGTACCCTATGCTCCGGAACAGTGGTCCCATATCACCGGAATAGCCAACTTTGCGAGAATTTTATCGAGATAATCTATTATTTGTGGATCAGAAGGTTTTATTGCATTGATCGTAATGATCTCACCATCTCCATTAAAAATCATAAATCTAGGAATGACCATGATGTTATATTCCTGAACAAATGAACACTTAGAAAGATCCGGTATAATAAATTGCTTCCATTGAGGATTCTCATTTTTTACCTTTTCCAGCCATTTCCGTTTGTCTGAATCCATTGATATGCTTATAAATTCTATCTTATTTGCACCATCCCGATTATAATGATTGTCAAGTTTTTCCAAATAAGGAATTTCATAGCAGCAAGGTCCGCACCATGTTGCCCAGAAGTCGACATATGTTGGTCTTCCTTTGGTTATTATGTCAGTAAATCGTATCGTATTGCCTTTGACATCTTCCATTACAAAATCAGATGCTTTTACACCAGGCAAGAGTTTAGATATAGTCATGAATACTTTTTCATTTTCTATAAATGCTTCGCTATTGTTAGCTAAGTCTTTATATATTTCAAAAGCATTAATTAGCCCAATATGTTCTCCCATTTTCATTGCTGAAGAAATTTCTATGCCAGAAATATTAGCCTGAACTTTAGGATTTCGTATACTATCTCTTATATATTTAAGAGTTCTAACAATCTCGGGGTCACCTTTATATAGCTCTGGTCGAGCGATGTCTAACTCGAAATGAATATAGCTCTGAATAGGATTGAAATACTGTTGTGAAGACAAATTATCGTTATTAATATCTATCTTTGAGAGTTCTTTCATAAAGTCCTCATCCTTACTGCAGTTATATCCTAAATCATACATTTTTCTGGAATAATTGAATAAGAATTGTTGGTGATAATCAATAATTTTTTCAATCATTTCTTTTTCAAATTCTGGATTGCAATCTTTTAATTTCTCCTTTCTGTATAGTATTCCTGCTTCAACTTGTTTTGAAAAATCTTTATATGATACAGGTGTGCCATCTTCATAATTGTACTTATAGCTAGCATATGGCGGGTCCATATTAAGATACTCATTTTCTTTTACATTATCTCCTGAAAAAAAAGGCTTCACTAATATAAAAGCACTTTTTGCATCTGACGTTTCAACGACTTTTAGCGTTTTTGATAATTTTAATATCACTTTGTCACCTGGTGTAAAATAACATTGTACGATAGGATTGAAATCTGCATAAGATTTTATTAATAACATCTTTTGTTTTGCAGATGTACATTCGAAAACATGTTTAAAATTTCCATTTTGATCAACAGCAATAGTATCGTAACCATTTTGGTTATCAGTCATTAGCAATAGCAGCACTTTATCATTGAAATCCTGTACAGATCCCTCGATAGTTGCTGTATTTGCCTGAATGCCACATAAAAATATAATACTGAATAATATAATAATTATTTTCATTTTTTTAATTTTTTATTACCAGTTGGGATTCCATCTGATTACTGGTTTTGGGAGTTGCATTTTTAACTGATCTTCCGTAAATGGATACTTTTGTGATGTTCCAATAATTACGTGGTTATAATCTGCTTTGTAGTAAGCAAACAAGGGATCGTTCCATAACCTTTTTTGTTCAAAAAATAATAGCCCATTTCCAAGATTTTCCCTAATATTTTCTTCTATACAAAATATTATAAGCTTCTCTTTTGTGTCTATTTGAGTTGGGACTTTAGCATCTGTCGCAGGCATTCTGTATTTTCTTACCTCTTCCAGAAGATTCTTAGATTTGGATATTTCCCCGACTCGGGCCTCACATTCTGCAAGAGTTATTAATAATCCCCAGGATGTTATACCCATTGGCGTTTCATCTCCATTAACGACCCTATGTAATCCATTCTCTTCTAAGAATCTGTACTTCCTTCGATCTGTGTCTGAATATAAATTAAAATATTTTTGCTTTGCATATAATGTTGTTGGGTTGCTATAATATGGAGAATAGTAAGCTATACTATTATTATATGCATATATATTTCTGAGGTATTCTATATTATCATTGTGACTTACTCCGTCATTTAATATAGTAGCAGGAGTCATTGTGTTAAGATCATAGAACTTTAAACTTTTCGTCTCTTCAGCATATTGTAATGCTTTATCCAGATTTTCTAATGCTTTGGGATAATTATTCATATAATGGTATACCATTCCCAGCATTGCGTATGCGTCTGCCTTTTCTATTCTAAATGGGTATGCTGTTTTACCTGTTATTGTCTTACAGGATTCATCGATCTCTTTAATGATAAAATCATATAGCTCCTTCATTGTCACCCTTTCAAAAGTTTCCTGCAGTGTATTTGCCACAGTAATTATTGGTAGACCGGGTTCATTTTCCGCGTATGCGCTATCGTATGGTCTCAAATAAATCTGCGAATTCCTGAACAAAAGCCACGACCTTAAAATACGGGCCTCAGCCAGTAGGGAGAGTTTTGCATTTTCATCACCTCCGCTTGACTTCATTACATTCTCGATTATAAGATTGAGAGCATAAAAGTTACTATTATATCCCCAATCTGCTGGCATGTCGTCATCAAGTAAAAAATCTGTTTGGTAGGTATAGCAGTTTTTTCCTTGTTGTCCCATTATTGAGCTGAGTTCATTAAAACTGTTTTCTGTGACGGTGAATTCATCACTTAATAATGGAAAGTATAATTTATCATTATATGCAACGCTCCATTTAACCATATTTTGTGAGATGAACAATCCGTCAAAATGTCTGAAATCAGTTGGAACATCTTTACCTCTAGGTTTTATTCCCAGGAAGTCATCTGGATTACAACTAGAAATTATAACTAGAAATAATAATATTGCATGGCTTTTTATTAATATATTTTTCATAGAAAATTCATTTAAAAGTTTATGTTCAGTCCAATCGAATAATATGCTCCAATGTTGTCACCACCCAACCCAATCTCAGGATCGATCCTTCTATTGTTAGCAACAACTTTTGCTATGTCATGACCTGTAGCAGTTATCTTAGCTGCTTCAATTCCAATATTATCACACAAGGCTTTAGGTAACTTGTATGACAGACTCAATTCCCTCATTTTCAAATAAGAGCCTGACTGATATCTGACATCTGAGTATTCCATTATTGACTCTGTTCCCCAGGAACTTCTTCCGCTATAGTATGGATCTTCATATGCAGAAGGTATAAATGTATTTTCTTCATCGCCAGGCTCTCTCCAGCGTTCGTCAAATATTGATGGTCGATTATAGTAAAGTCGTCCCTTGTATACCAGATTATTATCGTATATCGCTATTTTGTGACCCAAATTAAATACAAGCATTGCTGAAAGATCAAAGTTTTGATAGCTGATTGTATTTCTGAAAGCTCCACTGACTTTAGGTACAGTAGTTCCAATATAGTGCAGGTCCTCTGCCGACAATTGACTAAAAACATGACAAACATCCCCGTCTTTATTGTATACCTGAGGCGCTCCATCTTCGTGTCTTAAACCACTCCATTTTAGGCCCCAAATCGCACCGACAGGGTATCCTTTACTGTATTTTCCATAGTAAGTTTTTTCCCATATCGAAGTTGTTTGAGTACTATAAATATCAGTAATCTCATTCCTGTTATGAGATAAAGTAATATTTGATCTCCATTCAAAATGTTTTTTTACAATATTTTGAGTATTGATATTAATTTCAATTCCCTTATTTGACATTGATCCTACGTTGGCAAAAATAGTACTGTATCCGGTAAGGATATTTAATGCTTTTTCTGACAGAAGATCACTTGTTTTCTTACTATATAGATCAATTGATCCACTAATTCTATGATTAATTAGTGCAAAGTCTGCACCAATATTCCATATCCTTGTTTTTTCCCACCCGATCATTTTATTACTTGGAGAGGAAATTACATATCCATTTTTGTTATCAAAAGATGAACCCCCGGTATAAACATCAACAATATCATATGGTCCGCCAAATCCAGGTGAAGGTGAATTTCCTGAGTGTCCCCAGCTCGCTCTCAAAGTAAGGTTGTTAACCCATTTTACATCCTTTATGAAGCCTTCGTCTTTTAACTTCCACGATACTCCAACAGAACCAATAGGTTTATACTGATTGTTCACGCTTGTTCCAAACAGATTGGATTGATCAATACGTATACTGCCATTAAAACTATATCTATTCAGGAAAGTATAAGCTAAGTTCCCGTAATAAGAAATATATCTAAACTTCGATTCTGTCTGCGATGAATTATCCGTTTTAACCATTACAAAGTTTCCAAGATAGTTTGAGAAGTATTGATTTGCCGCTGTTTTATCATAGTTTGTGTTGGTCATACTTTGATAATCGTAACCTCTCTCAAAAGAGTTATAACCTTTTATGGTGTTTTCCCTATACTCAATACCTGCCAACGCGGTAATTTGATGATTTGTGTTATCAAATGAACTGTTATAGGTCATTTGATTACGTACTGTCCAGTCGGAAGTAAAACTATCTTTAACCTCATAATCGCCACCTTGTACAGGTAATATTTGCTTTAAACCTCTTGTTGTTGCACTTATTCTTTCTTTCCTTATATACCAGGTTTCCATAGGAATATAGTTTTCCATATTATAGCTGTTCCTTAAATATTGCAAACGGACCTCATACTTTAGTCCATTCCAAATTTTGGCAGTCAGACTAGTATTTGCTCTTACTCTGGTGTCTTGACTTCTATTGAAGTTAGAATAGAAGTCTTCAACAGGTGAGAATTTTGTTGAAATCCCTAAATCATTTTCAATTTTTTGTCTGTATGGACTGTACATTTGATAGTTGTTATAGTCAGACCAACCGCCATCTGAGTTTTTTATCATCGCGTATGGTAACATATCTACAAAAGGATTACCATAACTTACCATATTTGTAAACTCTGTATGACCTTTATTATCTGCGTGTGAAACATTTAGAGTTAAATCCCAATCCAACCATTTTGAAACATTAAATTGTTGTTTAAGATTCATCTTATATACATTATTTATATCATGGAAATTTCCTTGACTGTTTTCGAATCCAATGGAGCCAAAAATTCTAAATCTTTCAGTTCCTCCGTTTATGGAAATATTGTGTATTTGGTTCCAAAGATTTGTCATAAGGACATCCTGATAGCATTTGTAGCCATCCTGACTCTCTAAGGTGTTTAATTGTGA
The DNA here is from genome assembly GCA_964521685.1 of uncultured Muribaculaceae bacterium. Taxonomy (GTDB): domain Bacteria; phylum Bacteroidota; class Bacteroidia; order Bacteroidales; family UBA932; genus Bact-08. The sequence goes on from CAZFTS010000067.1 coordinate 5,207, forward strand.
ATCCCTTTCGTCCCTGGATATAAGCCCTCTTTGCCAATCGTATAAAATTTGCTCATGAGGGAATACAACTGGTGTAAGAAATGAATTGTACGGAAGTCCTGAGGTCCCATTCGAAATAAGATCCCAGCTATATGCTTGTTGGTATACAGGATTTTCAAATAATTCTATGGCATTTTTGATGAAAGTTTTACTATCCATTAAGTTATATTTACTTAAGTCTGCCTTACCTTTATAGGTAAAGCTGCCGTCATAGTGTATATTGATTTTCCCTTTTGTGTTTTCGCCTACTTTGGTGGTAATAACAATTACACCATTCGCCGCTCTTGAACCCCAAATAGATACGGCTGTTGCATCTTTTAGTACAGTGATAGATGCGATATCATTAGGCGATAACAAATTTTCAATATCATCAGAAGAAACAGCTACTCCATCAAGAACAAACAGTGGCTCTTTTGATGAATAAACAGATGTGATACCTCTGACAGAGAATTTGCTTTCAGCATTTTTATCCATGTTAATCGTCAGTCCTGCGGCTCCTCCTTCCAGACTTTCAAGGATACTTCCCCTCGCCATAGCAGAGTTCTTAACGTTGTCTCCCTTTATAATACTAAACGAAGCGGCGCTTCTCTCTTTACTGATTGTCTGGTAACCTGTAACAATTATATCTTCCAAAACCTGTACATCTTGTAGCATTGTTACATTAACGATATTCTTACCGGCAATCGCAATTGTCTGGTCTATCATACCCATTGAAAAAAAGGTCAATTTACCTTTTGGAGAGACGCTTATTTCATATTCTCCATTAGCCCCAGAAATCACATATGTATTTGACAACAAGTCCTTTACAACTACTCCGGGAATAAACTCTCCTGTGTTGTCAATAATAACACCTTTAACCATTATCTTCTCTTCATCGTTAGGGTCATTCCCTTTAATCGGGTTTAGAATTATTTGCTTGCCTACAATTTTAAAGGTAATACCGTATGGTTTGAGGATCAGTTTTAATGTAGCATTTAAGTCCGCATTATTGACAGATGTTGATATTGTAATTTTATCCGCATCTATGTTGTCTGTGAATGCAAAGCTTAGAGATGTCTGTTTCTGAATCATCTCCATTACCTCTCTTAACGAATTTTTATTACAATTAAGAGTGATTCTGTTTTGTGCATTCATGATGACTGATATGCCGAAAACAAAAAACAAAGAAATACAAAGCCTTTTTAATTTAGATTTATCCATATTGTTAAATTTTGGTTTTATAGTATACAGATGATTTGAAAATAGCCCTATTTTTTATTTTTATTTTAATACATAACTTTGCTCATCTGTATAAATCTCATATGTTAAATAGTAAAAGTAGGTATTATAACGATGTTTTTGAACAAACATATGTGAGTTATTATAATAAGGTAAAGTATTTTACACTGCAGTACCTAAGTGATCCGGAAATTGCTAATTGTGTTACTCAGGATGTTTTTGTAAGCTTCTGGGTAAACATTGAGAAAATAGATTTCAGCAAGAGTGTCCTGCCATATTTGCTTACCTCTGCAAAAAATAAAGCTTTAAATATACTCTCACACGAGTTCTATAAAAAGAGGTATCAGAACGATTTAAGTCTCAAATATATCCATGAAATTAACTATTCATTATTAAAGGACGATACCACTTCAAGAATACTCCAGAAAGAGATTGTGGAGATTCTTTCGGAGTCTTTCGAAGAAATGCACCCAAATGTTAAGCAAACTTTTTTAATGTGTAAAGTTAAAGGCTTTAAACAAAAGGAGGTTGCAGATCTATTGGGAATATCACAAAAGACTGTTGAACAGAGAATAAAGAAGGCGATGATGGTGATAAGAAAAAGGTTTAAAGATTATCTGCCCTTTTTGTTTCTGTTTTTTGAATATTGATTGTATATATAATAAGAAAATAAAATTATGAATAAAGATTCAATATATAAATATCTGAGAGGTGAAGCCTCATTGGAGGAAATTGAACAAATTCATAGCTGGATTAATCAATCTGAGGTCAACAGAAAATTTCTTGCAGAGCAAAAGGTGCTATGGACTATTTCAGAAATGCCTGATAAAAAGGCAGATGACGAGGATTTAAATATAATAAAAAAGAAAATTTCGTCGAAGAGAATATTTGATTACAAGGTGTTGTTCTATTCTGCTGCTGCACTATTTCTCCTTATGTTTGCTCTGAATATTGTGTTGTTTTTATTTAGTTCTCAGGAGAAAGAAAAGAGAATCATGCTGACAGAGGTAAATAGAGAGGAGATCTCAAGAATTTATACAGAAAAAGGGACAAAAGCTGAAATTTACCTTCCTGATGGTTCAAAAGTTTGGCTGAATTCAGATACTGAGATTTCATATGCCACAAACTTCCCCGGCAATACAAGAGAGTTAACTTTGAATGGAGAGGCTTATTTTGAGGTTGCAAAGGATTCCTTGAAACCAATGATGATAACAACTTCCAAAGGATTTATTGTTAAAGTGTTGGGAACCTCGTTCCATATAAAATGTTATTCCAACGATGATAATGCGAAAACAACCCTATTCAGCGGGAATATTAAACTTATTTGTCCGTTAGAAAATAATGGAGAGATATCAAAGGAGATAAATGTTGGGCTTAATGAGACTGTAATATTTGGAAAGGTAAAAACACCAGAGATAATAACTCATGAGAAAGTTTCTGCCTCTAATGATATTGCATGGAGAAAAGGCATACTTGTGTTTGACAGGACACCACTCTCCGAAGTAGTAAAGATGCTTGAAAGATGGCATGGAGCAGAATTTATCATTAATGATCCAGCTTCATTAAATCAGCGGTTAACAGCTACTTTTAAGACAGAATCTTTGGTTCAGATTCTGTATGTTATAAAATTGCTTACAGGAATTGAGTATACGATTGAAGAGAATAATAAAGTTACCATTATGTAGTACGCCGATTTGTTACGTACAGATTACGCTATTTTTTTATGAATTTGTTCCAATATTCTATTGCATTACGAATAACTAAAAATAATAACGCAACCGCAATACCTAATTTTGACAACAACCTTATTAAGTCATTTTCAAAAAACAAGAAAATAAAAGCTACTACTGAAATTATCAGAAATAGCCCGTCTAAAAATGATGATTTTTTTGACATTACTTACGCTGAAATTTATCTTACAACACTTGATGCTGCCCATAAACCCCAGATAGCACAGACACCATCCCAAAATTCTTTACCAGTAACTTCTCCGTCTTGAATATTTTCCACTTGTTCAAAATTCAATGTTTTCATAATTTAAAAATTCAAATTTTACCGTTGATACAATAAATATATGAAATACTATTAAATTCTTATATCTCTTTTTGTTATTTCATAATGACTTTTAAAAAACATACTGTATCAAATGCTTATTATACTTGTTTTAAAAACACTAAAGTACCCCTCATCTGGGCAACGCAGCCTCGTGGGCTCACCTCTCACTGTTTTTTGAAAAGATCTAACTATCTGCGCTTTATAAAATTTGTTTTTTATGAATGGCCTTTATTTGAAAAAATCATCCCTCATTATAAATAACTTACAAAAAACAGTGAGAGGTGTACTTTTTGGAAATCAACATGAGTAGGGAGCTTTAGCAGAGTTATTAGTATCTTTGAAAAACAAATTAAATTTTATGAAAAGCTTTAAAAACCTATTGGTTCTGACGGTAACGGCAATCATAATATTTCTGAACCCGGCATTCGGGCAAGGTGTTCAGGAGAAAAAGCCGGTGATTGTTATTCTGGCGACGGGGGGGACCATTGCCGGGTCGGCGGCG
>CAZFTS010000068.1:0-8951 GCA_964521685.1 uncultured Muribaculaceae bacterium
AATTGGGCCTGAAAAAGATATTTTGGAGGTTAAAAATGCCATTGCCGTTTATGACAATCTGGATAAATTTAATCCATTCAGCTTTAATTCATTCTGTGAAGCTCACGGGATGTTAATGAACGGACTTATAGAGTCGGCAGGCAGGCTTAGAAGTAAATCGGTTGGAATTATTAAAGGATCTGAAGTTACGCACGTTGCTCCTCCAAGTGAAATGCTTAATCCTCTAATGAATGATTTGTTTGACTATTTAACAAATGACCATGATTTAACTTTAATAAAAAGTTGTGTATTTCATTATGAAATGGAATTTATTCACCCATTTGAGGATGGTAATGGCAGAATGGGGCGTTTATGGCAAACACTAATTTTGAAATCCTCTTACCCGGTTTTTGAATATCTGCCTATAGAAACTCTTATAAAGGAACGGCAAGAAAAATATTATGAAGCTTTAGGAAAATCCGACAATACTGGAGAATCTACTCTATTCATTGAATTTATGCTTGAGATTATCCTTGGATCATTGGAGGAGTTACTGAATATTCAAAATGTTAGTTTATTGAATATTGACAGAATAAACCTATTCAAATCAATCATAAAAATGGACTATTTTTCACGGAAAGACTATTTAAAAAATTTTAGAGAGATATCCACAGCAACGGCAAGCCGGGATTTACAGTTTGCAGTTGAAAATGGGTTAATTGAGAAAATTGGAGATAAAAATGCAACAAGATATAGATACAAATGAAAAATATTACTCTGACAGTTTTGATTAGTATACTCTCTGTTGTTTTGATTTCATCTATGAATATTAAAGATGATTCAAGAGAATATGAGATCCTTGATACAACGTATACAAATTTGCCGGTTCTTCATTTAAATGGCACTCCGTATGAAAATGGGTTTCAACACGGGCAGGTTATGAAAGGCAAGATTCATGAACTTGTTGTATTGTGGAAAAAAGACATTGAAAAAAGGCATCAAATACCGGCAGATGAATTTATTAAAATATTTCTCGACTCGACTGATTATATTCCTTCTATAAAAAAATGGACGCCAGATTTATTGGAAGAGATTAAAGGGATTAGTGCCGGTTCCGGAATAGATTTTAATACCATATTTGCATTTCAACTCATTGATGAGATTTGGACAAATGCAAGATTGATAGACATCCCACATCATTGTACTTCTGTTGGTGTTAACAATTATAAAAAAGATGGTGGTTCAAATTATATTGCTCAGAATATTGACATTACTCCATTTTATCATGGTTATGTAATTCTGTTGGACATACAGGATAAAAAAACAGATTCTAGAAAGCTGGTGACCACGTTTGCCGGATACATTGGGGCAAATGGATTAAACAAACATATTGGTATTACAGAGAATACCTTATCGGACTTAAAGAGTTCTCTCAATGGATTACCGGTCTGCTGCATTGCAAGGGGTGTTTTGGAAAAAACTTCGTTTGAAGATGCTGTGAATTTTATAAAAACGGTTAAACATGCCTCAGGTCAGAATTATATTATTGGCTCAAATCATTATATAATATCATTGGAATGTGCTTCTGACCTGGTTACGGAATATTGGCCGGATTCTACAAAAAACTACACTTTTCATGCAAACAGACCCCTTACAAATAATTCATATCATCCAGATTATTTAGCTTATTTGAAAGCATTGTATGGTTCAATACCTGAATCAATAAGTTTCTCGGACGAAAGATTTGAATCAATAAAAAACATAATAAACAATCCGCAAATTAGTTTAACGACTATTAAGGATGCGCTATCTAAAAAACCCATATGTAATAGTAAAACTTCTGTTTCTACGATTATGGAGTTCAACAATAATGAATATAACGAACTCCGGATCTCTCCGGGGAAACCTGATTCGACAGAATATATTGTATTCAGAATAAAAAAATAGTGCTTTTTATTATCAACTGAACCAGCGTTTTACTCTAATTTTGACGTTTTCGGCCATTACGTAAACTACGGGAACAATAATCATTGAGAGTAGCATTGAGCTTGTCATTCCGCCAATCAACACCCATCCAAGTCCGCTTTTCCACTCACTTCCGGTGCCGTGCGAGAGTGCTATCGGCAGCATACCTACAACGGTAGATATTGCGGTCATTAGTATTGGTCTCAATCGCAGATGTACTGCAGAGATAAGTGCATCTTTAAGCTCCTTCCCCTCTTTTCTGAGGGTGTTGGTGAAGTCTACCACAAGAATGGCGTTCTTCGCCACCAGCCCCACGAGAATTATCATCCCTATTATACTGAATATACTAAGTGATTGCTGCGAGAGTGCCAGTGCATATAGTGCCCCTATGATTGAGAGCGGGATTGAAAATAGGATAACAAACGGATGGAGGTAGCTTTCATACAGTGCAACCATTATAAGGTAGACAAGCACGATTGCTATTAGCATTGCTGCTCCCAGGCTTCCAAAGGCATCACTCTGATATTTAAGGTCGGCCTCAGGAAGATAGGTGACTCCTTCGGGAAACTTTGTGTTGTCAAGAAGGGTGATGATATCTTTCCCAATGTCCCCTACTGTTCTGCCTAATGCCTGTCCTTCAAGAACTATCGAGGAGATACGTCCGTATCTTTCCAGTTTTGTTGTGCCATCCTGCTCGCTGATATCTGCAATTTGTTTCAGTTTAACTGTCTGTCCAAAGTTATTTACAAAGGTGAGGTTCTCGACATCGGAGAGAGACTGGCGGTTAAATGCATCCAGTCTTACATTTATGTCATACTCAAATTCGCCTGACTGGAATTTACTGTTGTTGTTTCCGCTGAACGATGTCTGGATGGTTGCTCCTACAATCTCCGGAGAGAGGTTCAGTCTTGCCATTTTGTCTTTATCCAGCTTGATAACAATCTCGGGAATACCACCTTCTATACTCAGCTTCACATTATTGGTTCCCGGAACCTTTGCTATTGCCTGTCTCATCCTTTCTGCAAAAGCATAGAGGGTGTCTGTATTTGCAGATTGGAACACAATCTGGATGGGAGCCTCATCGGCCCCTCCAACCATACTTACAACGGCAGAGCGTACCTTTATATCTGCAAAGTTCTCATTGAGTTCTCTTTCCAGCCTTTTAATAAAGAGGGCCGATGATATATCCCGGTTGTTCTTGTCGGTGAGTTTGATGTTTATCTCAGATTTGTAGTTGCCGCTTTGAGACATGAGTATTCCGGATACACTTCCTACGGTTGTGTAAAGTTTTGTAACCTCCGGTTTTTTGCTTATCACATCCTCTATCTTTCTGGTGAGGGCATTGTTCTGTTCAAGAGTATAGCTTTTTGGATACTCTATTGATATAATACACTCACCGACATCGCCTACATTTATAAACTCACTCCCGATAAATCCGGTTGCGGGAAGCATCAATGAGCTTATAAACAGCACTGTGGCAAATGTTATTGTTGCAAATTTATGTCGCAGAGACCATCCCAGGATTTTTAATATCTCTCTGGAGAATATCTCTATTCCTTTTTCAAATACCGATATTATCCTCCCCCAAAGAGTTCGCTTATCAAACCTCTCAAGCTTCGAGAACCTTGAGGTTAAAAGCGGTACAACTGTGAAGGCCACCAAAAGGCTTATCATTACCGTAATTACTATCACCATTGCAAATGGTGCAATTATTGGTGTAATCATACTATCCGACAAAGCAACGGGGAGGAAAACCACAACAAGCACCATGGTAATGGAGACAACACTAAGACCAATCTCCTTTACCGCATCTACAGTTGCCTGCATTCTGGTTTTGCCCATCTCCAGGTGACGGTAGATATTCTCAAGCACGACAATCGCATCATCTACAAGTGTGCCGATTACCAGCGACATTGCCAGGAGGGTCATAAGGTTAAGGGTGTATCCGAACACCTCCATTCCGATAAACGACCCAACCAACGATAGTGGAACTGCAATCATCACAATTACTGCATTTCTTATACTATGCAGGAAAAATATCATAATAATTGTAACCAGCACAATAGCCATCATCAGGTCCTTAGATACAGATTTTGCTGCATCCAGAATTATGACGGATCCATCCTGTGAGATTGAAAATTTCATATTCACCGCCTCATACTGCTTCTCGAGCTTGATTATCTCCTCCTTGATTGCGTTGCATACTGTAACTGTGTTGGCATCATCCTGTTTTCTTATCTGCAGCCCCACAGATTGTGCTCCATTAACACGATAGAGCGTGGTCACATCTTTTTCGGTATCTATAACCTCTGCAATGTCCTTAAGCTTAACAAGTGAGCCGTCGGGCTTCTGAGCAACAGTGATTTCCGCTATGTCGGTCACCTTTCTGTACTTTGAAGAGATTCTCAAAAGGGTCTGACTGTTTGATCCGGAAATCTTGCCGGCCGGAAAGTCTATGTTTGATGTCTGGATTGCCTGAACTACCTGTAAGATTGATAAATTATAGTTATCCAGTTTGTTATGGTTTACATTTACCTGAATTTCCCTCTCTGTACCGCCCAGCACAGTTATCTCTCCAACTCCGTCAAGTTTTGTGAGAGATGGTTTTATCCGGTAGTTTAGCTCGTCATAAAACTTTGAAGCCGGCATATCTGAGCTTGCGCTGAGTATCATTATCGGGAAATCGGTCATGGAGAATTTGGTAATTACCGGTTCAAGAACCTGAGGTGGCAATAATCCTCTGATAGATTGAACCTTCCGCACAGCGTCACTCACAATTGCATCAACATCCGCTCCCGTTTTAAGGGTTACTATAACCACAGATATCCCCTCCTGAGAAACCGAACGGATTACATCTATACTTGGAAGTCCCGATATTGCCTCCTCTACCTTTTTGGAAACACTGTTCTCAACTTCAAGTGGTCCGGCTCCGGGGTATACTGCAGATATTGTAAAGACCGGAGATGAAAATTTTGGAAACAGCTCATAGTTAAGCGAATTGAAGCTCATATACCCAAGAAACAGAATCGTGGTAAAAAGTACCACAATAAGTGTGGGTCGCTTTATTGATATATCTGATAAATTCATAACTCTCAAATCATTTGTTTAATACCCTCACTTTAGTACCGTCCTGAAGGTTAATCTGGCCTGTCAGTACAACCTTCTCGTCTGTTCCAAGCCCCTCTGTCACCAATACCTTTGTATCATCTATTGAGGTTGCAACAATCTTTCTTGAAACCACTGAATCACCCTGTAACAGATATACAGATGCATTGTTAATGCTACCTGTAATGCACCTCCTTGGAATTGTAACTCCTTTATATGAAACGACATCGGCAAATTTCACCTTCCCGTTAAGTCCGCTTCTCAGGTTGATATCCTGGTCAAATATCCGGATCTCGGTATCGTAACGGCCGGACATATCTGCAACAACACCCACAGTCTGTACCTCTCCTCTTAAAGTTTTTCCCTTAATGGCATCTAAAGTCAGCTCTGCTTTTTGCCCCTTTCTTATTTTATTAAGGTCATTTTCTGCAAGCTTCACTAAAAACATCATCCTGTTTCTCTCCAGAACCAAAAATACAGGCATTGTTGGCAGAAGATTGTCTCCAACCTCAATCATACGATTTGCAATTATCCCGTTTACAGTGGATTTTATCTCTGTGTTCTGAAGCTGTTTATGTGCCGCGGTGTATGTAGCCTGAGCATTCATAAGATTCAATCTGGCAGCCTCGAGCTGCTGTTGGGTAATGGCATCGCCACCTGCCAGGTTGCTGAAACGGGAGTAGTCTCTCTCTGCGTTCTCAAGATTGAGTTTGGCAAGTTTATACTGGCTCTCAACAACCTCCTTTTCTACCTTTACAAGCGTCTGTCCTACAGAGATATGGTCGCCCGGTTTCCCGTAGACATAGACAACTTTACCTGCTGTCTCGGACAATATGTTAATCTCTGCTCCGGACTTGGTTACACCGTTCTCCTCAATAGAGACCGATGACTCCTGAACATCGGGTGTTATCACCTCTATCGGGATCACTGAGCTGTATTCGCTCATCTGTCTGAGTTCTGTATCAATTTTGGCCTTGTTGCCGAATAGTCTGAAAACCACCAGTACTACTATAACCAGGATTATCAGGATTGTTGAGTATTTCTTCAAGATTTTCATATCTGTTATTTTTCCTTAAAAATTTAATAGTTCTCCTTTTGCTTTTTTTAGTTCAAGCTCTGCGTAATTGAATTGCATTATTGAATTATAGTATGAAAGTCTGGCCTCGGTAAGACTGCTCTCCGACATCAGCAGGTCAGACAGTGATAACACCTGTTGTTTATATCCATCCAGACTGATTTTATATGTCTCTTCTGCAACGGCTATATTTTCTCTTTGCCTTATAAGCGAATTGTAACTGTTTTTATATTGCATTACTGCATCGGAGTACTCCTTTGAGAAGTATTCCATTGAGCTCTTTTTTGTATTCTCCAATTGGTTGAGCTCTATAACATATTGTTTTGTTTTTGACTTTCTTGCAAAACCGTCAAAAATCGGGATGTTCAGGCTTATTCCTACCACTCCAACATTATAGAACTTGTTACCACCTCCGCTTATAAAATAGTCGAACTCGTTTCTCTGCCCCTGAATGTAGTACTGGCCGAATCCTGCCAGAGTTGGAACATTGGCTGCATTTACACTTTTACGGGAAAGCTCAGTAAGTTTAATTCTGTTTTCAAGCAACTGTATTTCAAGTCTTTTCTCTGTATCAATAGTGTCAGGTGGGGCCAGATATGCACCTCCTTCGAGAGTGTCGGTGAGAGTGATTTCTTTCGATTGTTCAATGCCAATCAAGTACTTTAAAAGCCCAAGTTGTTGAGTATACAGTTGATCTATGTTGTCTATCTGAGTCTGAAGATTGCTTCTGTTTACCTGCACTCTCGAGTGGTCTACCTTGCGTATCACACCGTTCTGACTCTGAAGTTTTGTTATCTCGAGCAGCTGGTCGGTACTGGCGAGTGTCTTTCGGAGAAGCTCTGCCTGTTTTGAGGTGTTCAGACATAAATAATATATCTGTGAAACCTGCAGCACAACCTCCTCTTTCTGCTTTTCAAGTGATAGTCTGCTTAGATTCTCCATCTCCCGGGCAATCTTTACAGATGTAAAATAGCTCTGGCTGTAGAGCAGTTGTGTGGCTTTGAACCCGTTGTTCCAGTCAAATTTAGTCCCGATCTCTATTGGTATAAGACCTGTTTGTCCGAATATTTCTCCCGGAACAATCATTTTTGGTATTGCAAAATAGTGACTGAAGGTGCTATATCCCTCAAGTTGCGGATAGAGTTTGCTTTGTGCCTCCTTTAGCTGAAATCGGCTCTTCTCTGTTTCAAGTTGTGCATTCCTGACGTTCACATTTCTCTCTATCCCTAATTGTGATGCCTTTTCAAGAGAGAGAGAAATAACGTTTGTGTTTTGTGAGTAGACCTGCAATACAGACATTATTGCAAGGGTGGTGATTAGTGTTTTGACCATTTTTTTATCAGACTTTAATTTGTTCGTAGAGTTTGTCCCATAACTCTACCAGTGGTGCTGTTATCTTATCGAAAGGCATCCCTTGTATGATAAGATGCATTCCTACTCCGTCATTTATACTTATAAATATTTTTGCAAGCTGCTCGTCGCTCATTGCCGATTTTATCTCTCCTCTCTCGCGAGCCATTTTAATTGCTTTTGTCCATTGTTTTCTTTCGTTATACAAAAAATCAACAATTCTCCGTCTTAATTCCGGAAAGAGTTTTATTGCATCAAACATTAGGGTAAAGTAGTTGATTGATAGCTCACCCATCTCCATACTTCCCTTAAATTTTTCTATATAAAACTCTGTAAGATAGTTTATCCCTTTTGCAACATCAATATAGAACAGACGAAGTGATTGCGAGGAATATTTATCATAGTTAAGGTTGGTCACATTCAGAAAGAAATATGTAAGCACTTCCGAAAAGAGCTCCTCCTTACTTTTGAAATGGTAATAAAACGCCCCTTTAGAGAGCCCCGTCTCCTTAACTATTTCGTTCATAGTAACCTCTTTAAAGCTTTTCTGCATAAATAGCCTTGAGGCAACAATTATTATATGTTCTTTTGATTCTTTCATAAACCGACCGTTTGGTCTGCAAATGTAGAACTTTTTCTTAATACAAAACAATATTTTTGACTAGCACTTTATTAAGGAGATAAATCAGGTAAAAAGAATAATTAATAACTTTGTGTAATTCAGTTAAGAAAACACATATTAAAACTATGAAAGCAAAAATTAAGATCATTTTGCCTCTCTTTTGTTTGGCATTATTATTATCCGCTTGTGACAGGCCGGTTTGTAAGAATACCAATCCGGTTTTTGATAAATATTCGCCGGATTCCGATGAGTATAAGTCGGAACTTATTAAACAGCTGGGGGTTGTTGATAAAACAAAGTTAACATACTGGTTTTCTCAATATGTTGAATCTGACGGTAAAGAGCTTCTATTCTTTCATATCCAGGGGGACGGAGTAAACTGGAGGAGTTACGACAAAAGAAGGGGGTATCATTCAGAGGGGCTGAGTTTATCAATCTAAATTTTGAAATTGTACAGGACTCTTTAAACACGGAGTTCAAATTTTTAGATTTTGACAGAATTATTGATTGATATGAATATAAACGACAAAATTTGATGAATTTTCAACTAACGAGGATTACTCGGTTGTTCAATTTAAAAATTTTGCATTTACAAAAGATGTACATATATTTGTACGCAATATTGTACATATAATTTATTATTATGCTAACAACGACATTATCAGATTTCAGAAAGGATATAAAGCTATACCTTGATAAAGTAACAATGAATTTGGACACCCTTATCATTAACAGAGGTAAAGATGTGGGTGTAGTAATTATCTCATTAGAAGAGTATAATTCGCTTAAAGCCACACAACACGAGTTATCTTCAAAAAATAATGAAAAGAGATTAGATTCTGCAATTGAGAAACT
>CAZFTS010000069.1:0-8943 GCA_964521685.1 uncultured Muribaculaceae bacterium
CCAGTCCCCAGTCAATACCTTTAACCACGGCAGGAACACCCTTATCCATCCAAACCGGCATAGGAGCCCCTTTGAGGAAGTGGTCAAAGAACTGCGAAAGTCTGATTGTAAGGTCTTTTGCATTCACCCTGCTCACAATATTGTGTTTCTCTTTATTGTACTGAAGCATCCACACAGGCTTACCCAAACGACGGAGTGCAGTGAAGTACTCGATACCCTGATACCATGGAACTGCGTCATCTTCATCATTGTGCATAATCAGAAGCGGAGTCTCCACCTTGTTTGCAAAGAAGAGTGGCGAGTTCTCGATATAGAGGTCAAAACCATCCCAGAGTGTCTTTCCAATACGGCTCTGAGTGTGCTCATACTGGAACTGGCGAACCATACCCGATCCCCATCTGATTCCACCGTAGGCACTGGTCATATTTGCAACAGGAGCACCCGCACCCGCAGCCTTCCATTTGAACACCTCAGGCTGGGTAACCATATATGCCACCTGGTATCCGCCCCAGCTCTGTCCCTGAATTGCAACATTATCGCGGTCGGCCCAAGGGTTTTCGCATATCTTTTCAACACCCGGAACAATGCAGTCCAGAGCGCTCTTACCCGGATGTCCAATCTCGTAATAGATATCAGGAGTGAACACCAGATAACCATTTGAGGTGAAGAAGGTGATATTGATGGTAGAGCGGCTAGGAGCCGGAGCTCTGTAAGTGTGCAGATTATCGGTAATTGTCTCATAGAAATAGACAATCATCGGATATTTCTTAGCAGGATCGAAGTTCTCAGGTTTATGCAGAATACCCTCAACATCGCGACCTGTTCTCGATTTCCACTTCACAAGTTCGGCTGTTCCCCAGTTATAATCCCTCTGTTGCGGATTGATATCGGTAACCTTGTTTTGGGTTTTGAAGTTGTCCTTTGTAACCCAAACATCAGGGGAGGTTGTAAAGTTGTGTTTCACATAGGTCATTACAGAGGCATTCTTGGCCTTGTTCAGATATACAAAGGTGACAGGCTCCATAATCCACTGTTTCATAACAGTTTTTTTCTTGCCTATCTCTTTAAAATAGTAACCGTTGTTCTTGGTAACATTGTCAAAAGCCGAGAAGTAAATTGTCTCCTTAAGATTTATCGGATCCATCTTCACACCCGGAGTTCCTGGAGGCAGAAGAATGTCCTTAAGGCGTACAATTCTGAATGTCATATTCTTTGCCCTGCCCATGCCATCCGTGATAGTGAATGGAGCTACAACTCCGGTAGGATCTATCTGCCAGATGTCATATCTGTCATAGATGAAGATAGCCTTGTCATCCTCAGCCCATCCGCCTGTACCGTAAGGACGAGCCATTTCAGGGGTGTCGTGAAGCTCATCAGCAAAAGAGACATTGAGACCCTTTGTAAGACAAACAGTTTTACCCGTTTTAATCTCGTATGAATACCAGTTTTGATCGACACTGTCGAACCAAACCAGGAAGTTAGCCTTCTCGGAAGCACTTCCGCTGCCCAGATATTTATCCTTCATCAAAAGTTTGCTCTCACCTGTTTTTACATCTATCAGATAGACATCCCTTCTTGGATTTGCACTCCACTGGGATTCAAGCTGGTAGTTGTAATCTGAGGCCGAATAAGCCCAGTCGGCACTCCACTCATCGGGAACCTGAACCATCTCGTACTCCTCTTTAGCAAGTCTTACAAGCTTAGGTTCTCCCTCGAGAGAGATCATGCTCAGATAAGATTTTCTCTGCTCACGACTAAGGTTAATCAGCTGATATGGCTGAACATAGGTGTCTTTATAGTGCCAGACGTCCAGTTTAGCAAGCTCAGAATCAACAAGTGTGGTATCTTTTTCACGAAGAATGTTGGAGATTCCGAAGAACAGTCTGTTACCCGCTTTATTAAATTGCAGGGCTCTGTTCTCCGTAATTCTCATCCCTTCAGGAAGTCCTTTCAGATTATTGTCAATCACGACTTTGGCTTCCGGCATTGTTGCGTTGTAGTAGAGAATAGAGATGATCTTGTCTTTGTTTTTGGTAGTATCAAGCTTTGCGTAGAATGCCATATGTTTGTTGTCTTCGCTTACCAAAGGAAGTTTAACACTCTGTTTCAGAGAGTGGTTGTAGATGGCTGTGAGCGATTTTGTCTTAGGAATATAGAGATAGAGACCTGCTTTGTTAACAGAATCCTTTGAATTTGGACGTTTTGCAATGAAAAGCGAGTCACCACCTTTTGTAAAGTCATAGTCAGATACAAACTTCAAAGTGTCTGTTATCCCGGTAGGGATGTGGTAAACAAAAAGATTTTCACCCTCATCTTTATCCTTTTTTACAGGCTTCTTATTTTTACTGGTATCGGCAGGCGGGGTGGTCTGATAAGCCAGAAACTCTTTGCCGTAGCGGCCAATTTTGAATCCTTTAAGGTAAGGGATTTTCTTAAGCTCCTTTGTATAAAGATTATAGACACCCAATGTGTCTTTAGGCATCATATCTGGTTTTACCTTTTTGATGCGTGCATCCCTGCTCTCTTTGAAGGTTGGCTTAATTGTAAAAGCTACATATTTTCCATCATTGGTCATTTTGGGAGCATTGACACGGGCAATTGAATCTTTTGCATAGTTGGCCAGATTCATTGCTACCATGTAGTTGTCTCCCTCCTGAGGATTTACCAGGAAGATCGTGTACTTACCATCTTCCGACATTGTGAATGCACCCACACTCTTCCATGCATCATAAACACTGTGATCCAGGGGCTTCTTCTGCGCCCATGAGAATAGTGTCGCAAAAAGAAGGGTTGCCGTTAAAATTATTCTCTTCATTTTTTTTATTAAGTATTTAAATTTACCTATTATTATGTAAGGCTTACTCTTTAAGCCACTTATCAAGCCAGCGATAGAAGACTCTGTTCCACTGAATGCTGTTCTGTGGTTTTAATATCCAGTGATTCTCATCAGGAAAGAGCATCAGCTCAGAAGGAACTCCAAGAGCCTGTGCAGCATTGAATGCAGCCATTCCCTGATCTACCGGTACTCTGTAGTCAAGCTCACCATGTGTAACAAGAATCGGAGTGTTCCATTTCTTAACCAGCTTATGAGGCGAGTTTGAGTAGTGCCTTTTTGCAACCGGATTATCATCCCACGGAGCGCCGCCGTTATCCCAGTGCGGGAACCACAACTCTTCCGTAGTCATATACATATGCTCCTGGTTGAAGATTCCGGCATGTGCTACAAATGCGCTGAACATACCTTTGTGAATACCTGCCAGATAGTAAACCGAGTATCCGCCGTAGCTTGCTCCTACTGCACCAACCTTCCCGATGTAGCTCTCCTTCTTAAGTTCGTTTACCGAATAGATATAGTCCTGCATATTCAAACCAATGTAATCACCAGAAATCTGATCCTGCCACTCCTGACCGAAAGCCGATGTTCCGCGTCTGTTCGGAAGAATTACAACATATCCGTTTGCGGCCATCAGCTGGTAATTCCACCGGTAAGACCAGTTCTGGCTCAAAGTCCCCTGAGGGCCGCCCATACAGAAGAGCAGTGCCGGGTATTTTTTAGTTGGGTCAAAATCGGGAGGATATACCACCCACATATGCATATCTTTCTTATCTACGGTCTTTATCCAGCGCTCCTCAACTTTACCCATCTTGATCTGGCTGAGCAGATGCTCGTTCTCTTTGGATATCTGCACATATTCGCCGTTTGCAGGGTTAACCGATACAATCTCGTTAGGCTGGGACATGCTTCTGTAGAGCGCAATAAGCTTATCCCCGGCAACTGCAACTTTGCCAAAATCGTACATTCCTCCGGCAACCTGTTTAATTGCACCATCTGCAATGTTAACATGGTAAATGCCGGTTTTTGCCTTTACGCAAGAGTTGAAATAGAGTCCCGACCCATCGGGTAACCATGTCGGTGTCTCGGCGTTATAGATAAAATCTTTGGTAAGATCGCGTTTCTCTTTAGTTTGCAGATTCATTATGAACAGACGATGTTTATCGGCCTCGAACCCCGGTCTCTCCATACTTATCCACGCAATATGGTTACCATCCGGTGCAAAAAGCGGATCGGTATCGTATCCAAGCATCCCCTCGGTAAGGTTTTCATGGCTTTTTGCTTCAATATCATAGAGATAGATATCTGTGTTGGTTGAATAAGCGTACTCACGTCCTACAACTTTGCGGGATGCATAGAGAACCTTTTTACCATCGGGGCTCCAGCTAAGTTGTTCAATTCCGCTTAACGGAAGGGTAGGTGATTCATAAGGCTCACCTTCAAGAATATCGGTTACTCCGGTAATTGCCTTTCCGTCAAACTGAGCAATGAACGGATGGGGAATCTCCTCCACAAAGTGGTCCCAGTGACGGTACATCAGTTTGTCAATCATCCTTCCGGTACCCTTATCAAGATCACTCCATACATCCTTGGATTTTTGAATCGACTTAACCTCTGACACAAAGAGGATTTTGTCCTGCGCCGGCGAGAGTTCGAACTCCGAAATTCCGTTCTCATACTCACCAACCATAACTGCGTTACTGCCGTCGCTGTTCATCTTCCACAACTTACCACCCATAAGGTAGAGTATCTCCTTCCCGTTATTTATCCACCTGGCGTTGTTTTCGCTTTTGGCTGTAGATGTAATCTGGCGGTTATTAGTACCGTCTATATTCATTATAAACAGCTCACGGTTGTTTTTATTTTCGGGGATGCTTGTGAACGCTACTCCGTAAAGGATCTCCTTTCCATCGGGAGATATTTGAGGATCAGATACTTTTCCCATACTATGCATAACTTCCGGAGTCATGATTCCGTTCGCAACCGTTATATTGCTGCGACCAATGGGGATCTCCTCACTCTTCTTTTCACCAGAACCGTTGCAGCCCTGGATGGCAATTGCTGATGAAACTAACATAATCAGTAATTTACTCTTCATATTCATTAGATTTTATTATATAATTAAAATGATTTTGCTCCATTCTTTCAAAAATAGTCTAAAAATGGTTACAAACTAAGTTTAGTTCACTGTTTTTTGATTAAAATAGACAGGTTCAAAAACAAATCCACCTTTATCGTTTGTCTTTAGGTTTCCGATTCCCGGATACGGTACGTGCATGCCTGCGGCTTTAAGTTTGTGTTTAACAATATAATCGAGCATTTTAAGCCTTGACTCTACAGCCATCTCCGGATTGGTGTCGTATTTGATTGCTATTTTCGGATATGGCATCTGAACTGACATTGCGTGGGTTAGGTCTCCCCAGATTACAAGATCATCTACAATAAATGCCGTGTGTCCGGGAGTGTGACCATAACATGCCATCGATTCAATCTTCCCGTAAACCTTTGCCGGCTTTTCAACACCGGGGTCAAAAAGTACCATGTCATTTGCATATAGTTTTAGAACAGCAAGCGCATTCTCACCGGCACTCTCATACTCCTTCTTGCTAAGATAGAGTTTTGCCGCCGGAAATGTTCTTGCTCCATCTTTAGCCAGCCCGCCTATGTGATCGCCATGAAGATGAGTGATAAGAATAACATCCACATTGGCAGGCTCTACTCCGTGCTCCTGAAGATTCTTAAACAGCTCTCTGCCAAGTCCCGTATCAACGAGAACCACCTTACCCCCGGTTTTCACCAGAAAAGCATTGGTAGCACCAGGAAATGTGTTGTCAGGAGCAACCTCCGCAATTATCTCAGGTGTCAGACCAATCAGATTGCCAAGCCCCGAACTCCTCTGTCCCTCCGACAGCAGTATCACCTCAGCACTCTTAGTGTTGTAAACAAACGTATTCTTAGATTGTGAAGATGCCGCAACAGCAACACCCATAGCTATTATTGTAAATATTTTTTTCATTGAATGTTGTTTAAACGTTAACGTGTAAATATAATAATTTTGGGGTAACCTTGCCAAGATTTTTGGGAGAGGCAGCACTGCTGAGCGAATACGTCAAGGCTATTGCTGTCTTGTTTTTTCATGAAAAATGCTAACTCGCCCTTCGGGCTCAGACAGACGCATTTTTCTATAAAACTCCTGCGACGCAATTTATCGCCTTGCCTAAAGCTCAGCAGTGCTGCCTCTCCCAAAAACCTTGCTTTGCCAGAGTTTGATACAAATCGCTAATTAACAAGAATATGCAAATATCAAATTTCCAAAATTGGAAAACTATATTTTGTAATATGCAGTTATTCAAATAATTATACCAAACTCTGGCAAAGCTTAAAACACAAACTTCACACCGCCTTTAATCCACCGGCCGGGTTGGGGGAGGTTGCCGATGTAGAGATAGTAGGTGTCGAAAAGGTTTGTGGCCTCGATGTAGGGTGTGATATAGCGGCTATTCCATATAATGCGAACATCTGCAAGGAGATATGTCCCGTAGGGTGTCTCGGTGTTGCCGGGGCCGAGGTAGGTGCCTGCTCTTTTGAAGAGGGAGAGATCCCAGCGGGCATTAAGCTTGCCCAAAATGTTGTGGTCAACGAAGAGGGCAGCTTTGTGGCGGAGATAATCGGTTGCGTAAAGGGAGTGTAGCCCGCCGCTCTTTTTGGCTGTCTCAAGCCAGGCGTAGGAGAGTCCTATGTTTCTGAATACTTCTGAGACAGGAAGGATATTGATATTTACCTCAAATCCGAATGTAGAGATGTTGGTAATGTTGCTTGCACTCCACTGGTCGGACAGACTTTCGCGAGTCCAGTCGATTATGCGGTATCCGTATCGGTAGAAAGATGATAGCGAGGCTCTCACGATGCGATTTGTGTAACGCAATCCAAGTTGGGCGGCAACCGCCTCTTCGGGTTTCAGGTTCATGTTCCCTGTCTGTGTGGGGCTTTTGTAGTAGAGATCGGTGAAGGTGGGGTTTCTGTAGCTATTGTTCAACCAGCCGTTCAATTCAAGGTAGGGATTGAAAGTATATGCTGCGGCAATACCGGCATACAGGCGGTTGCCGCTTCCCATCAGGCCGGCGGTGAATCGCCATTTGTTGAGTTGCAGGATGTGCTTTAAATAGAGGGAGGTTGTGTTTCTACCCTTTGCCTTTGTGTACTCAATTCCATCTTCAAACGGCACTGGGCGGTTAATGTCAAGGGGATCTCCCAATACAGTGCTGTAGATATGTTCGTATCTGAAATCTGCACCAATAACCGAAGTCCCGGCAGCACCCCAGCGATGAGCAACCTTAGCGCTCACACCGGCGATATCGTTCATATGATAGTTGTGCCCCTTGTACCAGGAGGGTGATTCATACCTGAAGAGTTCAAAACGGTCAAAGTGCCTCCTTTGGTAGGCAGATGCAGATATCTGCCAGCTTTTACTCTCAAAAAGATATTGTGCCGATGACAAAAAGAGCCTTGTCTTTTCAAACTGCTCGGGATATGCAATTGTGTAGAAGCTGTTTGCCCCGAATGCTTTATCCTGATACCCTGCCTGAAACTTAACGGAGTGTTCCGAACCACTTTTCAACGTTACCGAGGAGTAGATATTCAATATGTTAAAATCGGTATTAGTCGTGTATCCATCACTCCTGCTGTAATCTCCTCCGGCTATTCCGCTCACCGACCAACCTCTGGAAGAGCCTTTGCCCGTATTGAATCCAATACCTGCCTCACCCCGGAAATAGCCGTATGAACCTCCGGAAAGAGAGCCCTCACCGGAGAGCCCTGACGAAGCATTTCCCTTGAAGGATGGATCTTTGGTCACAATGTTTATCGCTCCTGAATATGCCACCGACCCTTCAGACCATGCACCGGGACCCTGCAAAACCTCCACCCTCTCAATTTGAGAAATTGTCACCGGAATATTGAGTGAATGGTGCCCCGTTTGCGGGTCGGTAAAGTTGATTCCGTTTATCATCACCATTGTCTGGTCGAAAGTCCCGCCCAGAATATTGATATCGGCCTGAACCCCTTCACTCCCCCGGCTTCTGATATCCACACCCTGCACATATTTAAGCAGATCCTGCAGATTGTTTACTGCAGCCCGCTCTATATCTGCTTTCCTGATTACCGCAACCACTCTAACCAATGGTTGAAACGGCGCAGGGCGCTCAATACTAATCACAAGCTCCTCAAGATTCCGCAAGGTGTCTGCAGATTGAATGCTTTGAGCATTAAGATCTTTAACGCTGCAAAAAAATATTGAAAAAATTACAACAATTACCCCGAACTTTATTTCTCTCCCCATAGATGAACTCTTTTTTCGATGCGAGGCGCAAAATTGAGATATTAATCGGCAACAGACAAATTAATTTTCTAATTTTGAGAAAAGTTGAAAAGATGAGACACTCTATCATTTTGAAATTTACATGGTTTATAATCTTAAACTTAAGTTTTGCTATGGCAAATTCACAGGATCAGACTGCTTTGAAAAAGATCTATGAAGAGGCAGTTCAAATAAGGCAGCATCTGCACAACACCCCGGAGTATTCGCACAAAGAGGAGAGGACATCTGCAATGGTGCTTGAGTACTTAAAAGCCTCTAACCCTGATGTAATACACAAAAATACAGGCGGATACGGTATTGTGGCCGGGTTTAAAGGTAACAGAACCGGTCCATCGGTAATGTTCAGATGCGAACTGGATGCCATTAAGACTGATAAGGGATGTGAACATCTTTGCGGTCACGATGGACATATGGCTATTCTGATAGGTCTGTCCAGGATTTTGGCGCAAAACAGGGATTTTGATGGAACCGTATGGCTGCTTTTCCAGCCTGCCGAAGAGATTGGCGAGGGGGCGGCCCTCATGGCTAAAGAGTTACAGAATCTTGGTATAAAGTTTGATTACTCATTTGCATTGCACAACAATCCGGGGTATCCGCTCAATACAATCATAATTCATGAGGGTGTTTACGCAGCAGGCTCAGTTGGCATGGAGATAAAATTCAAAGGCTCTCCCTCCCACGCCGCTTACCCCGAACAGGCTCTCTCTCCGTATGATGCGATAATCGAGACAGC
>CAZFTS010000070.1:0-8561 GCA_964521685.1 uncultured Muribaculaceae bacterium
AGCCAGGGCGATCACAATTGCCAAAATACTAATGGCACCTTTACTTTGCATGAATATTTAATTTAAATTATATATAATTCAAGGAAATTAGGGCACAAAATTAGTATTTTTTCCCAATATATAAAGAAATTCGTACTTTTGTTAGCTACTATATTTTGTTGATCTATGAATAAGTCTATCTGCTTGCTTCCCTTTTTCCTACTTGCTGGTGGTCTTACATTCGGACAAACTCCTGATATAAAATCAAAGTACCTTTCAGCTGAGGAGTTGAGAAGAAACTACCGTTTCCAGGAAGCAATTTTAATATACAAAGAGATCCTTGAGACAAGCGGGGATGCTTCTATGAATAAAGCCGTGGTATCCAGCATTGCCAATTGTGAAAACGGGCTGAGCATGCTGGAGTACGGAGCAAGGCCAAAAGTGTACGGCTCTGCAGTCGTTCCATTGAAGGATTTCTTCCTCTACTACCCTGACATTTCCGACAGCACATGGATACTTGTACCACCTGTTCTGAATAGGAATAAGAAGGATTATCCAATCAACAACGTACTTATGAACAACGCCGGAGGTGATGTGATATTTTTTTCCGCACAGGATGCCGACGGAAAATGGGACATTTTTAACATAAAGAGAATAGACGAGACCAAGTGGTCAAACCCCGAGCCCCTCACAACATTAAACTCACAGGAAGACGAGATACTGCCATATATCAGCAGAGACGGCAAAAAACTATATTTCTCATCCAACGGTTTATCCGGTATGGGCGGTTTCGACCTCTATGTAAGCTACTGGGATGAGAAGCGGAAGATTTGGGACACACCACAGAATCTGGGATTCCCCTACTCTTCTCCTGACGATGATTATCTATTTATGGACACCGAAAGCGGAGAATTTTCCGTTTTTGCATCAAACAGAGAGTGTGGTTCCAGAGATTCCATAAAATTGTACAAGCTGGGATTTGAAAGCAACCCGGTTAAGAGTCCTGTAATATCTAACGATGAAGCTTTGTGGATCTCCTCTCTACATGGTGGCAGCTATAAAAAAGAGGAAAGCAGGTCCGAATCGTCAGACACTATAAGGGCAAATCCTGAGACAAGCGAGTACACCAAGATGATAAAGGAGTTCCGGAAATTGCAGTCGGAAATCGATGAGAGCATCAGACAGATAAATTCAAACAGGGCCCTTTTGAGTTCTGTAGGCAATGAGGAGGAGAAGGCCTCCCTTGCAAAGAAAATCGGAGAGGACGAGATGATTCTCCTTGAAAAGCAGTCTAAACTCACAGCTTCAAACCAGGCCATACAGCAAAGAGAGATGGATTTTCTCAGCAGGGGTGTGATAATATCACGGGAGGAGCCGGTTGAGGAGAAGCCGACAGAGGAGACAACTGCAGGCCCAATGACTATAAAACTTGCACTTTACGGAAAACTTCCATACCTGGAGGTTCTGGAACCGGTAGTGAAGGCAGATTATACTTTTAAGACCGAAGGTCCTGTGACTCTCGTTGAGGAGAAGGAGATTCCGGAAGACCTTTTCTACACTGTACAGCTTTTCTTAGTTGAAAATCAGGCAGACACCTCTGCTTTCAATGGAATATCTCCTATCTTTGAAAGAAAGACAAAGACCGGCAAATTCAACTATACCGCAGGCAGATTCTATTCATACCGGGAAGCCACTGCAGCATTTCAGCAAATAAAATCACGGGGTTTCAGGGACGCTACTCTGTCAGCTTATAATGAGGGTGAAAGTATAAGTGTTAAAAATGCCCGTTTATTGGAGGACAAAGTGACGGCTGCAAACACTTATCAGATCCGGCTGACAAATTATCCCGAGGGGATCCCGCAGCCTGTGCTTGAAATCATCAGAAAGAGCACCGAGAAGGACATAGCCATGAAACCGGTTGAAGGTAAAAATATCTATTTTGTAGGACCTTTTGCCAACAAAACCGAAGCCGAGGCTGTTGTATCCGCTTTAGGGGAACTTGCTGCCGGGGGAGTAAGTATAGAAGCTATAGAAAACAAATAACACAAAGAATATGTCTCTGATTATTACACTAATATTTATAGGGCTAATACTTTTGATTGTTGAATTGCTCATAATCCCAGGCTTTGGAGTAGCAGGTATACTCGGGCTTGCTTCGATTCTAGGCTCCATATACCTTGCTTTCACACAGTTCGGACAGACCACCGGGCTTATAGTACTAGGTGTCGTTATAATATTAACACTTGCTACAACTGTGATAATTTTAAGGTCAAAGACCTGGAAAAACATCTCACTGAAAGAGAGCATCAAGTCCAAAGTCTCTGAACATCCGGAATCAAGAGGATTAAAGGTTGGTAACACAGGTGTTACACTAAGCAGAATATCCCCTATGGGAAAAGCCCGTTTCAATGGTTCCGACTTTGAGGTAAGCTCTATCCAGGGGGTTATAGATAATGGAAGAGAGGTTGAAATTGTTCAAATCGAAGATTCCAAAATAATTGTAAAACAAATTAATAAATAAGATATGGAAAGTATGACAATGTTTCTTGTATGGATAGGTATCTCAATAGTAGGACTTACCATACTGCTTTGGTTTTTCCCTGTAACACTTTGGTTTCAGGCACTGATTTCAGGTGTGAGAATCTCACTTTTACAACTTGTTTTAATGAGATGGAGAAAGGTACCTCCGGGAACAATTGTGATGGCAATGGTAACAGGCACTAAAGCCGGTCTGGAGCTGAATGCAAACGAACTTGAAGCCCACTATCTGGCCAAAGGCAATGTTCCAAATGTTGTAAACGCCTTAATATCTGCCGACAAAGCAAACATATCGCTCAACTTCAAGATGGCAGCGGCTATAGACCTTGCCGGACGTGACGTTTTCGAAGCAGTACAGATGTCTGTCAATCCAAAGGTGATCAACACCCCTCCAGTAACAGCCGTTGCAAAAGATGGTATACAGCTTATCGCAAAAGCCCGTGTGACAGTCAGAGCCAACATCAAGCAACTTGTCGGCGGTGCCGGTGAAGAGACCGTTCTTGCAAGGGTTGGTGAAGGTATTGTATCAAGCATCGGTTCTGCAGAATCACACAAATCGGTTATGGAGAATCCGGATTCCATCTCTAAGGTGGTTCTTGACAAAGGTCTTGACGCAGGGACAGCATTCGAAATACTCTCTATTGACATAGCCGATATAGATATCGGAAGGAACATCGGTGCAGTTCTCCAGATGGACCAGGCAAATGCCGACAAGAACATAGCTCAGGCAAGAGCTGAGGAAAAACGCGCAATGGCAGTCGCCCTTGAACAAGAGATGAAGGCGAAGGCCCAGGAGGCACGTGCTAAAGTTATTGAGGCAGAGGCACAGATTCCGCTTGCAATGGCAGAGGCCTTCCGTAACGGCAACATGGGTATAATGGATTATTACAAATTCCGAAATATTCAAGCCGATACAGAAATGCGTGAGAACATAGCCAAACCACAGAAGTAACCACTCAGAAGCGCACAAAACCTCAGAACAATTTTTTGTTCGTAAAAAGAAATTCATATCTTTGCAGTCCTTGCATCGAAAACGATTGTTAAGAAGCAACAAACCCAAGGATCAGGTGAGGTGGGTGAGTGGCTGAAACCAGCAGTTTGCTAAACTGCCGAACTCGTAAGGGTTCCGGGGGTTCGAATCCCCCCCTCACCGCCAAAGAAGAAAAAGCCGGGCAACAGCCCGGTTTTTTGTTTACGGCAAGTGCAAAGCTTGCTTTAGCACGAAGACGTAAATAAAAAACTTATGCGAAGCATAAGGCTTTTTCTTCTTTGAAGCACCCCCACTCGGGGATCAGTGAGCAAAGCGAACTAATCCCCCACACGGGGATCACCGAACAAAGCCAATAAATTACTTAATCAAAACACCTCCCCATTCCACAACATTGTCAAGAAATTCATAGCCGGCAGAACATCAATTTCATTCATCCTGCGGGGATGCTTGTCCATAGAGATAATAATCAGACGAGTGCCGGGACTCTGAGTATCCTATATAAGCAATTATTTCATGAATATCTAAAGTAGAACCTTATTATTTCATGCATATCTAAAGTGCAACTTTATATTTTCACACAATTCCGTACAGTGCCACTGAACTCTTCTTTGACATTTAGATAAGCTAATACCATGCCCACCCCCCGACATGTTATCTGTTTCACAGATATTTACGGCATTATTGTTGTTTTACCAGTATTATGAGCTCCTATTTAAAAATCAACACTACTGTGCCATGAAAAAGATTAAAATTATAGTCGTTACTCTGCTAGGCTTTTCAAACATCGCAATTTCTCAGAACTCTTACTCCGGAACTGTTTTTGAAGAAAACTCGACCACACCTATCCCCTATGCAATTGTAAAAGTTCAAAACAAAAACATAGGTGTTGTAAGCAATGAGTCCGGAAAATTCAACTTGTCAGACAACAGAATAGAAAACTCCGACACATTAACTATCACATGCCTTGGATATGAACCGAAATCCTTTTCAATCAAAGATTGGAGAAATGATTTAGCCATTTATATGATGGCCAATCCCATTCAACTAAATGAAGCAACAATCTCAGCAAAACGATCAAAGGAAATTAAAATAGGCATAACTAACGGAGGAACAAAAACTCTTTTCATCCCTCTTTTCACAAAGAAAGAGTATAGCAACAACAACCTTATAGGTAGAGAAATCGGGACTATATTTAACATTGAGAAAAGTTGCAGTATCAAAGGAATTCACATTTTTGTCGCAAGTAATAAATACGACAGCATAAAAATGAGGGCTATTTTCTATAGCGTTGAAAATGGTTTGCCAAAGGACATTATTGTAAATCGCGATATCATCTTTAGTGTGTCCGAGAAAAAAGGATGGGTAAATATTGACGTAAGCAAACACAACATCCGTTTGATTGAAGGTCAACAGATAGCCTTAACACTAATGACTTTAGATGAAACCAATAAAGATCAATTCTTCATCTATGCAAAAATGGTCAGTAAAAATGGCCTTTTGAGAAGAGATAAGGCTTTAGGAGAGTGGAAAAAAAGTAAAGGGGGAATGTCAATATACTTGTCTGGTTTTTTGACATACGAAAACAATTAAGGCGCAAACAAATATACAACATTACATCTTATGATATATTAATAGTTGAAGAACTTTTATACCATTTACTATTAATATTACATTAGTTATAATATTTTCTTTATATTTGCACTAACTAACAATATTTTCATAGATATAGTGTAATTTTGTTCTCATCTATTAATATTTCAACATTTAGATTAGCAAGAAATGGATAACTGGTTGTTTTTAACTGAACAGGAAATCTTGAAAGAGATTGGCAAAAGACTAAAAAAAATAAGGTTACAGCATAATCTTACGCAAAAAGAGATGAGCGAGGAAGTAGGGTTAAGCGTTTCAACTATTAGTCTTATAGAACAAGGAAAATCTACGACAACAGAAAGTTTAATAAGGATTTTGTCAAGATTAAATAGGATTAAAGATTTAGAATCAGTATTTAGAATTGGCGAAAACTTAGAACTAAAATTGAAATTTGAAAAAGCAAAATTGAAAACAGAAAGAAAGCGAGCATCAAAAAAATTAAATAGCCATGATAATTGAAGTAAAATTGTATAACAAAACAATAGGCTCAATAGAATGGAATGATATCAAAGGGAGTGCTACATTCCAATATAGCAATGATTTTATAAGAACGGCTATCGAGCCGTCCCCAATAGTAATGCCTAAACAAGAAAGAATTTTTGAGACCAATCGGGACCATATTAACTTTCACAACTTGCCATATCTTCTATCAGACTCAATGCCGGATGACTTTGGAAATATAATGATGAAAGAATGGCTTAGGCAAAAGAATCTGTCAATTAACGACATAAATCCCGTTGACAGATTAACATATGTAGGGAAAAGAGGTATGGGTGCATTAGAATATGAGCCCATAAACTATAAAGAAAATGCTGAATGCAACATAGATGTTTCGGAGTTGTTGGATGTAGCCAGAAAAGTACTGGAAGGTAAAGAAAAAACAACGTACAATGGTATAGATAAAGGTAGTTTATCAGAGATATTAAGAATTGGAACTTCTGCAGGGGGAGCCCGCGCAAAAGCTTTAGTTGCAATAAAAAAAGACTCCGATAATAAGATTATAGAAATTAGACCTGGCGATATCATTCAACCACAAGGATATTCATATTGGCTTCTAAAAATTGACGGCGCGAATGAAAAGACACTAGGAGAAAGTACTGGCTTGGGTAAAATAGAATTTGCATATTACAAATTAGCTAAAGCTGCTGGTATTGAAATATCTGAAAGTTGTTTGTATGGAGAAAACAATAGATTTCATTTTCTAACCAAACGATTTGACAGAACTGAAAATGGTGAAAAACTTCATATGCAAACTTTCGGGGCTTTAGCCGGTATTGATTATAAAATCCAAAGAGCAAGCAGTTATGAAACATTATTCAGAGTAATGAAGATGCTTCAACTTTCTTACAATCAATTTGAGCAACAATACAGAAGAGCCCTTTTTAACGTTATTGCAAGAAATCATGATGACCATGTAAAGAATTTCTCTTTTCTAATGAACAAAGAGGGGAAATGGCAAATATCACCGGCTTATGATATTATATACCAATATAAAGATGGTGGAACTTGGACAAACGTCCATCAATCTTCTATAAACGGCAAATTTGATAAATTTACAAAAGAAGATTTACTGAATTTGGGTAAGACTTTTGGTATAAAAAAAGCGAGCCGGATTTTAGAAGAAGTTATTGAAGCCGTAGGACTTTGGACTAAAATAGCAACAGAAATAGATATCCCAAAAGATGATATTGAAAGAATTAATAAAAATCTGAGAATTATTGATTTTATTTAAAATTCAGTGCCTGATGACCCTCCATATAATTAATTGCAGGTGATATGGTATGTTTCACATTTTCATCATCTCGCTTTTTCCAGATAAATGAAACAAATGAAGTCTTGAAATATTTTCGAGTGTGAAAGAATTTTTTTATATTTACGCAAACATATTCGAGTATGGAAGAATATTTCGCCGCTTTAGAGAAGTACAATTTCTGGAATGGTAATGTTCCGGAATTAGGCTTTATAAGAAAAGATTATACCGATAAAATTTTTGATTATACCGGGAACAAATTAATCAAAGTCCTTGTCGGTCAAAGGAGAACAGGAAAAAGCTACTTGCTCAGACAAATAGCAAACAGGCTTATTGAGGGTGGAATAAAACCCCAAAAAATATTTTATATAAACAAAGAGTTCACCGATTTCGATTTTATAAGGGATTATAAAGACCTTGAGGCTTTACTCAAGTTATATAAGGAGAAATTGAATCCGGGAAAAAAGGTCTGGCTGTTTTTTGATGAAGTACAAAATATAGATGGTTGGGAGCATTTTGTCAATTCACTTTCTCAGGATTTTGTGAATAGCTATGAAATTTTTATAAGCGGATCTAACTCCAAAATGTTATCGGGGGAGTTGGCTACGCTCCTGTCCGGGCGATATGTAAGTTTTGAAATATTCCCCTTCAGTTTCAACGAATATGCGGGTATAACGGAAAAAGAAATTTCTAAACAGAGTTTTATAGAATATCTGGAGAGTGGCGCTCTTCCTGAGTTATTTGTCCTGCCTAACGATGAAACAAAGCGGAACTATATATCGGCCATAAAAGATACAGTATTGTTGAGGGATATAATACAACGACACAATATCAAGGACCCGAAGTTACTAGAGGATATTTTTATCTATCTTGTAAATAATGCCTCAAACCTCATCTCAATACCAAATATTCTGAACTTTTTCAAAAGTAATAACCGAAAAACCACATACGACACGATTTCAAATTATATCGGTTACATTGAGGACACGTTTTTAATACACAAAACAGAACGTTTTGATATAAGGGGAAAAGATACAATTTCAGGTAATTGTAAATACTATATCAATGACCTTTCATTTAAAAATTACCTTTACCCTGGTTTCGGTTACGGATTAGGATACAAACTCGAGAATCTTGTTTATCTAGAACTCCGCAGAGCAGGTTATGATGTATTTGTAGGAACCATCAGGGAAAAAGAGATTGATTTTGTAGCTAAAAAGAGCGACCGAATTATCTATATACAAAGTGCTTATCTTTTATCGGACGAACAGACCGCTCAGCGAGAATATGCTCCATTGGAGGCCATCCATGATAATTACGAAAAAATGGTTGTATCTCTAGACGATATTTCTTTGCCATCAAATAATGGTATAAAGCATGTTAAAGTTTGGGAATTTGCAAAAATTATCAAATAACCAGTAAACGGCATAAAAGACCAGTTTTTCATCTATGCAAAAATGGTCAGTAAGAATGGAATTCATAGAAGGGACAAAGCATTAGGGGACTGGAAAAAAGTAAAGGGGGTATTGCAATATATCTTTCTGGATTCGTTATGTAATACATTTTCGCTATTTATTTGTCAAACTGAACATTAATACATAAATTCGACATACAAACTCCTAAACTTCGTATCATGAAAAAATCTCTGAAAAT
>CAZFTS010000071.1:0-8302 GCA_964521685.1 uncultured Muribaculaceae bacterium
AAATGTAAATGAACTACTTATAATTAATTTTTTATAAAATATTTACGTATGAAAAGAGTTGTAACCTTCGGAGAGATAATGCTCAGGCTCTCTACACCCGGTTATGAGAGGTTTATACAATCAAAATCCTATAACGCATCGTTCGGAGGGGGGGAGGCTAATGTGGCTGTATCTCTTGCCAACTATGGATTTGATGCAGAGTTTATCACAAGGCTCCCCGATAATGACATTGCCGGAGCTTGTATAGCTGAGTTGAATAAATACGGGGTAAAAACCTCAAATATAATCAGAGGTGGTGAGCGGATGGGAATCTATTTCCTCGAAACCGGAGCGGTAGCCAGAGCCTCCAAAGTTATCTATGACAGGGCTCATTCATCTATCAGCACAATAGATCCGGATGAGATTGACTGGGAGAAGGTACTGGAAAACGCAGATTGGTTTCACTGGACAGGAATCACCCCGGCACTATCTCAAGCCGCTGCCGATGCCTGCCTGAAAGCTATCAAAACTGCGAATAAAATGGGGATAACTGTCTCATGTGATCTTAATTACAGAAAGAACCTCTGGAAATACGGAAAAACCCCGGCAGAGGTTATGCCTGCTTTGGTAGAGGGCTGTGATATTATACTGGGCAATGAAGAGGATGCCGAAAAGGTGTTCTCCATAAAACCAAAAGGATTTGTTGCCCATCTTACCGGAGGACATATCGAGTCGGTTGCTTTCCGTTCTGTTTGCGAGCAGATGATGGATAAATTCCCAAGAGCCAGGAAGGTGATTATTACTCTTCGCGGATCGGTAAATGCAAACCATAACACCTGGTCCGGCGTACTATATGACGGAAAGGAGCTTTTTGAATCAAAGCAATTTGATATCACTCACATAGTTGACAGAGTCGGAGGTGGAGATTCCTTTATGGGAGGTCTCATATACGGACTGCTTACTTATGCCGGCGACGATGCAAAAGCGCTCGAGTTTGCCGTCGCAGCATCTTGCCTGAAACATACAATACAGGGTGATTTCAATTTGGTTACAGTTTCGGAGGTAGAAAACTTAATGAAAGGAGACGGCTCAGGAAGGGTCGTAAGGTAATATGGCAAAATTTACAAAACTACAGACACTCAATGTCATAAAAAACACCGGAATTGTACCGGTCTTTTACAACAGCGACATTGAAATTTCCAAAAACGTTCTGAAGGCTTGCTACAAAGGTGGCATAAGAGCATTTGAATTTACAAACAGGGGCGATTTTGCACAAGAGATCTTTGCTCAATTAGTTAAGTTTGCATCGACAGATTGTCCGGAGATGGTTTTGGGAATAGGTTCTATCGTAGATGCCCCGACTGCCGCAATGTATTTACAGCTGGGTGCAAATTTTGTTGTTGGACCTCTGTTTAACCCGGATGTGGCAAAAGTGTGTAACAGAAGGGGAATCCCCTACTCTCCCGGTTGCGGGAGCGTAACCGAGATTGGTATTGCCCAGGAGTGCGGATGCGATCTTGTTAAGTTATTCCCTGCCGGCAGTGTTGGCGGTCCCGGTTTTGTAAAGAGTGTTCTGGCACCTATGCCTTGGTCTGTGATTATGGTCACCGGCGGTGTTGAACCGACAGAAGAGAATCTCACTGCATGGTTTAAATCAGGGGTGACATGTGTAGGAATGGGTTCAAACCTTTTCCCCGATAAAATGTTAAAAGATGGTGATTGGGAATCGATAACAACTCTATGTAAAAGTTGCATGGGGATATTCCAAAAGTTAAAATAGAGGGCGACTAACCTAACCTCCGATTATTGGATTGAATCCGAAACCGGAAAATATTTTAACTACCCTCTCCAGAGTTTCCGGAGAGGGTTCTTTAAATCTAAATGAGTTATCTGAGCCAATTCTGATACCTTTTGAAACTGCAGTTGCATGGTACGGGAGAAGATTTATCTGCCTGCTCCACTCAAAGCTGTTTAAAAACCGGGCTGTATCCGTTATGTTCTTATCATTATCATTAATGCCTTCAATTAGAGGTATTCTCACATGAAAACCGGCTTTAAGCTCTGACAACAACCTGAAATTGGACAGGATTGTCTCATTTCTTGCTCCGGTATACTCCTGATGAAGAGCCGAATCCATAATTTTAAGATCGGCCAGAAAGAGATCGGTAAAGAGTGACACCTCTCTGACACTCTCTTCAGACGCAAAGAGCGATGTATCTACTACGGTATGAATCCCATTATCCTTCAGGCTCTTCAGTAGTTCAACAAGATAATCTTTGAAAAACAGCGGCTCTCCGCCGCATATTGTAACGCCACCCTGCTTTGATGTTTCAAAGAAGACCCTCTCCTTTAAAACCTCAACTGTAAGCTCATCAACGGTATAGTGCTTCCCGGCCAGTTCTAGAGCCCCGATTGTGCACACCTCGGTACATCCCCCGCATTTTTTGCAGAATTTTCGCTCGATTTTGAGTGATGATCCGTCATACTCCAGCACACCATTTGTGCATTTTTGTGCGCAAACACCGCAAAGAATACACTTTCCGGCATTATATACCAGCTCCTGACCAGGGTTGATACCTTCCGGATTGTGACACCAAAGACACCTTAACGGACATCCCTTGAAGAATATGGTGACCCTTATTCCGGGTCCGTCGTTTACGGAATACCTTCTGATATCAAATATTAATGGGGTGTCAGATCGATTCATTTTCTGTTCTTTCAATTATCTCCTCCTGATAATCCCGGTTCATATCGTTGAAGTAGTCGCTGTATCCGGCCATTCTCACCATCAGATCCCTGTAGTTTTCAGGATGTTTCTGAGCATCCCGCAACGTGGTGGTATCCACAATATTAAACTGAATATGATGACCGCCAAGTTTAAAATAGGATCTGATCAATGCGCATAATTTTACAATATCCTGATCCCTTTTAAGCAGCGCAGGTACAAACCTCTGGTTGAGAAGTGTTCCGCCCGATTTTACATGGTCAAGTTTTGAAAGTGACTTAATTACCGATGTCGGTCCCCGTTTGTCACAGCCCTGAGATGGTGATGTTCCGTCGGAGATTGGCATCCGGGCTCTCCTTCCGTTCGGAGTAGCTCCCAGAACTTTGCCAAAATAGATATGACAGGTGGTAGATAACATATTCATATGATATTTACCCCCTTTGATATTTGGATTCCCGTCTATAGCTCTGAAAAGATCATCATAAACCCTGACAGCAAGAGAATCTGCATAATCATTATCATTTCCGAAAAATGGTGTTCTATTCAGAAGCAGCTGCCTTAGCCTCTCCTCTCCTGAAAAATCATCTCTTATGGAATTGAGAAGTGCAGATAGCTCTATGGATTTATCTTCAAATATGTGCTTTTTAAGGGCACTCAGACTGTCGGTTACCGTTCCTAGACCTGTGCATTGGATATAGCTGGTGTTATACCGTGGTCCGCCGTTGTAGTAATCCTTTCCGTTTTTTATGCAGTCGTCAATAACCACCGATAAGAAAGGGGCCGGAGAGTAGAGCGCAAACATTCTGTCGATATAATTGCTTACTGCAACCTTCTGTTTGACAACGTAATTAAGTTGCTTGCAAAATGCTTCGTAAAGCTCTTCAAAATTTTTAAAATGGAGCGGATCGCCTGTTTTTATGCTTATCTCTTTGCCTTTAACCGGGTCATATCCGTTATTAAGGGTAAGCTCCAGTATTTTAGGCACATTCAGATATCCAGTTAGCAAAAAGGCCTCTTTACCGAATGCCCCTACCTCAATACACCCGCTGCAGCCCCCTTCTAGGGCATCTGCATGCGTTTTACCTTGTCTTTCAAGCTCTTTGGTATATACATCTGTATTGAAAACAGATGGATAACCATATCCGCACCTTATAACCTTACACCCCTTTTCAAGAAATTTGTCTGGAGTCAGGTTGCTTATGTGAATTGAGCTTCCGGGCTGAAGTATGTGGAGCTCTTCTATAATCTCAAGCATGATATAGGATACCTCGCTCACACCGTCCTTACCCTCGTTGGTAAGACCTCCTATATTGATGTTGGTGAAATCGTTATAGGTTCCGCTTTCGGCTGCGGTAATCCCAACCTTTGGTGGTGCGGGGTGGTTGTTAACTTTAATCCAGAAGCATGATAAAAGCTCTTTTGCCCTCTCCCTGGTCAATGTTCCTGCTTCAATCTCCCGTTCATAAAACGGGGTAAGATGCTGGTCAAAATGGCCTGGGTTCATCGCATCCCATCCGTTTAGCTCTGTTATAATTGCGAGATGTACAAACCAGTACATCTGAATGGCCTCATAAAATGTCTCCGGGGCAAATTCGGGAACTCTGTTACATATTCGTGCAATTTCAAGGAGTTCGGCTTTTCTCTCAGGAGAGTTCTCATTTTCTGTCATCTGCAATGCCTGAGTGGCATGTCTGCGGGCAAAGAGAATTGCTGCATCACAGGAGATAGACATAGCCTTCAACTGGTCCAGTTTATCTGTCGCCTGGTTATCGTTTATGAAATCAAGATTTTCTATCTCTTTTTTTATTAAGGCTTTAAAGTCGCTTAGCCCATATTTGTAAATCTTTCCGTCAAGTGCTGTATGGCCTGGGGCCCGTTGTTCCATAAATTCGGTAAATACTCCCGATTCATACAATAATCTCCAGGATTCGGGAACATGCGAGAATATTCTCTCTCTCTGTGTCTTCCCTCTCCAGTATGGTATTACCTCTCTGGCATAGAGCTCAATATCGCTCTCATCTATTGCGTAATTCTGTAAATCTCTGGAATTTAAAACACGAAAATCCTCTGCCGAGTGGCAGGTCAGCTCCGGGAAGGTGGGTACCGATTTTGGCTCAGGGCCTCTCTCTCCTACTATAAGCTCTCCTTCGCCTATGTAGATACTCTTTCTTTTGCAAAGTTCATAAAAGTTGAGCGCTCTCATTACCGGAGCGGGATATTTCCCATAGTTCTCTCTGTAGAACTCAGTCACCAGCAATGCTCTCTCGATTGATAATTTGGGGCTCGTCTTTACGGAGCTCTCCCTTAAATATTTAATTCTGTTATTCATTGATTTATCTCTTATGTTTGAATGTTGTTGATTTATAAAGAACAGAAAATTGAACTGCTTTCTGTTCCCAAACTAAACAAACATATGATTATCAACACATAAGACAACTGAACAGCCCTCTTCCGATTGTTCCGTAGATTCTGAGTATATATCTGTAAATGCTCAAGGGCTCTCTTTTATTGCGAAATTAAATAAAATTATCGTTGTTTGATTACTGCAATAAAAAAAGGCAGATCTCTGTCATCTGCCTTTCTCCTTTTCCTGTCGTAAATCTTTTTGGATTTGTGTACCTTTTTGTGACACACCGGGTGTCCGTGATTCTCAATCTCTTCCTCCCTGCTTGCAATGCGGTTGGCTTTGATGTAATCTTTTTCTGTGATTTTTTTGATAGGTTTCATAGGGTGCAGTTATTTTGCGCAAAGATAGGGAAAAAACGTAGTTTCGTGCAGTTGAAGTGAGTGTCTCTCCTTTGTTTTCAGCTTAAATTGAGTTAATTTTATAAAAAATTTGAGAGAGATGGAGGGGAAGATAAAACAAATGGAAAACATTGCAATCAGATTTGTATTTGCTTTAAAGTTTAAATACTTCTTGCTTTTTACTAGTACTAAAGGGCATTTTTTTATGTTTTTTATTTTTCATTTCAAGTTCTTCTATAAGATAGCTTAATCCATTTCCAAAATCGATTGTTATAATTTTTCCAGTTTTATTTACAACTACAACTTTTGCAGAAAAATCTCTCTCGAAAAGCTCTTTAGACTTGTCATATGGATAAGTTATCGAATATGCTGATTCTCCTTTATGATCCCCACCCTTGTATACTCCTTCGTATTTTACTACTGGTGTGAGATATCGTCTGTTATAATCAGGACCGTATTTCTCTAATGCTTTGTCGGCTATCTTTATTAAAAGACTGTCTCTCACCTTTGTTGGTAGTTGTTCAAAATTTTGAGAGAATAGAGAATTTGCATTAAGAGTTGAATACATAATCAGAATTATGAATATTAGTTTTTTCATGATTATTCGATTCTTTTATGTTAATTTTAAACATCTTAAAATTGTATTTTTTAACATATTACAGTTAACAGGTTAATTTTGTATGTTCATTCCAAAAAAAGTTTTCAACCTATTCACTTCATGTAGGTGTTTTGCAGGGTTTAGTGTTTTCAGGTTGTTTATGTTAAGCAACTTCCATTGAACTGAAGGAAAATGCCTGAAATCGCTGTACACAGATTTATCCCAGTGAGGGTTTGCGTCTTCAAAACTGACAAGGAAACTTTTGTCTTCATCACTCAGAATTGAATTGATTGATGTAATTAGTTGTTCCCTTGCGCTTTTGTAGTTTTCATATGTAAAAGGTATATCTGTCATACCACGGAACTGATTTTCAAGCGCATCCTGCTGGTCAATGATGTTTGGCGATAAAGATTCTAGAAAGGGTTTATCGCTTCCCAGCAGAGCAAATATAATACCCCGTTTCACCCAATCTATATTATCTTTTTCCATATAATTGTAATCAAACAGATCGCGTGGGTGTTGTCGATTGAGAGCAGCTGCTATTTTCCCGCCATAGAGTTGTTCCAACGGCACAATACGTCCCTTGCAAAACATCCCGAATTCTTCCTGAGCTTTATTGCATAAAGGCATTTCAATCGTAGGCCCAATAATGCCTCGTTTAATTACGTTAACTTCAATTTTCACATTGCTTCGTCCAATGGTGCATAAGAGCTTATTAGGTGCTACTCGGATATGAATTCCGGGAACAGAACGTTGAATTTGATAATTGATTGTAGCCAGTTTTTCATCAATTTCCTCCAGACTTTTATCCCGTTGTCCAAGCGGAATGTAGGTCAAATCGATATCTACTGAATAACGAGGCAAATCTTTAACAAACAGGTTTATGGCCGTACCTCCGTGGATGGCAAAATCTTCATTTCGATAGATGACAGGTAATATCCGAACTAAGAGTCTTACCTGTTCTTTATATAGATTATTCATAATTCTTTAGTTCTTCGGGTATTGTTATCTGGTATTTATTGTCGTAAACACCATTTGGCACAATTACCCGTTTACCGCTCCCTATGTCTATTTTTGATAATTCAAGTTCGCCTAACCATGTATGACCGGCTTTTTCTGACATATAAAGGAATAATCTTTTTATTTTTACAGATTTATTTTGTTCGAGTAATGACATCAATATGTTTGGACGAAGTGCAGTAAGTTGCTCCATTACATAATATAAGTCCATAAGGTTATACTGTTTTGGAACAAGATTAAGACATTCCATAAATGCACGTTCCGGTGTAGAAACCAATATTTCAAATGCACCCTGCATCATTGTGGTTAAGCCGGTAAAAGAATCGAAATATTCCGATGTAACACATAATAAATCCATGCTCCAATCTTGCTTTTTAAGCCAGGTTGGTAACCATTCGCCTTTTGGGTGACCGATGTATAAAACCTGTCTTCCCATAGGTACGTAATGTGTATATCCCGCTAGTTCCAGAGCTGACAAACCTCCTACATGAAAATGTTTGCCGGTTTGCTTGTTAAGCGATGATAAAGCACCATATATGGAGGGGCTTTCGCCAGTACGTATCATTACGCCTGTTCCGATGGCTGTCAACCATTTGGAATCGCGATACCGTCGTTGAAGTTCATAGGATATTCCGTTCTCTTTTAGCCATGATGAAAAGAACAGGGCCTCCGAAGGCAGTTTTCGAAGCAATTGGTTTAATTTTATTGATCTATCTGTACTCATAGTACAAATATACTAATAAATATAAACCTATAATAAAAATTTCGGATTATTCCTTCTGCAATTACCCCTCCCTGGGATTGCCTTGCTTTGCTCGGCGTTCCCTGGTGGGGGGCATTCAAAGCAAAAAACTTAAGGGCTACGCCCACCTTGGGATTGCCTCGCTTGCGGTCGGCCCCTGCCCCACCTTGGGATTGCCTCGCTTGAGCTCGGCGTTCCCTGGTGGGGGGCCATTCAAAGCAAAAAACTTAAGGGCTACGCCCTTTTTATTTATTGGGTAGACGCAGCAAATAAATTTGCATGCGGGTAGTCTCCCCCACCTTGGGATTGCCTCGCTTGCGCTCGGCGTTCCCTGGTGGGGGGGCCATTCAAAGCAAAAAACTTAAGGGCTACGCCCACCTTGGGATTGCCTCGGTTGCGGTCGGCCCCTGCCCCACCTTGGGATTGCCTCGCTTGAGCTCGGCGTTCCCTGGTGGGGGGGCCATTCAAAGCAAAAAAACATAAGCTCCTCTGG
>CAZFTS010000072.1:0-8183 GCA_964521685.1 uncultured Muribaculaceae bacterium
CTCCATCAGGCGCATAAAATCACCTCTCAGCTCGGGCATTAATGATTGAGAGAAGAGAGTACTCTCTATTTTTCTCCTCAATTTATCGGATTCAAGTTCGGAGTTTGCCAACGATTGCAGATTTGCGTTGAAATTCTCTGTGTTTGAATAGAGATAGTTCTTTACCCCCTCTTTGAAAAGAAGCAGACTTTGATCGACACAATTAAGAAACTGGTCAATGAGCTCAATAGATTTGTTTGCTTTTGAAAAAAATAACATACTCTCAAAGTTTTTATCAATGCCCCACGCAAGTTAATATTATTTTAAACTGTAATTACAGATTAATGTAAGCTGTAAAAACATGGTAAACTTTAACTTGTAGAGGTACTGAAAAGTTAATATTAATTTATATTTTAATTATTTAAATATAGTTTAAAATACTAATTGTAGGGTATGTTTTTATCAATTCATATTTTTTGTAGAGTTTGTGTATAGGTTAATTATGCCTTGGAAAGGAGATGTCATACCTCTACAAAGCAATTGGCCAACCCATATTTTTTTCTTTTAACTGTTATTTATTAACTTCAATAGTCTGGCAGAAAAGGGGCCATTCTTAAGGAGCTCAAATAAAATATCATTAGATTTGCAAAAATTTGCATAGCAGTGACAGTTAATGAACAGAGAGAATTTATTTAAGCGTTTTTTCTATTTCCTAAAAACGGGTTCTATTTTTTTGCGGGGAATCTTTGTTAAGCACGTTAGTGATCACAAGAAGATACCGGTGATAATCAACAATTTCAATAGGGTTTCCACTTTAAGGGATCTTATCTCATTCCTTGAAAGTCGGGGATATTTCAATATTTTTATCATTGATAATGCATCTACCTACCCCCCTTTGCTGGAATATTACAGAAGTACACCCTATAAGGTTTTTATGCTTGATAAAAATATCGGATACAAGGCTTTGTGGAGGAGTGGTATATACAAAATGTTCAAAAACAACTATTTTGTCTATACCGATTCCGACATTGTCCCTGTTGAGAGTTGTCCCGGTGATTTTATGCTACGGTTTTTAGAGGTTCTGAAAAGACACCCTTTGGCAACTAAAGTGGGATTCGGTCTTAAAATAGATGATCTGCCGGACCACTTTGCAAATAAGGTGTCGGTAATCGAGTGGGAGAAGAGGCACTGGGCATTTGAAAGCGAAAAGGATCTTTTTCACGCCCCGATCGATACTACCTTTGCACTTTACAGGCCCTATTCAAGATCATACACTAACTGGTATATTCAAAATTACAGAACCGGCGGGCTTTATGTTGCCCGTCACATACCCTGGTACACAAACAGCAATGACATATCTCCCGAGGAGTTATATTACATTAAAAGCTGTGTAAGATCTTCACACTGGACAGCTATTCAGCAGCACGAAATAAAAAACAACTAAACATATATAATAGAATGAAAAAGAGAGGGGAAGAGGGTTGTTATACCCTGCCGGAGAAAATGATTCGAGAAAAGATTCTGATTCTTGACGGAGCTATGGGTACTATGATCCAGGGTTATAAACTTTCAGAGGAGGATTACAGAGGGGAAGAGTTCAAAATGCATAATTTGCCGCAAAAGGGGAATAATGATCTGCTTTCGCTGACCCGCCCTGAGATTATAAAAGCAATTCATAAAGAGTACCTCGAAGCAGGTGCCCATATTATTACTACAAACACCTTTAACTCCAACTCTGTATCTATGGCCGATTACGGCATGGAGGAGTTGGTCTATAAACTTAATTTTCACTCGGCAAAGATTGCGAAGGAGAGTATTCTGGAATTTGAAAAGAGTGTTTCCGGAGATTCTGTTGAGCCATCTGTTTCGCATTTTGTTGCAGGCACGTTAGGCCCTACAAACCGTACTGCATCAATATCTTCAGACGTGAACGACCCGGGAGCGCGGGTAGTTACATTTGATGATCTGGCCAATACCTACAGGGAACAGGCAGGAGCCCTCATTGATGGAGGAGTAGATATACTTCTGATTGAGACGGTGTTCGATGTTCTGAACGCAAAGGCAGCACTCTTTGCCATTGATACCCTTTTTGAGGAGAGAGGTATCAGATTACCCGTAATGATCTCGGGGACAATTACCGACGCTAGCGGCAGAACCCTTACAGGACAAACCCTTGAGGCCTTTTTAATCTCTGTTTCACACTTCCCGCTCTTTAGTATTGGTCTCAACTGTGCACTCGGGGCCGAGCAACTCAGACCATTTATCGCAGAACTTTCGGCAAAATCTCCATTCAACGTATCTGCACACCCGAATGCAGGACTACCAAATCAGTTTGGAGAGTATGACCAGCAACCTGGGTATATGGCGTCGGTTACCGAAGAGTACATGAGACAGGGTTGGGTAAATATTATTGGCGGTTGCTGTGGAACCACTCCGGAACATATAAGGGAGATTGCTAAGGTTGCCAAAAAATACAGACCAAGGATAATTCCTGATATTGAGAGGTATACCCGTCTTTGTGGGTTGGAAGCACTTTCAATCACACCACAGACAAACTTTGTCAATATCGGCGAGAGAACCAACGTTTCAGGATCGAAGAAGTTTGCACGGCTTATCAGAGAGGAGAAATACACTGAAGCTCTTGCAGTTGCCCGTGAACAGGTAGATGGAGGGGCGCAGATAATTGACATCTGCATGGATGAGGCGATGCTTGATTCGGCAAAATCTATGGTAAAGTTTGTTAACCTTGTGATGTCTGAGCCCGATATTGCGCGTCTGCCTCTGATGATAGACTCCTCTGACTGGAATGTGATCGAGAGTGGACTTAAATGTATACAGGGAAAATCTGTGGTAAACTCGATAAGTCTTAAGGAGGGTGAGCAGATATTTCTTGAGCGGGCAAAAAGGATAAGACAGTATGGCGCCGCCGTTGTGGTTATGCTTTTCGATGAGAATGGTCAGGCAGATACCTACGGCAGAAGGATTGAGGTTGCGGGGAGATGCTACAGGCTTTTAACCGATAAATTAAACTTTCCTCCCCAGGATATAATCTTTGATCCTAATGTTCTTGCAGTTGCTACCGGAATAGAGGAGCATAACAATTACGCAGTAGATTTCATAAAAACAACCCGCTGGATAAAGGAGAATCTGCCCTATGCAAAAGTGAGCGGGGGTATCAGTAACCTTTCGTTTTCATTCAGGGGGATGGATACCATAAGAGAGGCTATGCACTCTGTATTTCTGTACCATGCAATAAAAGCAGGGCTCGATATGGGTATCGTCAATCCGGGATTATTGCAGGTTTACAGTGAAATACCGGGAGATCTTCTGACCCTTACAGAGGATGTTGTGCTCAACAGAAGGAAAGATGCAACAGACAGGCTCATAATCACCGGAGAAAAGTTATCTGCACGCAATACTGAGAGCGATAGCACAGCAAAAGTTTTGTCGTGGAGAACTCTTCCTCTTGACCAGAGGATTAAGCACGCACTTGTGAGGGGTCTCGATGAGTTTGTCGAGGAGGATATGGATGAGGCTCGAAAAGTATCCAAAAGATCGCTCGACATTATTGAAGGTCCTCTCATGGCAGGAATGAATGAGGTGGGTGATCTCTTTGGTTGCGGAAAGATGTTTTTACCGCAGGTTGTAAAAAGCGCCCGTGTGATGAAACGGGCCGTGTCGTTTCTTGCCCCCTTCATAGAGATGGAAAACAGCGGCAAAGAGACAAAGAGTGCCGGGAAGCTGTTGCTCGCTACGGTAAAAGGCGATGTTCACGATATTGGTAAAAACATTGTAAGCGTTGTCCTCTCTTGTAACAACTATGATATTATTGATCTGGGGGTTATGGTGCCTGCCGATAAAATTATTGACACAGCGGTAAATGAGAAGGTTGACTTTATTGGTTTGAGCGGACTTATAACTCCATCGCTGGAGGAGATGGTAAATGTAGCGGGAGAGATGGAGAGAAGGGGTGTAGATATTCCTCTGCTTGTAGGCGGGGCAACCACCTCCGAGATTCATGCAGCGGTAAAAATTGCCCCGAAATACTCAAATGCAGTAATCCATGTGAAGGATGCATCTAAGGCTGCCGGTGTTTTATCCTCGCTCAAAGGCTCAGGAAGAGATAGCTACATAGAGGAAATTCATAAAAAGTATGACTCTTTACGCAACTTGCACAACTCCCGTAACAGGGGAAAAGATCTCATCTCCTATGAGGAGGCCTTCAAAAACAGATTTGTCATAGAGAGTGATAAATATGTGGCACCGACTCCTATAGTCTCCGGCATAACTGAGATTCCGGAGATCCCGCTGGAGACCCTTTTCAACTATATT
This sequence comes from uncultured Muribaculaceae bacterium, assembly GCA_964521685.1. GTDB lineage: Bacteria > Bacteroidota > Bacteroidia > Bacteroidales > UBA932 > Bact-08. The sequence continues at coordinate 4,312 of CAZFTS010000072.1, forward strand.
GACTGGACATTTTTCTTCTTTGCCTGGAAACTGTCGGGGAGGTATCCGGCAATCCTGAAAGACCCTGTCAAAGGAGAAGAGGCTTTAAAGCTTTATAATGATGCAATTGCATATCTCAATGAGATAAAAGAGAAGAGATTGATCACTGCAAAGGCTCTCTCCGGAATATTCCCTGCAGCCGGCGGTAAGGATTTTGTCACCGTTATTGATGAAAACAATAACAAACATACCCTTAACTTCCTTCGAAACCAGGAGGCAAAAGAGGGTGGAGTTCCAAATTTATCATTAGCAGATTTTATAAAAGAGGACAATGACTATATTGGTCTTTTTGTGGTCTCTGCCATAATTGATGAGGCTAAACTATCTGCCTATAAGAATGATGATTATGCTACTATTATGATAAGAATTCTGAGCGACCGCATAGCTGAAGCAGCCGCCGAGTGGTTGCATGAGAGTGTAAGGAAGGAGTACTGGGGTTATGCTGCTGGTGAGAATCTTTCGCTGGAAGAGATGCTTGCCTCAAAATACCGGGGGATACGTCCTGCTCCGGGATATCCTGCCTGCCCCGAACATACCGAGAAGGGGAAGATATTCTCGATTCTGGATGCTCAGAAAAGAATCGGGGTTAAGTTAACCGAAAACTTCACAATGGTACCGGCTGCCTCTGTGTGCGGTTACTTTTTCTCGCATCCTGAAGCCTCCTACTTTAATGTGGGCAAAATTGGTCAGGATCAGCTTAAAGATTATGCAGCGAGAAAAGGGATGGGAGAAGATGAGGCAATGAGATGGCTCTCCTCAAACCTGTAACAAGGTGTTACTTGCAGATATCTTGATAATAATTGATATATTTAACCGTTTTTATTCCTGAAATTGAAATATAAAAGAGATGAGTGTAACCGAGAAAATTAAAAACGCAAAGAGTACCCTGTTTACTTTTGAACTGTTACCACCCCTTAAAGGGCATAGTATAGAGAAGATATACTCCTCAATAGAGGGTCTTCTCGAGTTTGAACCGGCATATATAAACTTTACATCCCACAGAAACGAGACTATTTACAAAGAGAAGGCCGATGGCACTCTTGAACGTAAAGTTGCAAGAATCCGCCCCGGAACAATAGCGCTTGCCGCTGCGGTAAAATATAAATACAACATAACCGTTGTGCCTCACGTTTTATGCGGGGGGTTTACTAAGGAGGAGACCGAAAACGTTCTGATAGAGATGAACTTTCTGGGGATTCATGATGTTCTTGCATTACGCGGGGACCCTGTAAAAGGGACCAGAATGTTTATCCCGGAAAAAGAGGGACATAAAAACACAAACGAACTTGTTGAACAGATCGCAAATCTCAACAAGGGTAAGTATTTGGAATCCAGTCTTGAAAACGGAGCATCCACCTCATTTTGCATCGGCGTTGCCGGTTATCCCGAAAAGCATTTCGAGGCACCCAATTTAGAGACCGATATGGAGTTTCTTAAGAAAAAGGTAGATGCAGGGGCGAGCTACATTGTTACCCAGATGTTCTTCGACAATGAGAAGTTTTACCGTTTCAGGGACAAATGCCGGGAGATGGGGATAGATGTTCCGGTAATTCCGGGGATAAAACCGATATCTGCATTGAATGACATAAGACTGCTCCCGCAAACATTCCATATTGACCTGCCGCAGGATCTCTTTAAGGCGATATCTGCCTGCAAAGATGACAAAGAGGCGAGGGAGGCAGGAGTTGAGTGGGCAACTATGCAGTCCAGGGATTTAATTAAAAACGGAGTTCCGGGAATTCACTTTTATACTCTGGGTCGTTCCGATAATATTGCAAAAATTGTAAAAGCATCATATTAAAGAATAAGATTTTGACGATGAACGATTATAAGGTAGCCGATATCTCTCTGGCAGGATTCGGCAGAAAAGAGATAAAGATTGCAGAGCGGGAGATGCCTGGGCTCATGTCAATCAGAAAAAAGTATAGCGGTTCTAAACCTCTATCCGGTGCAAGGGTAATGGGTTCGTTACACATGACCATCCAGACAGCTGTTTTAATTGAGACTCTTCGTGATTTGGGAGCAGATGTGAGATGGTGCAGCTGCAATATCTTCTCGACACAGGACCACGCTGCTGCTGCTATCGCGGCTTCGGGTGTGCCTGTTTTTGCATGGAAAGGTGAGACTCTTGCCGAGTACTGGTGGTGTACCGAGAGGGCTCTCGATTTCGGAAACGGGAAGGGACCTACACTTATTGTTGACGATGGCGGTGATGCCACAATAATGATTCACAGAGGTTACAGCGCAGAAAACGACCCGGCTGTACTGGATTTGCCTGCCGAAGCACAAGATGAGATTGAACTGAACAAAGCTTTAAAGGAGATCCTGAAAAATGACCCGCAAAGGTGGCACAGACAAGCTCCCGAAATAAGAGGTGTGTCCGAAGAGACTACAACCGGAGTACATCGTCTTTACCAGATGCTGGAGCAGGGAAAACTGCTCTTCCCGGCATTCAATGTTAACGACTCTGTCACAAAATCTAAATTTGACAATCTGTATGGTTGTCGTGAATCTCTTGCCGACGGTATCAAGCGAGCAACCGATGTGATGATTGCAGGTAAAGTTGTTGTGGTTGCAGGATATGGCGATGTTGGAAAAGGGTGCGCAAAATCTATGCACAGCTATGGAGCCAGGGTCATCATTACCGAAATTGATCCTATATGCGCACTTCAGGCCGCAATGGAGGGTTTTCAGGTTATGACTATGGAGGATGCCGTAAAAGAGGGAAACATCTTTGTTACCGCCACAGGGAATAAGGATATAATAACCGCATCGCATATGCAAATGATGAAAGATCAGTCAATTGTTTGCAATATTGGCCATTTTGACGATGAGATACAGGTTGCTTCACTTGAAAAGATCAAAGATATAACGAGGGTAAATATTAAGCCTCAGGTAGATAAATACATCTTCCCCGACGGCCACTCGATTTTCCTTTTAGCTCAGGGAAGGCTGGTAAATCTTGGATGTGCAACCGGTCACCCATCGTTTGTAATGAGCAACTCATTTACAAATCAGACTTTGGCGCAGATTGAACTTTGGAGCAAAAAATATGAGGTGGAGGTCTACAGATTACCGAAACATCTCGATGAAGAGGTTGCAAGGCTGCACCTTGAACAACTTGGTGTCAAACTAACAAAGCTGACTCCGGAACAGAGTGATTACATTGGAGTTCCGGTTGACGGGCCATATAAGCCGGAACATTACAGATATTAAAAAAAGGGAGGGGTATGGAAAATTATCCGCTTGTCTCCATAATAACTGTCAATTACAACCAGGGAAAAGTGACAGCAGAGTTACTCCGATCTTTGAGAGGAGTCACCTATCCCTATTTTGAAATTATTGTTGTTGATAACGGATCTCCCCGTGAAAATCCCGACTTCCTGAAAGAGCAGTTTCCGGAGATAACCCTTATTAAAACAGGAGAGAATCTGGGATTTGCAGGTGGTAATAACGCCGGAATAAGAGTCTCCAAGGGTAAATATCTGATGTTCCTCAATAATGATACAGAGGTTGAACCCGGCTTCCTTGAACCACAGGTTGGCCTGCTTGAGAAGAACCCGGATATTGGAATGGTTAGCCCCAAGGTAAAATATTTTTACAAGCCCGGTGTACTGCAATATGCAGGGTTTACGAAGATGAACCCCTACACTATACGAAATAAAGGGATAGGATACATGATGCCCGACTCTCCTCAATATAACTCTCTTACAGAGACCAATTATATTCACGGAGCCGACATGATGCTCCCGGAACGGGTAGTTCAGGAGGTTGGGTTGATGCCTGAAATCTATTTTCTATATTACGAAGAGACTGACTGGACCGAAATGGTT
>CAZFTS010000073.1:0-7640 GCA_964521685.1 uncultured Muribaculaceae bacterium
ATCCCCCTGATACGGGCATGTTGCTCACGCGTTACGCACCCTTGCGCCGGTCGCCGGCAAGTATTGCTACTCCCGCTGCCCCTCGACTTGCATGTGTTAAGCCTGCCGCTAGCGTTCATCCTGAGCCAGGATCAAACTCTTCATTGTAAAAATTTTTAAATGTTTAAGCCAACCCTGTAACTCTTATAATTCCTTAAAAGAAATTAACGCTCTACTCTTTATTGTACTACTGTTAAATTGTACTTGTCTTTCAATATTTTTCAAAGATCTATTTCTTTTTATTGCCGTCCCGGCAACTACCCCGTTCGTTTGGGGAGTGCAAAGGTAGACAACTTTTCCCAATTTGCAAATAAATCGAATGAAAATTCAAAAGAAAAAGAGGAAAAATAACTAACTATCTATTTTACAGCAAATTCGGTATAATACTCTACAGGTAGCCCCCTCTCAGTGAAACCCTCAATTAATACACCAAATCTACCGGTTAAAGAAGAGGTGTGAATGAAAAATCTGTAACTCTCTCCCGGAGTCAGATTAAAAAGCGGATTCCAGTAAAGAAGAGATCTCATATCGGGATAATTAGTCATATTGAGCACTTTGGAAGCGGTCATGGCAGATGGATACAACACCCCCTTATAGTCAACTATCCTGACATTTTTATTAAAAGAAATTCCAGGATAATCACCCTTGTAAGTATTGAACATCACTATACCGTCGTAGCTTGCCAATCCTATATTATACTGGTTACTGTGAATAGAAATTGACTTAACCTTAAGCGGGTCATAGTTATAAATCTTACTATGATCAAAAACAGGAATACCATCGAGCAGAACCAGAGAATTGCCTTTAGAGAATGAAAAGAGATTAAAACCCTCCTCAATTCTTACCTGCAAATCATTATTACCGTTAAATTTTCTGAAACGTAACTCTGGAATAAACTCAATCATGACCTCCGGCATTACCGTAAAACGGGTGTAATCATCCAGCTTATAAACAACCGGAGCCTTATAAATCAGAGGATCATTCCTGAAAGGCAACTTGTCAAAAAGAGTATCTACTCCGAACCTCCTTCCAATCTGCATGCCGATACTTCTTTCTATCAGCGATTTACCAAGATTGGGTCTAAGAATCAGTTTTGGAATTGAGTCTCCTTTGTATTTTATAAAAGGATCATTTAACTCATATGAGACCACGGAGGTAGAGTCAATGCTTGGAATCTGCAAGACAACCTCCCGATCTCCCGTAATTGAGTTTGTAAAAAATCTGAACCCACCTGTAGAATCAATGTATGTTGTATAAACATCTGAATTTTTACCGGTAGCCGATAAATAGATCAGACGGTCCGCCATTCCGGTATTTGAACTGTTTATCACTCTTCCGCTTATGATTTCTCCCTCATACTCAGGGATATATTTGTTAACAGGAGTCAGAGTTCCGGATTTTACAGGTTGGAAATAATTGACTAAAGAGGTTGATTGTTTACTGTAAAGAGAGTCGATTTTAAAAACAGAGATATTTGCAGATATCAGATTTTCACCTGAATTCTCAATGGTCAAAGGAAATGAGCTGTTTGAATTAACGACTTTGCCCGACTCGCCGAATTTTAAAGTGATTAAAGGGGCTGTACCAAGCTGGGAGAGCTTTATTCCTGAATCATCTGAATTATTGTTTTCTGCAGAAGAATCATCTCCTTTATAAACTACATTACCCTCAACTCTCTCTTTGGCAAGCACATTATATACCGATATAATTTTTTCAAAAACAGAAGGTTTCAGAAAATTCAGCATCTGTTTTGTATAAGCCACTAACCGATAATTTCCTGTAGGCAGATTTGGGGGCAAAGTTATATTACCACATCCGCGCCCGTTTATTAAAGCAATTTTTGCCGATAAGACCATAGCGCTGTTATTGTGAAGTTCCAGATATGCAACCGAACTAAGATCGGTGAATCTGAGACTATCCGAAACATTGAAACAATATGCCGATAACCATAGATCTTCCCCTGCCACATAAGAGCTCCTGTCAGTTGATATATATACTTTCTCGTATACTCTGTTCTGTGAAAATCCCGACAGAGAGGTGAAGAGTACCAGAAGTGCTGTTAAATATGTATATATTAATATTTTTTTCATTTTATACCGATCTAAAGTGAATATTAAATATCGTTATTGGGCCAGAATGCCGGCTTTTTCTTTGTTCCCCATAATCTGCAATCTACACACGATTTTGTAACCCAGACACTCTCTCTGGTGTCCTCCATGTAGCTTATTACATCGTATCCGCCCAGATAAAGCTCCTCTATATCCAGTGGATTTTCCGGTCCTACAGCAATTACTTCACAATTATCGGGACCCTCATATATTTTTATATCCTCCCCTTTAACAAAAACCCTTTTCCTGGCAACGATTGCACCGCTTATATATCCCAGAACCTTCTCGGAAGGAGTTGTTATACATTTTAAATTCCCCTTAATTTCACTTGGTTGAGGGGCAAAAATTCCGCCAATTTCATCGGAATTCTTTCTGATATTCTCCCAGTATTTAAAGGCCTCTTCAGTAATTGCCATCTGTGTTAGTTCCATAGAGTATAGATAGCTGATTTTTCTCTCATCAGACCCCATAGAGGTGAGTATTTTCTGGAAAACTCTATCCTGGGATAGATGGGCTGTACTCTGAATTAAAATTGAAGAGGAGACATACGATCCCCAGCAGTAGTGTCTGTTCTGAGACATATCAATATCAATAATTTTTTTCGTAGCAGGAACGTACTCATTAAGAGTTAGATACTCCGACTTAAACTCCCAGTCCTCTGTATAGCTCCATTTGTAATATTTTGTTTTATTCTCAGGATCATGTGTGTTTACATAAAATGTAACACTCTTTCTTTCAAAATCGGGAGTAAAGCCTATTGAATCTATTGATGGTGTTTTAAGAATCGAGACAAGGTCAGACTCATACCGTTTATTGCCAATAACTGCACAAACCTTGTATTTTAATGTCGGATCAATACCGTTGGTCAATACATTATACTGAATTTTGACACCTCTTTTCACCTCTTTTCCGGTATAACGTAACCCGGACTCACTCTCCACCCATACAGAGGCTTTGGAGATATAGTTTATCTTATTCTCATCGTTAAGAGCTAAAGATCTGCTTATTATAACTTTAGTCGTATCATTCTGAATAATGTTTCCCTCGATAACCACCATGTTATCTATCTGGGTTACTCCTTCCGGTTCGAAAGGGGTTATACAGCTGTTAATTATGATAAAAGCAAGTATAACTGCGGATTTTAAAAATATTCTCATTACTTATTATCAGAATTTTATGTTATAATTAATGTAAGGAATAGGGGAGCCGAAAATTGATAGTTTATATCCTTGAATTTTTGTCCCCCTGGATGTATCGTAATAGACAGAGAAGGCGTTTTTCCTTCCTGTGAGATTGTATACTCCGAATGTTATTGTGCTGTGTGTAAGCAAAGTCAGGTTGTGACTCGGTTCTATGTTTACAGATATATCCATTCTGAAATAGTCCGGAATTCTGTATGCGTTTCTATCTGAATAGTATAAACGGTATCCATCACCATAGTAATATTTACTTATAGGAATTGTCACCGGACGTCCTGTTGCATAATCGACATTCAAAGAGATGCTGAACCTCTGAGTAAACTTGTAGTTTGAAATAATTTTTAGGTCATGAGGTTTGTCGTAAGAGGCCGGATACCAGTGACCATCATTAATATTGTAACTCTCCTTTATGCCGCTCTCTTTAAGCTGTGTGCGGGAGTATGTATATGCCAGCCAACCATTTAGCTTACCAAGAGGTTTCTTGGCCATAAACTCAATCCCATAGGCACTTCCCTGAGTTTTAAGAACATCTCTCTCAATATTTTCGTTCATATTTAGTTTTGCACCACTCTTATAATCAAGATAGTCATTCATCTCTTTGTAGTATCCTTCAAGAGAAAGTTCAACTCTGCGGTTGAATGCATTATGATATAATCCAAAAGCTGCCTGCCAACCTTTCTGAGGATCAATATTTGCGTCACTCATCTTCCAGATATCTGTAGGAGACACGGAAGATGTATTGGAGAGCATATGTATGTTTTGACGCATACTGTTGAATCCGGCTTTTACTGAAAGATTGTCATTAATTGAATATCTGGCAGATATTCTGAATTCCGGTCCGTGAAACGGTTTTACCAGCCCGGATTTGCCAACATTTACTGTATCGGTTATATTAGATTCGGATCTATCTTCCGATGAGTATTTATAATAGGTGAGCGGACCAAGTTTGGAGTAGATGGAGTACCTGAATCCGAAGTCGACTGAAAATTTATCGGAGATGTTCCAGTTGTCGCTGATATAAACTGCAAGTTCAGCAGCATTTTCATCGTCAAGTCTCTTTGGAGTAAGTAGTGAGGATGCCGATGATGGTGTAAGTATCCCCGGAGATAAATTATAGTAAACAGCATTAACACCGTAATTTGCAGAATGCTCCTCATTTATAAGCCAGTTAAAATTGGTTTTCAGGAACATCTGTCTTATATGGAACTTCATATTAAACGCGTTTACCGGATTACCCTTCTCTTCAGTTCTGTAGTTATACTGATCGAATCCGGCGCTCATCACCATGTTGTGTTTATCATTAACAATGTTTCTCCACTTTATGGAGTAGTTCATGTTCTGATACCTGTAACTGGTATCTGCACTGAATTTAAACCCATCTCCTGAATAATATCCGTAAAGATAGAGGCTGTTCTTGTTATCAAACTTGTGGTTGACCCCAACGGTTATATCATGAAAAGAAGCTTTACCATCCCGGTATCCGCTTTCTGGTGGCAACAAGCCTAAAATCCAGTTAGAGTAGGTGGTTCTCAAACCTGCAATAAAGTTTGTTTTATCTTTGACAATTGGCCCTTCAACATGCAATTTGCTTGTAAGTAAGCCAAGTCCTGCCGATCCGGTAATCTTATTATTGTTTCCGTTTCTGCTGTTAATCTCAAGAACCGATGAGATTCTGCCACCGTAACGGGCAGGGATTGTGCTTTTATACAACTCTATATCATTAACTACATCCGGGTTGAATGCCGAAAATAGTCCGAAGAGGTGGCTCGGATTGTAAATAGTCCCTTCGTTGAAAAGTATCAGATTCTGATCGGTTGCTCCTCCCCTGACGTTGAATCCACCTGCAGATTCACCTACTGATTTAACTCCCGGCAGAGTAAGAACTATCTTCATTACATCTGCCTCGCCAAATGCTGCAGGCACATGTTTTATTCTGTCAATTCGAACCCTGTCAAGCCCCATCTGGGTGCTTCTCATCTTTTGAGTACTTTCGGCAGTGAGAACAATCCCCTTCAAAGGATATACCTTATCTTTCATCACGATATCCATTTCACCATCGCCAAATACTTCAAGCATAACAGTTGCATCGTCAAGACCATACCCCTTTAGCAAAAGATTTAGCTTCCCTTTAGGAAGTAACATTCTGTAAAACCCGAATGCATCGGTATTTACAACTGTATGAGGTCTCTCCAGGATGACAGATACTCCTGAAATCGGCTCACCAGTATCCAGATTCTTTACATATCCCTGTAAAAGAGACCTTCCCGGGCCGGACGGAATATTGGGATTCCCTATTGTGTAGACCTTATTTACCGATTTGGCCGTATTTTCAGAGGCAGAGACCGCCTTCATATGCTGGGATAGAGTATCTTTCTGACTTTCGTCAATAAAATAATTATCCGGCAGTTGAGTCAGTATCCCCACTCCCTTAAGAACAAAAAGTGCGTTTCCAATTTGAGTAACAGAATATCCTCTTTTCAGGAATACTGAAGTTATTTCATTTACAAAATTTTCATTTGATGAGCTAAAAGAGTAAGCTAAAGTATCATCTCCATTTTCCATTTTACAGAAAAATCCAAGACCTGTATACTTGAGAACCTCTTTTCTCAACGAATCAATCCTGATATTCATCAGGTTGATGGAACTATTCTCCTGAGCGGTGATATTCATTACCCCGGAGAAATTCATTAAAATAGTTAGAATTAAAATCTTTTTCATTTGGCCGGGGTTGCTCCTTGTTTATAGATAAACTTAATTATCTCCGTGAATGATTGGTCTTTATTATGTCTCAGATCAAGATCCTTCTCTCTGATAAATGGCTTTACTTCGCCTCTTTTTACTCCCAGGAAAGAGGTAATATCCCTCAAACGTTTCACATATTTAACATCTTTACCTCTTATTAAATAATAGCTGAACTCCGGAGAAAAGATCCTTTCTACTTTGCTGTTGGTTGCTGCTGAAGAGTAGTTATTTATCCTCTCCGAGTATATCTTTTTTGTCTTTTTTAAAAGTCTGACCGAATTATTTGCAAAGAGGAGTTCATAATATCCCGGTTCGGGTGAAGATTTTTCTTTGTCAGAGATCTTCTTTATGTTTATAAACTTCTTTTCACCCAATGTGAAAAAGTCGACAAAATCCTTATTGAGGACAACATACCTTTCAGAATCCTTAACATAAAGGTATAGTTCATCAATATGACTGTTGAGATTAAGCCTGACATCTACATACAATTTGTTGTTAAAGATCACCTCTCCCTGCAGAAATTCAACTCCGTAAGCAAAGAATGTTCCAGTATGTAAAAACCTGTAAGCCAGTGGAGCAGGCCCTCTGTAAAGATTCGAGAGACCATCGGCATTTTCAAAGAAAATTTTATACTCCTCACTTTTTTGTGCACTCAGTTTGAGGCTCATAAAAAGAAGTAGCAGGAGCAAAAGAGACCATTTTTTCATATAGAAGACATTAAGTATAAGATAGAGATTAAAGTACCTGTATATTAGCGTATAACAATAAGGATTGTAAATATACTAAAGTTTATGATTTGGTAACTTAATTATATAAAAATTATCTGAACAAATATTTTTAATTAATTATACCGTTAACTCAGATTTTTCATTTGTGGTATTTAATATGCGTATCTTTACAAACAGTTATATATTAATAAATTTTATGAGCAGTGCAGATGACAATTATTTTGAACAATCAATTGATAAAGAAGGCAAAGAGAGGATTGAAAAGGTATTGAACTATTTAAATGATTTTAAAATTAAATACTCCATATACTACCATCCGCCTCTTCCAACAATAGATGTGGCAATTGAGTACTGGAGCTCCATTGATGCCACTCACTGCAAAAACCTCTTTTTTCGCAACCATAAGGGCAATAAACACTACCTCGTTCTCCTTGATTGCAAGAATAATATGGATATTCACAGCCTTGAAAAGAGTTTAAAAGAGGGTAAACTTTCATTTGCATCTGAGTCCCGAATGCTGAAATATTTAGGAGTTAAACCCGGTTCAGTGTCGTTTTTTGGATTGATAAATGATACCGAGAGATCTGTTATTTTGTATGTTGAAAAAGAGCTATTGAATGCAGATAAAATAAGTTTTCACCCGAATGACAATCGCGCTACCTTGGTAATAAGCGGTGCAGATTTCAGATTACTTCTCAATACAATAACATTCCGGGAGCTTTAATCGATTAAAGTTACCTTAATCGGGTGTTTTGCAGAGATGCTTTGATAAAGTTCCCCACATCTTGGCTTTGCCAGAGTTTGGTATAATTATTTGAATAACT
>CAZFTS010000074.1:0-7443 GCA_964521685.1 uncultured Muribaculaceae bacterium
AATAAAACAAAATAAGAGTCTGTGGAGTCTTCATAAAGAACAAGTTTCAAAAAATTCTATTAAAAACGCATATGTTATTGAAGGTTATACTCAATTCGATGGTCCTATCTACGAAACTACCGATTATCTCTCATTTCTAATATCGGAAGGAGATCCACTTAGTAATCGTGTACGTTTGATCCAGTATATGTTTGACAAAAAGAAGAACAATCTATATAGGATAGAACCAAGAAAGGAGATAGAAAATTTTAAATCACCTTTTTTAGTTGAGATACCACCTTTTCCAGTAACTACATATGGAGATTATTTTGTAGGACAATGGGATGCCATGATGATAGACCACATTAAACAAGTAACTTCTGACAAGATTAACCCTAAAAAGATTGCCAGTGAAAACCTTAATAATATTATAATAAATTATCCCGAAAACGGCAATCCGGTTATTTGCTTATTTAAATACACAAAACACTAATTTCCGGCTCACCTCTGACTCAAAGCAAATTCTCTCCGCGAGGCTGTTAAATAATAATCCCATCGCACACCTTGTATAAATAAAACTGTTATACATAATTACGCCCGACCACCAATCGCAGAGCATTTAGGCAAGGCGGTGAATTGCGTCGCAGTTTTTCATCCAAATCCGGGTTATAAACCCCTATATAACACAAAAAAATTAAATCAATAACAAATTGAATTGTCCTCAGACCAGCTACCGCAGGGCTTTAGAAAATGCGATCAATTGCGTCGCAGGATTTTCTTAGTAAAATGCGTCTGTCTGAGCCCGAAGGGCGAGTCAGCATTTTACACGAAAAGACAAGACAGCAATAGCATTTTCGTATTCGGCCTGCGTTAGCTGGTCTGAGGGTAAGAGCAAGTTACTCAGCAAATTTTTCAATTTATGAAGGGGTTTATAAACAAGCACGAGTCAGCATTTTACATGAAAAGACAAGACAGCAATAGCCTTGACGTATTCTTCTCTGCGATTGGTGTGACGGGTGATTGTAAAACAGTTAATCCGACTTGCCAGGTGTGTGAACGGGATTATTATAAGCCCGCAACATGCAGGAGCATGCTTTGAGTAAGAGGTGAGCCGGAAAGTCAGATGGGGTTATGAAAATAAATTCGCAATGACGATTGCGGTGGCGGCCTCGAGGACGACGGGTACGCGCAGGGCGAAGCAGGTGTCGTGGCGGCCTTCAATTTTTACCTCTTTAACCGACTGGCTTTCAAAATCAAATGTCTCTTGTGGTTTGGAGATGCTGGAGGTGGGTTTGGCCGCTATTCTGAAGACTACGTCGTTACCGTTTGAGATGCCGCCGTTAATTCCGCCGGAGCCGTTGCGAAGTGTTGCGCCGCAGGCAGATACGATGGGGTCGTTGTGCTGCGAGCCCCACATGCGGGCGCTTGCAAAGCCGTCACCGAACTCGATACCGCGGATGCCGGGTATTGCAAAGACTATGTGGGAGATGAGCGATTCAAGTGAGTCGAAGAAGGGCTCGCCTATTCCTGCAGGTAAACCTTTGATTGTACACTCGATAACGCCACCCAGGGAGTCACCAGCGGCAAGCGCCTCATCCAGCTTTTTGTCCCAGGGATTCTCTCCCCCGATATGTATGATTTTTGTCTCAATGGTTACCGGGGCTATGAGTTTCTTGGCAAAGATTCCGGCAATCACAAGTGCGAGTGTTACCCGTCCCGAATGGTGACCGCCACCACGCGGATCGGCAAACCCACCGTGTTTGACCTTTGAGACAAAATCGGCATGCCCGGGTCTGGGAGAGCTTGCAAAGCTATCGTAATCGGCCGAACGGGTGTTAAGATTATTCACCACAACCGCAACCGGAGTGCCTGTGGTGTGACCCTTGAAAACACCTGAAAGGAACTGAAGACTATCCTCCTCAACCCTTGGAGTGCCACCCTTTTTACCGCCGGAACGGCGTAAAAGATCATCACGAAACTCATCGGCCGAAATGGGGATTCCGGCAGGAATGCCGTCAATGACTACGCCAATGGCCGGACCGTGTGATTCGCCAAAAAGTTCTACCCTGAATTTTGACCCGAAGCTGTTCATTAGATAAGTGCTTTATTTGAAGTTTTTTATAAAATCGGGGAACGATTTTGAAATGCAGTTGAGATCATCTACATACACCTTTTCAGGGATGTTTAGCGAAGCAGTTATTATAGACATTGCTATCCGGTGGTCGTTATGCGAACTGCAATATCCGCCGTGAAGTTTTCCACCCTCGACAATCATCCAGTCACCCTCAATATCAATTGAGGCCCCCAGTTTGGTAAATTCACACAAAAGGCTTTCGGCACGGTTGCTCTCTTTATTGGACAACCTCTGAATACCCTTTATACGGCTGGTCCCGTTGCAGTTGAGCGCAAGGACAACCAGTGTAGGGAAGAGGTCGGGAGCGTTTGTGGCATCAAATTCAAACGGTGTAAGCGGATAGTTTGGTTTAAGAACATCTATCTGCGACCCCAGAATAATCTCCTTTTTGTCATCCTCTTTGAAAACACATGGTTCATCACCGCACATTACCAGATATTTAGGATACTCGGTGATATTCATCTCCACACCGCATCCGCGCAGGATGTCAAGAATCTTCTCATCGGCCTGCTTTGAGCCAATAGGCAGATTTGTAACGGTAATCCCGTTTGTGATGGCTCCTGCGACAAGAAGCATCGATGCGCCGCTCCAGTCGCCCTCGATAGGGAAGAAGTTCCTTGGTTTGTATTTCTGTTTTCCCGGAATTTTGAACTCCCTGTAGTCCTGAGTTGTGATACTTATTCCGAAATCTTTTATAGTTTTGATTGTGAGATCTATGTAAGGAATACTGGTAGGTTCTGACAACTCAATGACGCTGCTCTTTTCACACACCGGCAGGGCCATTAACATCCCCGAAAGCAGCTGTGAACCACCCTTCCCTGAGATCTTCAACGAGGTACCTTTCATTGTACCCGAGATCACGGCCGGAAGCTTGCCATCCTGAGTCTTAACCTCAAGGCCTATCTCACGAAGAGGCTCGTCTGAGACAAAGAGCTCCCTTTTATTGAGCCCACCCTCGCCCTTAACGGTTATTGAATCAACACCTTTGCTTTTGCCGGGCAGATGGCCCGCTGCGGGAATCATCAGACGGCACAAAAGTCCCGACTCTCCCACATTCAGCTCAACCTGTTTAATGTTTTTTGAGAAGATCTCCTCTTTTGCCAGATTTTTGGCAATATCTTCTATACCCGGGCTCACAAGCTCTACCTTGAACTTAGGCAGTTTGCACTTCTCGATTTTTACCTTAACACCCAATGTGCGAACCACATTGAGAGCAGCCTCACTGTCGGCACAAGGGGTATATCCGTAGAGAATACTTTTCCCTTTGGCAAATGCCGATGACAGAATAGCCCTCTGGGCGTGGCTCTTAGATGCAGGCGCGGTAACTTTTGGAAGAACACCCTTCTTTGAAACCTGGAACGGATAGAATTTTTTGGAGATCAGTTTATCGGCCTCGGCAATAGTAAACTGGCCATCTGCAGTCTTTGAGCTGTCGTCAAGGGTACAGTAGATAAATGGTGCCCCTATGAAGTGTGAAATGAGCCTGGTAAATTTACCCTCTTCGCCTATCGAAAAGGCAGCCAGAGTATTTACCGGGTATTTTTTGTACATCTGTAATAAACGCGAGCACTCCTGGATTGTCTTTGCATTTGTGACAATCTTCACAATATCTGCCCCCTTACCAACTGCGTTTTCGTAAATTTCGCACAACCTCTCAAAGCTCTCGGTGGAGTTGAAATTGTGATAGGAGAGGATGATTGAGAAGCCTCGCTTTTTTGCGGCGGTAACAATCTCCTCCCGATAATCCTGCGGAGAGTCGTAATCCAGATCTATATACCTTTTTCCGGTACTTTTCTTTGTTCTGGTACCAAGTAAGGCCCAAAACAATCTCTTTTTACTCTCTTCGTGAGTGAGTTCGTAGGTGCGGCATGTTGCAATCAGATCCTTTTTCGAGCGAAATACCGTCACGGTCTCTTCTCGTGAAAGGTTTGTCAGATCAAGCCTGATTTCGGCCAGCTGTGCCTTTGAGAGAGCATCGTTTACCTTGGCTAATCCCGATACTCCAATACTAAGACAAATCATAAAGAGCCTCCTCCAAACGGGCAATTTGAACAGGGTAGATAACACATTTACCTATCCTCTCGATTAATATAAATGAAATTGTTTCACCTGACCTTTTTTTGTCCCTCTTCATCGAAGAGATGAGAAGCTCCGGTTTTAAAGGTGATTTGGTCCGAAGACCTATTTTAATAAAATCCTCTTCAATTGTTGTTGCCTCTGCCTGTACCAGAAGACCAAGCTTCACAGAGAGTCGTGCTGCCAGAACAATACCTATTGCGACAGCCTCGCCGTGCGGATCTCCACTCTCTTTCTCAATCGCATGCGCAAAGGTGTGTCCAAGGTTCAAAAGCTTACGCTCGCCATTTTCAAACTGGTCGTTCTCAACTATCTGCGCCTTAATTGAGGCAGCCCTGGAGATATATGGGGCCAGCTCGTCAATTGTGTAATTGCGTTTTAGCAGCGAAGCGGCACGGCAATAGTACTCTCTGTCTTTAAGAATGAGAGTCTTAAGCATTTCGGCAACCCCGCTTTTAATCTCGTTTTCGGGAAGTGTTTTAAGAAATTCCGGGCAGATAATTGTTGATGATGGCTGGCGGATGACTCCAAGAACATTTTTATACCCCTCCAGATTGACTCCGTTCTTGCCACCGATTGCGGCATCTACCTGGGAGAGAAGTGTTGTCGGAACAAGCGCAAATTCCACACCTCTGAAATAGGTACAAGCGGCAAATGCTCCGATATCGGTTGTGATTCCGCCCCCCACCACGAGCAGAAAAGTATCTCTGTCGGCCTCCATATCCATTAGTTTTGAGGATATTGAAGCGATGGTAGCAAGGGTCTTCTCCTTTTCCGAGGCTGTAATCTCTATTTGCTCATATGGAAAGTGTTTGCCGTAAAGAGTCCTGACCTTAGAGTCAATGATAACAATCACCCTCTTCGTCTGCGGAAGAAGGTGAGGAATCTCTTCAGGGGAGGAGCAATTTAGAAGTCTAACTGAATTTCCAACCATTACGGCAAAGTTAAAAATTTAATGATGAATTATTGCGCGTACCCTCAATAATTTGGACAAATCACAATTATCATTTATATTTGTGAACCAATAATTGAAATAATTCCAATGAATAGTTCCCCAAAAAGCGATTTAATATTCTCAGTCTATAGCGATAAACGGAGTGTTTTCACTCTTATAGATATAGCTATGCTCATTGGTGAGACTGATTTCAAGAGGATAAACGAGAGATTGAACTACTACGTGGGCAGGGGAAAGTTGTTCCGTCCGCGAAAGGGAATTTATGTTAAACAGGGTTACAACCCCGAAGAGCTGGCATGCAGGCTTTACACCCCCTGTTACATATCGCTTGAATATGTTCTTCAGAAAGCAGGAGTTATCTTCCAGTATGACGGGCGAATTACTGTGGTAAGCTATCTGAGCCGGAGTGTTGAGATAGAGGGCCATAGGCTGAGCTACCGGAAGATAAAAGGCGAAATAATAGTAGAGATGCAGGGGATTATCCGTACCGGAATTATAAATATTGCTACACCGGAGCGTGCCTTTCTGGATATTCTCTATTTAAATCCATCATACTATTTCGACAATCTGAACTCTTTGGATAAAACGCTAATAAACAAACTTTTGCCTGCTTACAATTCAAAAGCTTTGACGGTAAGAGTGAATAAACTTCTTTCAAAAAAATAAAGATTTTCCCATTCTTGCATAACATCTGCACTTTCTGTTTTTAGAATTGTGTAATTAAAATTCAGAAATGGATATTTCGTATTTCCTTAGATACAGTCTATTATCATTAGCCTTAGCTTTGGGAAAAAGTTATGCTGTGTCGTACATATAGTGCTGCCTGTATTGGTATTGAGGCAATTACAGTTACGGTTGAGGTAGATGTGTCTCAGGGAATAAGCTTCTATCTGGTGGGGTTGCCCGATAGTGCAGTGAGGGAGAGTCAGCAGAGAATTTCTACCGCCTTGATGACAATCGGGGCCAAAATTCCGGGTAAGCGGATTGTTGTGAATATGGCTCCTGCCGATTTACGGAAGGAGGGATCGGCCTTTGACCTCCCGATTGCGGTGGGAATTCTGGCTGCTTCGGAGCAGTATGCCTTCCCTTGCCTTTGTGACTTTATAATTATGGGCGAACTTGCTCTTGACGGCACTTTGAGGCCGGTCCCGGGGGCTCTCCCGATTGCCATCCATGCCCGCAAAGAGTCCTATCGCGGATGCATCTTCCCGGTCGAGTCGGCCATGGAGGCTTGCGAAATAGATGGCATAGAGATCTACGGGGCTCATAATATGGCAGATGTAATCTCGATATTGCTCGGCGACGGAGTTATCCAGCCAGAACGCCCCTTGGCCGGCGGAATAACTTTGGCCGGCGATGTTCCTTCGCTTGCCGGCGATCCTGAGCCGGCGATTGACTTTGCCGAGATCAAAGGTCAGGAGCATGCAAAGAGGGGGCTGGAGATTGCCGCCGCCGGGGGTCACAACCTGCTAATGTGCGGCACGCCCGGGTCGGGCAAGAGTCTTATGGCCAAAGCTTTTGCCGGCATTTTGCCACCACTGGAGCGGGATGAGTCAATTGAGACCAGCATGATCTATTCCGTCTCGGGCAGGGGTCACTCATTCAGGGGTCTGTTACGAGAGAGGCCGGTAAGGTCGCCCCACCACTCCTCATCTGCCATCGCAATCGCCGGCGGCGGCTCAAGAGCCTTTCCCGGGGAGATCTCTCTGGCCCACAACGGGGTTTTATTACTGGATGAACTGCCTGAATTCAGTAGGCATCTGCTTGAACTACTGAGACAACCACTTGAAGAGCGGGTTATCTCCTTATCCCGTGCTAATTATAAAATTACATATCCTTGTGATTTCCAGCTAATTGCTACTATGAATTTGTGTCCCTGTGGCTACCATGGCGATTCCTCGGGCAGATGCTCCTGCTCTCCGTATATGATAAATCGTTATGCGGCAAAGGTTTCCGGGCCATTGCTGGACCGGATTGAGATGCGGATGGATGTTAATGCTGTTCCTGCGGAAAGACTTTTGAACAACTCATTGGCTGAGAACAGTTCTGCAATAAAGGCTCGGGTGGTTGCTGCCCGGGCAATTCAGAAAGGGCGTTTTGACGGCCGCTCATCTACAAACTCGCGGATGACTCCTGCCGAGGTCAAAAAGCACTGCCCGCTTGGACCATCCGAAAGCCGGCTGCTCACTACCGCCATTTCGAAACTCAACCTCTCGGCCCGTGGTTATAGCAAGATCCTGAAAGTCGCCCGAACAATTGCCGACCTGGACAACACCCCTCACATTTCCGCCGCCCATCT
>CAZFTS010000075.1:0-7395 GCA_964521685.1 uncultured Muribaculaceae bacterium
CGCAGGGATGCGTACTATTAATAAAAAAGGGCTTAGCGCTGTACTTAAAGATGCTAAAGCTAAAGGTTTTATAAATGTAGTTTAAAAATTTAAAGCAATATGGCAAAGAAAGGTAACAGGGTTCAGGTTATTCTTGAGTGCACAGAACAGAGAGAAAGCGGTGTTCCGGGTATTTCAAGATATATCACCACAAAGAACAAGAAGAATACAACCCAGCGCCTGGAGCGTAAAAAATACAATCCGTTTATGAAGAAGGTAACTCTTCATCGCGAGATTAAGTAATAGATTATTTTTAAAATTTATATATAATGGCAAAGAAAGTAGTTGCGACATTCGGCGGTGCAAAAGGTTCCGGCAAAACGAGCGTTAAATGCATCCGTATGGTGCGTTCAGAGCGCAGCGGTTCTTACGCTTTTAAAGAGGAGATGGTTCCTATTGACGGCGTGAAAGAACATTTCAGCAAAAAATAATTAGCTGTAATAATAGAATTTCTAAAGTGGGGCTGTCATATTGTAATGGCAGTCTCACTTTTTTCATATAGACATTATTTGTATCTTTGAAGGTTAAAAAAATCAATATGGCATTTTTCGGAATTTTCGGCTCAAAATCTAAGGAGGAGAGAACGGCACTGGAGCAGGGGTTGGAGAAGACCAAATCCGGCATTTTTGATAAACTGGCCAGAGCTGTGGCTGGGAGATCAAGAGTTGATGACAATACCCTGGATAGCATTGAGGAGGCTCTCATAGCCTCTGACATTGGAGTTGAGACCACTCTCAGGATAGTTGAGAGGTTGGAAGAGAGAGTTGCCAGGGACAAATTTATGAACTCCGACGAGCTATCAAAAATTTTGCGTGAAGAGATTGAGACGCTTCTTAATATCGATGAAAACTTCCGGGAGGATGAGCCCTTTGATTTTTCAAAGAAGCCCTATGTTATTATGGTTGTAGGTGTTAACGGGGTGGGTAAGACCACTACTATCGGGAAGCTTGCTGCAAAACTTAAGGCTTCGGGAAAAAATGTTGTTCTTGGGGCGGCAGATACATTCAGGGCCGCTGCTGTTGAGCAGCTTACAATCTGGAGCGAGAGGGCAGGGGTTCCCATTATTAAGCAGAAGATGGGTGCCGATCCTGCATCGGTGGCTTATGATGCCGTTAACAGTGCTGTCGCACAAAATGCCGATGTGGTTCTGATTGACACGGCAGGACGTCTTCACAACAAGGTTAACCTCATGAATGAGCTTACCAAGATCAGGAATGTGATGAGAAAGGTTGTTCCGGATGCCCCGCATGAAGTTTTGCTGGTACTGGATGGCTCTACAGGGCAGAATGCCTATCAGCAGGCTAAGGAGTTTACAAAGGCTACCGATGTAACGGCGCTGGCTGTAACAAAGCTTGACGGGACTGCTAAAGGTGGAGTTGTTATAGGTATATCGGATCAGTTTAAGATTCCGGTGAAGTTTATAGGGGTAGGAGAGAAGATAGAGGATCTGCAGGTGTTCAATAAAAAGGAGTTTGTGGAGTCTCTGTTTTAGGATTTCAGGATTTATTCAGGATTATATTATAAAGATTAATAATATTTAAGGAGATGAAAATATCTTACAATTGGTTAAAGAGGTACTTAAGTATAGATTTGGAGCCGGTGGAGCTGGAGAAGATTCTTACCTCAATCGGACTTGAGGTTGAGGCTATGGAGGAGGTTGAAGATATCCCGGGTGCTCTGGCGGGTGTTGTTGTCGGGGAGGTTGTGGAGTGCGGGAAGCATCCTGATGCCGATAAACTCAGTGTTACAAAGGTTAATACAGGTTCTGGTGAGCTGCTTAACATAGTTTGTGGTGCTCCTAATGTGGCTAAGGGGCAGAAGGTGCTGGTTGCTACGGTAGGTACATCTTTGACATTTACCGGGGACGATGTTGTTAAGATAAAGAGGTCTAAGATTCGCGGAGTTGAGAGCGAGGGGATGATTTGTGCCGAGGATGAACTGGGGATTGGAACTTCGCATGAGGGTATAATGGTTCTTCCTGAGAGTGCCGTGCCGGGAACATCTGCAAAGGATTATCTGAATCTGGAATCGGATACTGTTTTTGAGATTGGGTTAACACCAAATCGTGTGGATGCCGCTTCGCATATCGGGGTTGCAAGAGATCTTTATGCCTATCTGAAATACCATAACTACAATGTTACAATGAATCTGCCTTCAGATTCTGAGTATGTAGCGATTCCTGTCTCCGCGACTAATTTGAAACCGGCTTCGGTTAAGGTGGAGGCTGCCGATGGTTCTCCGCGTTATATGGGGCTTACTATGGATAATATAACAGTTGCTCCGTCGCCGGAGTGGCTGCAGAAGGCTTTGAGAGCGGTTGGTTTGAGGCCGATCAATAATGTGGTGGATATTACGAACTTTATTCTTCAGGAGACCGGTCATCCGTTGCATGCATTTGATTATGATGAGATAGGCGGAGGTGAGGTGGTTGTCAGAAGGGCTCTGCAGGGTGAAAAATTTGTGACTCTGGATGGCGTTGAGAGGGAGCTCTCTGCCGAAGATCTTATGATTTGTGATACTAAGAAGCCGATGTGCCTTGCGGGTGTATTCGGGGGTGAGAAATCGGGTGTGACAGGGAAGACTACCAAAGTTTTTCTGGAGAGTGCCTATTTTAACCCGGTTTCAATAAGAAAGAGTTCGAAGAGACATATGCTCAAGACCGATGCCTCTTTCCGTTTCGAGAGGGGTGCAAATCCTGAGGTTCTTCCCTATGCGCTTAAAAGGGCTGCCATTATGCTGAGCGAACTTACGGGTGCAAGGGTTGTAGGCACAATTGAGGAGTTTTATCCCGAAAAGATTGAAAGGGCTCAGGTTTCGCTCAATTTTGAGAGGATGGAGGATCTGATTGGTAAAAGGATTGGTGCGAAGAGTATCCTCACAATTCTTGAGCTGATGGAGTATGATATTTTGAGCAGTAACAGTGAGGGTGCTGTTGTGTCAGTTCCGGGTTACAGAGTGGATGTTACCCGTGAATGTGATGTGGTTGAGGATGTTCTGAGAATTTACGGTTACAATAATGTAGAGTTGCCGGAGAGGATGAGTGCTTCGCTCACTCCTGGTATCAAGCCCGATCCTGAGAGGATCCGCGAGCTTACTGCCAATTTGTTGGTGAACAACGGGTTCTACGAGATGATGAACAATTCGCTTACTAAAGGTGATTACTATCTTAAGCTTAAAACATATCCTTACGAAAACCTTGCAAAGATTCTGAATCCGCTTAGTTCCGATCTCAACTCTATGAGACAGACTCTTTTGCTTAATGCACTTGAGGTTGTTGCATACAATATCAACAGGCAACATACCGAGCTTAAGATGTTTGAGTTCGGGAATGTCTACTCTTTTGTGAATGGTTCTGACAGTGAGGATCTATCTGCTTACAAAGAGTCTGCAAAGTTGTCGCTGGTTGTGACCGGTCAGGGTTATCCTTACTGGAGGGGTAAGGTTGAGGGTGGCTCATACTTTATGTTAAAGGGTTATCTTGAGGCAGTTCTGAGGCGTTTTGGGGTTGAGTTGTATGATATGGATTACTCACCAGCGCCTGCCGATATCTTTGCCGAGGGGTTAATCTACTCGACCAAAGGTGGAAAGCAGCTTGCGGTTATGGGAACGGTTTCAAATTCGTTGCTTAAGCAGTTTGATATTAAACAGGCTGTCTATGCTGCCGAGATCTCATGGGATGTGCTTGTTTCGCTTGTGAGAAGGCAGAAGGTTCAGTACAGCGAGATTCCTAGATTCCCTGTGGTTACAAGGGATCTGGCCCTGTTGCTGGATGAGAAGGTTTCATTTGCCGATATCAGAAAGAGTGCATATTCAGTTGAGAAGAAGCTTCTTAAAGATGTTGTCCTCTTCGATGTTTACAGAGGGGAGAAGATTCCTCAGGGCAAAAAGCAGTATGCTGTAAGCTTCACTCTTCAGGATCTGGAAAAGACTCTGACCGACAGATATGTTGAGGAGATTATGAACAGGCTCTTGACAAAATTCGGCGAGAATTTCGGTGCCACTTTGAGATGAGTATTGCTAAATATCTGAGACTGGTCAAGTTTGCGCATACAATATTTGCGCTTCCATTCGCACTTATTGGTTTTGCTCTTGCTTTAAATCTTACGGGGAATGAGTTTTCGTTAAGACTTCTGATACTTATTCTTGTGGCAATGGTAACTGCGCGGAACTCTGCAATGGGGTTCAATCGCTATCTTGACAGAGAGTTTGATGCAAGAAATCCGAGAACAAAATCGAGGGAGATACCCGCAGGAGCTTTGTCACCGAAAGCAGCACTAATATTTGTGGTTTTAAATTCGCTTCTATTTCTGTTTACTGCATATCTAATCAATTCTCTAACCTTTATTCTGGCATTCCCTGCACTGGCTGTTCTGCTGGGTTACAGTTATATGAAGAGGGTGTCGGCGTTGTGCCACTATGTTCTGGGGCTGGCGCTGGCTATCGCCCCGTCAGGTGCCTATCTGAGTATTGCCGGAAGTTTTCATCCGGCTCCGCTGATTCTCTCTGCAATTGTTCTTTTATGGGTGAGCGGGTTTGATATTATCTATGCACTTTCAGATGAAGAGTTTGATAAGGAAAATGGGCTTCACTCCGTTCCACAGCTTATTGGGAAAAGGTGGGGGCTAATTGTATCATCAGTTGGTCACCTTCTGATAGTGCCGCTGCTGGGAATTCTCTATCTGATGGTAAACTCCGGGGGTGCTTCAGAGGAGAACCCTTTTGGGTGGCTCTACATTGCAGGATCTGCAATTTTTTCAATTCTGCTACTGTGGCAACACCTGATTGTAAGCCCGAAGAATCTCACCAGAATCAACGCTGCATTCTTTACCCTTAACGGCATTGCCTCTGTTCTCTTTTCAATTTTTGTGATTGCAGATTTGTTGTGAAAATCAGCCGTTATGGGTGATTTTAAAATCAATTCCTGCCTTTTTTGCCTGCATTATCTGGAACCTGCGGTTGATCCGGTATAGTTTGCCGTTTTTGAGGAATTTTGCACCTGTCTGGTGAAAACAGAAGGGGATATCTGCCTCAATACACTGCTCCCTTATATCGAGAATCCAGTTATAGTCGCAAACGCGTGCATCATTTCCCGATTCGCCGCTTGCCGCCACCTCTTCTATGGTTTTGTCGAGATATGGCCTGAGGTTGATGCTCTCCAGCAGCGGGGCGCAGATTATGGTTTTGTGTTTTATGGGGAGCTCTTTAAAGATGGGGAGTCTGTAGTCGGCCCGTTTCTGATTTTCAATCGTACATCCGATAATCACGTTATCATATCCGGTGCCCCAGTCATCGGGAAGGGAGATGTTAAAACGGTCTATACGTTTAGTAAATATATAGAAAATGAGGTCATTGCGCTCTTTTATCATCCTCCAGGTATCTTTGCGCCACTCATCGGCATCATCTACAAAGAAGTCTGAGGTGAAACATGTGAAGACCAGAGTGCCTGGCTCGAGTTTGAAGCTTTTGTCCCGTTTTCGCTTCATGGGAAGGTCAAACGTCGATGTCCGGCGAACTTCGCTGCTGTCGATTTCGGGGTTGTATCTGCCATCCTGCCTGTAAACATAACAGTATCTGCACCCTTCACTCAGTTTTTTACACCCGTGCCATGGGTTCCAGTTTGCGGTTTTCATGACGGGAGAGCTTTGATTAAAATAGTTTTGTGACAGGATATCTGTTTGCGTCCGGTTCAACATTTTGTCTCACCTTTTGCATAAAGAACTGGAGAATAGCCTCGGAATTTTTGGCAAATGTTGTATCACTCTGCTTTTTCTGCTCAAACTCTTTTCTGAGCTGAGGGTCTTTTTCCAGCATCTCCCTCCCTTTTACCTCCATGTAGTTGAGGCGGATCCAGAACTCTGTGGCCGGGCGGGCGTAGAGGTTGTAGAAGCCCCAGTAGACCAGCGAGGTTGGTGATTTGGGTTCGAGCAGATGGGCTATTATCTTCACCTTTGGCTGGTTGGTGCTGACTCTGATATCTCCTTTGTTATATTTAACTCTCTCTATCTGAGTTTTGTACTCCGATTCAAGGGTTACCCTCCCTTCGTATGGGAACTGGGACCATTTGGGGTTGACAAAGCGATATGTTTCAACCTCGAATATGGCATCTTCGGGCAGCTTTTCGTATTTAATTCCGTGCAAATCGAGCAGCTCTATTGTTGCAATCTGCTCTTTTGGAATGATATATGCCTCAGGAAGTTTTGTCTTTAACTCCTTTGTATAGGAGGTGAAGAGCGGCATCTTAATGGTTACAGGGTCGTTGCGATCGGAATATGTCCATTTGGCTCCCGATAGGTCGCTTGTGACAGTTTTTTCCCGCCAACCCAGAAAATCTACGATTACACTCTCTTTGCGGTCGTGTTTGAACATTAGCGGGAGGGAGTCTGCCCGGAATTTTGCCGATGCGATATATCTATCAGACTGTTCAACCGCCTTTTTGAGCGTTTCGCTGTTTGCTCCCAGAATCTCCATTGAGTGCTTTATCATAAGATATGCCGATGTAACTCTCTCTTTGTATGGCTTGTATATATGGTTCTCTATGAGCATTCCAATTCTGTTGTTTGCAGATGCATATCCGTTTGAGTATTGGGGAGGGAAGTTGTCGGGTAGTACTCCGGCACCCGGGTTTGTATAGCTGTTGAACTCAAAATAGGGGAAGATCGGGTATCCTTTGGACTCCATCTTTGCCTTTAACTCTTTTTCGAAGAGCTCTTTGTTCCAGTTGAAAAGATCGGGGGCAAGAAATCCGCAGTGGTCAAGCCCGTATGTGGAGACATATTGGAAATCGGCACCATTAGTAACGTGAATATCAATAAAGAGCTCAGGCATCCACCTTTGGTAAAGTCTTAGAAGTGCGCGGGTTTCAGGAGCATCTGCCTTAATAAAGTCCCGGTTCATATTAAATCTCTGGGCAGTAAACCTTGCACCCACCTCATCGGGACCGTTCTGGTTTATACGGTAGTGCGATCCGAAATCTTCATGACCATCCACATTTATTATTGGGATAAAGAGCAGCGACACATTGTCGAGAATCCCCTTGTACATCCCATTAATTGCAATATCCCTGATGAGCATCAGTCCTGCATCCTTACCATCCGGCTCACCCGCATGAATAGCAGCCTCAGCCAGCACTACAACCCTCCCTTTTGCCCGAATCTCCTGCACATCTGTCAAACCATCCCTGTCCAGAATGAGCAGCGGAATCTCCCTTCCCTGCGGCGACACCCCAATCGTGGTATAGCTAACCATACCCGAACTCCGGTCCAGCAGCTTGCAAAACTCAACCGTTTGGTCATACCGCGGAGTCTTATTGAACCCGTTCAACTCATACCAGGTGAGAAATTTATCTTGTTGCTGCTG
>CAZFTS010000076.1:0-7035 GCA_964521685.1 uncultured Muribaculaceae bacterium
ATACAGCAAGGGTAAAATTTTGTGGAGGGGTACACTCTGTGAATCCCTTGAATTCACCCCCGTGAATGAGCAGGAGGCCTCCTTTAAACTAAAGGGGGTTACTATTGGAATTAACTTTCACTGGGAGAGAAAGGAGGATCAGGTTTTCAAGGGTTCGCTTAAGTTCATTGTTGAAAACGGTAAACTTACAGCCATCAATCTGCTTGGAGTGGAGGAGTATCTAACCTCGGTAATCTCTTCGGAGATGAGTGCAACTGCCTCGCTTGAGCTGCTTAAAGCGCATGCAGTTATCTCACGTTCATGGCTGCTTGCCCAAATTGAAAAGAACAAAGAGATTGTAGATTCCAAATCGGTCTACAGCACAATGAAGGTGACTGAAGATGAGCTTATAAAGTGGTATGACAGGGAAGATCACGTCAATTTCGATATCTGTGCCGATGACCACTGCCAGCGTTACCAGGGGGTTACCCGGGCATCTACCGAAATTGTGAAACAGGCCATTAATGAGACAAGGGGTCAGCTTCTGATGTATGGGGGAAAGATTTGTGATGCACGCTACTCAAAAAGCTGCGGAGGTGTGTTTGAGAAGTTCGAAAACTGCTGGGAGGAGATAGATCATCCCTATCTGGTTGCAAAGAGGGATGTTGTACCATCCGTAGCTATTCCGGATCTCACTGTGGAGTCAAATGCAAGGGAGTGGATTCTCTCTTCACCCGAATCTTTCTGCAACACTTCAGATAAAAAGGTTCTTTCACAGGTGCTTAATAATTATGACCAGGAGACTATCCACTTCTACAGATGGCGGGTCGAGTATCCTGTTGCGCAGATTTCCGAACTGATTGCCAGAAGGTCGGGTACCGACTACGGAGTTGTTTCGGATCTGATCCCTGTTGAGAGGGGTACATCGGGTCGCCTCACCAAGCTCAGAATTGTAGGGTCAAAGCGGGAGAGAACAATTGGGAAAGAGCTTGAGATAAGACGCACTCTATCTGAGTCGCACCTCTACAGTTCGGCATTTGTCATTGATAAAGAGGTTGATGCAAACGGCAAATGTGTTAAATTCATCCTCAGGGGTGCCGGATGGGGTCATGGAGTCGGACTCTGCCAGATTGGTGCTGCTGTGATGGGTGAGAAGGGATTTGCTTACGATAAGATACTGCTTCACTACTTTGTCGGAGCATCTCTTGAGAAGAGATATTAAACAGAAAACAAATACTTTACCGATATGAGTAAACGAAAAATTTCTCCATGGGCGTGGATACCATCGCTCTATTTTGCACAAGGTCTGCCCTATGTGGCGGTGATGACCATTTCGGTCATAATGTATAAGAGGCTGGGGATATCAAACACCGATATTGCTCTTTATACCAGCTGGTTGTATCTGCCATGGGTAATTAAACCTTTCTGGAGTCCATTTGTGGATCTGCTTAAAACAAAAAGGTGGTGGGTGGTCACGATGCAGCTTCTGGTGGGAGCAGGTCTTGCGGGAATCGCCTTTACAATTCCGGCATCCTCGTTCTTCCAGTGGACACTTGCTATCTTCTGGCTGGTGGCCTTCAGTTCTGCCACTCATGATATTGCTGCAGATGGTTTCTACATGCTTGCTCTTGATACAAACAAGCAGGCGATGTATGTGGGTATCAGAAGCACCTTCTACAGGGTTGCGACAATTGCCGGCCAGGGTCTGCTCATCATTGTAGCGGGAGCTCTTGAGGCATCTTCCGGGCTGGAACCTGTTAAAATCCAGGTGAATGCATCTACAGATTATGCCTCTGCAATTGTTTTGCCGGCAGAACTCTCTGCGACCGCCACCCCTGTTGCATCTGCAACCACCGTTTATCCGGATGAGTTCATCTTTACGGCATCCCCTTCGGTTGTAAATCTCGGAACTGCAACAGTTCCTGCCGATTCGGTTGCTATACTCAAAACTTTTGCTGCAAACTATAACACTGCAAACGGCTTTGTACCGGTTGAGGAGAAGAGAGAGGCAGGAGATAAGGGACAAAGCTGGTGGAGCGAATATGTTGCATCTCCATTGAGCTCATTTATAAAGAGAAACTTCGGGGTTGAGATTGACGAGAGTGTTGTTAAGGCCAGAGCGGGTAGTGCCCGGCTTGTAGAGATTCGTCTCTCAAAAGCACCTGTTGCAGGAGAAAAGCTGGTTCTAAACACACGTCTCGACAAGGGTGACAAGAGTCTCTTTCTTGCTTATGGTGAGAGACTTGAGTTTACCTCTGAGAACTGGACAAAACCTGCCTATATTGTGGTACAGGCCGACTCCAAACTGGAACACTCTGCATCGGCAAACTTCAAAGGAACTTCGGGGAACCTCTCATTTGCATGGTCGGTAACATTCTTCATCCTCGCAGGCTTCTTCATTGCTGTGATGCTCTACCACAGATATATCCTGCCAAGACCCGATACCGACAAGCCTGCCAAAGAGGTAACTGCAGGTACAATCTTCAAAGAGTTCTTTGCAACATTTGCCTCTTTCTTCAAGAAAAAGCAGGCAGGAATTGCAATTGCATTCCTGCTGCTCTACCGATTCCCTGAGGCGCAGCTGGTAAAACTTATATCTCCATTCCTGCTGGATCCTAAAGAGCTTGGCGGGCTTGGTCTTACAACCGGTCAGGTTGGTCTTGTTTACGGAACGGTGGGGATAATCGGTCTTACACTTGGAGGTATAATCGGTGGTATAATTGCCGCACGCGGTGGTCTTAAGAGGTGGATTTGGCCAATGGCCTGGAGTATCTCTCTTACATGTGCAACATTTGTGTATCTGAGCCTTTTTCAGCCGGATAACCTGTTCGTTATTAACCTTTGCGTTTTCATTGAGCAGTTCGGTTACGGGTTTGGATTTACGGCTTACATGCTATTTATGATCTACTTTGCCGATGGTGAACACAAGACATCCCACTACGCAATCTGCACCGCCTTTATGGCTCTGGGTATGATGCTTCCGGGAATGGCTGCCGGCTGGTTACAGGAGTTGATCGGTTACAAACACTTCTTCTACTGGATTATGATATGCTGCGTAACCACAATTGCCGTTACCGCATTTATTAAGGTAGATGAAAACTTCGGACGTAAAATTCCTGCAAAGAGTTAAAATGAAATTCTCAAAACTTATTATAACAGCGGCCCTTCTGCTTGCCGCTTCCATCCTCTCTGCACAGGATGTGGATACTGGGATAGATGTGCTTAAAGAGCAGAAATTCAAAATCCTGGAGGGAAAAAGGGTTGGGCTCATAACCAACCCTACCGGATTTGACAACACCATGAAATCTACAATTGATGTTCTATTTGAGGCTCCCAATGTGAAACTTGTCGCCCTCTTCGGTCCCGAGCATGGTGTGCGGGGCGATGTTCATGCAGGGGATAAGATAGATAATCTGACCGACTCAAAAACAGGAATTCCGGTATTGTCCCTTTACGGTGCTACCAGAAAACCGACCCCTGAGATGCTCAAGGGCATTGATGTTCTGGTCTATGACATACAGGATATCGGGAGCCGTTCATTCACATACATTAGTACGTTGGGTCTTGCAATGGAGGCCGCTGCCGAAAACAATATCGAGTTTGTTGTACTTGACAGGCCAAACCCGCTGGGTGGAAACAGAATAGAGGGAAATCTGGCCGAAGATGGTTTCATCTCCTTCGTGAGTCAGTTCAAAATTCCTTATATCTACGGACTTACCTGCGGCGAGCTTGCTATGCTACTTAACGAGGAGAATATGCTTGCAAAGAAATGCAAACTCCACGTTGTGAAGATGGAGGGTTGGAAAAGGGATATGACCTTTGACAAAACCGGCCTTCAGTGGGTGCCATCTTCACCGCACATCCCGCAACCTGCTACAGCACTCTTCTATCCGGTTTCCGGAATTCTGGGCGAGCTTGGCTACATCTCAATTGGTGTCGGCTACACAATTCCTTTCCAGATGTTTGCCGCAGAGTGGATTGATGCAGATTCTCTCGCAACGCTCCTCAACAGCTACTCAATTCCGGGAGTCCATTTCAGACCAATGCACGTTAAACCATTCTATGCTGTGGGAGTTGGTAAAAACCTCCAGGGTGTTCAGGTTCACCTGATGGATCAGGAGAAAGCCCCGCTTACTGACATTCAGTTCTATGTAATGCAGGCACTTGCTCAGCTCTATCCCGACAAAGCCACCTTTAAGAATGCCGATCCAAAGCGATTCCGCATGTTTGACCAGGTATCGGGAAGCGACCAGATCCGCCTGAAATTCTCGGAACGTCACCTCTTCTCAGACATTAAAGATTACTGGTACAAAGATGTTGAGAGCTTCCGTAAACTCTCCTCAAAATACCATCTTTACAAGAGGTGACTCAAAGCAGACCAAGGGTTTTGCTTCGTACCAGCATGCAGGCTCCTGTTACTCCGCACTTCTCGCCAAGGCGGGAGAGGCGGAGTTTGGTGTCTTTGCTCACCAGTATTAGAGAGTATTTGTTTATGGCGCTGCGGATGGGCAGCAGGATGTACTCTTTGGCAGCGGCAAGTGTGCCTCCCAGAACAATCAGTTCGGGGTTGAATAGGTTAATGAGGCCGGAGATTGCCTTGCCCAGTTCATTACCAACACACTCAATTATTTCTATGGCAAGGACATCCTCCTTTTTTAGCGCCTCCATTATATCTTCAAGGGTAATATCTTCTCCGTTGTTGAATTTGCCGGAGAGCATCGAGACACGACCCTCTTTAAGTTTTTCGGTAAACATACGGTGGATGGCCGACCCGGAGACCCCGGTCTCGAGACATCCTCTTTTGCCGCAACGGCATATAATCTCATTTTCGTAAAACGGAAAGTGGCCATATTCTCCTGAGAAGCCCGATTTTCCGTAATATAATTTACCATCAACTATTATCCCGATACCGAGACCCCAGCTGGCATTTATGAAGAGCATATTCTTGACGTGGCTCTCCTCTCCAGCCATAAATTCGCCGTAAGTCATTGCCCTGGAGTCGTTTTCAATAAAGACAGGACAATCTACCCTCTCTTCGATCAGCATCGATAAAGGTTTCTCACCCAGAAAGTAAAAGCTGTAACTGTACCCAGATTCCGAGTTGACCCTGCCCGATAGGTTTACCCCAAGCGAGAGAATTTTGGCTCTGGAAACAGGAATTTTATCGAGAAAATTATTTATGATAGAGCAAAGTGAGTCAAGCGACTCTAAGGTGTTCTCCATCACAAAGGCCATATTACCAGAGTATTCGGTCATCTCACCCTTGAAGTTTATAACACCTATTGAGATGGTATCCTTACTGATATCTACACCTGCAAAGTAGCCGGCATCGGGGTTGAGACCATACACATTCGGACGGCGACCTCCGTTGGTCCCCTGTTTGCCCACATCCAGCACATATCCCTCATTCATCAGTTCGCCAATAAGTTTGGTAACCGTTGGCACGCTCAGATTCATCTCCCTGCTTATGTCGGTGATGCTGTTAGTGCCGGCAAGGACAAGAAGTCTCAATATCTCTTTCTTGAGAGAAGCCCCCCTGTTACCCTCGTAACCTTTCTGAAGGAATGAAGTGTTCATCTTTGAAGTTTTGGCCAAACAAATTTATCAAAATATGGAATAAGTTTATCAATTAAATGACAGACTCGTAACCCTTATCGGCGTTTTTAAGCTTATCGTACCAGTTAAACTTGAGGACAACCATTGAAACAATTGTTATAGAAAGAGTTATCCAGGCAGCAGTGTAGTTGTGTATTACAAAGTAGATAGGCAGTACAACCAGCGACATCTGCCATACAATTCCGGTAACAACATTCACCATATCACGTTTGAAATCCTTATTCCCCTCAAATGTCGGATCCATTGCAACCACCTTGTCGTGGACAGGCTTCCAGAAACCCCACGGTCTCACATTTTTATAGAAATTGATGAGCACCTCATCGGAATCGGCTTTTGTAAGGAGGGTTCCGGCAATACAACCCACGAACGAGAAGAGCAGGATAGCCGGGAAGATGTAGATATCTGCAATCTCCGGGAAGAAGACCAGTTTAATTGTTGACGAACACAATCCTGCAAGCATCCCCCAGAAGTAACCGTAGCCGTTAAAGCGCCACCAGATCCATTTAAGTACGTTGGCGGCGGCGTATCCACCGTAGAGTGAAGATGTGATCCAGAGGGTGAGTGAATTGAGTGATCTTGCATAGAATCCGAAGATAACACCCACAATAACAAGAATTACCGAGGCCAGATAGCTGTATCTCACATAGGTCTTAGGCTGGGCGTTCGGGTTTATATACTTTTTATAAAGGTCGTTTACAATATATGCAGGCGCCGAGTTTACAAAAGCCGCCAGCGTGCCCATAAATGCGGCAAGAAGTCCCGCAAGCAGCAACCCCTTCAATCCGGTAGGGACAAACTTAGCAATTGCCATTGGCAGAATTGTCTCAAAATCTACGTTTGAGCCCATTCCTGCAAGTTCAGGTGACAGATAGGCAATGCTCAAAGCGGCAAGACCTGCAACCATCAAATAACGTGGAGCATAGAGAACCAGAATTGTAAAACCGCTCATCTTGGCCGCATCGGATGGCTTACGTGTAGAGAGAATCCTTTGCATATCGTAACTTGGCACAGGACCGGCAAGACTTGCAAACATACCTTTGAAAATCATGAGCATTACAAGCGGGCCAAAGAGGTCAAATCCATCGGTGGCAATCTTGTTATTCAACGCAGGCATCAGCCCGCCCCAGTCCAGGTTGAGATTCCAGCCAAAGAAGAGATTGTCCCAACCTTGTGGAGTTGCAGCAGCAATCTGGTCTCCCGTGATAGAGGTGAACCCTATATAACCAATTATTAAACAAGAAATTGTCATTATCGCAAACTGGAATACATCGGCGGCTACCACACTGAACATCCCCCCCTTGAGTGTATAAAGGGTTGTAACACCTATAATTATAAGAGCGTAGGTGTTGGCAGATGTCAGAGTCATAAAGCCGATATCTGCAGTGAGATCCCATGGAAATATCTGCACCGCAAACTTGCCTATTCCCTCAAAGAAGTAGG
>CAZFTS010000077.1:0-6743 GCA_964521685.1 uncultured Muribaculaceae bacterium
GGCAAGGTTACCCCACCTTCTGCAGCATTTTCCCCAAGAACCTTGGCAAGGTTACTCCACCTTCTGCAACACTTTTCCCAAGAACCTTGGCAAGGTTACCCCGGGCATGGTTACCTCAACTTCCCTCGCATAGCAAAATGTGCGGTTTAAACTGTAATTTGGGTGGTTCATATAAAAGAGGGGGGTAATTGGTTTATATTTAAATGGTTGTTGATTATCTTTATTCGGATTGATAATCAATATTTATGCAACTATTTTCGGGAAGGAGTTTCAATTTGAGCAGGTGTCTGATGGTATCTGCATTTATTCTGTTTTTATATGGGTGTGCATCACTGAGTCGGGGACAATTAGCTGCTGTTAAGAGTTTTACGGCCACATGTGATTCGCTGGATAAATATCCGGGGGGCTTTTTTGAGGAGATGGCGCAGATACGGGCGGCACGTGGGTTATATTTTTCGGCTTCGCTTGATGATGCTCAGAACCGTGTCGGGGAGCTGAACTCGATTTACGAGGGGTTGGTTAAAGATCAGCAGCTTGCCAGGAAGGCCAACCTGTCGTGGGAGATTCTGAGTTCGTATCAGAGGGCGCTTAAAATTCTGGCCGGTGCCGCCCGTTGGGAAGATGCTTCGCGTGAGTTCCGGACTCTTGGTCGAAAACTTGATTCGCTAATTTACAGATACAACCGGAGTGATTTTACCAAAAATCTGCTTCCCACTGGTATTGGAAAAACGGCAGGCCGAACTGCCGGGATCACTGCAATGATTTTCATTAAGAGGGCTCAGTCAAGGGCTGTCAAAAATTTTGTGGTACAGGGTGATGCGCTTGTCTCCGCAGTAGTTTTCGAACTTGTTCAGGCGTTAAAAAATCCGCAGGTAGCATTTTTGATCGAAAATGAGAAAAAGGGGCTGGATATCAATTACATCTCATATCTGCGCAAAACCGGATCCCATGCCTGCTCCCTACAGGACGACAAATATTTCCTTTCACTCAAAGAGCGTACAGAGAAGCTTACCTATATAAGAGGAGGCATAATCTCATCGGCAAACAGGCTGGCTAAAGCTCACAACAGGCTGGCGGCCGAATTCACAAAACGAAAGAAGGCAGATGAACTTTTTACGGAGTTGCTTGAGTTTGAAAAGGAGGTATCTGCATTAAACAAAGATTACAAAAATATAATAATCCCAAAATAAAGCCGTTAAGATGAAAAAAAGAGCCGAACATAAAGATGAACTTACAGAAATCAGGGTAGCGCTTGAGGTTTCGGAGCGGCTTCGCTTTAAGGCCGATCTCTCCGAGAAGGAAAAAATTGAATATGAAAAGGCCTCTATTGCACTCAGACGCCGTGAAAGAGTTCTTATAGAATCAATCGGACAAGAAATCGCCTCAGAAATCAAAGCCACATCGGCCGACCTTGAACAACTCGTAAAAAAAATAAGAGAGCGTACCAACACACTATCCAAAACATCTGCCTGGATTCTCACTATCTCCCGCCTTCTTGGGATTTAACTCATTTTTTTGAATAAGTTTTGTGCAGATAAAATTTTTGTATATATTTGCGTTCCAAATTTATAGGATATAAGATTGTCAAGCTTTTGAATAAGAGATGTTTAACTACATCCGCTTGCAGTCAGTAATTTTTAAAAAATTATTTATGTACGCAATTGTTGATATTGCAGGACAGCAATTTAAGGTTGAGAAGGAGAAAAAAATCTTCGTACACCGCCTCAAAGCAGAAGAGGGCTCTTCTGTAAGTTTTGAAAAAGTTCTTTTGGTTGATAACAACGGAGCTGTAAAGGTTGGAGCACCTTACATAGACGGAGCATCAGTTAAAGCTACAGTTCTGGCACACCTCAAAGGTGATAAAGTTATCGTTTTCAAGAAGAAACGTCGCAAAGGTTACAGTAAGAAAAACGGTCATCGTCAATATCTTACTCAATTACAAATTGAAGAGATTGCTTAATTTTAACCCTGAAAAATTATTAGATTATGGCTCACAAGAAAGGTGTCGGTAGTTCAAAGAACGGACGCGAATCACACAGTAAAAGATTAGGCGTTAAATTATTTGGCGGTCAGTATGCCAAGGCAGGAAACATCCTCATTCGTCAGAGAGGAACTGTTCACAAACCAGGACTTAATGTAGGTATGGGTGTAGATCACACACTTTATGCACTCATCGACGGTATAGTTACATTCCGCAGAAAGGCAGATAACAAATCTTACGTATCAGTTTTACCAAAAGTTGAAGCACAAGCATAACTTGCCGTAACTGTTTACAAAGCGATTTTAAAAAAACTGTTTCATTTTCTGAAACAGTTTTTTTTTTCAAGGTGGGGTAACCTTGCCAAGGTTCTTGGGAAAAAACACCTGCAAGGTGGAGCAACCTTGCCAAGGTTCTTAGGGTAATTCATTGCAAATTTGCCGTACATAGTCATAATTCAGATTACTGATACCAGCCAATTGCTTGTAAGTCGCTCTTGTCTCTCGTTGTAGTTTCCGTATCAACTCCTCCAGGTCAACTTTACTCAATAGAAAAAGCGATCTACCCTTAAGCACATTCTCCAACTCTTCACAAAGCTTTTCTGTAGTTATCCCCTCAAAAAAACATCCGTTTTCAAAGCGTAAATGGGCTGGAGTTTTTCTCTTTTTTTTCGGTTTTGGCTTTACTTGAGATTCGCTATGACCAACATAATCTTCACTTTCACAAGATTCATTATCACTGCTCATTTGAGATGCCGATTCTTTTAGTTCTACAGCCGGATTGCCCTTATTATAAATACTTAAAGCATAATCTAAAGCCTCTTTCCTACCAAAAAAAGTATCAATTAATGAAGTATCTACATTTATAAAATGTTTCAAAAGCGTCTCTCCGCCATAATGGAATCCATAGGAACTCCATTTAAAATCTGCAGGATACTCGCAAATTCCGGCTTTAACCGGATTCTTTAAAATGTAAAGCATATTTTCAATCGCCCACTCATCGGTATGCTTTGCAGCACTGCTGAAGGGAGTTTTAAAAAGTTTATCTGCACTCTTGTGCTTGTAGTTATAAGTCTGCACATAGCTCATTAACAACGATTTCATAAACAGAGTCAGTTTTGATGTATGTAACTGCAGATGAACATGATTATCCATAAGAACAAATTCAAGTATTTTAGTATCAAACTGTTTCGCAAATCTTTTGCATTTTTCCAGGAAATCAATCCTGTCTTCATCGTCATAAAAAATTACCTTTTTATTATTCCCTCGTATATAGCTGTGTATATACCCCTCCTGAATCCTTCTGTCGTACCTGTTTTTCATTTTTATTACAATTTGGTTTACGCAAAAATATATGCAGATAATTATTTGTCCAACAAGAAATTGAATCTTTATCTGATTCTAAATAAAATTTATCTGATGTTAAAAAAAATGTGATTATCCTAAGAACCTTGGCAAGGTTACCCCACCTTAAAAACACTTTTCCCAAGAACCTTGGCAAGGTTACTCCCGCAAGGTTACCCCACCTTGCAAAACATTTTTCCCAAGAACCTTGGCAAGGTTACCCATTTTTTATATATTTGTTTTCGGTTATGGATTCTCCTTTTATTTACAACAAATTTGTCACCGGGCAGGACTTTGTCGGGCGACAGCAGGAATTGAGCTTGCTGGTAAATCTGGTGAGGCAGAGACAGCATGTTCTTATTTACGAAACGCCTAAGAGTGGTAAGAAATCGCTTGTGCAGCAAGGTCTTATAAATCTCAGAAAGGAGGCGTACAATTACACGGTGTGTAATATCAACCTGTTTAATGTAAGAACCAGAAAGCATCTGCTTCAAAAGTTGTGCAATTTGTTGCTGGATGCATTTGCAGGGTCGCCCTACGAGAGGGAGAGTCTGAAACGTGAGGTGTGTCCGGAACTGGTAGATTTTTTTGGTCAAACCGGCGAAAAACCTCAGACACATTCATCGCCCGAAATTGATACCGATCCGGTGCCTGACCAAATCACAGAGAAGATACTGAATCTGCCTGAACTGTTAGCTCAAAAATTCAGCACCAATCCGGTAATATATATCGAGGAGTTTCAAGAGATTCTCCTTCACGACGATGCAAATGACACTCTTTCGGTTCTGGAGAAGACCTGGAGCAAACAGCAGAACACAACATACATAATAACAGGCTCTTTCGTGAATTCCATGAAGGAGATTTTCGAAGAGAAGAAATATTTTTACAACTTTGCCGAACGCATTAAACTCCAGCCAATTGAAGAGAAACAACTAATAGAATTTGTAATCAGAAGTTTCCTCAAAGCCGGCAGAGTTGTAACAAAAGAGCAGGCCTTGCAGATGTATCGTTACACAGAGGGACATCCGTGGTACTTTCAGCAACTTGGCGATATCTCCTACTCTCTTACGCGCGGATACCTTACCGAGCAGATAATCAGGCAGTCATTCAGCTCTCTCACAGAGCTGCACTCATATCGTTTCCAATTAATTACAAGCAGGTTAAGCCGGTTTCAGATAAACTTTCTAAAAGCAATTATGGATGATGTGAGCCAGCTGAGCGCCCTTGACACGATGAGCCAGTATGGTTTCAACTCCAGCGCAAACGTGAAGAGGCTCAAAGATGCAGTCCAGAAAAAGGAGATACTTACCGAAGAGAGAGGTAAATGGGAATTTCTTGACCCGCTTTTCAAAACCTGGCTACGCACAGTTTATTTTGAACTATAGTACCTTACTTTGAACCATCACCCCACACATCTGTTTTTCTTTCAATGAAGACAACAAATATCAAAAGAGTACTGCTTGCTGTCACAGGAGCCAGCGGGCAGATATATGCTGCAAGGATGTTGCAGATATTTAAACAGTTGGAAAAGCAGGCAGATATTCAAACTGAGGTAGTTTTTACAGATACTGCAAAAGTTGTGTGGGCCGATGAACTGGGCGATCAGGTACCGGGCGGCGCGCTGGACAACGCAAGTTACTACCACCCTTTCGCCTCCGGCTCAAACTCCGCCGACGTGATGATAATCATCCCCGCCACTATGGGCACCATCGGCCGCATCGCCTCCGGCGCCACAGCCGACCTCATAACGCGCGCCGCCGACGTAATGCTCAAAGAGCGCCGCCCCCTCATCATCGTCCCCCGCGAAACACCACTCAACCTCATCCACCTAGAAAACCTCACAAAACTTACACTTGCAGGAGCCATTATCGCCCCAGCCTCACCATCATTTTACACCCATCCGCAAAATCTCGAAGAATTAATTGATACATTTGTCCGCAGAATTATTAATATTGCAGGAATAAAAGTAGATCTGCCCATATTCAAAGGCTGATCTCCCATATTTAGCAGTTCTCTCCGTATATAACGGAAAATCCTGCGACAAAAAAAGAAAACACACAAATAATGAACCTCTTAGAAGACCTAAAAAGCGGTAGCGAACAAGCCTTCACACAGTTGTACAACCAGTACAACCCAGGACTCTGCTCCTACGCATACAGGATTTTAGGAGACAACGACCAGGCAAAAGAGGTAGTCCACCTCACATTCTGCCACATCTGGGACATCCGCAAAAAGCTGGAAGTAACCGAATCAATCAAATCCTACCTCTACAAATCGGTATACAACAACTGCATAACCCGGCTCCGCAAAAACAGACAATACAAGAAGTATGTCGAACTCGGCTTCGGCGACCTCTTCTTCATCAGAATTGTCCAGAACCCATTCACCGAACTCAAACTCATCGACTCCGAAAGCCGTAAAATAATCCTCGACGCCATCAAAGAGCTCCCGCAAAGACGCCGCGACATATTTGTCAAATGCAAAATCAAAGGGATGACCTACCCACAAGTCGCCGAAGAGCTCAACATCTCGGTCAAAACCGTCGAAACCCAAATGACCACCGCCCTCAAAACCCTCCGCAAAAAACTCGACTGGCTCCTCATTCTCATGCTGGTTGGATAACCTTGCCAAGGTTCTTGGGAAAAACACACTTCAAGGTGGGATAACCTTGCCAAGGTTCTTGGGAAAAACACACTTCAAGGTGGGGTAACCTTGCCAAGGTTCTTAGGAAAAATCACCTTTAAGGTTGGGTAACCTTGTACTTTCTTCAAAAATCTCAGAATCTTAAGACCCTTGATAAAGTAGTTTTAAAGTTAAAGCAAAAACAGAGGCGAGTATGAATGCCTCTGTTTTGTTTAACAAATACAAATTTTGACACAACCTAATGATTTATAGGGGAAAGCATCTATTTCAAAACACAAACAAGCGCATTAGAAAATTTTAAAAAATGTATGGTTTTTAAAATTTTCTAACCTGCATGTTACCTCCTAAATGGGTTTTTATCAATTTCAAGAATATTGATTTTTGGATAAACTTAAAATCAATTAGTTACCTCAAATTGCGCCAAAGTGTCCCTCTTGCCAGTTCAAAAATTTTAAAAAACACCAAATTTTTTAAAATTTTTGAGACCGCTGTGCAAGAATTACAACACAGTGCTCTCCAACCCAACCTGTAAGTCCGTTCTTAATTACCTGCTTGTCAAAACAAAACGAGGCTGCGGTACTTGCCGCAGTTTTGCTTTTGACCAACCTTGGCAAGGTTACCCCACCTTCTGCAACACTTTTCCCAAGAACCTTGGCAAGGTTACCCCACCTTCTGCAACATTTTTCCCAAGAACCTTGGCAAGGTTCTCCCCCCCGGTTACCGGACTTTGGCGAAGATGACTTTGCCGTCCATGGTGGTGATGAGGAGGTTGCGGTGGC
>CAZFTS010000078.1:0-6128 GCA_964521685.1 uncultured Muribaculaceae bacterium
TTGAGAAAATTGGAGATAAAAATGCAACAAGATATAGATACAAATGAAAAATATTCTTCTGACAGTTTTGATTATTATATTCTCAGAATTATATTTTTGTTTATTCCGGCGAAGTTGACCCCCATTCCGGGACGATTGTGACCCCTCCGTACTCCGAAGGGCAACCCGAAGGTCAATCATGTTTTGATTGTAAGCATCCAATAAATTACATCTTTTCGTAATTTAAGGTTACCCAAATTTTAGCAATTAAGACTACCCATTTAATAATTCCGGAGCATGTCTGACCACCAAGAATAACTGTGCCATGCTTTGGCATAGCAGTCACCTATTTTTGCAATCAAATATTAATTTATTGCAACCTATGAAAACAAAAACTCTTATAGATGACTCAAAAAAAGATTATTGGATTGCTACATATTCCGATGGTTCTGTGCAGAGTTATAAATATGACGAAATATTTATTGATGACCTAATTAACCCGGAACTTGTTGGTTTAATAATTCCGGAAGGGATTGTTACAATTGAATATTTTAAATTTGGGAAATGCCCTAAATTAGAATCAATTCATATTCCTGCCAGTTTGTTGAAAATTGTCAGTATAATTTATAGTGATCGAAGTAATTTGCACTCAATAACAGTGGACCAAAACAATCCACAGTACTGTGCATACGAAAATGCCCTTTACACGAAGGATAAAAGGGAGCTTATACGTTTCCATAATAATTGTGATATTAGCCACTTTGTGATTCCTTCTGAAGTGTCAGAAATAGGTTCTGAGGCATTCAAATTATGTCAATATCTGCAAACAGTGGAGATACCTTTAGGAGTCAAGTCTATTGGAGAGAGGGCATTTCAATGCTGCAAGAATTTGAAAGAGATTATTTTACCAAATTCAATAGACTCTTTTAATCTAAGGTCAATCAGCTGGTGCAATAGCCTTGAAAGGATATATCTGCCAAAAAGTATTAAAGAGTTTGGGGACTTAGATATTATTGAATGTGAAGAGTTAAATAACTTTTGTGTGGATATTTCCAATCCATACTTTTGTTCTGTTGATGGCGTCATCTTTAACAAAGAGAAGACAATCTTAATACGTTATCCTCCTGGAAAAAAGGAGATGAGCTACACTGTTCCCGAAAGTGTTTTAATTATTGGCGACTACGCTTTCGGATATTGTAAAAACCTTATTAACATTAAACTTCCCAAAGGGTTGAAATATATTTGTAACAATGCTTTCCAATACTGTAGTAAACTTGAGTCGGTAAATATACCAGAGTTTGTCTACTATATAGGTTCTCTCATTTTTAGAGATTGTTTTAATCTTAAAGACATAATTATCCCGCATAGTGTAAAAAGAATCGAGCACTTCTGTTCTGAAGAATGCCGTTCATTAACACTGATAAAAAATTACAAAAACGGCAAATGTTATAGATTTAAGGGCAATAAGTATTGAATATTAATAATATATGTTTAACTTTAAAGGAATTATATTTTATAAGACTATGAATGATTATGCAATCTTTTTTACTGAACTTGAAAACCAATTAAAAGGACTTGACAAGCAAGAGAAATTCAACCTTCTAATAAAGACAGGGCATGGAAGATCAGAAAAATTACATTCAAATTTGATTTCAGACTTTCTTAAACTCAATAAAAGGTATTTCGGACTATTTTTAGAACAAATTGGTTTAGAACCTGATTTTATTGAATTTAAAGATGCTAAAATCTACCGAGAGCTGCCAGCAGGAGGCCGTGTTGATATCTTTATCCGTGATAAAAAAAAAATAATTATCATTGAGAATAAGGTCGATGACCATGGAAAATCGGGTCAGTTGCAAAAGTATTGCGAAGCTCTTAAGTTGGAGTTTGATGAAACACACACCCACCCTTTCTATCTTACCAAATATGGCGAATTGCCTCCAAATGATCGTGATTGCGAGCATAAATGCTTAAGCTACGAGAAAGATATCGTAAAATGGTTGGAAAAGTGCATAAAGGAGACAACCGATCCAACCGATAACAGAATTAAAGTGAGCCTAGAAATATATGTTGAGTTAGTAAGAAATGTAATTAATAGAGATAAATATATGGAAGAAGTATTTGATTATTTGAGAAATGACGAAAAAAAAATGTCGTTAGCAATTGATATTTATAAAACATTAAATGGTCGCAACTTTTTTGAGGATACAGATATTCGTGATAGAATAATAGAAATGTTTATTAAATGTCTCGAAAACAATAATATAGAATACCAAGGTTGGTATAATTGTGATAATAATGGATTGCAACTTGATATACTTGGTATACTTGATAACG
This sequence comes from uncultured Muribaculaceae bacterium, assembly GCA_964521685.1. Classification (GTDB taxonomy): domain Bacteria; phylum Bacteroidota; class Bacteroidia; order Bacteroidales; family UBA932; genus Bact-08. Next base: position 2,317 of record CAZFTS010000078.1, read on the forward strand.
ATGAGGAAAATAAAATAATAGGTTCTTTCTTTTTTTATCCTTCAAATAATAAAGAAATTTATGCAGAATTCTCAAATGAAGATCCAAAATTCTCAGAAACAGTCCCTGACTCAACTATATCTGGTAATGACTTATCTAATGAAACATTAAAAGCATTTCTTATTAATGAAGATGAGAAGGTATGCTCTTATATAACAAAATGTGTTGACGCTATGTTGAATTACACAAAGAAATAATGCCTAAGATAAATTAAGGAGATGAGATTTTATTTAGTTGCATATTTACGCATTATAAATCAAACTTATAGCGTTTATTTTGTGTCTTAATTATTTGAGAAATCTCATCTCTAAATCGTTTTGGAGAGATGACTTCTATATCGGACCCGTGGGATAGGAGTTCCATTCGGAAATCGTAGTTTGGCTGAATATAGTACTTAAAAATTGTGTACTCATTTGTGCTTGACACCTCTTCCTGGGAGTGGTGTAAAGGTAGCAGCTTAAGATATTTGTCTTTTTTATCCTTCTTAAAGACTTTGATTTGCACCTCTTCTGGTTTGTATTGATTGATTATGCCAAAGCAATTATAGAAATACTCTTTTGGCTCAAAATCAGGTGGAATTACAAATACATTCCCGGTATGCAATATGTTCCGTATTCTGTCAAGAGCATAAATTACAATTTTTTTATTGCTGCAATTTAGCGCAACTAAATACCACCTTTGACGAAACACTTTAACACAATATGGGTTAACTTCTATCTTCCTAGGCTTTTCATCCCAAAAGTTTTGGTAAGATATTTCAATGTTAACTCCATCTTTCATTGCTTCAATAATCGGCACAAGAAATTTTTGTCCGCTAGGAATATGTTCAAAAAGGATGCGATCTTTTAGTTTATAGCTTTCGTTTGCAATAATATTTACGGCTAAAGTACTTATCAGCCATTGCCTCACTCCTCCCCTCTCAAAATCGTCTGTGTTTTCAATGAAGTATAGAAATCCATTTTGTTTGTCACATTCGACATTGATATCGAACATATGTTCAATGGCTTTCCGATGATTGTGAAAAGTACGTAGGGGAATCTCCTCTTCATTTTCATTTAAACTTGAACTTAGCCACTTTCTGTTTATATCTTCAAACGATATTTTCCCCGCTCGGTAAATGGTATCGGCCAACCACACATAACGATTAAAAAGATTTGATGTTTTATCTTTTGCTGAACTTCTTTCCATTCTTATTTCGGTTAAAAAACTCTAAAGTAACTGTAACTATAGAGTAGGTTCTGGATAGGATGCAACACTTGTTTCAAAAAGAAGATAGGTCTCCATTCCAACGGTGTTCCTTAATCAGGTCAAATACAAAATAAAAGAAAATTCCAGTAGTAATTAATTGCCAACTTTTATTCCTTTCACTTAATTTTTCGTCAATTGAGTTATTCTTGTTATCCCCAATTAATTTCAGAAGTTTAACTAGAATAAAAAAGGATAATATAATTTTTAAAACAAAAGATAAAACCGTCTTTGGCAAGCTAACGTTTGATTTCTCAGAATAGTTAAAGCTTTTAACAGCCGGAATGAAGAACATTACGGCTGTTAAAAGCTTTACACCTTCATCTGATTCTGACAAATATATTAGAATAGCAATTATACCTATCAGAACACTGATAATAGTTACGGTCAAATCCTTATAGTCATTAAAAATGACAATTGATTTGGTCTTATTCATTTGTTTCCTATCCAATATAACTTTCGCTAATTTTTTTGAAATACCTATCATAGGAATAAAGGTATCTATCTTTTATAAAATTTATTGAAGCATTTGTCATACTTTTAAATTCTCCGATGTCATAGAATTTTTCTTCTATACGCATGAATCTTTCATCGTATGTACAATAATAATTATTTTTCTTACAAAGAATAGTGTCGCTTGAATACCCTTTTAACTCTCCTGCATCACCAGAAAATTTCTCACTAATCTTTCTACCTGAGTTGTCGTACACTTCAAAATAGTTGTTTTTTAACCTTACATCAGAGATTGCCATAATTAAATAATTTTAGTTTATAAATTTTACGGAACTTTATTCAAATTTATTGTAAAGATTGCCCATCCGTTTGACATCTTTTGACATTGATAATTTTTTTTAGTACTAAAAAAGTTGTAACCACATATATCACTCCAAATTTAACATTTAAACTCTTGATAAACAAATTATTTAATGAAATATTTACTATTTTATTTCAAAACGTCCTATTTGAGAACGCTAATCAAAAACTTGTTGTAAGTGTGTCGTATTTAGTTGTCTATTTTCTTGTTCCGCATTTTGGTACACTTCAACTCTATGTTTTAGATTATAAAGTTCAAATCCACCTTTTGAATCAACTTCAAACCCTTAAAATTTGGTTTGGGAAACAGTTTTTTTGTCCATTTCGTATTTTTATGTTCAATATTTTGAATGAACAATCCAAGTCAATCAACGATACAGTTTTTGATATACAGATAAACTATTCTCCCAAAGCAAATTTGAGTGTGAATCAATGAGAAAAAAAGATAACTTTGTTTGACATGTTTGATCAATTAAAACATAGTTGATCATTAGGTTTTCCTTAGGAGTACAGAGAGCCACAATTACCCTAGAATAAGGGTCAGCAGCGCCTGAATAAACAGTAATAATGAATTATGCATCATTCGCTGATTGAGATATTAAATAATCGGAATATAAGACAAAAAGTGTTATTTAATATGGTATTTGCGTTGGTAGTTTTTTGTTCTAGCTGGTTTCCAAAAGGTAAAGAAGTTATGAATGTATGTTGGGGTTATTAATATCTACCAGAATTGGCTGTTTAATCCAATGAAAATGAATAGTAAGAAATTAGTTTATTTAGGGTTTATAATCCCATTAGTGTTTTGGAGTACGATAATAATATGTGGGTTAATGACAGATAATTATAGTCATTTAACGAATATGGTGAGTGAATTGGGTGCATTAGGTACGAAAACTCAATACATTTTTACGGCTGGGTTGGTATTGTGTTCTGCTTTAAGTGTTTTTCTTATTGTCAGGCTTTACGGAGTTGCGAAGAGTGCTGGTCTTAGTGTAATTCCAATTTTGATTATTTTGAGTTTCTCATTTTCAATATTTGGGGCTGCGATTTTTCCTCTGCCTATGAAGTTGCATGGTATTCTCGGCTCACCAAGCATGATTTTACCATTATCCCCCCTACTGTGCTTATTGTTATGGAAAGAAAGTAAAATCCCAGGCATTAAAATAGCTTCAGGGATATTTCTGATAATTATGCTGTTAGGGTTCTTAACGTTGATACCGAATGTAATGGAGAATTACTTTGGGCTTAAACAACGATTTTTCCATGTTGGGTGGAGTCTGTGGTTTATCTATTTAAGTTTAAAATTAGTTAAATATGAAAGCAAAACTTAAGATCTTCTTACCTCTCTTTTGTTTGGCAATTTTTATCCTATTGTCTTTGTGAGAGACATATTGAAGTAAATACATTATCTTTGATACTATCATTTGATACTATCGAAAATTAAATAAATGAAGCCACCGTATAAAATAACCGGAAAGATTTTAAAGTTAATTGCTGCAATTTCAGAGAAAATTGGTGAGGTGAAATCTGCACACCTGAATAAACCTCCGGCAGAACTTAGAAAGAAAAATAGGGTTAAGACTATTCATTCATCCCTTGAAATTGAGGGAAATACTTTGACAATTGAACAAATAACGGCAATTATCGAAAACAGAAGGGTAATTGGGCCTGAAAAAGATATTTTGGAGGTTAAAAATGCCATTGCCGTTTATGAC
>CAZFTS010000079.1:0-5487 GCA_964521685.1 uncultured Muribaculaceae bacterium
AGCGTTCATCCTGAGCCAGGATCAAACTCTTCATTGTAAAAATTTTTAAATGTTTTTGCTTGATCTGACCTGAATCAACTTATTAAGTATTGACGAAGTTTTATATTTTTTAAAAAACCTCTACCTTGTTACTCTTATAATCTATGCTATCAAAGAACTTTCTATTCAGCGTTTCTTTTTCGAAACGGGCTGCAAAGATATGTGACTTTTTTTAATGAAACAAAATAATTCAGCAATAATTTTTAAAAAAAATCACCAAAATAGCTATAGCGCTCATAATCTTTGTTTTAAGTTTTTGAGAGAAAAGTCAATTTTCACCATATTTTAACTTAATTTTGCAATATGAACATTTATGTTGAGATATTTACCTCTTTTGCAAAAATCGGAGCCTTCACTATAGGAGGGGGTTACGCCATGATCCCCCTTATTCAGAAGGAGGTTGTCGAACGACGAGGGTGGGTAAAGGAGGAGGAGTTCCTCGACTATCTGGCAATCTCCCAGTCGGCACCCGGGATTCTGGCAATAAATATCTCCATTTTCATAGGTGAAAAGCTAAAGGGTGTTAAGGGTTCAGTCGTAGCTGCGCTGGGTAGTGCCTTACCATCTTTTGTAATGATTTTACTGATAGCCCTCTTTTTCCAGGACTACAGGGACAACGAGATTGTAAACAAGATCTTTATGGGGATACGACCGGCTGTGGTGGCTTTGATTGCCGTTCCTTTCCTTACTTTGTCAAAATCTGCAATAACCAACAGATATACAGCAATTATCCCGGTTATTGCTATTGTACTGATTGCCTTTCTGGGGGTCTCTCCAATCTGGCTCATACTATCGGGTGCCCTGCTGGGGCTTTTTTACCACTTTTTAACAGTTAAACGATGATCTATCTGCAACTATTCATAACATTCTTCAAGATAGGGCTCTTTACCTTTGGCGGGGGATATGCTATGATTTCGCTCATACAGAACGAGGTTGTGGTAAATCATAAGTGGATAGATGCCGCAACCTTTACCGATATGGTTGCCATCTCGCAGATGACTCCTGGCCCTATTGGCATTAACAGTGCAACCTATGTAGGGTATGTAGTGAGCGGGAATGTATGGGGATCTGCGCTGGCAACATTTGCGGTCTGTTTACCATCATTTATAATAATACTGCTCATAGCATTTCTTTACAGACAGTTTAAGAGTAACCGTTGGTTTGATGCAGCTCTCAGAGGGATAAAGCCGGTTATTCCGGGATTGATTGCATCGGCTGCAATATTGCTGATTACGCCGGACAATTTCATTGACTGGAAGAGCTGGGCAATCTTTGCGGGAGCCTTTGTATTTGCGTTCCGGGGTAAACAGAATCCGATAAAGATTATTCTGGCTTCGGGACTTCTGGGCTATTTACTTTATTAAAATAAGAGTATGAAAAAATTAATTATCTGCCTGATTATTATTAATTTGTTACCTGCAAAGAGCAGTTTGTGGGGGCAGGGAAAATATTCGACACTTTACTATCAGAGGGCAACGCTTTTCGAAGAGCTGCCAGTTGACAAAAATGATATAGTCTTTCTTGGTAACAGCATTACCCATTTTGGTGAGTGGCATGAGATATTCAATAATTCAAACATTAAGAACCGGGGGATAAGCGGAGATATTGCCGAGGGGGTATTTGACAGGCTTGGACCTATTTTAAAGGGGCAACCGCGTAAGATATTCCTTCTCATAGGGATAAATGATGTTGCGCAGAATAAGGATGCCGATTCTATTCTGAGGGCTATAACCCGGATTGTTAACAAGATAGCAACCGACTCTCCCCGCACAAAGCTTTATGTTCAGAGCGTTTTCCCTGTGAATGAGAGCTTCGGGAAGTTTCCGGGTGCAACCACCAGGGGGAGCGTTGTGATTGAGATCAACAGAGGGCTGGTTAAGTTGTGCAGTGAGAAGGGGATCACCTATATTGATGTTTATAAGGCACTTAAGTGCTGAGATGATCCCGGAACCGCTAACAGTGAAGCCCTGAAACCAGAGTACACCAATGACGGGCTCCACCTGCTGGGAAAGGGTTATCTCAAATGGGCTGAGGTGATAAAACCTTATCTGAAAGAGAGATAACCTGCAATTAGGAGTTCATGATCCTGTTCTGGTGGTTAATCGACTCCTGGTGCACCGCTTTGAACATCTGGCTTACAAACTCCTCACTCAAACCCTTGCTTGCCCCTTTACGCACCGCCTTGGTTATAATCTCCTCCCATCTTGAGCTTTGGAGAATTGTAATATTGTTCTCTTTCTTGTATTTACCAATGGTTTCGGCAACGTACATCCTCTGTTCAAGCAGTTCAAGCAGCTGATCATCGAAGAGGTCAATCTGCGATCTCAATTCACCCAGCACATCCAGAAATGCGCTGTTGTTCGACTCCTGCTCCCTTAGTACCAGGCTCTTAAGCAACTCCTCGAGCTGTTTCGGGGTGACCTGCTGCTCCTTATCGCTAAGGGCAACATCGGGGTTGATGTGCGATTCAATCATTAGTCCGTCGTAGTTGAGGTCCATCGCTTTCTGGGATATCTCATGCAGATACTCTCTTGCCCCTCCAATGTGGCTGGGGTCGCAGATGAGCGGTATCTCCGGAATCGCTCTGCGTAACTCGATGGGAAGCAACCATTTTGGCTGATTCCGGTAAACTGTGTGTTCGTATGTAGATATTCCTCTGTGAATTGCACCTATCTGCGTAATACCTGCCCGTGCAATTCTCTCGATAGCCCCAATCCAGAGGTTGAGCTCCGGGTTAACCGGATTCTTTACAAGAACTGTCACCTCAACGCCGCTTAAAGCATCTGCAATATCCTGCATTGCAAAAGGGTTGGCCGATGTTCTGGCTCCGATCCAGAGCACATCCACACCGAACTTAAGGGCGTCATTGACGTGGGAGGCGTTGGCAACCTCAGTAGCGGTGGGTAATCCGGTCTCTTTTTTCACATCTCTGAGCCAGCGAAGCCCCTCCTTCCCCACCCCTTCAAATGAGTTGGGTCTGGTTCGCGGTTTCCAGATACCTGCCCTGAAGATATCCACCCTGTTTAGTGCGGCAAGCTCTACGGCTGTCTCCATTACCTGCTCCCGGCTCTCTGCGCTGCATGGTCCGCAGATTGTGAGAGGACGCCCCTTATAGAGTGCCCACTCCTTTACCCTTCTGATCTTTAATCTCTCTTTCATTGTGTTTAAGTTTATCTGTTTAATATCTTTTTAATTTCATTTGCCTGGTTCATAAGCGCTATCAAAGAGTCTGTGTCTCCGGCGTTTATATATTGCTTAAAGAGGTTCATCTTCCCGATATATGAGTCCAGAACCTCCGTTATGTATTCTGAGTTTTGCAGAAATATTGATGCCCACGTATTTGCATTACTCTTTGCAAGCCTTACGGTAGATTCAAAACCGCTGGCAGCCAGAGTGAGGATGCTCTCTTCGCTCTTCTCCTTTTCGAGCACGCTCAACGCCAGAGAGAAGGATGTAATATGCGAAATATGTGATACATAGGCTACGTGCAGATCGTGGCTTGCCGAATCCATATATGAGATCTTCATTCCTGTTGATGCCAGTATCTCTGTAGTTGTGTCAAGCGCATCTTTGTCAGATAGTTCGCTATCGCAGATAATCACATTCCTGTTTCTGAAGAGCCCCATGAGTGCGGCATCGGGTCCCGAGAACTCGGTCCCGGCAATTGGGTGCAAAGCTACGTAGCGCCCTCTTGCCGGATGGTTTTCAACCGCTTTCACTATTGCCCGCTTGGTTGAGCCCATATCTGCAACAATCTTTTTCGTCCCCTTTACCATATCGAGCACCTGCGGTAAGAGTGATTTGATTTTATCTACCGGAACAGCGAGAATTATCATTTCTGAGCCGCGAACTGCATCTTCAAGCGATGCCGCTTCATCGGCAAGTCCCAGCTGGATTGCCCTTGCCAGGTGCACCGGATTGCTGTCCACACCAAAAATCTTATCTGCCAACCCTGTAGCCTTAAGGTCCAGGGCAAATGACCCTCCTATCAAACCGGGACCTACTATTGTAAAATTCATATTTATTCTATTTTGTTTAAGTTTTTATTGTTTTAAAATCCTTTATATAGCATTTTTCACCCTTTTGGAGATCCTGATACGCTCCAATGCCTCTCTGAGAAGCTCTTCCGTTGCGCAGAGCGAGATTCTGATATACCTTTCACCGTTGCTACCAAAGATGAATCCGGGGGTGATAAATATATTTGAGTCGTAAAGCAGTCCGTCGGTAAGTGTTTGTCCATCTGCACAAAAAGCGGGAATCTCTCCCCAGAGGAATAATCCGCACTGCCCCTTGTCATAGGTGCATCCGAGTTCATCCATAATCTCCCCGGCAACTACTCGTCTCTTCTCATAACCGCTGTTTACAGATTTGTACCAATCATCCCCGCTCTCCAATGCTGTCACGGCTGCCAGCTGAAGCGGCTTGAACATTCCCGAGTCCATATTGCTTTTGATTTTTATAATATCCCTGATATAAGCACTATGGCCGGCTATCATCCCTATCCGCCACCCCGGCATGTTGTGTGATTTGCTCAGGGAGTTGAGCTCCAGCGCCACCTCTTTTGCACCCTCAATTGAGAGAAGGCTCAGGTGTTCATTGTTGAGGATGAAGCTATAAGGGTTGTCGTTGCAGAGCAGAATGGAGTGTTTGCGTGCAAAGCGAACCAACTCTTCAAAGAGTTTTTTCGTGGCCTTTTGCCCTGTAGGCATGTGCGGATAGTTGATCCACATCATCTTCACCCGACTGAGGTCGCTCTTTTCCAACGTTTTGATATTGGGATACCACCCATTCTCCTTTGTAAGCGGATAGCTTCTCACCACCCCTCCTGCCAGTCTGGTAGCCGATGTGTAGGTTGGATATCCCGGATCGGGCACAAGAACCTCATCTCCGGGGTTGATAAAGGTCATGCTCACATGCATTATCCCCTCCTTTGACCCCATGAGCAACAATATCTCCGTATCCGGATTGAGTTCTACACCAAAATATCTGCAATACCACTTCGCAAAAGCCTCCCTGAGTTCCCTGATTCCCTGATAACTCTGGTAACCATGGTTTTTAGGATTTGAAGCGCTCTTTGTAAGGGTAAAGACAGTCTCGGCCGACGGCGGAAGATCGGGGCTTCCGATTCCCAGATTGATAATATCGGCACCAGCCTGGCGCATCTGCTCAATCTCCCTCAGTTTGCGGGAGAAGTAATACTCCTGCACGGCATCTGTTCTTGAAGATGCCTTCACAAGGGGTAACATTTCGGTGGTTGTTTTCATTTGGCCTGTAATTAAAAAAAAGGCCCCGGAACCCGGGGCCTCTACACTATTATCTGTTTACTATTTACATATCATACAATAACGCATCGACCCCTTTCGCTGTAAAAGAAGTAATAAAAATAAAAGAAGAATGCGTTAAACGATCTCATTGTCACTGGTGTCAATTGTTCGACCCGCAAATGTA
>CAZFTS010000080.1:0-5437 GCA_964521685.1 uncultured Muribaculaceae bacterium
CCTCCTGTTCATTAACGGGAGTAAATTCAAGGGAGTCACAGAGAGTGCCTCTCCACAGAATTTTACCTTTGCTGTATGCAACCTTTTGCTCCCCGGTGAGAGCACTTCCGTTTGAAATAAATTCCGAATTGAGGGTGAACTCGATTTCGGGTTCAAACATTATCCCCACGCTTACTTTTGGCTCTTTCATAGTAATGCTTTTTTAATTTTATCTGCAATTACCGGAAGCTCCTCCCGGCCTGTACAAATCTCTTCAAAAATCTCCCTTATCTCCCGCTCCCCTATCTTCACAAAATCCTTTTCTAGCGGAGTGATGAGCACACCACCCAGATCGACCGAGGCGGGGCTCAGGAGAATATTGTTGTCACCCTCTGCAAAATAGTGAGAGGGGCGATGTTTGTCTCTCAGGAATATGAGAGTTGTGAAAATCCCTGCTTTGTCAGATGACTCCTGTGGTTCAAACCAGCAGAGAATGTTTACCATAGGCTCCTGCTCCCCCTCCTTTACCGGAAGGGTCGCAAAGATTCTCTCGAGAAGTCGTGCCCCCTCTTTTGCCGATGTAGATTCCAAGGCTACGACACCGCTTATAAAATATTGAGGCAGATAGATTTCCGAAGTTTCATCTTTGTATATGACCTCTCTCTCCATTCGCTTAAGCTCCCTCTCAATTGTAAGAAAGCCTCTGTTGCCTGCCTGAAAGTGGAAGTGGTCGGGTGCAGATGCCCCGCAACGTGGACCGTTGTAGAAGAGGGTATATTCCGGTAACTCTTGTGCCAGATTCAGCATTGCACCAAATCGGCCGGCTATCAGCTGGTCTGTATGGGAGAGTAACGGTATTGTAAGGTGGCGCGGAAATATCGGAAAAGGGTTTATGAGTACGGTGTAGGGATCGGATGTATCATGTTCATTGATAAAGCTCAGCCCCTTTTGCACCGCCGGCCGGTTCTCCCTGCAGAGGAAACACTTTCTCTCGCTGATAGATTTGACATCTACCTTGGCTGCCGATGAGGTTATTCTTGCAGGGTTGAACTGAATCTTGAAAGGGTATCCCTCTATTTTAATTTCCTTAACAAGAACCCTCTCCAGAGCCTTATAGTTTGAGCCTGCCTGCTCCCATGAAGAGAGCTGCTCTTCAAAGAGGTTATCAAGGTTCTTCTTATTTAGTATCTCTGACATGGGGCCGTGCTATTTTTTATTGAGGGCAATCCTTGCCTTAAGCTCCCAGGTGCGGATTCTGTCTTTGTAGGTGTTGTGTCCGTTCATCTTCACAATATCGAGAGATGCATCGGAGTTGTCTTCCCAGCGGCGGCAGTGGTATAGCACATCGTATACACGGCCAATCTGGAATTGACGCGAGATGTTCAGACCCAATGCATAATCTTCGCCATAGCTTGTGTTTGGAACCTTAATATCTCTCAGAACAGGGGTGTAGAATGCTCTTGGCGCTCCTAGACCGTTAATTCTGAGGGCGTTGTTACGGCCGTTATCCGGTGTCCACTCTTTGTGATCAATAATTCCCGGAGCAATCATCTCCATATTGAAGTTTGTCATCATATAGGTTCCCACAACCATTGCGCAGTTTTGCTCGTAGAAGGCATCCACAATCTTCTGTACGGTGTTCTCGTCACTGTAAACATCATCGCTATCCAGCTGGATTGCAAACTTCCCGCATTTCGGGTGGTGAACCCCCATATTCCAGCATCCGCCTATACCCAGATCATTTCTTGCGGGAACTATGTGGATGAGCCTCTCATCGGAGCTGTATTTTTCAATTGCTTCGTAAGTCCCGTCGGTTGAGTGGTTATCTACGATTATAAGGTTGAATTTAAAGCTGGTTTTCTGTTTCAGTACCGATTTAACAGCATCTTCAATTGTCTTTATTCTATTGAAAACCGGGATAATAACAGATGCCTCAACCTCAAAATTACCCTGATTGAATTCGATCTGTTTAAAATTTGGTTCCAGATATCCGCCTACCTTTTTAAGGTGGTCTGTGCAGGCCGCCTCCATCTCTATCTGAACTGCACGGTTTTTAGGGTCAACATAATCAAATATCTTCTCTCCCGATTTGCGGTTGTCCTGCTCCACCTCAGTATAGAGATATTCGTTAATATGCACTATATCATATTTTTGTGAAACTTTTAACCGAAGATCGTACAACCCTGCAAAGAGATATTTTGTATCCATTTGAGATGCTGCCTCTTTAAGTGCTTTCGAATTGTAAAAGAGTACCGACCCAAAGTTGAAATCATCCCTGAGACTTCCCATTTGATAGGTGATAACGGGACTTGGTTTTTTAACCCCTTCAATTATCTGGAAATGATCTGAATATACCATTCCGGCTGATGTGTCTTCCGAAATTTTCACCATTCTCTCCAGAGCGAACAGACCAAGCATTAATGTCGATTCCTTAGTGTAGATGAGAGTGAATTGTGAGTCCGATTTTTCGGCTATCTTTTTTATGGCAGGAGTGCATTTCAATGATTCTATGTGAACAATTTCACATCCCTCAACAGGCTCAGCCGAATGGTCGGTTGAAAGCAGGTAAATCCTGTTCACCAACATTGACTCTTTGAGACCCCTAACTGTTTGTTCCACTTGTGCTTTATCCTGATATGGAATGAAGCAGTTTACACATTTTGTCATAATTTTTTTATTAAACTATTTAGGTTGCTAAGATATTCATTCGAAACCAAACGAGCAAAAAAAGAGAGATATTAACATAAAAAGCTTAAATTCGCCGCTTGCAAAGAAAATTGAAATGCAGCGTTACGATTATCTGATAGCAGGGAGTGGACTTGCGGGACTATATGCAGCCTTTGTTGCTTCCAAATATGGAAGTGTTGCAGTAGTAACAAAGTGTAAGGTATCTGACAGTAATACCTATTACGCACAGGGGGGAATTGCATCTGTCACCGATAATGAGGACTCTCCGGAATTTCACTCCGATGATACTATAACTGCGGGAAGGGGTTTGTGCAATCCTCTTGCGGTTGATATTCTGGTCAATGAGTGTCCGGTGAGAATTAAGGAGCTGATTGAGGAGGGGATGCATTTCGATATGAGCGAAGGGGTTCTGGCTCTGGGCCTTGAGGGTGGCCACCGTAAGAGAAGGGTTTTGCATGCAGGGGGCGATATTACAGGGAGGAGAATCAGTGAATTCATGACCAGGCAGATACTTTCGAATCCGGGAATCACTCTGTTTGAGAACCATCAGGCTCTTGAGGTGATTCTTGATAATGAGGGTCGAGGAGACGGGGGCAGATGTGCGGGTCTTAAGGTCTGGAACTTTGATACCCAATCGCAGGAGAATTTCTACGCAGGCAGCACCATTCTTGCTTTGGGAGGGGCATCGGCCATCTATTCGAGGACAACCAATCCGGAGACTTCGGTTGGCGACGGGGTTGCGTTGTGTTACAAGGCGGGGTGCCGGATTGCCGATATGGAGTTTATCCAGTTTCACCCGACCACACTCTACTCTCCCGATGATAAATCCTATCTGATTAGCGAAGCTGTTCGTGGAGAGGGGGCTCATCTGCTTAACCACAACGGCGAAAGGTTTATGGTGAATATCCATCCGCTTGCCGAGCTTGCTCCCCGTGATGTGGTTGCCCAGGCAATCGAGCGTGAGATAAAGAGGGATCCTCAGGAGAGACCATATGTATACCTCTCTTTGAAACATCTGGATCCGGAAAGAATTAAAGCTCGTTTTCCCCATATATTCAAGACTTGCGCCAAGCTTGGCATAGATATGTGCGACAGGATTCCGGTTGCTCCTGCTGCTCACTATATGGTAGGAGGTGTTAAGTGCGATACCGATGGTAAAACCGGGGTGGATGGTCTCTATGTATGCGGAGAGCTTGCCTCTACCGGAATTATGGGTGCCAACAGGCTTGCCTCCAACTCCTTGGCAGAGTGCATCGTGTTCGGTTACCGCTCTGTGATGAGTGCCAGGGAGTATCAGTGTTCCGGGAATTATCCGCGGGAGGCTTTTGAAGGGCTGGCTAAATCTGTTTCCGAAAACGATTTCCAATTTAACCCAGAGGGGTTGAAGAGCTATCTGCACATAAGAGAGCAGGTCTCTCTCATTATGAGCCGGTATGCTGGTATTGTGAGGGATAGAGAGGGGCTGGAGATGGCTGTTGCAGAGATTGAGAAGCTGAGAGAGAATCTGCCTGTGGTCGGTAACGGTAAGGAGTATTATAGTTCGATCTCCGAAAATCTGCTTATTGTTGCCTCTTTGATAGTACGAGGGGCTCTCTACAGAAGGGAGAGTCGCGGGGGACATTTCAGAAGTGACTATCCTAAGGAGAATAATTACAATCTTTACCATACAATTCAACAGAGGGGGAAGATGAACGGAAGTCTTTCGGCCAATTGGTACTCCACCGTAAAGAGCTCTCTGATAAGTAATAAAAAAGACAATTCTGTGAAAAAATCAAATAGTCGTATCATGACCCATAATTCATTAATTGACAAAATTATCGACCTGGCTATCGAGGAGGATGTTGCGTCGGGTGATATTACAACCAATTCAATAATACTTGAGAAGACCAAGGCTACTGCTGTTTTCAAGATGAAGGCAGATGGTGTTGTAAGCGGTATTGACATAATAAAGCGTGTTTTTGAGCATCTTGACAAGAATGTGATATGGAGGCCTTTTGTTAAGGATGGAGATAGTGTAAATAAGGAGGATGTGATTGTGGAGATTGAAGGTAGCTACCGTTGTCTTTTGACTTCGGAGCGGATTGCACTCAATATTTTACAGCGGATGTCGGGTATTGCAACACTTACTGCACAGTTTGTAAAGGAGATTGAGGGTACCGATGCCAAGATTCTGGACACTCGTAAGACCGCTCCGGGGCTTAGAGTTCTGGACAAGATGGCTGTTGCTGCGGGTGGGGGTAAAAATCACAGAATGGGGCTTTTTGACATGGTTCTCATCAAGGATAACCACATAAAGATTGCTGGTGGTATTAAAAATGCGGTTGCCCAGGTTCGTGAAAATATCAATATGGGTATGAAAATTGAGGTAGAGACTTCAAACCTTGATGAGGTTAAAGAGGCTGTTGAGTGTGGTGCCGATATTATTATGCTGGACAATATGGATAATGCCACAATGAAACAGGCTATTGAGATTATTGCCGGGAGGGCAGAGACTGAGGCTTCGGGAAATATGACCCTGAGTCGTGTAAAAGAGGTTGCTCTTCTTGGTGTGAATTACATAAGCGTAGGTGCATTAACCCACTCGATAAGTGCACTGGATATTAGCATGAATGTTACCGTTATTCCTGACAATTAGGAGAAAGATTGAAGTAAAGATGGAAAGAGAAAAAATAATATCGGAGATAACCAGGCTTAAAAAAGAGAAGGATGTAATTATCCTTGCCCATTTTTATACCGATCCTCAGGTTCAGGATCTTGCCGATTACATTGG
>CAZFTS010000081.1:0-5297 GCA_964521685.1 uncultured Muribaculaceae bacterium
TCATATATATCTGCCACACCTGATGGTATTATGGAGCTTCTGGAACGATACAAAATAGAAACTTCAGGAAAACACTGTGTTATTATAGGGAGGAGTAATATTGTCGGAAGACCTCTTGCTAACCTTCTGTCACACAAGAATATTCCCGGAGACTGTACAGTAACTATCTGCCATAGCCACACAAAAAACATAAAGGAGTTTACTCTGCAGGCAGATATAATTGTTGCTGCTTTAGGCCGTCCCGGATTTTTAAAAGGTGATATGGTAAAAGAGGGAGTGGTTGTTATAGACGTCGGAATCACCAGGGTTCCTGCAGATAATAAATCGGGATTTCGTCTGGCCGGAGATGTCCAGTTCGACGAAGTTGCCCCGAAGGCATCATATATTACGCCGGTTCCCGGTGGAGTTGGGCTTATGACCATCACATCACTTCTAAAGAATACTCTGAAAGCTTCGGGAAACTGATAAACTCTTTAAAATCTTAAAGAGGCTGTCTGTTTGCAGGCAGCCTCTTTCGTTTGCAGAAAACTTTAGTTGACTAGACTAATTATTAACTTTTTCGCTTTCTGCACGTTTTGCCTCTTCACTCTCTCCGACTTTTCTTATCTTGGCAGCCTTCCCGTTGCCAAATCTATAGGTAAAGCTTAGTGAGATTTTTTGACTCTTCCATTTAGAGATGAAATTATAATCCTTAATCAATCCATTTTCAAGACTGGCATTACTTCTCATAGTGTTAAATATATCTGTACAGTTGAGAGAAAGTGTACCCTGGTTTTTCATTACACCTTTTTTTACGCCGAAATCCAGTTCTCCCATAGGTCTCACCTTAAAGTAGCCATATGGAATTCCACTGTTTACAAATCCTGACAACTCAATTTTAGTGTCTTTGGGAAGAGAGACGGTGGTATTGATGTTCATGGATGTAAAGAATGATTCCTTTTCATAGTCATTCGCTTTATTCTTCACATTTGCTGCAAAAACACCGGCATTTAATGTCAACCATTTTGTTATACCCAACTCGGTTATGTTGAAGAAACCACCAAAGAAGTTGAGCTTGCCGAAGTTGTCCCATACCAGGAATTTTTCTCCTGTTTCCGGATTGAAGTTTGTATTCTGAATAATGGTATTATTTGTAAACTGACCATGAAGACCTATACTGAAATGTTGCTTATATATAAATGAGAGGCTGGTCTGATGAGTATACTGAGGTATGAGGTTAGGATTACCCTCAAGAGAGCTGTTTGCATCTACATATATTCTGAAAGGGTTAAGCTGATTGAAATTAGGCCTTTGAATTCTCATATCGTATGTCAGGGCTATCATCAGATTCTTATTAGGGTTGTAGCCTATAAATGCTGTAGGGAATATGTCAATATATTTCTTTGTTGTGGTTGTATCAGCACTGATCCACTCTCCGTCAGATATAGTGTATTCTGCTCTAAGCCCGGCCTTAGCACTTAGTTTGGGACTCAACTGAGTAGCTGCGGAAAGATATGCTGCAATTATATTTTCTTTATAATTGAACAGACTGCTTAGTTCATTGTCTTTTATCCAATTGCCTGATACATTATTTTCTCTTAACAGGTTGTTGTCTGTCAGACTTTCTGCGAACTTGGCTCCGGCCTCCATTTTTATTTTTTTGAACATAATTTGTTCATAATCAGCTTTTGCAGAATAGATGTTGAGATATTGCTTTGAATCACTTCTGAAAATCTCAGGAAGAATTTCGATTCCGCCGGTACTGTTGAAATAGTAATTTTCCTGATGGCTGAATGATCCTATGTCATAATAACCATAGTCGGCATTAAGGGTAATCTCCTGATTATCTTTGAATGTGTGAGTGAAATTGAGGTTCGTATATATATTGTCAAAATTGCTTTTACTGTCAATGCTGGTATTGTTTGTCCGTATAAGAGAGCCATTGTTGTATAGTTTGCTGCCGGTAATGTCATCATTTGTATTCTCTTTGTCGTTTCTTCCAAGACCACTCACAATGATTCCAACTACACTCTTTTTATTGATGAAATAATCGTGTGACAATCTGTAATTATACCTTTTATTGATAGACTCGGAAAGAGTCTCCCCTTTGAGAATCAATCCTGATCCAAGATCTGTGTTAGATGTGAATTTCTCGTAAGATTCCTCATATTTTGGACTGTACGATATTGTCGTATTTGTTTTCTCACTTCTGTAATTCAGATTTGCGGTTCCGCTGAGGCCATTGAAAAGGTCAGAATTATAAGGAGATGCGTCGTAGGTGCCTCTTAAAGAACCACTAACTCCTTTGGCAAAATTCTTCTTGGATCGGATATTTATTATTCCGCTGCTTCCCTCAGCATCATATTTAGCTGACGGGTGGGCAATAATTTCTATTTTATCAATAGTTGATCCGTCTGTACCTGAAAGAAGAGCTTCAAGATCCTGTCCCGAGAGATTGGATGGTCTGTTGTCAATCCAAACCTGGACACTGTTTCCATTCAGCAATACATTACCCGAAGGATCTATGCTTATACCCGGAGCCTTTCTGAGTATGTCAAGAGCCGTGCTTCCCTGAGTTGATACTGCTTCAGCAACATTCATTACAATTTTGTCAAGCTTCTGCTCTATTACCGGAACCTTTGCTGTAACTACAGCACTCTTAAGTGTGGTTGCATCAGGTGAAAGTGCAATGGTGCCAAGATTTACCTCCTGAGAATCCGACGCTTTAACGAAAAGTGTTGTATCCTTGAATCCGATAAATGAGATTTTTACTTTGTAGGAGTCATTCATGAGTTTTTCAACACTGAATTTGCCCTCCTCATTGGAAATAGCACCTCCTACTACTTTAGAATCCTTGTCGTGTACACTTATAGTTGCGTATGATAAAGCTTTCCCGTTCTCTTTTTCTATTACTTTGCCTGTTATGGTATTATTGTTTCTGGCGGCAAAGGTGGTGGTTGAAATAAGTAAAATGACCAGAAGATTTGTTAATTTACAGTACATGGTTAATTTAAAATTACAGTACATTGTTTTGCATAATAATTGATATACACCCTTGGTAGAAGACTATTTATTAATAGCTGCACTCTTCTGTATTTAGTTGATATTTAGGTTAAATTAAAACCTCTGAGGGATTAATGCCAAGAAGGGCCATTTTTTTTAAAATCTTTGGAAGCTCCTCCTGTATGAATTGATTTCTCTGGGCGGCGATAATAGTATCTTTTGCCTCTTTTGATATAAAATAGCCGACTCCTCGTTTATTAAATATTACCTCTAAGGATTGCAGGTGATCGTAGGTCCTCATTATTGTGTTTGGATTAACACCCAGAAGCGTTCCCAACTCCCTGACTGAAGGTATTCTCTCCTCCGGCTGCCACTCTCCCCCGAGAATCTTATCACAGAGGTTATCAGCTATCTGGAGATATATTGGTTTATGTTCATTGAATTCCATAATCTAGTACTGTTGGTTCTTCATTTTTAAAAATGTACCGGACAAGCTTCCCACAGGAATAATGACATATGTCACGGCATATATAATGTACATCACTAATCTCATTGCAGGTACCTCTTTCAATGTGTGATTATTCAACAGGTCATCGAGACTGTTTATCTGAACAGAGAATGAAGCCATTTGATTTATCTCTTCTGCGTATACAACTTTAACTGTGCTTGCCATAATAAGTCCGAGTACAAGATATATACCTATGGCAGCAAAAATGCTTTTGGTGACCTTGCTCTTCTTAAACAGAAAATTGCCGAAAATAAATCCCCATTGAAGAATTAGAATCTCATAAATGCTCGAGATATCTATCATACCAAGGTTCTTTGCATTTATGGCAAATCCGGGGAATACCGATGGTGTTATAAGGGATAGGAAGATGTCTGTTGTAACCAGTGATAGAATCATTGCCAAAGGGGTAATAATAACTACAATAGTGAGCATGCTGAGATACTTCTCGCATACTGAAGCCGGGAGCAGAGCATAGTCTATACCTTTCTTCGGGTGATTGTAACTTTTATATAGGTTAAAAGGGGCTATAATCATAGAAACCACAAGAAGAGTACTCATCATTCCAAATCTGAAAAGAGGGGATACCTCTTCTCCTCCTGTAATTAATATTGATGTCAGCCATATGCCGATTATTATAAGGGACATGATGCCTGCCAACTTCAGGATCATTGCATTTCTCTCTTTTAACTCTTTTGTTAAAAGCATTTGATATCTTTTAAATGAAAAATTCGCTTTCATGGTTTAACTATTTTTTAAATATCTGCTTGATAGTTTTTTTATTCATCAAAACGGTATTGAAAAGTGTTTCAATATTCACCTTTGATTCAACTCCGGTTTCATTGCGGTTAACAGTCAGATAACCGCCAAGAGTAGGTTCGCTGTATAATGCCTCTTTGTCTGGTGTGTCTCTGAATTCAAATTTGAGTTTAGAGCTTATCTCTTCAACAGATGCGTTAACGAGTACATCGTTTGTATCAAGAATGATTATAGGATCAATCAGGTTTTCAAGATCTCTTACCTGATGCGTTGAAATTACAATGCAACTTTCATCTGTCGCTGCCTGTGATATAATCCTCCTGAGTTGTGATTTTGAAGGTATATCCAAACCATTGCTCGGCTCGTCCATCAGGACCAATTTAGTGTTTGTGGAGAGGGCAAAAGCTATAATTGCCTTTTTCTGTTGCCCGAACGATAGTTTTGTGAATTTAGACCTCCCGTCAACCTCAAAGTCTGTCAGAAGTTTTGAAAACTTAAAGCCATCGTAGTTAGGGTAGAAGGCTCCTCGTAATGATGCATATTTATTGACTACAATGTCCGGACCCACAAAGTCCTCAGGAATAAAGAACAGCTCCTGCAGAAAACCCGGTTCTCTTTTAAAAGGATTATATCCAAGAACATTACAAACTCCTGATTTTGGTTTCAGGAGACCACTCATAATCTTTAGGAGTGTAGTTTTACCCACTCCGTTCTGACCAAGAAGGCCATATATTTTACCACATTCAAGATTGAGGTTAATCTCTTTTAGAACCTCATGCTTCGAATAGCTAAAATTCAGATTTTCAATTTTTAACATAATATTTATTCTTTTATTCGTCTCGGTGTATTAGTGAAGTAGTGCACTGCAAATGTAACTATGATTTTTATTCCACCAAATTTTTTTTTAGTTTTGATGAAAATATTTTTTAGAAAAAATAGTAAATAGATGATAAACAGGATATTAATACTTATAATATTTTTCACATTTTCTATAAATGTCAATGCTCAAAAGAATTCTTCCAGTGAGAAAGCATTGAAAGAGGCTCTTTAT
>CAZFTS010000082.1:0-5121 GCA_964521685.1 uncultured Muribaculaceae bacterium
AAATTAATCATTTTATTAAATTTACCCAGTGGTCTGAATTTACGGGAGTATTATAGTTACCCTCTAATCATCAATTGTATCATCATTATGTAATTATTGATGGGAGAAGATATTATTTATTTGA
Organism: uncultured Muribaculaceae bacterium; assembly: GCA_964521685.1. Taxonomy (GTDB): domain Bacteria; phylum Bacteroidota; class Bacteroidia; order Bacteroidales; family UBA932; genus Bact-08. Next base: position 125 of record CAZFTS010000082.1, read on the forward strand.
AAGTAAATATAATAACTCAGGGCAAATTAAAATTTTTGAAGGAGGATTATTTAATGATGGGAAGTACTTTTCATTTGAACTAAATGAACTCCCTTTATTTGGTGAAGAAATGGTAACTCGTGAAATAACCTATAATAATCAATTATTGAAAGTGAATCTAAATTCAAGAATAATAAGTTTTTTAAAAACTTATCCTTCTTGTGCCATTGAACTCTATTGTAAAACTCCAATTTCGACACAAAGTATTCAATCTTTAAATCAGCTATTTATTCCCTTGTTTAGATGGAAAACAGCCAGAGAGAAAGTAAATATCTTATTGAATTTTATTCAAAAGTCATTTGCATATAAATCAGACATAGAGCAATTTGGGAATGAACGTTATTTATTTGCTGAAGAGAGCCTTTTTTATCCATTTACTGATTGCGAAGATCGTTCAGTTCTACTTGCTATACTTATAAAATATTATATAGGACTTGAAACTGTTGTTCTAAACTTCCCGAATCATATTGCCATCGCAGTATATATGCCAAATGAAGATGACGGTACACACTACTTGATTGAAGGGAAAAAATTTCTTGTTTGTGATCCGACTTATATTAATGCGAAATGTGGTATGTTACCCCCCAATCTTTATGATGTAAAGCCTCTAATAATTAAAATTTAATCATTTTTTCCAATGACTTATAATCATTGGAAAAAAGTAGTTAGTTCATAGGGCGCAGCATATCCAGGATTGTATTGAGGAACTTTAATCAAATATTTTACTCCTCCTATAAGAGATACTGTTCCTGAAGATTTTGTACTTGCAGCACTTATTGAACTTGTTGTGTTGGTGATGGTCCCTGATTCTCCATATATAGATAATGAACATAATCCAATATCTCCTTTTGATATTGATGATGAGTGCAGATTTTTAATAGAAAACGAAAAGTTCCCATTTTTTGATGGTATAAATGTATAATAGTCCATATCATCATCAGAGTATCCTATCAACGAAGTTATTTTTGAATTAAGATTAATTGAGATCGCCTGATTATAAAAATTATTAGGCTCATAATTATCTGATACATTTAAAGGATCAAAAATAGAAGTCAATTCGTAAGGAATATTAGGATTATAAAATGCATTTAAAAAAATTAAATATTTAACACCTTTGCTTATAGGTACTTTATTTGAATTTCTTCTTGTATCTTGTTGAATATTTAAAGATAATAAATAGTCAATCCAATAATAATCCATATTATCTGTGTATTTATACAGCATGCAATTCGAGATCTCTCCATAATATCCATTATAACTATTTTTAATTGATAAAGAAATGTTACCGTTTTCTAGTGGAATAAAAGTGTAGTAATCGCGATCATTATTATATAAGGTTCCAATAATTGTACTATTAAGACTTAAACCCTGTGCTTGCGCAGGATAATCATTCGGTTCTTTTTCGCTTTCGAGAATTGTAATATTTCTAGTAGTAGAATTTACTAACCCAGCTTCGTCTTTTACTTCGAGTGTAATAGTCCAGTTACCAGCTAGGGTATAAGAATGTGATGCAGTTTTAGTAGTTGACCAAGAAGTAAAACCTACGTTGTCGCCCCATTTCCATCGTATTTGCAAATTTTCTTTAGAAGTAAAGTCATCGTAAGATTCATATGCGTCAACAATAAATACTGTATTTAGAGTACCTGACGTAGGCGATACAGTAAAAATTGCATTAGGTTTTTCGTTTTTATTCACTATAACTGATTTAGAAATGCTACCTGTTAAGCCATCCTCATCTTTCACCTCTACAGTGATTCTCTTTGTTCCGGCTGTAGTATATAAATGAGAGCTACTCTTAACATTTGACCAGCTTGTAAATGCATCTTCATCCTGCCATTTCCATCTAACCTGTAGATTAGAAGCAGAGGTGTAATCATCGTTACAAGTAATACTTAATTCAAAATTAGTTTCAAGATATCCGGACGAAGGTGTGACTGAAAAGTCAACAACAGGTGCTGTATTTGGCTTCCGTTTTTCCAGGTTTATAACAATTGACCCTGTCCCACCGTTCGAAGAAATTCCTACTAGGCCACTATAAGATCCAATTTCCAAAGCAGCTCGGTTAACTGACACATTGATAGTTGATTGATTAGTATTGCTGGTTTCGGAAAGAGTTATCCATGTCTTATTCGGGGTCAGGGTCCAGTTTAAGTTACCCGTGCCATTATTTTTTATTGTAAATGGTAAGCTTTCTTTATCATGTCCAAAATTTAAAGTGTTTGGTTCGAAGGACAAAATAGGCTCTGCTGGAATTTCCATTTCAATGTTACAAGTTTCATTTCCACCATTCGATGAAACATTAATAACCCCCGTATAATTATTGGGAGCTAGTCCATTGCGATTTGCAGTGACAATTAATACTTTTGATTCATCCGTACCCAAACTGCCCGAATTAGCGTTAACCACTATCCAGGATTGATTATCTGTGAGACTCCATTCAAGTATACCTCTCCCTGAATTTTTAATTGTCAAATTATCCGTTGTTCCCTTAACGCCAAAATTTATAGTCTTAGGAGAAATGCTCAGTTGGGGTTTGTTGGGATCGGGAACAATAAGCTTAACATCTACTGCAACATTTCCTGCTCTTGTTAAAACATTTATTTTCCCTAAGTAATTGCCATAATTCAATCCACTTCTGTTAATCGAAATTTCGATAGCATCTGTTTCATTAGCCACTAAAGTCCCCATACTTGGAATAATAGAAGAAATCCAGACAGCATCACTTGATAGCGAATATTCTAAATTTCCAATACCTGAATTTTTAATCAGAATAATTTTCTTGGTTACATTAATATCTGACCCAAAGTCAAGATTTATAGGTGTAACCTCTAATTTCGGCCCTTTGATTACAACTCTTATAATTATAGTCGCAATGCCTCCATTAGAAGTTACTGAAATAGTTCTCTCATAATTTCCAGGTTCCACATTATCTCGGACAATCTTGACCGAAACCGATGAAGTTTCAGTCTGAGTTGTCCCAGAGCTTGGATTTACAGTCAGCCAATCAATACTCTCTTTTACCTCCCATATTAGGGATCCCTTCCCTATATTTTGAATAGAAAAGGTCAAATTAGTTTCATCTTCATTAAAATCTAATGATGAAATATTGACGGATAAACTTGGTTTAACAGGTGTCAACCCAATATCAGAAGAGCTTGTATAGCCTGCAAGTAAAGATATATTTTTACTGTTATCTTCATAGCCATCTTTCTGAAAAGACAATTTATAACTTCCGGCTGCAAGATCTTTAAAACTAAATTTACCATCAGATCCGGTTAATTTACTTTGTTCGATAAAAGTGGAGTTACCATTACTTGTTAGATGGACATTTACACCCTGGATCGCTTGATTATTTTCAATGTTGTTTACTGTTCCTTCAATGTTGCCGATAACAACAATAGGATCTTCCGTTGTGCATGAAAAAACTAATAATATTGCAAATATTGTTAAACACTTACGAACTGAAGTATTTATTTTCATTGATTTAATAGGTTAAAAATTTATTTGTAATCCAAATTGGTTTATATTTCCTTCTTTGTAAGCAAATAATCTAATATTCTCAGGGATGTATGCATATTTAATTTTCCCTTTCCCCAGTGTAGCATCAAGTAGATTAACTACATACACTGCAATGGCACCTCCCAATGCAACATTTCTTCTAGCTTCCCATAAATCTGCCCTTTTTCTGTACTCTTTAATAATATTTATATCTAGGGTTTCGAGAGATTTACGTTTATTATCAGCCCGCATCATTTCGCTGTATACTGTTGTGGTAATCAATATTGCCTCAGAAGCTAATATAGCTAACCCCTTTCCTGTTTTGTTATTATAGAATTGACCCCAACCGGGTACTAAGGCTGAGCGCCAAAGTGCGGACGTATTACTGGATATCTTATCACAAGCCCTAAATTCATCATAAATTGGATCTATGTTGCCATTTTTAGCTACTTGACATAATATGTATACTGTATATAAATAGTCTTTTCTTTCAATAAATTCACAAACTTTATGAATAGGAATATTGTTTTCCACTGAAATTGTTTCCAAATTTTTTCCTTTTAATATCGCATCATTTACAACTTTTGAATCAAACCTGATTCCTAAGGAATTGGATGCATTCTGCAGTATTCCTAGAAAAGCTTTATTTCTAGCCTTATCTTCAGTTACTTCAGTTCCATATTCAACTTCATAACGATACGTTTCATTACCAGATTTGGGTGGATTATTTATCCATTTAGGTTTTTGAGCAAAGATTAAAGTACAATAAAACATTGTAAACAAGAGAATCCAAATTCTTTTATTCATCTTCTTTAAATTTTATCTATTGTTCATAGATTAGTTTTTAGGAGCTTCTTTAGATTTTATTAATTCATCTTCCATTTCTTTTGCATATTTTCTAAATCTTTCTCTATTGAACTCTGTTTTTAATTCTTCATTAGCAGCAAGTGAATTCTCCATTTCATTCAATAAATCTTTTCTAGAAATTTGATATACAATAAATGAGTTAAAAACACCCCTTTTGTCTTTTTTTAATTCTTCACAGGTTTTTATAGCATCATCTAAAAACCTTTTAATTACAATATTAAGCTCACTTTCAATAAGTTTTTGTGCTCTTTCAGGGTCAGAAGTTATTCTAGAATAATCGGTTGAAAGACCAAATGTGTACCCGTTTAATTTAGTCTTTATCTCTTGTTTGGCTGATGCCATAGCATTATCTCGAGCTTTTTGGATATCCACACTTGTGCCTACACCCAATCCTCTAAAATATTCTTCATCATCATAAGATTTCTCAACACATGAGAGCTTTATATGCACACCTAATATATCGTCACTCTGACGATTTTTAGTGCTTGCACAACTAGAAATAAGTAATGTAATTAGTACAATTGCTAAAAAATCATTTGTTTTCATACGTAAATATTTTATAAAAAATTAATTATAAGTAGTTCATTTACATT
>CAZFTS010000083.1:0-4914 GCA_964521685.1 uncultured Muribaculaceae bacterium
CCCCTGAAATCGGTCTCAACAAAAAATTCAATATCCCCAAGCAGATCTGTTTTCTGCACTACTTTTAAATTTACTCTGGTTGCAGATGCGTCCATACTCAGTCGGGACTCCTTATCCCACTCACTATCTGCCGACATTGTAGAGCTTACAAAATCATAATTGGGCACCACCCCGCCGAAATCGGCAAAGGTGACAAAACGCACAAATCCGCCAAATTTAATTGAAGTATTACCCTTCTCTATCTGAAACGGAGATTGGGCTACAGCTTTTCCGGTTGTTGCCCCTTGTGCATAAATTGCTACACACAAAAGACTTAGAATAACAGATACAATTACTCTTTTCATACTATTCCTGATTTAAGTTTAGGTTCCTTACACAAAAGTAAACGCTTTTACTAAATTTATCAATAGAAATTCGCACTAATTGCAACTTTTTGCAAAATAAATTCGTCTAGTATGTGACAAACAATTTTATAAAATGAAAAAGACCTTATTACTAACCCTATCAGTATTAATCGTAGCAATCTCTTCATGCTCCTGTTTAGACCTCGTATCTGTAAGACCATCAGGAGCATATATCGCAAAAAAATTCCATATGGGAAGTTTTGAAAATGTCTCTGTCTCAAACGGGTTTGAACTTATTCTTACTCAAGACCCTCATCAGGAGCTGGTTATCGAAACCTATGAAAATGTTCATGATTACATAGTTGTGAGAGTTGAGGGAAACACTCTTAAAATTTACCGTGACGGCGGGATTTTCTTTACCGGAAATACAAATGTAAAGATTTACCTTTCATGCAATTACCTAGAGAAAATATCGGGTAGTGGCGGAAGCAGAATCTACCTTGATAACGGCTGGCAAGGTAACGAATTAAAGGTTACTCTTAGCGGCGGTGGAAGAGTAGAGGGCGAAGTTGATCTTAATTCTCTGTATCTTAGTATGTCAGGCGGATCAAGATCGGAACTGGACGGCTCGGTAGATTACCTCTCTATCACCTCATCGGGCGGAAGCGTTCACAGACACTACAGACTTCACGCAAATGAGTGTCATGCATCTCTCTCGGGTGGAGCGTCGGCAGAACTTTTTGTCACAGAATTCCTTGATGTAACCGGATCGGGCGGAACAACAGTCCGCTACAAAGGCAATCCGGAAGTACGTACCAGACTTTCAGGCGGGTCAAGCGTCAGAAAGATAAATTAGATTCTTAACCTCAATATACAGAGGGATATCTTGTCCCTATTTTTTGTAAATTCGTAACCACTAATAAACCGGTTACAAATTGAAAAAGAGATATCCCCCACCAATCATCGGATTCCCCTCACTCTCAATGGGCGAGGGGAATACTCCTTTAGTAGAGCTGGAAAAAGGGCTCTATGCCAAACTGGACTACATGATGCCAACCCTCTCATTTAAAGACAGAGGAACAGTTGTGATGATGGAGCATGCCTTGAAAACAGGTGTCAAACATGTAATTCAGGACAGTAGCGGCAATGCCGGATGCTCAGTCGCAGCTTATGCCGCCAGAGCCGGAATTAAGGCAGATATCTACCTGGGAGAATCTACCCCGCCCAAAAAGATAAAGATGGTTGAAGATTACGGCGCTACAGTCGTCATGATAAAAGGAAGCCGTGAGGATGTTGCTGCTGCGGCACTTAAAGAGGTTGCAAAAGGTGAGAAATACTATGCCAGCCATATCTACAACCCTCACTTTGCAAAAGGGATGAAATCTTACATCTTTGAGGTATTTGAGCAGATGGATGGGCAGATGCCCGATGTTATTTACGTTCCGCTTGGCAACGGAACACTTTTCTACGGAATCTACTACGGTATAAAAGATTTGATTGAAGCAGGTAAAGTAAAAAATTTTCCCAAAATCATCTGCATACAGGCATCTGCCTGCGCCCCCATATATCAATCCTACTGCAAATGGCAAAACAATAAAGATATCCCGCCAGCTCTTGAACCTGCAGTAAACAGAGGGACCGTTGCAGATGGAATTGCAATTGCCAAGCCGGCAAACGGTTTGGACATAATGCTTAAAATGGCTGAGATTGATGCCGGAATCGTAGCTGTAGATGAAACCGAAATCGAACATGCCTACTACTCACTCGCCCTCAAGGGATTCCATGTTGAGATGACCAGTGCCGCCAATTATGCAGGTTACATACAATTCATCAACTCCCCGCAATACACCCACCTTAATAACGCCCGCAAAGATACCCACCTGATCACCCTCTGCGGCACCACCAAATAACCTCCAATCTACTTATTAAGCCATTTTTTAAAGGCCGATGAACGATCGACACTCACAATTGTATCTTCGGGGTAATCTGCTTTTGGTTTTAATTCTAGTTTTATTCTGGCTCTTGAATAGGCCATCATATTTGTAATTGAATCAATATTAATAATGTATTTGCGGTTGATCCTGAAAAAGATCTCCGGATCGAGCATCTCCTGAAGTTTATCCAAAGAGTAATCCATTGGTAAAACAGCACCCTCAAAAGTCCTTAGAAATACAGATTTTTCTTCGGTAAAACAGTAGGCTATTTCGGTTGATTCAACTTTTCTAATCCGGTTTCCGGTCTGAATGAGAAATCTCTTTCTGAATTCCGGCTCAACACCCCGAATCTGCGAAAGCAGATAATCAAAATCGACTCCGTACAATCCTTTAATTAAAGAGAATTTTCTGAGACTCTCCTCAAGATCCTCCATACTTACCGGTTTAAGCAGATATGATATACTGTTTAACTTAAATGCCTTTATTGCATATTCATCATATGCGGTTGTAAAGATCACCGGAGTATTCACGCTTACCTGCTCAAATATGCTAAAACTCAATCCATCTGAAAGCTGAATATCGAGAAAAATAAGGTCGGCACTGTTGTTCATAAGCCATCTGACACTCTCTTTGATTGAACCTGTTTTCCCGCAAACAACAATTGCCGGATCACACTCCATTAACATCTGCTCCAGTTTGACCGCAGCAACGGACTCATCTTCAACAATAAGAACTTTCATATTATTAAATATCTCATAAATTTTCCGGGCTAATAAGAGGAATTTTTGCAATATAGTAGTTATCACTTATGCCAAATGATGGTTTCATATCACAAATAAGTGCATATCTTTTTATTAGATTTCTCAGACCTACGCCGGTTGACTTTCCGGAGATTTTAGGTTGAATATTATTTCTCACAATCAGATAGTTGTTCTCACAGAATATCTCAACATTCAGAGGTCTCTCTTCGTTGACAATATTGTGTTTAATCGCGTTTTCCAACAATGTTTGCAATGATAGCGGAGGTAGCTTCATTGAAAGCATCCCGGAAGGTAGGTTTACCGAGAATGAGAGATTGGAGCCATAGCGGATCTGCTGAAGAAAAAGATAAGATCTCATAAAACCTGCCTCATCTTTTAGTGTTGCCACTGGCTGCTCAATCATCTCCAGAACATATCTGTAAATTTTCGAAAACTCATCAATAAACAATTGAGCCTTTTTAATGTCGGTGTTTATCAATCCTGATAAAACATTCAAACTATTAAAAAGAAAATGGGGATTAATCTGATTTTTAAGCATTTCAAATCTCATACCAAGTAGCTCTTTTTGCAGATCATCGGCAATCTTCCTTGATTGTTTGCTCTCAATAAAAAATATCCAGGCTTCAAGAATTGCCATCACAAGACAGTTTACTACACAGTAAATAAGGGCGTTATTTATAAGAACCCCGGTAAGCTCCTCTCTGTAGGGACTCAAAAGGTGTGCAAAAATTGTAATCAAAACAGAAACTGTAACAGCAACTACAATGGCACTTCCTATTTGCAAAGAGACTCTTCTCACCACCCTCTTTCCCCATGGCAGTATTTCATTCAACTTTCTGATTATTAACAAATCAGGATAGGCAACCAAGAATCCAGCCAAGACACTCAGAGACCATCCTCTCCCAAGTCTTACCAGGAAATGTGCATAACTTTCCAGATGATAATATCCGCTGAAATGGTTGTAGGTTATTACAACAAGCTGGACTATAAAGGCTAAGCTCAGAACAAATCTGAGCAGTCTCCCGAAAGAAAAGTAGTTATGAATCTTTCTGAATAACATTTTGCCTCCAAAATCTTCCAAATTTAGTTTAACTTTTTAATTTTTTCAGAATCTTTTAAGAAACCCAATCCTGAACGAGAAATAATTCTGATTAAGCTCCCTTGTAATACCATTAAAATAGATATTACGGGTTAGTGAGTTGAATTTCACACCCGGAGTCAGACTCCATTTTTCACTCAGTTTAATATCAACTCCCCCGGCTATCTGCCATCCATAGCCATGTTTGCTGTCGTTGATTATGTCACCCTCTTCATTTTCAATCTCTATATGGTTATAAAGAAGGCCACCTCTGAGAAAGAGCGAAACAGGAGAGTTTTCACTGTTCTGCTTAATCTGTAAACCGGCAACATATCCGGTCTCTTCAAAATCGGCATTTTCTCCTGCAAAAGAGTTTTCGCTTGAAAACCTGTTCCATCCCCATCCTGCATAAATACCAATACAAGGCATAAATCTGTAGTGGAAAATTCCTTCAAATCCCATTCCGGGTTTAAGTTTTGCGTCAGATAGTTTGTTGGTCGCAACTGAGAGACCGCTACTGAGCTCAAAGCCGAATCTCCTCTCCCCTGTTTGGGCATCAGAAGATAGTGGAAGCATCATAATCAATAGAAGTACAATAATTTCCTTTGTTTTCATCTTTACTTAACTTTAAATTACGCCGCAAAAGTATGGCAACCGTAAGGCCACCACAAAGAAAAATCTCCGAAAGCGCATATTTGGCTGACGAAGGGGAACATGGCAAGGTTATTGCGGCAAAAAGGTTTAAATTTACAGGATATGAGAAAGATTATTGCAAATTCAGGTATCATTCTGGTTTT
>CAZFTS010000084.1:0-4884 GCA_964521685.1 uncultured Muribaculaceae bacterium
ATAGGATTTAAACATAAAAAACATCCCCGGTGGTTGAAAGATGGGGAGTATTATATTACCATTTGGCAAACAGGCACAGATAGATGTTGGTGAACGATTTAAGTGAATTATCTAAGGAATCTATAGAAATCTATAGAAAACTGGCCGAAAGCATTAGTCCAAATTAAAGAAACGTGCATAGGTATTCGGGTTTAATCGATACTTAATCTCAAAAATTTAGTATTTTTGTAATAAATGGTTTGGTTTAGTTTCCGAATTTGATTTAATTGATAATGGTGAAATCTATAATGGTGATTATCAAAGTAGTTTATTAATAAATTGGCTTATAATACAGAGTTATTGATGATGTTAATATTACCAGAAAATATTATTATAATGAAAATTGGTCCACATAGTAATATGACACTAAACGAGATCATTGAATCTAAACAAGAGGAAGAATTATTTAATGGAGTTCATTATTGGGGGTATTCCGGGGTATTTTGTCAACCTAAACCAACCCAAGAATTTTGTAAAAAATGTTCATGGGGTACTAATGATACACCGTCATTAGTTTTGATTGAAACTAAAAGTCCCTATAAATCCTCTATTGGCAAAATAAATAAATACTCTTCAAACGGTTTTCAATTTACTGAGTTTAAAAACCCGGTTCAGCTTCAAGGTGCTGAATTTTCGTTTGTTACAAAGAATCTTCGCATTGTCGAAAATTTTCCTTTAAATATATACAATGTTGTTAGTGGAAAAAATCATGGAAAACCTCTGTTAGAGCATTTGAGATTTAGAGTAAATAAATCATTTGCAACTTTGAGCAATGATGATTCAAGATTCCAAGGGATGGAAAAAACAACAACTGTATTAATGGCAGACTTTGTAGAACCATATGCAATATGGTTGAGAAAATAAATTTCATATGTTTATGAAAAAGGCTCTGATTTTAGACCTAGATAATACATTATTCAATTGGATGGATGCATTTGCTGAAAGTTTTAGAGAGCAAGTAAAATTCTTACTACAATTCCATAATGTTAAAGAAGAGATAATTCTAAGAGATTTTAAGAACGTTTTCAAAAAATATAACTCTGTTGAAGTACCAAGTGCAGTTTATCAACTTTCAATTTGGAAAACATGCAATATAAATAAACAAGAAATAAAACGAATTCAAGAAAAATCATTGGAAGTACTCTTAAATTCATGGAGAAGGAATCTAAAATTATTCCCCAAAGTTGAAGAAACTCTTGATTGGGCTCGTAAAGAAGGTTTTTTGGTGTTTGCTTATTCTGATGCATTTGCTTTTTGGGTTGATTTTAGATTAACGACATTGAATCTTCATAAATATTTTGATAATATTTTTGCAATGTCTGATGATAATATATCTGATTGTGATTTAGTTATTAAATCAAAACGACATTGTAATATTACTCTTGTAAATCAATTAGAAATGAAACCCAATACAGTAATCCTTGTGCGTATTTTAGATAAATATAACATAAAAAAAGAGCATGCTTATTTTGTAGGAGATAGCATTACAAAAGATATCCAAACTGCAAAACAAGTCAATATTTGTGATATCTGGGCAAGGTATGGGCTAAATTATAAGCGTGAAAATGGTAATTTATTAAGTTTTATTACTCCATGGGAGAAAGGAACAGGTGGTGTTTACGAATTGCAAAATAAAAAGATTCCATCATTCACAATTAAAAGTTTTGATGAGATTAAAGAAATTATTATTGTATAATAAATTATTTATGTTTAAAGGATTAAATCTAAATCCAAATTTTTTGGAAGAAGAAAATATTGTTGCAAAATTGCAATTGGTTATGCAGCTAGAAAAATCAAGTCCATATGCAAAAGGAAGTGTTTTTGATCCTTTATCCGAACGTATGTTAAGAGCATTACGAGCAATTCCTCCTGAATTCCAGCAATATGTCTTAGCATTGTTTGCAAATACATTTTATTGTACAGAACAGTTTTCTACATCAATTATGCTTCATTTATATAATGCAGTTTTACTCAAATTCAGCATTAGTTCTGAAAAATTTGCAGAAAAATGTCTTGTCTTGGAGGTTGATCCAACAGGTATGATAAATGAGTTTCTTAGATTAAATAAGGTTCAAGGACGATTAGATAAGAAATCTTTTCCACGTGAGCAGCAACTAGATAGTTTTGTTAATAAAATGATTCTTAAGAATGGGTTAGACACTTATTTGTTAGGAAAAAATGAAATAGATAAAGAGGTAATTTATAAAGCTTTAAGCGAAGCTAACTTTACAGATGATTCTCATCAATTAAATAAAGAATATTGGGTTGTGTTAACTGATAATGCACTGAGTGGAACTTCACTATGTTCCGCTTTAAAACGATTATGTGATCTAGCGTGTAAATACAATAAATCACCAATCATAGTTGTTTTAATACGAACACTAACAGATCAAGCTAAATCAGAATTAGAGTTAATATTTAAATATGAAATTGAATCTAAAAAGATGCACATAAGATATGGATTACTACTTAAAGCTGATTATTCTGTCAATTTCAGTTGTACTTCTGAACCAAATAAAAAATGTGTTTTATTCAATCTAAAAGAAACTTCAGAAGCCATATTGTCAGCTTCTCAGTGGCTTGCTGAATCTGAATATTTTAAGAATGATGAGATATTGAAAGATCATAAAACTCATAGTGGAGATAATTTACAATACGGATTTAAAAAATGTGGTCTTACTTTTGTCTCTGCTGAAAATTGCCCATCAAACTCATTACCTTTATTGTGGTATAAAAAAGATGAATTATATATAGCACCTTTCCCACGGGTGCTTTCAAGAATAGGAGGAGTTTCTGATGGCAAAGGTTGAAAACTTATTTAAAGTTGAGGATTTAGAAACAGTTGTTAATGAGTCTAAAGACAATTTTCTAGTGACTTTTGGATGTCCAAACTATGAAGAAAGATCTGTTACTTGTCTCATGGATATTAAAAACTATGCAGAAAACAAAGGGGTTACACAAAAAATGAAATATGAAATATTATTCTTGAAGAATCGAAATAATAATAACTTAGTTTTAGAAGAGCTTAAATTGCAGTATAGTAGCTATTTAAAAACAAATATTGGTGAGTCCCATGATATTAATTGGCACAAAATAGATTATCCTAACAATTTCAACTTAAGAGGGCTTATAACAAGAATATCTCGTAAACTTAAAATCTATTCAAAAGAAAGAAATATTAGCTTACATTTTGATATAAGTGCAATGCCACGAGGGATCATTTTTGGTTTTTGTGATGCAATTTCTCATTGGCTGGAACTTAGGGAAATAAATATTGAAAAAGTTTATTTTTCTTATACTTCTCCACAAAAATTTTCTCAGTTACCATATGCACAAGAAATTGGATTATTGCGTGGATCATTTTCAGGAGAACCTATTACCGTGGAGGAAAAACAAGATATTCGTACAGTTATTTTCCCAAGTATAACAGGACATGAGAGTAAACTTCTTTTAGATGAACTTAATCAAATCGCTCAAGAACAAAAGAATGCAATTTTCTTACAAATCGACGCTGATGATTTTTTGACATCTATGGAAGTTATGCGAGCTAATCAGATTTTAATGGAGCAAAGCGATAGCACTCAATATTATTATTGTTCACTATATGATGCAATTAATGAATTAACAAATTATTTTAACAAAGAAGAAAATGAGAGGAGTTCATTTTCATCTGATTGTAAAAGACTTTACTTAATTGCACCCTTTGGATCAAAAATTATGTTACCCGTTTCATATTTTATTTTAAAAAAATTTAAAGAAAATGATAATGAGGGTATGTTGGATATCGAAATTTGCCATGCCCAAGGATTTCAATATACTTCGGTATACTCAATAGGCGTAGGTGAAAATTGCACTTTCTCTTTAGATGTTGACAAATGGAAACAAAAGTAAAAATTTGCGATATTCGAGATGTTATTACTGCTAGCTTTTGTGCAAATAATGGTGTAGATTTCATAGGCCTTCATCAAATTTATGCACCGATTACTGAAAAAAATATTGTTTTATTTAATGAAATAAAGTCTGTTTCAAAATCTTTAAAACTTGTTCTTGTAACAAGAGAAGAAAATCTCAATAAATTATTAGATATGTGTTTGTCCTTTGAATTTGATTACATTCAAATGCATTTTCCAATAAGTTTATTAAAAATAAAAAAATTTAAGGTCAGACTAAAACGAAGAAAATGTAATACAGGATTAATTGCGGTAGTTAGTTCTGAAAATATTGACAATATTGACATTCATGCTTTATCTAAAGTTGTTGACTATATACTTTTTGATACGTCTTTCCATGGAGGCACTGGTGTATGTTCATCTATTCAAACAATAAATAAGATCATTAATAAAGCAATTGGTACAAAATTCTTTTTTGCTGGTGGACTAAATTCAAGCAATGTAGCTCAAAAGATTATGTTATTAAATCCATTTGCGGTTGATGTTCAGTCTGGTGTTGAAGTTGAAGGAGGAAAACATATCAAAGATTTATCAAAAATATTGGAATTTGTAAAAGCAAGCAAAAATTTAGATTGAAGTATACATTTCAATACTACAATTTTTTGACAAAATTATAATGGAATAGAAAAACTGATTATTCAATAATAAACCGGGATTAATCTTTAATTATACTGTGCTTTGATTGTTCTTAACAAAAATTATGAAGTCACTTAGGGACATTATTTTATCCTGAAATACAGGAGGATAAGAGTCAATATATTGCTTAGGGACTACTAACTGAACTTGATATTTACACATTTCCTGTAGCTGATTTACTGAAATACCTTGTTGAAGTGTAAATAGGGTCTACTGAATAATTCGCAACACATTTAACATCAATAAAATAAACCTGCAA
>CAZFTS010000085.1:0-4635 GCA_964521685.1 uncultured Muribaculaceae bacterium
TGCGGCTGATTATGCCCGGGTATTGTAAAGAGGTTTTTATTATACAGCCTCGCGGGGAGAATGATCCCTCAGTGTTTTTTATAAATGACAGATTATCTTTGTTTTAGCATGTTAATGGATGCTAATTATGACTGGGGATTAAGGGGTTAACTGTCTGTTAAACTGTTAATTGTAAAAAACACTGAGGGATGTCTAAAGTTCCCCACCTAGGACGCTTTGTAGTAATGTAAGTTAATTACTTATTTATCTGGCCTTTACAAATTACTCCTTTTTGTATCATAATACGGTAAAACATCACTGTCAGAGTGAAAATTTCTCGTTAACTGTTGTTAGAGCTTTGCCAGAGTTTGGTACAATTATTTGAATAACTGAAAATTACAAAACGCAATTTTCCAAATTTGGAAATTTGATGTTTGTATATCTCTGTAAATTAGTAATATGTATCAAACTCTGGCAAAGGGTGCGGCAATTACCACAGCCTCGTTTTCCGGATGAACCAACTATATCAAATTAGTTTTTTATGTAGTTTTGTAAATAATGCGCATTTTTATACTTAATATTCATCCCAATAATAATTGAGGATACTATGCAGATTAATAGCATAATGAAAGCGAGTACGATTATAATTTCGATTATAAAAATGATTGGAATTATGATTAATATGTTCATTTTATCTGTAATTGTGCTGATTCAGGCATGCGTTCCCTCAAGTGAAAAGTCGGACAGGTTTATTACTATTAATGTTGCTGATAATATTGGTACGGGTTATATGCTGAATATTAGCGATATAGCCGAACGTATTCAGTATATTCCGCTGGAGACAAACATTACTACTGTCGTAGGCGACATTGATAAAATATGGTATAAAAATGGGATGTTTATTTTTAACACTCTTAGAAAATCAAACGGGATTTTGTCAATTTATGATAGTACTGGTAAATATTATAATACTCTAAATCGATTTGGCAGAGGTCCTGATGAATATTCATCTGTTTTTTCTGTAGATGTATACGACAGAATTCTTATTCTGTTAACCGGTTTTTCTATTAAGGAATATACTCCTGAAGGCAGATTGCTAAAAACGATACCTTTAGAGATAAGTGATATTCCCTCCGGATTTCTAAGGGTTATTAAACTGGACGATAATCAATATTTACTGGCAACAAAGCCTGGGTTCAGGAAAGATCATAAATATTCCGGAATTATTGTAAATTCTTTAGGTAAGACTATAATAACTTTTCCATATCCGGAATCAGAGAAAAAGATAGATCAAAAAAAGAGTGGGACAGTTGCCGGAGGAAGACCAATAATTTTTTCACAAAAGGGTGCCGGCAAAATTATAACCGGTAATAATGAATTTATAGTTTCATATAATAAAGAACAGCAAAGCATAGATACTGTTTATAGAGTTAATTTCGGAAAATATAATATTACAGAACACAACTTAAACCCGAAAGAAATTCAGAAAAATCTGATTTATTTATTAGTTCCGATTCTGGAGAGTGAAAATTTTATTTTCATGACACTTAATTTGTCATCATTAGCACACAAACCAACTAAGATAAAAACATCAGCCGGGAATGATGTTTTATTAAAAACCTCCTGTGCCTTATTTGATAAAAGAGAAACCAGTTTTCGCCTTATTGATCAACCGGCTGACTATCAAATTGGATTTGTTGATGATATTGAAGGGGGGCCTGCATTCTGGCCTCAATATGTCAGTGACGACGATTATATGGTATCATTTATAAATGCATCAGAGTTTATCGATTACACAAAATCCAACAGGGTGTCTGACAAATTAAAGAGGATTGCCAATAATTTGAAAATTTCAGATAACCCTGTGATAATCTTAGCGAAACTAAAAAAGAATTAGCTGTATCCGCTACTTCACAACCACCATCACGGGGTTTGAGTTTTCGTTGAGGGTGGCGGCCACTTTTTTCATTTCGGGGGAGTTGCATAACTCGCTTAATTCTATGAATTTCATGGCTGAAATAGACATTATCATCTCACCATCTTTTGATATATGTGATGGCCAGAATGGGATTCCGTTGTCAATGTCATTTTTAAATCCCTTTAACCAGGCATCACTTTTAGCAGTTATATTATCCTTTAAATCACTCTTTTCAGACAAATCACTCTTTGCAGATAACTCTATCTTCTCATATTTGAGCAAAGTCAGCTCTTTCTTCTCCTTGTCATAGATTGCAAAAGTTGTGTAGTCTGCCATCTTATCGCGATCTGTTTCAGGGAAATGAATCAGGAAGAACAGGTATTGATCAGATTCAGTAGTTAAACGGGAAATTATGTAGAGGGAGTTTTCACGTTCAGTATCAGTCGGATAGTCAGGAGTCTTCTCTTTTCCGTAGTCAAGAATGTAGTCGATATGTTGCCCGAACTGTGGACCGAAGGAGAGTATCGTGTCGTTTGTCACAGAGATTACCTTGATGTAATCTTTATAATTATAAATTGAAGGGGTTATCAGAACTCTGAATCCAACCATTACCTCCTCGCCATCATCATCTGCCTGGATGGCCTTTACAGGAGCCAGTTCGTAACCCTTTGGATACTCGTCAATTATTTTGCCATCCGCATCGTAATAGTAAAACTTATATCTGTTCTCTGAAAGGTTTCCGTAAAGAGCGAAATAATTTTTCCCAAGTTTTTGTGTTTCGAGATTTGAATTACTTTTTAGGGTGTCCGGAGCAAGCACCTCCTTCAAAAATTTACCATCTTCGTCATATTCAATGATTTTGTTGTATGAGTGGAGAAGCGGATTCCCATTCTTAAAGTTGAATGAAAGAGAGAATGGTTGCAGATGTACGTATTCTCCTGTAGCTCTGCCCTTTCTGCCGACCCTGCATAAAAACTTTCCATCTCCGGAAAAGACCTTGTAACATTGCTCTTTATCTGAAAATATATAGATTTTCCCATTCTCCATTACAGGCCTGGGAGCATTGCCTAAAAGTGAATAATCATTGGTTTCCAGAGGGATGTATTTTACGGAAGAGGCAATTTCGCTCAGATTCACTATCCTGGCACCATCGCGCAAACCCGCAAATGAGATTACCTCCAGATCATTTGAAACCTTTTTTTCGCTGCAGGAGATAAGACTAAAAGCAATAGTCAGAGAAATGACTGTATAAAGAGAGGTTTTCATAAGGCAGATTATTTAATTTTTGCGATTACCATAACAGGATTTGAGTTCTCGGTAAGGGTTGCAGCAACCTTTTTCATTTCGGCAGAGTTGTATTTTTCGCTTAACTCAATAAATTTTAACGCAGAGAGCGGCATAATCATCTCCCCCTCGTTAGAAATATGAACAGGCCAGAAAGGGGCACCGTTATCCAGATCGTTTTTAAGTCCCCTTATCTCAGGATCGTCCCGTTTAAGTAATATCAACTCTTCATTTTTTATATCATAAAGCGCCGATACTAAAGGGGGTGTATATCCGTTGGGTTCATTGTCTCTGAAGTTATAGGTCATGAATAAATAGTTGTCTGTTTCACAAGTAAATCCCGAAACAAAGCTTATACTTCTGTTAAAATCATCTTCAGTAGCTTTTGCAGGGAGTTTATATTTTCCGAAATCTAGAGAATAGTGAGGGATGATGCAAAGTTTTTCATCTATTGAAAAGATTTCAGTTCCGCTATCTCCAACATACCTGAACCCCTTTTTATAGGGATAGAGAATAGGATTCCTGCCTACAACTATAACTGAGTTACTCATTGGATTTCCCATGGATATTACCGTTGTCTCTTCATTGCCGGCAGCATTCGTTCCGCTTTTACTCTCATCAGTTTTTCCTGTAATAATTCCGGCAGGGGATTCAGCTATAATCTCTTTATTACTGTTAAATGATATAATTCCGAATTTATCTGCCATCAGGTCGTTCACAAGAGAGATGTAGTTTTCACCCATCTTATGAATTCTGAAACCTCTGAAATTACTCCCCTCTTCGATTGGTGCATACACCTCATTAATGAAATTACCATCTTTATCATATTCAACAAGTTTGCTAAAAGAACAAATCATTGGATTACCACTTACAGGGTCAAAAGAGAGGGAGAATGGTTCTATTTGAGGAAGTTCGCCTTTTGCCCTTCCAACGATTCCAAGGTTCCCTTTGAATCTTCCGTCAATATGGAACATTCTGTACTCATTCTTATTAAAACCCTTACTTACCATAAGGTAAAATACTCCATCCTCCAGAATCGGTCGCTGTGCAGCCCCTAAAAGAGAGCTGTCTTTTGTCTCCAAAGGCACATAATGGATAGATTTCGCTACTTCGCTTAAATTGACAATGCGTTCTTTGCCAATAGCTTTCGGGAGGGAGATTGTTTTTACTCCGTTTGATTCCGGTTTGGATTTATTGCCGGAGCAAGATAAAATGGCAGTTGCCATTGCTGCAATTAACAGAAGGGATAAAAATTTATTCATAAAAGAGGTAATTTGCAGATAATCACTACAAAATTCCTGCCATCCGTGAAATAAAAAAGACCGGCAAAGATCTCTCTCAGGCCGGTCTTAATTTTAACTAGATAAAGTATTTAATAATCCAATAAATATTTAATAATCCAGTCCCCAGTCAATACCTTTAACCACGGCAGGAACACCCTTATCCATCCAAAC
>CAZFTS010000086.1:0-4521 GCA_964521685.1 uncultured Muribaculaceae bacterium
CATATGTATTACACAATCCGGAATTAGTAGTCATGTTCGTACCTGTTTCCGATAAGAATTTAGTATTAAACTTTGTGTTTACTTTATCATTCAAATAAGTTATTCCGCTCTCCTGTGAAAAAGCATAAACCATGTAAATATTAAAATACTCTCTGTAGCTTCTGTACGGCTCTATATCAAAATAATGCGTAACCGCTGTGTTTATATCTGCGACATATTTACCGGCAACGATGTCAGCTGCTGTATAGCCATCACCTATGAAAACCAGATCTATACCCGCACCTCTGGTTGCACTCTGTAATTTGGTCCAGGAGCCATCAGAGTATGATAACGAGTATTGATAAATAACCAATTCTACAGTTGCGGCCCCACTTTGCAGACTTAAAACAATCTTACCTTCACGAAACGTCGCCCCGCTAAGAGATGATACTGTAACACTCACATTTGTACTTCCGGCATTACCGACATTATTCGAAAGTGTAACCCAGGAAGGTTTACTGTCCACTTTCCAATCGCTTGAAGATTCAATTTTAAAACTATCTGTTTTAACATCATTATAGCACAACAGGCTCTTTTTATCGCATCTTATGAAATCATCATAGGAATCACCCAATTCAACTATCTTCTTAAATACCTGAGTATTATTCCATCCGGATGTAGAGCTGTAGATATTTTTTTTACCTTTTGGAACAATTAATACAATTCCATAGCCAGAAAAACAGTTTCCAAGCTGGAACGGAGTATCCATCAAGGCGGTAACAGTACTAAAATAACAGCTGTGAAATGCTCCAAAACCGATTGATTTTAGAGACTTGGGAAAAGTGATTCCAACTATTTCCCCACATTGCGAAAAAGCGTAATCTCCTATAGATTCGAGAGATGCCGGAAGTATTAAACTACCCATAATTCCCTGGCAACGCACAAATGCTGCATATCCAATATTTTTTAAACTTACAGGCAGGTTAATTGAAGTCATCAGGATACATCCAGCAAATGAACTATGACCTATCGACTCCAAGCCCTCAGGTAAGACAACCTTTTTCAAAGCCATATATATTGTCTCATCTCCCGCAAAAGCTACATCAGGTATAGCTTTTCCGGGTAGTGATGTTTGTGATAGGTCGATTAGTTCAAGATGTCTGAAATATGTACGGATAGTCAGAAAATCTTCATCAATAAGCTCACCTTCAATTTTAAGTCGTGTAATAGAAGGGCGGGATACAGCAGGGATGGACTGTTCCAACCTAACACCCTCATTAAGACAGAGATAATAACCGTCAAAGCATGTCTGTTTTATTACCACAGTATCTGCCAGAAATCCCCCACCCTTTCTGAAAAATCTTACCTTTCCGACTCTGTCTGCATCTGTAGAATTGGTTGGGATCCTAAAGGTGAATGTTGACTTTGTTGCGTCAAAATTTGTCATAGAGATCCAGGAAGCACCTTCAATAATAGAGTAGTCTATTTCAACTGATGCAATGACTTGAACATCCAAAGCAGATCCTGCCTTTTGAGCAATAATTTTGCTGGACATACATTCAATATAATAGTACTCCTCCTGATTGATAGTAAGCGTGTCGGCAAGTGTTCCTCCTTTTTCCCTGAAAATAACCTTGGCACTTCTTGGAGTATAAGGCATATTCTCTGCAATGCCGAATTCTACTGTGTTGCTTGTAAGCGCTTTTGTGCCCAGATGAGAAATCCAGAGGGCATCAGGCGGAATGATTATATCGAAAGATATATTGCTCTTTAATTCAACACTAATCTTACCTCCCTGAGAATCGACACTTCTGCTCTTACCTGTCAGAAGGATTGTGCTTTTCTCACTCTGGGTCACTCCTATCTCTCTTTTTAGTGAGCCACTGGTGACGGTAATTTTTGTCGATCTGGTATCTGTTGACGGATTCTCGGCAATATCAACATTAACGGTTGCATTACCCTTCCCGGAAGCTGGAGAGACTATACACCAGCTATCAGCACAACTGATTGTCCAATTACTTGTAGCCGTTATTGAAAACGTCGTTTTTGTTCCCTTTGAATCGGATGTCAGAGAACTGACAGAGAGTGATAATGATTCATTGCCGGCTGGCGGATCCGGCGGATTTTCTGGTCCTTCTTTTGAACACGAAGGGTTCATCAAAAGAATCAGTCCTAAAACTGCAGAAAAACAAATCCGTGACATATCTATTAATTTAGAGCAAGGAATATTCTTCAAGGCAGGACAGTGCTTTCGGGGATCTCCAATAAGCGTTAGCGGCTTATTATCAGCTTGTAAATATAATATTTTATAATACTATCTGCAAAAAATATAATTAATGCTGCGAATTGCGAAAAACCTTGGCAAGGTCAATTAGCTGACACTAGTGAAATTTTATACCAATAAAAAAAGGCTTCCGGATTGGACTTTTTCAAACGGTTAAGCTTTGTATTCATTGGCTCGGCAATAAGCCAGTCTTTCATTTGTAATGGGTTACTATATTTTTCGATTGTTTCGTAATCGTGTTTTATTAATGTCGCAACATAAGCAGCTTTTGAAGCATGAGTAATGGCCTTTTCTATGTGATAACTTTCGGAGAAGACAAATCTCGAAACACGCTGAATGCCTTGTTTTAATTGGGAAAAATCTCCCTTTCCTTCTGCGCCTCTGGTTACAATACATAAAGAGGTTTGATAAATATCTTCCAAAACGTCTTTCTCAGAAAGGTTATTCATCTCCCTATACTTAAGTTCTGTTTTAGCAAACTTTTTAAACGTAGTTTTTACAGTTTCTATGTCGGTCACACTATCAAACAAATTGCCAATATCATATAACTGTTTAATGATTTCCATACTCATACTATCATTGCCTTTGAAATATGGAATCCCGGTAGTGTTTGGAGCAAAAGCCGTTAATTTATCACCGGTAATATCTTCTAAACATGCCGATTTAACGGTTAATGGAGATTCGTTTCCGGGTAAAAATGAAGACTGTATTTTCAGCTCAACCAAGTTCTTATATTGCACTTCCTCAAAAAGAATATCAAGCAATACATACTCTTCTTCTTTGCTTGTCTTATGTAAAGGGGTATAATAAAATTTGTAGTGAGCTTTATCAATTTTCGTATTTGTATTTCGTTGCTGCAACTCTTTCCTCAGGAAGTCTTGTTCTGAAGCAACACCATCAAGTAGTTCATCCAATTCATCAGGTTTTACAGGCATTATAATATCAATGTCTATCGATAATCTTTTTGATGAATTCAAATGCAACATCAACGCTGTTCCACCCTTAAAAACAAAAAAGAGTTTTTGTTTCGATAAGCCTTCCAATAGTGAAAGGGCACGAATGACCTTTTCAACCAATATTTTATCAGCATTTCGGTTTTTTTTAGAGACCTTAGTTATCCAGTCTAATGTAATTTTATCTTTATCTATCATATTCTATAAATTGGCAGCATATTAACTTTGCTGCCGCAAATTTGCAATAGAATTCAAATAATCCCGAAAGCTATCTTTCTTCCTTCTTCTGTCGGCATATCGCATCATACGACTTTCATTTACAGTGTATTTATTAAATGCCTCCAGAAAAATAGTTCTCATTTCAGAACCTTGTTGAGCAGCAAACACTATATCATTACAAAATATATCGACCAACATTTTTTCAATTGTAGGAGAGTTAATTCTGTTAATTGTCTGTAATGGAGCTTCTGAAACCAGAGACTTTACAATTAAGGTTTCCTTTTCATCTGGCAAGTACTTTTCAATTAAATCCATTGTAGGCTCAATAAATACTGAGAATTTTTGCTCCTTTAGGTAAAAAAACACTGATTGTGCTGCCTCTTTATCAACCTCAATAAGTATGTAGAATCTTCCTGGCTGATGAATCATAAATTCATTTAAAAAAGATGTATTCCAAATGCAAATTCTCAAATATGGAAATTCTTTTTTTAGCTTTGAGTGGAGTGATTTTATTTTTGAAGATATTTCCGGGACATAAACCCTTTTTTCACCAATTGCAAATCTTCCTCTTCCAACTCTATTCAAAACGCCGGATTGCACCAGTTTATAAACTCTCCAATTTATTGTAGTTGTTTTGGCTTCCGGTTCCCTTTGTAAGTAAAAATTTACAATATCAGATGTTTCAAAGCTTTCTTTGTCTTTGAAGAAATCTTTTAGTTGTTCAATATTTAATTTGTCTGTTGCGATAGTATAAAGAATTAGATTACAAATATAATAAAAACTATAAATTGGCAGCAATATAAATTTGCTGCCGAAATATAGTATGGGTACGTCAGTAATACTGAAGATATCTGAACACTAAAAACCTTGGCGAGGTGTTGTTTTCGGAAAGTCATTTGGCACAGCCACAATGTCTCAAGGACGCTGGTTTCCTTAAATGGCCTCCTAAGCCGCTTTTATACTATGGAAAATACTGTCTCAGGGCTGTCCATCCGATGTCGCATTGAAGTCCTAAGCCTTAAAGACACTGGTTTTTCTTAACGCCGTTTCTTGCGGGTTTTCAGGGTGCTGTGGAACGCCTCCCTT
>CAZFTS010000087.1:0-4507 GCA_964521685.1 uncultured Muribaculaceae bacterium
AAACGGTAAAGTTATTATAAAAAAGTAATAAATAAACAATTTTTGATAATAGTTCATAACAGTTTTGATTAACACTTTAGAAGTTTAGACTCAAAAAAATTGCAAAGGTTTATTGTAAAATCAAAAACTTCTTGTAAAGCCTTTGAGTAAAGTTTTAGTTTTTTCATCTTTCACCATAGTTGAAAGTCTCTCTTTTTGATTGACAGTTAATTCGTCATTAAACGACAAGATTAAACTACGTAAAAATGAGTTCTGTTTATCAACATTGAAGATTGTATTTGCATACTTTTCGTAAGTATCTAACATTGAATCAATATCTCCGTTAACTTTTGCAGTAGCCGCAGCTTTGTAAACTATAACCGTTGGATTTAATTCAAGATCCACTCTTTTAGTAATCTCATCGGCTTTGGCAAGCATTCTTTTCTTTTCATCATTGGAGTGTCCTGACATTTCATTTCTAAAACTGAATGCTATTGATGAATAGCTACCACAGGCAACATCAACAAAGAAATCGGTAACAACCTTTTTACCAACTTTAAACTTAAATTGATTTTCAATTAGAAAGGTGAAATTTTTCTCTGGTTTGTAGTAACCGTAATTTGTCCAGTATTTCCAGTTTTTAACGTCGAATTTCTCTTCAAACGGGAGATTGTCCATATAAAAGGAGACTACTTCAAAAGCCTCGTTTGATTTTTTTTCGACAGATAGGGCTGCAATGTATTCAGTAAGAAAATCCATTTCCCTGTTCCCTGAATTATATTTAATTTGCAGTGCTTCAAGAGTCTTCTCTTTATCAATACGGGCTTTTATGGCAGCAATAAATTGATCGGCAGGTTTATATCCTTCAAATCTGAACTGTTCAACTCCATCGCTGTTTAACACAACATAAGTTGGATATGCTCTTACCTTAAAGGTTTTACTTAACTCAGGACCCTCTCCGTTTTCCATATCAAGTTTCATGAAGACAAACTTTGGATTCATAAAATCACCAACCTCCTTTTCCGGGAAAACCTGAGATGACATAAGTTTACATGGTCCACACCATTGGGTGTAGCAGTCTATAAAAAGCATTTTTCCCTCTGATTTTGATTTTGCAAGCGCTTCATTATAACTGCCTTTAAACTCCTCAACTCCTGGTTTGACAACTTCATTCTGAGGTTCACGATTCCGGTACATCTCCATTTGAGACATCTGCTTTGCAACTCCTTCGGCTCCCTGTGCAAGCTGGTTTTCAAGCTTTTTAATAAATTCTGCGGGAGTTGGTTTCATTGAAGAGCCACTCCAGCGTGCGAGAATATTTAAATCGGCATCTAGGACAATAAATGTAGGGAAACTGTTTACCTTGAATTTCTCGGCAATTTCAGGTCCTATCCCCTTTTCGGCATCAATACTCATGCTTATGAAGCTTGAATTAAAATATTTTCCTGCCACCTCTTCATGAAATACATATTTAGCAACTGCTTTACATGGGGCACACCAGTCTGTGTAGAAATCAATAAAAATACGCTTATTATCAATTTTTGCTTTTTTCCCGGCCTCTTCCAAAGTGCCGCTAAAGAAGGCTATACCTTGATTTTGGGCAAAGATTATGCTGCCTATTATTAACAGGGCAAAACTTAAAAAAATTTTTTTCATCTATTATTTAATTAGAAAAATGGAAAAATCGGAAGGATCTTTAAGACCCTTCCGACAAAATTTTATCTGGAATACCAACGACCCATAACCAGATCAAAATAATCAAAATACGTCCCAAGATAGTGAGTCTCTTTTACTTTCCCGGTTCCTGATTTGGTTCTTACCGGCAATCCATTTGGCAAACCACCTACCATATTGTACATAAACACTTTATAAGTACCGCTATTGTAAGTAGCGACAGTGAAGTAGTCAAAATTCGGGGTTGTAATGGTATATCTTCTGTTTGCTATAAATGTTATAGTTTCATTCGATGGCAATCCTTGTGCATTTATCTCATATTCTGCATTATTTACTGCGTCATAATAGTATAATTTGTTATTGCTTACAAAATAGATTATCTCGGCTGAAAATTGGTTGCAAGCGAATAATGTAGCACTATGTAATTTTGAAGTAGTGACTATTTCGGTCACTTTGTTAACCACAGGGGGTCTTGACGAACTTGAAGTTGTAAGTCTGTAAAGATATAACTTGGTTGAATTTGATTTATCTCTAAACAACCCGTACACAACTCCTTTGAAAGCACCCATAAAGAGGCAGTTGTAATTAAGATTGGATGTTGCATAGTTAACATCATTAATTACACTTGCCTGTCCATTATAATTATTCCATAAGATTCTGTTGTTGGTTTCATCCCAGTAAACCATTCCCCATAGAGAAGAAGAGAATGCCCAATGATCACTTCCTCCCGGAACACCGGATGGAAATCCAAGAATTCCTGAACCCGGAGTTGTGACATTGGTTGAGTAAGTACCCAAACTGGATAAATACTTGTTTGCCCAGAACCCAGTTAGCAATTTATATGGGGTTTCAGTTGGCTCTTCATAAAACATAGTAGAGTGGTCAAAGATCTTTCTCATGTCGGATGCTCTTAGTATGCTCACCTTTTTATTGTATGTAATAACTCCAAGACAGTGAGTACTGGTTTTGTTCAAAGTTACCGGATCTATTATTTGTTTTCCATATAGTATTCCAAGGCTTCTTGGAGCACCTGAGAGAGCCTCTCCCTGAGTATTTTGAAGA
Source organism: uncultured Muribaculaceae bacterium (assembly GCA_964521685.1). Lineage (GTDB taxonomy): Bacteria > Bacteroidota > Bacteroidia > Bacteroidales > UBA932 > Bact-08. Next base: position 2,716 of record CAZFTS010000087.1, read on the forward strand.
ATGTTTGACATAAACCTGTCGTCATCAAGTAAAAGGTCCATATCGGTATTACCAGCAGAGTTCTCTTTGAGTATGTAATGTCCGCGGGTAAATTGTGTTCCTACTGTTAAAGAGGTATTTGCATGAACATAATAACCGTTTGCTTTACTCTTCACATAGAGATATATTGCGTAATTCCCGGATGGTTTAGTGATAAAAAAAGAGAGGTTTTTCTCTTTACCCAAAGTATCCACTTTGTTTGAAGCATCGTATATAAGCCATGTATATTCCAGATTATTCCCATAAGAACTGGTAATAATTGGTGAAATTTTCAGTGTGTCAATTGCCGAAATTTTAGAGTAGCTCGTTTCGATTCCCGAAATCTCAATGTCGCTTATGGGTGTGTATTCATAATTGCCCTTATCTACATAACAGGATAAAATAGTAATATTGGCTAATAATGATATTATTATAACTTTATATTTTTTCATCATAATCTGTTTTTAAAAATTAGAAAGCCACTACAGTACCGTCAGATTCCTTAAGTACATCCAGTCCTTGAGCTGTGCGTGCAGCATTTACCTGTTGTAGTTTATTAATCAAAGAAGTTCTAAGGTAGTTAGCAAATCCCGAGTCATAATTTGAGTTGGAACCACCAGAAGATGTAGTGCTTGAAGTAAATCCCATAACATTGTAGAGATAGTCATCGTCCCATTTATTACCAGTCTGCTCAATCATAAACTGATGCTTTACTACTCCGTACACTCCGAAAATTGCATTTGCATAGTATGCCCAGTTACTTGGTTTTGAAAGCTTGTCTGTAAAAATAATTTTAAAACGGCTTCTTTTTGGATTTACCACTTTGAAATTATCGTTCTCTGTAATTTTGAAATAGAGTTCAACAGTTGTTGTTTTCAATGTTGCATCTCTTTTTAGAATTACTGGAATATTTGCAGTTGCTGAACCTCCCGGAACATTATAATGGATTTTTATAGCAGGGTCACTGAATGCAACATAATGTGTTCCTTGGATAGCATTTGTTCCGGATGTCTGAATCTGTTCAAAAGTTATTTCACGATTTGTTTCAGTGATTTGACCAATTGTCTCTACCTGTACCCAAACCGTATCAATATTTTTATTTGAAGGCCCGTACACAAATGAGAAGTTCTTTACGGAATCGGCACCATTTTCATAGAGAAAGTTAAGACCATTCTTATAATTGTATTTATCAATGTTTTTCTCGCATCCTGAGAAGATACTCAATAGTGAAAAAAGTGCTATATATATATTATATTTCCTAATCATAGTTCTGATTATTTATTTGGGTTAAACTCTGTCACCGGTAGCGGTACAATATAGTTTGACTCAGTAACGGTGCCGGTTTTCCAAAGCATCGTTGTTGAACCAAATCTTTTATATGTGAAAAACATCTGTCCCTCTCCGTAAAATTCACGCCTGTATTCATTAACTATCTCGTTTTTCACCTGATTAAGATCAGTGAATACATTGTTCGTAATAAGTACGTTGTGTGATAACTGATATTTTGTCCAAAGTGTATTCACTTCATTTAAATCTGTAGAGGTCTCAATTGCGATAAGGTAGATTTCAGAGAGTCTTAACAGAGGTATGATTTGCCTTTTAGTGATATTTAAATAACTTGATAACGAAGATGAAGTGTTATAAAAGTATTTTTTCAGATTTGGAAAAATCACTCCGGAGGGGTTCATAAGTGTTCTGTCCCATACTTGGTTAAATCTATTATTTGAGGCGGTGTTTTGTCCCTCAAATAATTTGTTTAGCTGATCCTGCGAAA
>CAZFTS010000088.1:0-4187 GCA_964521685.1 uncultured Muribaculaceae bacterium
CAGGTTGATTTCGACGAGGCTATGCGCCGTCAGGGGATGTACAAAACCATTGAGCAGGAGGCCGACCATAAATGTAAAATAGGGCTGGGACAATAATTATCAGAAGATCACTATGAGAAACAAGATACCAAGAGTTCCTGTAAGAGAGCAGGATCCAAACGAAAGAGTAAAGAATTTCAGCGAGGTTTGTTACGGATATAATGAGCAGGAGGCTATGCTTGAGGCTTCGAGATGTCTCGGGTGCAAGAAGCCTGCCTGTGTGACCGATTGCCCTGTGAATATCCAGATTCCGCAGTTCATCTATGAGGTGGAGATGGGTAACTTTGAGAAGGCGGCTCAGATAATTGCGAATGACAGCTCACTGCCTGCCGTTTGCGGGAGGGTTTGCCCTCAGGAGACTCAGTGTGAGGGTAAATGTATCTTAGGCATTAAGGGTGAGCCTGTTGCTATTGGCAAACTGGAGCGTTTTGTGGCCGACTGGAGCCGCAGCAAGGGGATAAAGTTTACGGAGAGAAAGCCGCTCAACGGCAAAAAGGTGGCTGTTATAGGGAGTGGCCCTGCGGGGGTTGCCTGTGCTACCGACCTGGCCAAAATGGGCTACGATGTGACCATTTTCGAGGCGCTGCACGAGCCGGGTGGTGTGTTGCAGTATGGTATTCCTGAGTTCCGTCTTCCGAAAGAGGAGGTGGTTAAGGCCGAGATTGACAATGTGCGTTCGCTTGGTGTGAAGATAGAGACCAATGTGGTTGTGGGGCGTACAGTTACCATAGATTATCTGATGGACAAGGAGGGTTTCAACGCCGTCTTTGTGGGTTCGGGTGCCGGCCTGCCTAAGTTTATGGGTATACCGGGGGAGAATCTGAACGGTGTGGTATCTGCAAACGAATTTCTTACTCGCAGCAATCTGATGCGTGCATACGATCCTGAATATGAAACCCCTATATATGTAGGTAAGAGTGTGGCAGTTGTGGGTGGCGGAAACGTTGCCATGGATGCTGCCCGTACCGCCCGCAGGCTTGGTGCCGATGTGACCGTGGTTTACCGCCGTACCGAGAAGGAGCTGCCTGCCAGGGTGGAGGAGGTTCACCATGCAAAAGAGGAGGGTATTGTATTCAGAATGCTTACAAACCCTGTTGAGGTGCTTGGTAACGAGAAGGGTTGGGTAAGGGGTCTTACCTGTATCAGGATGGAGCTGGGTGAGCCGGATGCCAGCGGGCGTCGCTCTCCGGTGCCGATTCCTGATTCCAACTTCGAAATTGAGACCGATGTGGTTGTGATGTCTCTTGGTACTTCACCAAATCCGCTTATTGCCTCTACCACTCCGGGTCTGGATACCAACCGCTGGCACTGTCTGGTTGCCGATGAGAACGGGGCTACAACCCGTCCGGGTGTTTTTGCCGGCGGTGACGTGGTGACCGGTGCTGCTACCGTTATTCTGGCAATGGGTGCAGGCAGAAAAGCTGCCGAGGCTATTGATAAATATCTGCAAAGTTAATTTGTTTGACTAAATTTGCGGATTGAAATTAAGCGTTAAATGGCACAAAAACCTTCAATTCCAAAAGGAACAAGAGACTTCGGACCTGTAGAGATGGCCCGGAGGGACTATATCTTCAATACAATCAGAGAGAATTTCAAGCTGTACGGTTACTCGCCTATTGAGACTCCTGCAATGGAGAATCTATCTTCATTACTTGGAAAATATGGTGAGGAGGGGGACAGACTTCTCTTTAAAATTCTCAATTCGGGGGATGCTTTTTCGGCTGTGGAGACATCTATGCTCTCAAACAGCAATTCGCTCTCTCTAAAGGTTTGTGAAAAGGGGCTCAGATACGATCTTACCGTCCCTTTTGCCCGTTTTGTGGTGCAGCATCAGAATGAGATTGTCTTTCCTTTCAAGCGTTACCAGATTCAGCCTGTATGGCGTGCCGACAGGCCTCAGAAGGGTCGTTACCGTGAGTTTTACCAGTGTGATGTGGATGTGATAGGGAGCAACTCTCTGCTTAACGAACTGGAGCTGGTTCTGATTGCCGATAAGATATTTGGTGCTCTGGGTATTGATGTGACAATCAAGATAAACAACAGAAAGATTCTTTCGGGTATTGCCCAGGTTGTGGGTCATCCCGATAAACTTACCGATATAACCATAGCGATTGATAAAATTGATAAGATTGGTCTGGATGCCGTTAAGGGTGAGCTTCTTGAGCGTGGTCTGGATGGTGATGCCATCTCGAAGATCGAGCCGGTGCTGCTTCTGAAGGGTTCCACTTCGGAGAAGATAGAGGCGATGAGGGGTGTGCTGGCTTCGTCGGAGGTTGGTATGCTGGGTCTGGATGAGATCTCAAAGGTGTTTGAGCTTATCTCTTTGTCGGGTGTGAATCAGGAGTGCGAGCTGGATCTTTCGCTTGCTCGTGGTCTGAACTACTATACGGGTGCTATCTTTGAGGTGAAGGCTAAGGGTGTCGAGATTGGAAGTATCTGCGGAGGAGGTCGTTATGATGATCTTACCGGGATCTTCGGTCTGCCTGGTGTTTCGGGTGTGGGTATCTCTTTCGGTGCCGATCGTATCTATGATGTGTTGCTTGCTCTTGATAAGTTTCCTTCAGAGGCTGTAGTGGGCACCTCGGTGCTTTTTGCCAACCTGGGCGAGCGTGAGCAGTCGTATGTTATTCCGGTGGTTAAGAGGTTGCGTGATTGTGGTGTTGCGGTGGAGATCTATCCCGATGTTGCGAAGCTTAAGAAGCAGTTCGACTATGCCGATAAAAAGGGGATTCCGTTTCTTGTGATTGTGGGTGAGGAGGAGATGAGTCGTGGGGTGTTTAATCTAAAGAATTTAAAATCAGGTGAACAGAGTGTGTTAAGTGAGAGTGAATTAGTGGGGTGGTTCGGGAATTCGGGTAAATAAAATTTGGATTCTTAAAATATTGCCTTACCTTTGCAGTCCGTTCTCAGAGAATAATGCGAAAATGAAATATACCGCGGAGTGGAGCAGTTGGTAGCTCGTTGGGCTCATAACCCAAAGGTCACAGGTTCGAGTCCTGTCTCCGCTACTAAAAGAGCTGTCTGATTTTCAGACAGCTTTTTTGTTTCCCCACCCATCAACGGTGCACAGGCAAAAGAACCACAATTTCTACACGTTGCGGGCCTGCTAAAACCACAGCACAATCAACAACTTTTTCAAGAAATATCTCTCGAATATTTTACCAGCATGACGGTTGCAGAGCTGACTCAAAAAGGCTATTGCTGTCTTGTTTTTTCATGAAAAATGCTAACTCGCCCTTCGGGCTCAGACAGACGCATTTTTCTATGAAACTCCTACGACGCAATTGATCGCCTTTTCTCTATGCTCTGCAACCGTCATGCTGGTATCATATTACAATCAATTATTTTTAATTTAGTTACTTGATATTGTGCTGTGGTTTTAGCTACTCCGGCCTCGCGAGGTGCATGGTGGTTCTTTTGCCTGTGCGGTTGTGTTTAATGGGGTTGGGATATAAAAAAATTTGTCGGATTCAGATGCTCTTTTAGTGTCGGGACTTGGGTGGTTGTCTTGTCCTAAAATAGGTTTACACTTTTTAGTGTAAACCTATTTTAGGACAAGACAGATGCTCATTTAGTGGCGGGACTTTGGTGGTGGTGGGGTGGTGTCTTGGGGAGTTTTGGGGTGAAAATTGGGGTGTGATGTAAGTTGTTGATAAAATTTTTTGAAAATTTTTGTAAGATTTAGAGGGTGAGTTTGTAAGGGGCAAATGTGGCGAATTCCTAAGCAGGCTTGAGAAGTGAGAGGTATTCAAATGAATTTCCTAATAAAATTTTGACTATTTCTAAAAATTATTGGATTAAAATATTTGCGTAAATCTATTTAAAATCATAATTTTATAGCAAATCCAATTAATGGTACCAAGCAACTATTCTATAAAGAGGCGGGTAAAAAAAGAGAGGTAAAAACATATCTGTGCACCTACAATGAAAAGTTGAAATAAATTAAAATAGACAAGGTCAAGTTTAATTAATTTACTAGCAGTTTCAAATTATAGTTGACTTTTTAAGATATTTGACTCATTACAATTAAAAAATAAATTGTCACGTTTCTAATAATTATCATACTATATTACGTAAACCAATAAAAATAAATATTATGAAACACCCATGACTTTTAAATAAGTCGCCAAAGGCGATGTAAATATTTT
>CAZFTS010000089.1:0-1320 GCA_964521685.1 uncultured Muribaculaceae bacterium
TGGTATGAGCTCCAGGGATATTCATTTATAGATTTGCAGATACCTGCTCTGATGGGGTTAGTGAGAATGTAAAGAAAGTTATGTTCTAAAATGTCAAGGCTATAAATTTTTGAACTGGAAAACGGACTTTCAAACAGACTACCGGAAAGATCTTTTTTCCTGTTTGACCATTGTGTAAAGCTTATAAGTAAACCACTTATAAATTGTGTGAGATTTTGTGTTCGTACTTGCAGATGGACATGGTTATCCATCAGCACAAAAGCAGTAATGCTGGAATCATAATAAGCTGCAAATCTGTTGCTTCTTATTAAGAATTCAATAAAATCTGCGTTCTCGTGAAAAACTGTAAATTTACAATTACCTCTGAACCATACATGAAAGTAACCCGACTGTAACCTTTGATTTTTTTTCAAGGCAGATTTTGCCCTGTTTCTACTTCTCTCCATATCTCCCTCCGCAAATTTTTGATTAATAAACTCTTACAAGATTGTAAAAATTTAAGGTAAAATTATTGAAAAAAATCAAATTTTCAAAACACCAGTTTGATCCCTCAGTATTTTTTACAAAATATTCATATATAGATAATTAGATTAATAATCCCCCCTCTGAAAAGATACCCATTAATCTATTAAAGTGAAGATAAACAATCATTTATAAAAAATACTGAGGGATCAATTTTTGTGCTCTGTTTTTTAAGTTGCAGGCAATGGGCCAGGGTTTTGGGAATGGTGACTTTGGCGCCGGTTGCCTGTTCTACGGTTTCGGTAAATTTGGCCGGGTGAGCAGTCTCTAATACAATGGAATTGAAGTTATTATGCCTTGCGGCATGGTTTAGTCCGGCGGCACGACTTATGTCTGTGGTGGAGCTCATGTTGTTGGCAGGGGTGTGGCTATCGCTGTCAGGGGTATGGCTATCGCTGTCAGGGGAGGTGCTGTGCAGATAATCTTGAAGTGCTAGGTAGGCAACGGCGCCGTGGGGGTCCATGAGGTAGTTGTGGCGGGTGTGTATATCGCGGATGGCCTCCAGGGTTTGCGGATCGGAGTAGGAGCGGCTGAAGATTATCTTGCCGGCGGCACCGGCGTTGCCAAAGAGGACCTGTATGCGGGCAAAGTTGCTCGGGTTGCCTACATCCATTGCGTTTGAGAGGGTGGGGATGGATGGTTTGGGTTCGAACTTGCCTGTTTGCAGATAGTTGGGGAAGATGTCGTTGGAATTTACTGCTGCAATGAAACGGTGAACCGGAAGGCCCATCTGCATGGCGAAGAGCCCGGCGGTGAGGTTGCCGAAGTTGCCGCTGGGCACCGAGAAAACAAGCGGGC
>CAZFTS010000089.1:1420-4156 GCA_964521685.1 uncultured Muribaculaceae bacterium
CCGTCGGGCGGGTGGCGGCGTAGAAGTAGTAGAAGGATTGGGGAAGAAGGCGGGCGATGTTGATGGAGTTGGCCGACGAGAGGTTGAAGCGTTTGCGGAGTGAGGCATCGGCAAAGGCCTCTTTGACCATCCGCTGACAGTCGTCAAAGGTGCCGTTGACCTCAAGGGCGGTGACGTTGCCGCCAAGGGTTGTAAGTTGTTGTTCCTGAATACGACTTACTTTGCCTGATGGGTAGAGGATAATCACATCCACACCCGGAACATTGTGGAAACCATTGGCAACGGCGCTTCCGGTATCTCCCGAGGTTGCCACAAGTACAACGGTCTTTTCAAGTCCGTAGTGGGAGATGATCCCGGCCAGAAATCTGGCTCCGAAATCTTTAAAGGCCAGGGTTGGGCCGTGAAACAGTTCGAGAACTGAGGTGTTGTTGTCAAGTTGAACAAGCGGTGCATCAAAATTTAGTGCTGTGCATACAATTCTCTCCAGATCCCTCTCTGGAATCTCTCCGGAAAGAACCTCATCGGCAAGAATTTCGCGGGCCAGCAGGAATGAGAGCTCGCTAAAACTCAGCCCTGAGAGGCTGTTGATAAATGATGGGGAGAATCGGGGCAATGACTCGGGCATGAATAGCCCGCCATCCGGGGCAAGCCCCTGAAGAACGGCCTCCCGGAAGCCAACTTTGTAGTTTTTATTGTTTGTGCTGAAAAGTTTCATCTGACAGGGTTTTATACAATATGTTATAAATAAGGTTGTTGCGATTTATGATTTGACAAATTTGTAAAATCTGATTTTTTAAGATACAGATATACAGATTATTACACAAAAGTCTGTCAGATCATTCTCGGTCCGCAACGGTTAACGGCAGATACATACAGATCCGATCCAAGCCCGTGGGAACCAAGTGCTATCTGCATAGCTTTTGAAATTCTATCTGCCTTATCGCGGGAATCGGATAGGGCGAAGAGCGACGGACCTGAGCCACTGATGCTGCAACCAAGGGCGCCGGCATCAAGGGCCGCCTGCTTCATAGGCGCAAAGCCGGGAATAAGACGCGAACGCAGAGGTTCGGCAACCACATCCTCCAGCGAACGGCCGATAAGGTCAAAATCTCCCTTCAAAAGTCCCGCAACAAGGGCAGCGGTGTTTCCCCACTGTCTGATTGCCGACGAGAGCGGGATCTGCTCGGGTAGTAATCTTCTGGACTCTTTGGTGGAGATCTCCATATGGGGGTGGATTACCGAACAGAAGAGCTCACCAGGAACCTCAAGGCGGATTATGTCAATCGGGTGGTAACTGCGGATTAAAACAAAGCCGCCGTAGAGTGCCGGAGCAACATTATCGGCATGCAACGAGCCGCTGGCAATCATCTCCCCCTCAAGAGCAAATGGAAGCAGCTCCCGCTCTGAGAGATTCAGGTCAAAGAGTCTGTTCATCGCAAAAGCAGCAGCAACAGCACTCGCAGCACTCGAACCAAGCCCGCTACCAAGCGGCATCTGCTTGTGAATCTCGATCTCCACACCGCAATCTATACCGAACGCCCTTACCATGGAGACAACAGGCTTGCCCCCTGTATTAAACTCAGGATCATATGTTAGCCGGCCATCGTCACCGGTTATCTTCACGATCCTCACCCCCGGCTTGTCGCTCATTCTCAGAACGACCTCATCACCAGGCATATCAATAGCAAACCCCATAATGTCAAATCCACAGGCAATATTGGAAACGGTGGCCGGGGCAAATACCCTTATCTCATTCATTTTAGTTCTCATATCTCTTTAACCCTGTTTTAATGATATCACTCAACACACCACAAGCAGTCACAACCGCCCCGGCCCCGGGCCCCTGAATCACCACCGGACGCTCACTGTAATACCTGGTTTTGAAAGATATCATGTTATCACTCGATTTCAAATTGTAAAATGGACTTGAAGAATCTACATCCACAAGAGATACAGAAGCTTTGCCACCGGAAAATCTTGCAATGTACCTCAGCACCCGGCCACTATTGCGGGCGATCTCCAACCTCCTCTCAAACAGCGAATCTCGTTGTTCCATCTCAACGAAGAACTCTTCAACACCACCACTGGACGGAACACCCTCCGGGATGAGACTCTCAACCACAATGTTCTCCGGTTCAATTCTGTACCCGGCCTCTCTCGCTAAGATAAGCAATTTTCTCGCAACATCCTTACCATTGAGGTCATCCCGGGGGTCGGGCTCCGTATAACCCATCTCCATAGCCCTCTTAACAAGAGCCGAAAACGGAACCGAACCATCATAGCTGTTAAAGATATAGCTGAGCGTACCCGAAAATACCCCCTCAATCTCCACCACACTATCCCCACACAACATAAGATCCCTCAACGGCCCGATAACCGGCAATCCTACTCCGAAATAGGAGTTGTGAATAACCCTCAGGGCTCGCTCCAGGTCGCGACTCTCAATCACCGCCGATATGTTGAGCTCCGACGAGCCCTGGGCAATTGCAACTATATTTATCCTGTTTGCACCCAATGCCCCGAAAAGCTTACCAGCACTACCGGGAGTATTCTTCATCTGCGACCCCACAACGGTGATAATCGAGAGCGACTCCTGAACACTAACCTCATTAACCAGCCCCATCTGAATCTCAAACCGGAACTCATAGTTGAGCGACTCACACGCCTTAACCGCATCCTCCGGCATAACGGCAATACAGACAGAGTGTTCCGACGAAGCCTGCGAAATCAGAACCA
>CAZFTS010000090.1:0-3823 GCA_964521685.1 uncultured Muribaculaceae bacterium
TCAATTCTCTACATGTGCGGTAACTTTGGTTTTATCTCCTTCCCCGATGAACTGACAACCGGCTCAAGCATAATGCCGCACAAAAAGAATCCCGATGTCTGGGAGATAATCAGAGGCCGTTGCCGTATGATAGAGAGTATACCGAACGAGATTTCACTACTTGCCGGAAACCTTGCACATGGTTATCATCGTGATTTTCAGCTTTTGAAGGAGATCCTCTTCCCGGCATGCGACTCGCTGCACGAGGTTATCTCCATGACCATTTTAATGCTTGAGAACATTAAGGTAAACACTGCGATTCTGGAAAATAAATTATATGATTATCTCTTTACCGTAGAAGAGGTTAACAGAAGGGTTCTGGAGGGGACTCCGTTCAGGGATGCCTACAAAGAGGTGGGTCTGGAGGTTGCAGCGGGTACATTTGTTCCAGGAAAGCAGATTGCCCATACTCACAAAGGGAGTACAGGCAATCTCTCTAATTCCGAGATAAGGGCTAAAATGCAAAGGGCCCTTTGATTAAAAATTTATCAGAAGCCAAACGAGAACTCATATTTCCCGAATAACAGGAATGCAACTCCCAGAGTAACCAGAATATTGAAAAGTTGGGCAATAAGGAATGTCCATGTATATTTGCTGTTCTCTTTTGTAAATATCTTTCTGAAGTCGGTCTCAAGACCTATTGAAACAAATCCTACTGAGAAGAGGGTCTCTCTTAGTGCTTTAGCTGCTCCGCCAAGCGATTTTGCAGTTGCCGGTTCAAGCAGAAAACTGAAAACCAGAGAGGCAGCAATGAACCCGAGCACAAATTTAGGGAACCTATCCCAAAGAATAGCCGGAGTAGGCTTAAACTCTTTGTTTGTTCCTCTGTATGACCAGTAAATTGAAATTGCAAAGGCAGCTACACCAAGCAGTACATTTTGCGAAGATTTGATGATTACACTTTGTGATTCTGCTACATCTCCCAGGAATTTACCTGCAGCAACCACAGCACCAGTAGTGTCAATAGTTCCCCCCAGCCACGCACCTGCAACCTCCTGTGACAAACCGAGTAGGTTTGCCAGATATGGCATTATATACATCATAGGAACTGCAACTACAAGGACAAGTGACACTACAAATGATAATTTTTTACCATCCCCCTTAATTGCTCCGCATGAGGCTATTGCCGCCGAAACGCCGCAGATTGAAACAGCACTCGAAAGCATAACAGCCATCTCCTTGTCTACACCCATCTTTTTCGCAAGCCAGAACGAGAAGTACCATACAGCCAGTACCACAACAATTGCCTGAATCATTCCGTAAGATCCGGCCTTCATAATCTCTCCGAAAACAATGGATGTTCCCAGAATTACCAGACCGGCCTTTATGTAAAACTCACTCCTTACCGCAGGCTCGAGCCATTTAGGCAGGCCAACTGTGTTACGAATCAGCAGACCAATCGCAACTGAAAAGAATACAGCCTCAAAACCTGTACTTTTAATAAACGAAAGCCCGCTCATATATTGAGCCAGAAATGAGATTCCGTAAATTATCAGAAATGATGCGGGAAACCATTTTAACTTGGCTCCCAGAATTTTAAGCCCGGCATAACTTAACCCGGCAATGAAAATAAATTTTGTTAATTCGAAAGGAACTTTGGCAAACCATGCCGGATAACCTTCGGGAAACTGGTATTTTACCTTTCCCAGAGATGGAACAAAGATCACAAGCGTAACCAGAATAGCTCCGATTATTGTTGCAATCCAATCTTCGTTTTTGAATTGTTTAAAAAAATTTTTCATAGGTAGTGTTTTAGGTTTAACACGGAAGAATGTCTGACAACAAATATAAATTAAATCTCCAAATTAGTAAAATCTTTTACTATTATTTTGACAATTGTGCCCTGAATTTTCTTAGGAAAAATGGTTTAAAGTGATAACCTGGTGCCGGCCTGCTCTTTTACGGCTCTTTTCCAGATCTCGTTATAGCCAGGGAAATCGGGAGCGGGTGGAATTACCTTTGAGTGGCCGTTATTTACGAATGTGCCATCGGGATTCTGCTTTTTTGTATTACCGTCTATGTATTTGACCAGAAGGTACTCATCGAGCTTTTTCCACTTCTCGAAGAGTCCGTTTGCGGTATTAACCGAGTAGTTGGTAAGAAACTCTTTAACAAATGCCGGATTCTCTTTATACAAAAGCATTGCGGTTTTGTCAATCGCCTCAACCTCTTTTATTCGTGCATTCTCATGCTGGTCAATAATAGTTCTCACCTCTGCTCCTATATGGTTGTATCTCAGGTAGGCAAACTGAGCTATCCTGTTTGTTATCCAGAACATAGAGCTGTTTGAATACTCAAGCATTGAGCCGTTTCCGAGTGCGTAGTGTGCAGATATTGAGGATGAAGATGTGTAAACCGGAGTGAGTGGCGATGTAGCTGCATCATCTACTCCAAACCAAAAGATCCCGCCAACCTCATTGGGTACATTTGAACGACATTGTCCCACAAACCAGAATCCGGTCTGTTGGGTAGCAATAGCCCTCTCATTAACATAGGTTTTACCATCTACATCAAAACTCATCGGCCTCCATCTGTAAGGCAGGGTGTTACCGCCCGCTCCGATATCTTTGGTCATATCCATGGCGGTACCCTCATAGTGGTCTCTCATCATATCAGCAACATCCTTGACAGAGAGCCTCTTCTTAGCTTTAACATATAACGGTATCCGCTCTTTGGTAACATCTCCCATCGCATATTTCAGGAATACACCCATATCTTCAGTGGCAAAACGGTTAAAGAAACTCCAGACACGCGCATCACATCCCCTTATTGTAGAGGCATCTGTAGGTCCGTAAGCATCTGCAAAACTAAAATCCTTATCGGCCCCTTTAAAGAGACCCTGCTCCCTGGCATGTGTGATTACATCTTTGGCATAGAGGCAGTTCTCCGGATCATTCAGTGGGAAACGTGTAATTCTTGCCTGATTTGCGTGTGCAGATATATATCCGTCCGGTATTCTCACCGCTACCCAGACAGCTCCTTTGTTAACATTCACTCCGTTAACCTTTTTGGGCGCCTTTCCAATAATCTCAAGAAACCATACCTCATCAGGGTCAGCTATAGAAATTGATTCACCTGTAGATGCATAGCCGTATTTATCTGCAAGTTCGGTAATTATCTTAATCGCCTCTCTTGCTGTTTTTGCCCTCTGGAGAGCCAGATACATTAACGAACCGTAGTCAAGAACTCCTTCCGGGTCAAACTGGCTCTTCACTCCGCCCCATGTAGACTCCCCGATTACCAATTGGTGCTCGTTCATGTTCCCTATAACTGAGTAAGTTTGCTGAACCTGAGGTATCTCTCCCAGATATCTATCCTTGCCCCACTCGTAGATTTTCACCATTGTGCCCTCCGGATAAAACGCTGCCGGATAGTGTACCAGTACTCCGTATCTTGTATGAGAATCAGCAGAGTAGCTCACCATTGACGAGCCGTCGGCCGATGCCCCTTTCGTTATAAGCAGATTTGTGCATGCATCACTGCTGTAGCTGAACGATACAACAAAAATTAACAGAAATGTCAATTTTGTGTAAAAAATTTTTGTCCCCTTCATATGATTTTCTCGTTTTTTTTGTTTTGATTATTATCTGTTTGGTCATTAAATTTTGGCTAAGATAACAAAAATGTAATATTTTCTTTAAAGATGAAAGTTTTGGCTAAAAATCGCCCAAAAAAATTTGGAGGTTAAAAAAAAGTGGCTACCTTTGCAGCCCGTTTGATAAAAAACGGTTAGTTCTTTGAAGTTTTGAGAGAGATAAAGAGGTAAAAAAAAGAGATAAATATT
>CAZFTS010000091.1:0-3774 GCA_964521685.1 uncultured Muribaculaceae bacterium
CCCGATTTCCCGTATAAAACATCTCCCGATTTGATAGTTCAGAACTTCAGGGAGAGGCTTAACAATGCAGGAATATTGACAACTATAAGAGCATCCAGAGGTGAAGATATTCTTGCGGCCTGCGGTATGTTAAGCGGATCCCACATTAAAAAGAGCTGATAGTTATGAGCGGAATCACTGAGGCACTTTCGGCAATGCAGCGACTCTGCTCGATGCGGGAGTGTTGCCGTGCCGATGTTCTTAAGAGGCTAAAGCGATTTCAACTTACAGAGAAAGAGGAGTCAGAGATAATTCAAACTCTTGAAGATGAAAAATTTCTGGACCAGAGACGGTTTGCAGGAGCTTTTGTCAGGGACAAGAGCACACTCTCGGGATGGGGGCCTGCAAAAATAAGGTGGCAACTCAGAATCAAAGGGGTAGATGAGGATGTTATAAATGATGCCCTTAAGAGTATTTCACCTGAAAATCAGGATGAAAAACTGGTTTCACTGCTTTCAAAGAAGAGGGCAACAATAAAAGAGAGCTCGCCCGAAAAGGTGAGGGAGAAGCTCATAAGATTCGCCCTCTCAAGAGGGTTTGAATATGAAAAAGTTTTATGGGCACTGAACAAAATTATGGCTAAATTTGCCGGCAATTAAAACGAAATTATATGTTTACTACGGATCAACACAAAGAGATCCGTCAGCGGATTCTGGCGCTGGGGAGGTCTCTTTGACATCGAAAAGAAGAGAGAGGAGCTAAAGGAGAACGAGAAGAGGACACTTGCCCCGGATTTTTGGAACAATCCGCAGGAGGCCGAACTCTTTCTGAAAAAATCATCAGCTGTAAATTACTGGGTAAAAAGTTTTTTCGAGATTGAGAAACTTCTGGAAGATCTGGATGTGCTTGCCGATTTCTACAAAGAGGATGAGTCGGTGGAGGGTGATATAAACGCCCACTACAAAGAGCTTTCATCCAAGGTAGATGCACTCGAACTCAGAAGTATGCTTGGTTCGGAGGGTGATAACCTGGGGGCAATTCTGAAGATCAATTCGGGTGCCGGCGGTACCGAGAGCAATGACTGGAGCTCCATGCTCATGAGAATGTATGTCAGATGGGGTGAGCGTAATGGCTATAAGGTACATATTTATGACCTTATCGAGGGAGATGAGGCCGGTATTAAGTCGGTTACCGTGGAGTTTGAGGGGGAATATGCCTATGGTTACCTTAAGGCCGAAAACGGAGTTCACCGTCTTGTGAGAATTTCACCTTTCAATGCACAGGGGAAGCGACAGACAACCTTCTCGAGTGTATTTGTCTATCCGGCGGTAGATGACACAATCAATATAGAGATAAATCCGGGTGATATCGAGTGGGATACATTCCGTTCAGGCGGAGCCGGAGGGCAGAATGTGAACAAGGTTGAGACAGGGGTAAGGGTAAGACACCTTCCAACCGGCATTATGGTTGAGAACACCGAATCGAGGTCACAGCTTGACAACAGACAGAATGCGCTCAGAATTCTCAAATCCCATCTCTATGAGCTTGAGCTCAAAAAGAAGAGGGAGAAGGAGGCCGAGCTTGAGGGCAAGAAGTTGAAAATCGAGTGGGGCTCCCAGATAAGAAGTTATGTGTTACACCCCTATAAGATGGTCAAAGATCTGCGAACCGATTTTGAGACTTCCGATACCCAGGAGGTTCTCGATGGCGGGATTAATGATTTTATGAGGGAGTTTTTGTTGCAAAATTCCAGCGCAAATTAGTGTTAACGGCGCACAATTTGCTTCACGGTTTGTTTACTATTCAGATGCCGTATTAAAAATTTACAAAGATGGACTTTAAATTCAGCGAGATGTTCCCGTTGGGAGCCGATAAAACAGAATATCATCTGCTTACAGATAAATATGTATCCACCTCCATTTTCGAGGGAGAGGAGATACTTAAAGTTGATAAAGAGGGGTTGAGGTTGCTCTCAAAACAGGCGATGCACGATATCGCATTCATGCTGCGCCCTGAGCATAACGAACAGGTCTCCAAAATCCTGAATGACCCCGAATCGAGTGTGAATGACAGGGCGGTTGCACTTACAATGCTTCTTAATGCCGATATCTCGTCCAAAGGTGTTCTCCCTTTTTGCCAGGATACCGGTACAGCTACAATCGTTGCCAAAAAGGGTGACAGGGTCTGGACAGGAGGTGGCGACGAAGAGGCGCTTGCACATGGGGTATTCGATACCTACCAGCAGGATAATCTCAGATACTCTCAAACAATTCCGATTGACATGTACACCGAGAAGAATTCGGGAAACAATCTGCCTGCCCAGATAGATATCTATTCGACAAACGGGAGTGAGTACAAGTTTCTCTTTGTTGCAAAGGGTGGCGGATCGGCCAATAAAAGTTTCCTCTTCCAGGAGACAAAGGCGCTTCTGAACCCTGCAACTCTTGAAAAGTACCTCATAGAGAAGATGAAACTCTTTGGGACATCGGCCTGCCCGCCTTACCATATTGCTTTTGTGATCGGGGGGACATCTGCCGAGCAGTGTATGAAAACCGTAAAGCTTGCATCGGCTAAATATCTGGATGAGCTGCCTAAAAAGGGGGGTGACGAGGGTCATGCATTCCGGGATCTGGAGATGGAGGCAAAACTGCTTAAGGCTGCCAACTCTCTGGGAATCGGTGCTCAGTTCGGGGGAAAATACTATGCACACGATATAAGGGTTATCCGCCTGCCAAGACATGGTGCTTCATGCCCTGTCGGAATGGGGGTATCCTGCAGCGCCGACAGAAACATCAAGGCCAAAATCAACAAAGAGGGAATCTGGCTTGAGACTCTCGATTCAAATCCGGCCAGATTGATTCCCGAAAAGCTAAGAAATGTACAGGCTACCCACACCGGGGCTGTTAAAATAGATCTCAACCGTCCTATGAAAGAGATACTGAATGATCTGACAAAATATCCGGTATCAACATTTCTGCTGCTGAGTGGTACAATCGTGGTTGCCAGAGATATAGCTCATGCCAAACTTAAAGAGAGAGTTGATTCGGGCGAAGGTCTGCCTCAGTATGTTAAAGACCACCCTATCTACTATGCAGGCCCGGCCAAAAAGCCGCAAGGATATGCCAGCGGCTCTTTCGGCCCTACAACTGCCGGCAGGATGGACTCATATGTAAATCTCTTCCAGAGCCACGGCGGGAGCCTCATAATGATAGCCAAGGGTAACAGGAGCAAACAGGTTACTGATGCCTGTAAGCAGTATGGCGGATTCTATCTGGGCAGCATCGGCGGCCCTGCAGCCATTCTGGCTCAGGAGAGCATCAAAAAGGTGGAGATGCTTGAATACCCCGAACTTGGCATGGAGGCAATCTGGAAAATAGAGGTGGAGAACTTCCCTGCCTTCATCCTCGTAGATGACAAAGGCAACGACTTCTTCAGCGGCCTATTGTAAATTTCCGATACCTGATACCTGATATTTAATCAAGTAATTTTACTTTGATTAATATCTCATTATCATTCTCTTCAAGCTTATTTGTTAATGCTTTAAGCTCGTCTGACACTTTGTGATTTGCAGCATATTTTATCAGATCATATGCAGAAATAAGGGAGATCATATAATTATCGGAACTAATGTACAATGGCCAGAACGGAGGTCCGTTTTCAAAATCATCGATAAATCCCAGATGGTTAATCTCAGGTTGTTCAAGAAGCTTAAGCTCTCCTGTTTTCTTGTTAAAAACAGAGCAATTATAGAAATAAGGATAAGAGCCTCCGCTTGCAGTTGCTACAGCCATACCG
>CAZFTS010000092.1:0-3180 GCA_964521685.1 uncultured Muribaculaceae bacterium
GTCCTGCATAAACAATTTGAGAAAGGCGATGCATATAACTCTTTGTCTATGCCTGTCTATAATACGGCAGCTTACGAGTTCAAAAGCGCCGAGGAAATGGAGGAGGCTTTTTGCGGAAGGACTCCCGATCATGTCTATTCAAGATTGACAAATCCAACTGTTCAATATTTTGAACAGAGAGTTCAGACGGTTACTAAGGCAATGAGCGTCACTGCCGTCAATTCGGGAATGGCAGCAATAAGCAATGCAGTCATGGCTTTATCATGGTCAGGATGCAATATTGTCACATCACCGCACCTTTTCGGTAACACATACTCCTTTTTCAAGTTTACACTTGCATATTACGGAGTTGAGACACGATTCTGTGATATGACAAACGCAGATGAGGTAGAACGGAATATTGATAAAAACACTGCACTCCTTTTTTTGGAGGTGATTACTAACCCTCAGCTGGAGGTAGCCAATCTGAAGAGTCTGTCGACAATAGCTGGGAAACATGGGATTCCTTTGGTTGCGGACACTACGGCAATACCATTTAATGTCTTTTCTGCATCTGAATTCGGAGTGAATATTGAAATTATTTCAAGTACAAAATATATTTCCGGAGGAGCTACCTCATTGGGAGGACTTATTCTCGACTACGGGACGGTTGACTACAGCCGTTCTCCAAAACTTGGAGAACTTTCCGCTACTGCCGGTAGTAAGGCATTTACCTTTAAACTTAAAAAAGAGATTTTAAGAAACCTTGGTGCTTATATGACACCACAGGTAGCCTATATGCAGACTTTAGGCCTTGAAACAATGGATGTGCGCTATACCAGACAGGCTTCAACCTGTAGGCAACTGGCTGAGCGGATGTCAAAACTCCCTAAGATAGAGAGGGTCAATTATACCGGACTGAAGGATAACCCGTTCTATAACATTAGTCTGGAGCAATTCGGAGAGTATCCCGGAGCTATGTTTACATTTGACCTTTCATCAAGGGAGGCGGCTTTTCAGTTTATAAATAACCTGAGGACCATAAGACGGGCAACAAATCTTTTTGACAACAAATCTCTCGCTATTCATCCTGCAAGTACCATATTCGGAACCTTCAACGATGAACAGAGAGCAGCCATGAACATTTCTCAAAAATGTATAAGGTTATCTGTCGGTCTCGAAAGCCCGGACACACTTTTCGAAGATATCGGGAACTCCTTGAATAACGTTAAATAGTTGAAATTTCACTACTGTCCCGTTTAAATTCCGAAACAGCAATTTAATTTGTTAATATTTAAATCATTATAAGCGTAAAATTTTTCAACGATTTGAATTTTTAAATTTATGGCAGGGTTGTAATAATCTTTGCCATGAATAAAGGAAAAACAGTTTTTGCTCAACTTATGAACATGATGCCGGCATATGAATTTGATAAATGCGTAGACAGGTACGGAGGGAATTACCGTGTACGCAACTTCTCTTGTCGGGATCACTTTTATATAATGAGTTTTGCACAACTTACTCAGCGAGAAAGCCTGCGTGATATTGAAAATTGTCTTAATGCCGTTTCCAGCAAACTGTATCATTGCGGAATAAGACATGCTGTTCCCAGAAATACTCTTGCAAAGGCTAATGAACTTCGTGATTGGCGCATTTACGCAGATTTTGCCCAGGTTCTCATAGGAATTGCACGCCCGATGTATCAAAGCGACACCAGCTTCAGGCTTGACATGGATAATTTGGTGTACGCGTTTGATAGCAGTACAATAAGTCTGTGCTTGAAGTTGTGCCCGTGGGCTGAGTTTCGACAACACAAAGGAGGGATTAAGATGCACACCTTGCTGGATTTGCGTTGCAACCTCCCTGTTTTTGTTCATCTCACTGAGGCTTCTACACACGATGTCAAAGTATTGGAGAAGCTGTATATTGAACCTGCAGCCATTTATGTAATGGACAAAGGATATGTAGATTTCTTTCGTCTGTTTAATCATATGTACAAAAAACGGGCATTTTTCGTTATCAGAGCCAAGGATAATATGAAGTATATTGTCGAAGATACCTTTCCGGTGGATAATCAAACTGGTGTAATAAGTGATGAGCTTATCAGTCTTACCGGATATAAATCGTCCCGACAGTATCCCGAACCGCTCAGATTGGTTACCTATGAAGATTTTGAAACGAGTGTAGTTTATCGTTTTATTACCAACAACACCGAGTTTGAAGCTCTTACTATTGCTGAACTTTACAGAGAGCGTTGGCAGGTCGAATTGTTCTTTAAATGGATAAAGCAACATCTTAAAATCAAGTCTTTCTATGGCACTAGTCAAAATGCGGTTTATTCTCAAATTTGGATTGCTTTATGCACCTATCTCCTATTAGCAATAGCTAAAAAAAGATGTAACATTGAGCAATCATTATATTCATTTTCTCAAATATGTGGCATAACCCCTTTTGAGAAAATGCCTTTAAATGAACTGTTTAGCAAATCTTCACTTTCTGTCCCAATTGATGATTTTCCTAACCTGTTCTCTAGTAATGTTTTTTAACGGGACAGTAGTGTTGAAATTTAACAAATAATGTTACAATCTGATTAAAATGATTTATATTTGCTACGACAAATCAATTGTCTGGCATATATGGTATTACATAGAGTTAGATTGTTAATAGGAGCGCTCCTTCTTGTATTAGTCGCATCTTGTCTTAAATTCCCGGATGCAGATATTGATATAGAGGAGGACACCTATGAAGGTTACATTTATCCTTTTGCTTTAGAGAATCGTTTTATTTTAGCGGAGATAGTCATTGAGACGGATGGATCCGTATCACTTGAAAATCTTGAATTTGAGATACCGCCTCTCAAATACAATAAGTCGCTTTTGTTTTTTCTTACACAGGATGATTGTAAACAAACTGCTTTTTGTGCAACATGGGCTGCTATTAATGGCAGGCCACTTTCTACTGACTATTTTTATAGTCTCAAACATTTAAATGCCGGCGTTTTTCCAACAGACACCCACATGCTTGGTAATACGCTGGGTTCTACTGATGGTGCCGGCAATGAGGTTCGGTTTCATTTTACAACCACAATTGCGCCAGAGTTGGAATTTATGAAAAGCGATATAGATGTAAAACGTTTGAGCAGTATTCCTAATAATGACCAATTCAAAGAACGAGGAGGGCTTGTGTGGGATGATTTAAGAG
>CAZFTS010000093.1:0-3092 GCA_964521685.1 uncultured Muribaculaceae bacterium
GATTCACTCGGAACAAAATTCTTCTCAGGTGTAGGTGGACAAGTGCACTGCAGGTACGGAGCATCACGATCAGAAACAGCTAAAGCAATTATAGCCATGCCATCTGTGACAAACAAGGGTATCAGCAAGATTGCTCCGGTTCTGACAAGCGGGGCAGGTGTTGTTACTACCAGAAACCACATCCACTGGTTCGTAACCGAGTATGGTGCTGTTAATCTATACGGCAAATCTCTTCAGGAGAGGGCTAAACTAATTATCAGCATAGCTCATCCAGAACATCGTGAGGAACTTGACAAGGCAGCTTTCGAGAGGTTCGGACCTCACTACCACTTTATCGGGTAACACATTTCCCGGACATAAATACAAGAGGGCTAAAATTAATTTTAGCCCTCTCATTTTTATTTTTTAATGGAAAGAATCACTCGCTTTCGGTTGCATCATCATCATTGTCCGTAACTACCTTTACCCAATAAACCATCGGCTGGTACCTTCCAAACGACTTGGTCTTTGAGCCATATCCCCAGTCAGACGAGAAGAAAGCAATAGAAACACCACCATGTTTCATGTTTAAAAGAGCTTTGTCAATACCGCGGATAAGATCACTCTCAGATGAGGTGTCAGGATCTACAACCGTATGACCAAGGGCTGAATATGACCTTGAAGAGCTGTATATCCTGTACTTTCTTGCAGTATCCTCAATATTGGTATCTACCACAAAACCATCCAGCAAACGGGCAACATACCAGAAAGAAATATATTCATCCACACCCAGAGTATCTCCGATACCGACCTCCAGAGACTTGTGGTAAAAACCATATGAAAGTGAATCAATTCCTCCATAATACTTTTCACTATATGCCTCAAGTGTGTCAATCTCGAATTTTGAAATACTAGGAACAACCCTAACAACCTCAATGTCATACACCGCCGGCGTAGCAAGCCCGTATGAACTGCCGGTATAGTTGTAATCAGACAACCATGTAGGAATTATAAACCTTATTCTCCCCCCCTCTTTCACCATCTTAAGGGCCTCTTCAACTCCTCTCATTAAAGAATAGTCTCCCATTTGAAATAGTTGAGGCCCGAAATAGACAGAATCGGCATATGTCCCCATAATCTTTGCTACTGAGGCATATGTGGATTTTGTATAATTATTCTTGAAATCCATTACGGAATATCTGACATATACGCCGGATGTATCGGTAATGGCATTCCCGTTTCCCTCCTTAAGGTTAATTATATACAGACCTGATTCGGTTTTTGTCAAGGTATCCTTGTATATGACCTTCACATGAGATTCAATATATCTCTTCTCTAAATCGTTATTACTTTCTGTCTCCTCTTTAGCACAAGAGATTAAGACAAAAGTAAAAGCAAGGATCCACAGACTTGATTTAAACAACTTATTCATTAGCAAAGAACGTATTTAATTTTTTACAATATTCAATATCCAAATTTCAAAAATAAGGGATGACATTGGCGGGACCACACCTTTTTTGTCATTGCCGTAACCCATTGTTGAAGGAAATACAATATAAGAGTGCTCCCCCTTCTTTGCTCCAATGAGTCCCAATTCAAGGCCCTTGAGCAACTCACCCTTTCCCACAACGACCTTTCCTGCATTAAAGCCTCTGTTATATATATCAATTCCAATTTTTGACGACAACGACTCCATGTTGGTGTCAAAAATTGTGCCCAAACCACCGTTAAATATATAACCTGCATAATTTAAATATACAGAATCTCCCTTTTCCACAGGAATATCCCCTCCATTATCTAAAATAATCCGGCTTGACCCGCCTGAGATAACAACACTTTGCCCTGAGTTAATCTTAGCCTCCACAAAGGCATCAATTTTCGTGACTTCGCTCTCCAGAACTGTCTGTTGTTCCTTATCAGTACAGGATGCAACAATCAGAAGCGCTGAAAGAAACGACAATAAAAAACTGATATAGATCCTAAATCTGTTCATTTCTATACTCCTCTATACATATATTAAGAGATTCAACAAAATAATCCGCAACCCGGTCGAAAGGAATAAACAATTTTCCCCCGGAAGCTCTCTCGTGTCCACCTCCGTTAAAGAATCTCCTGGCCATTTTATTTACCGAGAAGTCATTAGAAGACCTCAGAGATACTCTTACCACACCTTCTGATTCAGTAAACAGAGCAGATATATTTACACCTTTTATAGAGAGTGGTATATTTACAAAACCCTCAGAGTCTCCCTCTGCAAATGAAAACCTCTCCTGATCCTCTTTTGAAAGCATTATGAATCCTGCCTCGAGATCTGGTAATACCGTCATCTTTTCTGAAAGAAGGTATCCCATTAGCCTCATACGTGATTCGCTAAATCCACCGAAAACAAGGTGCTGTAATCTCTCCTTATCAACCCCGGCCATGATTAAATCGGATGCCATCCTGAAAGTTGAAGCCAATACAGAATTGGCAAAGTTATTTGTATCTGTCATCATACCCACATAGAGAGGTTCAGCCACCTCAAGCGACAAATCCCCACCCGTTATTGTGTTGAATAACCAATATAAAAGCTCACAGTTCGAAGAGATTTCAGTTTCAGAAAAGACAAGATCAAAAGGGCCTCTTTCCGGAGAGGGATGGTGATCGACCAGCACTTTATGAGAGATTGATTCCCTTACAATCTTTTCAAGTTCATCTATCCTGCTCAGCTGGTTGAAATCAAGCGCCAAAATAAGGTCACAACTTCTTATTAAATTTTCTGCTCTGCCCCTGTGCTCCTTGTTTACAACTATTTCCACTTCGGGATCAAGAAATGAGAGGTATTCCGGATGTTTATTGGGTATTATTATAGTTGATTTCTTACCTTCTAAGGCAAGAAAACGCTTCATGGCCACCACGGACCCTATCGCATCACCGTCAGGATTTGTATGACTCAGTATAACCACCTCATTAGCAGCCGAAAAAAGCTCTGAAAGCCTGCCAATCTGCTCATTTGAGAAAAAATCTTTCATTATTTAATTCTTGTTGCAAAAATAGAAAAATATATTGCGGGGTCTAAATATTTATTTTACTTTTGTAGAACTTATTTTATGAAGTAATATAAAAAATCCATA
>CAZFTS010000094.1:0-3080 GCA_964521685.1 uncultured Muribaculaceae bacterium
ACTGTTTGTTGAATATGCTCTGATATAATATGTCGTCCCGGGGGACAATCCTGTTACGGTACTTGTAAATCTGCCTATGCCGTTTCCATC
Organism: uncultured Muribaculaceae bacterium; assembly: GCA_964521685.1. GTDB lineage: Bacteria > Bacteroidota > Bacteroidia > Bacteroidales > UBA932 > Bact-08. The sequence goes on from CAZFTS010000094.1 coordinate 91, forward strand.
AGCTGTTTTAGAGTTCATAGTTGTTGGTTCAGGTGATGTATTCCAACAAACGCCTCTTGAGATAATTGCAGCGCCTCCGTCATTTATCACATTTCCACCACATTTTACTGAATTTTGTTCAATCTCACTTACAGGTTCGGTCGTTACTTCAGGAATAGTAGTTAGAGTGTGTCCTATTACATTATTACCGTAAGATATACCTCCATTGAAAGTTGCATAAGCCCTTACGTAGTAATAAAGACCTGGAGTCAGTCCGACAATAGTGCTTGTATATGAGCCCGTTCCGTTTCCGTTTTCTGTTTTGTTATCTGAAATTGTCGGATTCATCTCTCTGCTCCAGCACACCCCCCTTGACAAAATCGTATTTCCCCCATCACTTGAAATATTGCCTCCGCTTTGGGCAGATGTCGGGGTTAATGGTGTAAATTCAATTGTTGTTATATTTGGAAATGTTGAGGCAGTATTGAACACAATCTGATTACCATAGGCAGTTCCTTTACTGTTAGTTGCATATGCTCTCAAATAATATGAAGTCCCAAAGATTAATCCGGTTATTGTGCCGGAAAAATTTCCTGATCCGCTTCCAAATGAGGCCTTTGAGTTTAAGATAGTAGGGTTTTGACTTGTACTCCAGCATACTCCCCTTTCAGTGACAGAAGACCCTCCGTCACTGGTGATATTGCCTCCGCATATTGCAGTTGTCGATGTAATGGACGATGCCTCGGCTGTTGTTAAAACCGGGGCTGTTGCCGGAGTCGCTGCTGTTATCTGATTACCATAGCTGGTTCCTGCGCTATTTGTTGCATACGCTCTTAAGTAGTACGTAGTTCCGGGTGATAATCCTGTAATAGAACTTACAAACTCTCCTTTCCCTGAGCCATCACTCGTTTTAGCGTTCAGTTGGGTTACTTCATTATTGGCAGAGTAAGCAGATGCATTTAATATTGTCGGGTTTTGGTTTGTATCCCAGCAAACGCCTCTTGCTGTGATTGAAGCGCCACCGTCGCCGGTAATGTTTCCACCTGTGACTAATGATGTGGAAGTTATTGAAGATGCCTGATTTGTGGTCAGTGTTGGGGTTTGTGCCGGTGTTGTTACTGAAACAGAATTTCCATAACCTGTTCCAACTCCATTAATCGCATATGACCTTATATAATAAAGTGTTCCCGGGTTAAGTCCTGATATTGCCGCAGTGAAATTCCCCGAACCGTTTCCGTTTGTTGATTTCTGACTGTTGGTAGTTGGATTGGGACTTATATCCCAGCAAAATCCTTTTGATGATATTTCAGAACCGCCATCGCTTTCGATATTTCCGGAAGCATTGACCGATATTGGCGTTAATTCAGAGACGGCGGTTGTTAATTTTGGAATCTCTTTAGGTGGATCTTTTTTACAGGAGTGAATTGAAATTATGATTGTTGCTACAAATAATAACTTTAAGGTCAGCGGCACTCTTTTCATAGTTATAATTATGATTACCTGTTACTAAAGAAATTGTAATATATTTCAAATAACCTGATTCATTTAAAAATAACAACCATTATGAATAAATACTATCTTGCTACTTGCAAATCAGATGTCTAAAGTTATGATATATAATTATTTTATGCAAATTTTTTTGTGCCTTCTTATAGTATCCGAATTAAATTGCATATTTATTTAACGTTCCTTTGCAACAAACAAGCACCCCCTAAAGTTTCCCACGATATTAACATTCATAATAACAACAGCTAAGTAGCGATTTTTATCTGATAGAATTTTGTGCAATATGTTATATATTAAGCATATACGTTTTGCTGTATTTAAAAAAGTATTTTAATGACCATATGTAATTAATGATTAAAGTTTTATACAATATTCTGTCAGATGAATTCCGATGCCCCGATGTGGGGAACTTCAGCAGAGTCAAAATTGGGGGGGTGCTTCAGAAAAAAAGTCGCCATAACGAGCTTGAAGTGGGTATAAATAAAAAAATCGAGCTTTTCAGCTCGACTTTTTTCTGGCGGAGAGAGAGGGATTCGAACCCCCGGAACCTCTCAGTTCAACGGTTTTCAAGACCGCCGCAATCGACCACTCTGCCATCTCTCCTTTCGATTAGGGCTGCAAAGATATTTATTTTTTCGTTACAAGCAAAAAATTTATTGTAAATTAGGAGTGTAATTATGGCATAATATTTGACGGTATTTTACATGATTAATGTGGCTCTTCATATCAATAAATATATAAAACCTAAAAGTATGAAAAGTAAAACTTTCGAAACCGAAATTCTGGAGCTGGAGACAAACCTGTCCAGATATGCATATAGTTTAACATCAAACAGAGACGACGCTAAAGACCTGGTTCAGGAGACATTTTTCAAAGCCTTCAATAATCAGGAAAAATTCAATGAGCATACCAACATTAAGGCTTGGGTTTACACCATAATGAAAAACACCTTTATCAACGACTACAGAAGACGGTCAAAACGTCAGTCTATGTTTAATGAAGATGTTCATGAATATGTGTTAAACAACAAACCTGCTGACCTGGGTCCTGAATCAGATTTTGGATATCGCGAACTTACACAAGTTGTTAACTCACTTGAACCTGAGTTCAGAGTTCCTTTCCAAATGCATGACAGCGGTTACAAATACCAGGAGATTGCAGATGAGCTTGGCTTGCACCTTGGGACGGTTAAAAGCCGTATCCACTTCTCCAGACAGAAACTTATGGATAAATTAAAATAGAGATTGAGCAAATCCACAAAAAACTCCACTCGTTCCGTGTGGAGTTTTTTTTTGCTTGAGTTTCACTTTGACGCAATTTGAGGTAAATAACTGAGCTTAAGCTCATCTAAAAATTGATTTTAAAATAGTAATCTCAAACTCTGGCAAAGGCTCTGCTAAAGTTCCCCACCTATAGCGCTTTGCAGAAAAGTAAAATAACCTCCTATATATCAAGCAAATGTAAATCACACCTTTTTGTATCATGATAATCCGGTAAAACATCAC
>CAZFTS010000095.1:0-3034 GCA_964521685.1 uncultured Muribaculaceae bacterium
CCATTACATGGTCTTCTATTTTTGTTTATTCAATTTAAAATTCAATCTCTTCTCCGTCCGGCATGGTAAATACTGCCTCTATCTCTCCATTGTCACGGGGTGTGAATTTTTTTATCTCTATCTGGCTTGAGAAGTCAACGTCAGAGATTGACATTCTTTTGTATATTGCCTCTTTTGCACTCCAGTAGATAGCAAGGTGAAGGTCTCTGTTTTTCTCGCTCAGATCTTCAATCTCATCCTGCGAAAGTGCCTTTTTCTCTACGGCTGCAAAGTTTCTGTCAAGGGACTCTATATCGATACCCACACTCTCCTCTGCGTGTGTTATGACAGCAACAAACCTTTTTGTATGTGAGATACTTATCTCAGTAAGGCTGTTCTGGAGAAATGGCCTTCCATTGTCATGATGACCCAGATATACCTTCTCTCCGAAAAGTTGATTCAGAAGGGCTCTTACGGCCAGTTTTTCCCTTCTTCTGTCTACACTTTTGATCAGTGACAGTTCCTCAAGTTCATCACTTGGTACAGAGCTTAATGAGAGTAGCTCATCTTCGCTTTCAACAATCTCCCACACCGATATCGCCGCTCCACTATCCAATTCTCTGTTTAAAAAAAGTGCCATAACTATTTACAGAATTATATTTATAATACATCCGATTCATCTGAAATCTCTCCCACAATCTCTTCAAGAATATCTTCCAGTGTTACTATTCCCTCCGTTCCTCCGTATTCATCTGCAACAACAGCAAGGTGCATCCTTTTTTGACGGAACTCCTCGAGAAGGTCGTCGATCTTCTTGCTTCCGGGGACAAAGTAGGATTTTCTTATGTACATACGCCAGTTAAAGTCGTACTCCTTGTCTCTCAGGTGGCTTACAAGATCCTTTACATAAAGGAATCCCACTACCTTGTCGGGGCTTGCGTCATAGACCGGCAATCTGGAAAAACCACACTCTATAGCCTTCTCTACCACCTCTCCGGAGTTCATGCACACATCTAATGATGCGATATTGACCCGAGGTGTCATAATCTCGCTTACACTTTTATTTTGCAACCCCACAATACCTTTGATCAGCCGCTTCTCCTCTACCTCCTGTATCTCCTCTATAGACTGGGCTGTCATCTCATCTGCAACCTTCCCGTATCTGTTCATTAAATATTCCAGTAATGAATTCAATGGTCGCCCGATCCATATCACTATGGCAAAAAACCAACGAAGTCTTTTTAATAAAGTCTCGCCTTTGTTTACAGATGAATATTTGTACAGAATATAGCCACTAACGGTCAGAAGAGATATTGTAGCTAAAAAAGAGAGAACAAATAACAGAAATGGACTCAGCAAATCGCCAATCAGAAGATTAAGCGTGGAAATAACCGTGATTAAAGCAGAGAGTTTCAGTACGATTGCACTTTGCATTATTGCACATTGATCCGACTCCCGGACTTTTGTCTTTTTGCCGGAATTAAGCAATGCAAATTCAATTCCTTTGAGCAGGGAATAAGAGAAGAGGATGAGGATCAACAATATCCCCAAGGAGAAATAATCGTCTGTCAGATTGCTACTGGGAGGTTCCAATTCTCTAAACTAATGGTTTATGGTGCAAATATATATAATTTTATATTACAAACGCAGCATACTTCTCCAACATGAATGCAGGAATATACGATTCCTTGGCATTTCTGAGCCCTTCGTCCCCGGCATCGTCCTCCCTGTTGACATATTTGAATCCGGAGGCCTCTCTTGTAGCAAACTCCTTGTTTATCATCGGGTAGGCCCCCCTAACAGAGGCAAATGCCTTTTCAATATGCACTATAAAGGTGTCGGAGTTAATCTGTTCCCCCACAGTATAGGCAACGATTTTACCGTCAACTCTTAAAATACCGCCCTTTAGATTCATATCATTATAATTTGAGAGACATTTGAATACTGCTGCAGATTCAAGGCACAAGGACTGATCTTTTCCACAGTCGATATCTTTACACCACTCTTTTGTGAAATCAACCACCTCGCTTAGATTGGCGGGCGTTATCTCCTCATAGCTCCATCCCGGAACAGAGATAAAATGGTTTATGTGGTTTCGCTTCGGCTGAAGTTTTTTCCCGGCTAGTGAAATAAGCTTCTCGCTTTCATATATGTAGTCAAAGCTGTTCCTGACAGGCTTGAAGCTGAATTTCCCGGGAAAAAGTTCTTCCAATTCCGATTTTGTATCATTGGTAATACCAATCAGTACAAACGGCACACCTCTCTCAGAGGCATCCGCCATTAAAGCCTCTATCACCTCTTTTTTGTCCCCTCTCCCTGCGGGATAAAGATAACGGGTATCCTCTCCCTTTCCGGACATTAAAACAAGGAAATCCTTGTACCTGGCGCATCTTGAGAGGAAAGCCTCCTCCCAAATGAAAAGGCTGGTAAAACAATACTCTGCTCCTCTGTAATCTGCATAACGGAGCAATTCATCAATCCATTTCTTGTCTGAGACAGTCAACTGTCTGAAATCAATCATATATTACGTTTATTCGGAAAGCCAGCCTTTGATTATCTCTATAGCTTTATTTTTAAGACTATCAGGCATATTGCTTATTCGGGCCCTGTGGCTTCCCCCTGGTTGCACCATTACAACAACGTTATCATTTTTTGGTTCATCAACTTTTACGGAACTCCATGGATCGAACTCCCCGTAAATAAAAAGCATCTTCTTATCTGTGGTTGCTACGAATTTTTTCAACTTCTTGTAGAGAGATTTATCAAACTTAAACTCTGAGCCCTCGGGCAAAAACAAATTTGTCAAATAACCCTTGGTGTTCTTTATGGTCAGGAGTCCTTTAAAAGGCTTGGTATCATAACCATAGTAACCTAGTTCCCGGGCTGCCTGTACAAAGAAAGAGGCCGTAGAACTGTTATTCACAAAGTAATCGGGAGAACACATTCTTATCCAATACTTGAATAACTGGTTGTCAGAGGCCTCTCTGCCCGGAATCTCATTTACAGGGCTTCCCCATTGCCAGAAAGAGAATGAGAATTCGAGAACGGTATAGTC
>CAZFTS010000096.1:0-2996 GCA_964521685.1 uncultured Muribaculaceae bacterium
ATGTAAATGAACTACTTATAATTAATTTTTTATAAAATATTTACGTATGAAAAAGTTATTATTCATTTTGGCGCTGGTGCTGTTTGCGACTGGTGCTATGGCTCAGCAACAACGACCTCAGATGCGTCCGATGAACCCTGAGACGTTTGCTAAAGAGAGAATTGCGGAAATTGCTAAGTATGTTGAAATTTCTAAAGAGGATAGTGTTAAACTGCACAAGGTTTATGACGATTTCATGAAAGAGAGTGCATCTGCAAGAGAAGACAGAGAAAAATTCATGAAACTTCGTGAAGACTTACAGAAGAAAATTGAGGGTGTTCTTGGTGTCGAGAAGTATAAAACTTACAGGACAAAATTTGAGGCTGATCCTGAAAATCAGCGTAGAATGAGACCTGGTGGAGGTAATAGATCCTGACGTTTGGGATGTTTAGAATTAAAATTGGTCAGGATGTTAAAAACAGTGCTCAAGTGGTTATGAGCGCTGTTTTTTTATTACATTTGCTTTGCTCAATTTTATTAATGCTACCTAAATCTTAAACTTCTAATACGATGAAAAGAGTTTTCATATTGCTTGTTGCAATTATCACATCTGCAGTGCTTTTTGCACAGCCACTGTTGAGGGTTGCTCCGGAAAAGGCCGGGATGGATCCCGTAAGACTTTCCAAAGTAGATAAAATAATAAATAACTCCATTGAAAAGGGAGAGGTGCCAGGGGCGGTGCTTGCGGTTGTGAGAGACGGGAAGATGGTCTACCTGAAGAGTTACGGAAACAAGAGGGTCTATCCGAACGTAGAGAAGATGGATGTAAATACGATTTTTGATATGGCATCTGTCTCAAAACCTGTAGGATGTGCGATTGCAATAATGCAACTCGTAGAGCAGGGTCGCATGAGACTTACCGATAACGTATCAATGTACATCGACGGCTTTAAAGGGTATCTGGATACCGAAACAGGAAAAACAATTGATATCAGAATAGTAGATATGCTTACCCATTCATCCGGGCTGCCTCCTTATGCTCCTGCTGCAGAGCTTGTTGCAAAATACGGTTCGCCTGCTCCAAAGGGGCTCATTGAGTATATTTCGAACTGCAAACGTGATTTCAAACCGACTACGAAGTTTCAATACAGCTGCCTTAATTTCATTACATTGCAAAATGTTTTACAAAACATTACAGGGATGAAGCTGGAGGAGTATTCTAAGAAATATGTTTTTGACGTGCTTGGCATGAAAAACACATGTTACAACCCGTCGGAGGCACTCTATCCGATGATTGCCCCTACCGAGAAACAGGCAGATGGCTCTGTGTTAATAGGGAAGGTGCATGATCCGCTTGCCCGTCTTCTTAACGGGGGAAATTCTGGTAACGCAGGGGTATTCTCAAATGCCGAAGATCTGGCGATTCTTGCTGCAGCTCTTATGAACGGCGGAGAGTATAACGGGAAGCGAATCCTGGGGGCGCTAACAGTTGAGACAATGACCAGAGTTCCTACCGAGGTGGCAAACCTGGGTCGCTCGCTTGGTTGGGACAACTACTCGTCATATGCATCCAATAACGGTAACCTGTTCCACCCGACCAAAACTTTCGGACACACAGGCTATACCGGAACCTCAATAGTAATAGACCCTGTCTCAAAAACCGCTGTTATACTTCTGGCAAACAGAGTTCACCCGGAAGATAAGGGCAGCGTCGTGAGGCTCAGAGCTCTCGTTGCAAACGCAGTTGCCGGCTCGGTTACTAAGTAATTATGTGAATTAGCATGAAATCAGATGAATAAAAAACATATTAATGATTCCGGTGTGACTATTAAAGAGGTGCTTTCTGCAAAGGAGCACCTCTCATTTGTTAAATTCCCGGAGAGTCTCTATAAAAATGAGCCAAATTGGGTCTGTCCGCTCAGGTTCGATGAATTGAAGATTTTGAAGCGGGGGTTGAATCCATCGTACGAGTATTGCGACGCACGCCTTTTTATGGCTTTTAAAGCGGGCAAAATTGTGGGAAGAGTTGCAGCCATAGTAAATCACAAGGCTAACCAGGGATGGGGCGAAAAACGGCTTCGTTTCGGGTGGATAGATTTTGTTGATGATTATGCTGTGTCGGAGGCGCTCATCGGGAGGGTTGAGGAGCTTGCGGTGGAGATGGGGATGGAGATAGTGAGCGGTCCGCAGGGTTTTAACGATCTGGATAAGCAGGGGTTGCTGGTGGATGGTTTTGACAAACCATCTACAGCTCTCACAATTTACAACTTCCCCTATTATGTGACCCACCTTGAGAGGCTTGGCTACACAAAGGAGGTGGACTGGAGTCAGCGGACAATTATTGTCCCCGAAGCCATCCCCGAGAAGCTATCTTCCTTTTCGGAGATTGTGAAACAGAGGTACGGCGTACGTGTACTCGAAAAGGTATCTACAAGAAAACTAAAACAGTACGGGAAAGCACTCTTTGATGCATACAACAAATCCTACCTGCCTCTCTACTGCTTTGCACCTGTAACCGACAAAGAGGTTAAGGGGATACTCAAGCAGTTTATACCGCTTGTCCACCAGCGTTTTATGGCGATTGTCCTGGACAAGGACGATAATGTTATCGCCTTTGCCGTTACCACGCCTACACTCTCAAAGGCACTTAACAAAGCAAAAGGGAGACTCTTCCCGCTGGGAGCCCTATACATAAAACAGGCGCTCATGAAGTACGATCTGCTTGATATGTATCTGATTGGAGTCGTTCCGGAATACCAGAACAAAGGGCTCAACGCCGTCATCTTCCACCATCTGCACCAAAACTACATCAAATACGGTGTGAAGCGCGTCATAACCTACCCGCAACTCGAAAGTAACACCGCCGTCATCAGACTCTTCGACTACTACCCGATGGAGCCCTACATGGTGAGACGCAGCTATTCGAAGCGGATTTCGCTTTGCTAAAGTTCCCCACCTCTGTGCAACAGAATTTCATCTGACAGAATATTGTGTATAACATTGATTGTTAATTATAT
>CAZFTS010000097.1:0-2890 GCA_964521685.1 uncultured Muribaculaceae bacterium
GGAATTCCCACCAATAAGATAGAAGAGTATGCAAAGGAACACATTGTAAAACAATTGTCACTTATTGACGGAATTGCCGAACTAAACCTCTCAGGCGCCACACCTTACTTCATCGAGGTCTCTTTTAATCCTGACTATTTGAGAAAAATAGGGGTAACACCCGAAGACATTACAAGTGCCATTAGCACATACGCCGGCTCAGACGATGTCATCGGCAGTATAGAGAGCAAGGCTATAATACTTACCACCTCTTCAAAAGGTAGCAAATTCGGGCAAATACCGATCAAGAATGTTGACGGCCGGATTATAAGACTTGATGATATCACCAAAACGGTTTACAAGGAGAGAGAACCCTCCTACTACAATCGTATAAACGGTTTAAATACAATAAACCTCTCAATTGTACCAGAAAAGGGTGTAAACACCATTGACCTCTGCAATACTGTGAAAACCCGGATGAAAGAGCTGGAAAAAGAGTTCCCGGACAAGTTTTCTGCCACTCTCTCTTATGATGTTTCGGAAGAGCTTAAGGCCGAACTGAATAAGATATTGAGAAGGACTATTCTCTCTTTCCTTTTTCTGCTTGCATTCGTATTTATGGCAACCCGGAGTCTGCGCTATCTCTCCATCATCATTATCACACTCATTGCAAACATATTCATTGCATTTATCTTCTACTATCTGTTCAAACTTCAGATACACATATACTCGCTGGCCGGAATAACGGTCTCTCTGGGAATGATTATAGACTCCAGCATTATTATGATCTCCCATTACGGCTATTTCCGGGACAGAAAGGCGTTTCTGGCAATTCTGGGAGCACTGCTTACCACAATAGGTGCGCTGGCAGTAATCTTCTTCCTGCCGGAGAAAGACAAAGTGAACTTAGTGGAGTTCTCGGCCGTAATAATAATAAATCTGACAGTATCCCTGATTATATCACTGATACTTGTACCGGCGCTTGTAGACAAACTTCCGGTAGGCGGTGTCAGGTCTTCACAAAACTCCTCCTCGTTAAGACGGACTGTAAAGTTTAACAACTTTTACAAACGGTATATTTCATTCGGCAGGGGTCACCGATGGATCTTCATTCTGCTGCTGATCTTCGGGTTCGGCCTTCCTTTACACTATCTCCCCTCAAAAATTGAAAAGGAGGAGAGTTTTTGGGATAAAGCCTACAACAAGACAATCGGCAGCTCACTCTATCAAAATGATTTAAAAAATATTGCAGAGAAAATCTTTGGGGGAACTCTCCGGCTTTTCTCACAAAATGTAAAGACATACGGCTACGGAAGAGAGCCTGCAAAAAAATCCATATCTATACAAGCCGGACTGCCGGACGGGTGTACGACCAAACAGTTGAACGACATTGTGGTGAATATGGAAAACTTCCTTACAAAGTTTCCTCAGATAAAAATGTTCAACACTACTATTAGTTCATATAAAAATGCCTCAATAGAGGTCACTTTCAAGAAAGAGTATGAGAATAGTGAGTTTCCGCTGTTTCTAAAGCAAGAGGTAATTGCAAAGGCGATAGATTTTGGCGGAGCGACCTGGGCTGTGTACGGGATAGACGAAAACGGGTTCAATAACTATGTGGGTTCAGGCTCTTTTGGTTCCAACAGCATTATTATAACAGGTTATAATTATGATCAGCTTTATTCATACTGCCAGAACGCAGTCAAAAACCTCTCTGAGAACCAAAGGGTAAGCAAGCCTGAAATCAGCGGGAACCGGCGTTATGGCGAGAAGAGTGCCAGAAATGAGTATTTCATTGATTACAACTACAACACTATGGCTGTGCTCGGGATGACTCCCGCCGATGTATATATGGCCCTGCAAGACCAGCTATTCAATCAAAGTGCAGCATCGTTGGTTGTTGGTGACGAAAAGGTTCCTGTAAAAGTGGTCTCCTCGAACCTGAATAAGTTTGATGTGTGGAATCTGTATAATGAACACCTTTCAATAGTGAATGAACAGGAGGTGAAGTTTTCAGAAATAGGTAAGATTGAGATGAGAAAGAGCGGTAACGACATTTACAAGGAGAATCAGCAATACAGGCTGGTCGTTTCGTACGATTTTATAGGTTCGTATGAACTTTCATCCAGAGTAAAGAAGCGAGAGATAAAGAGATTGAACGAAGAGGTTTTGCCTATCGGTTATAAAGCCGAAACCGAGGATTATGACTGGAATTTTTCAAAAAGTAAGCTTTTCCTGCTTCTCTTTCTTGTTATTGCAATAATTTATTTCATCTGCTCCATTCTCTTTGAGTCCCTCTTACAACCACTCCTGATAATACTGATGATTCCGCTCTCCTTGATAGGACTTTTCCTTACGTTTTATTTTACAGGATACACATTCGACCAGGGTGGCTTTGCGGCCATGATAATGCTTTGCGGAATATCCGTCAATGCAGGGATATACATTATAAATCAATACAATATACTTAAAAGGCCCAAAGGAGCGGCATCTCTCAGCATACGCAAACCTCTGGACCTTTATATTAAAGCCTATAATTACAAGATTATCCCAATTTTGTTAACCATAATCTCTACTGTTCTCGGCCTGCTGCCATTCCTGTTCGACGGAAAAGACGAGCAGTTCTGGTTTTCATTTGCAGTAGGCACTATGGGAGGCCTCATCTTCTCTATTATCGGCATTGTTTTCTTCCTGCCTGTGTGGAGAAAGATATAATCAAATTACTTTTTACACTTATCAATATAGCTGATCATTTTTTTGGCCTGAGCTCCGGTAAAACTGATCATCTTCGAATACTCCTCATATTTGTGCGGAATAAACTCGAAAAGCTGAAAAGCAGCGAATTGTTTATCGGCAGAAAAGATGTAGTCTATTCTTGCACTACCTGTTGAAGTGAATTTTATTACTCTCG
>CAZFTS010000098.1:0-2888 GCA_964521685.1 uncultured Muribaculaceae bacterium
CATTGCCAGCCCGCTTTGCTGTGTTCCTTCAAGATCTCCCGGACCTCTCATTCTAAGGTCTGCCTCTGCTAGTTCAAAACCATCTTGAGTCGAACATAGCAAGTCAATTCTTTGTCGTGATTCCTTGCTCATCTTATATCCGGTCATTAGTATGCAATATGAGTTCTCTGTTCCTCTGCCGACACGACCTCTCAACTGGTGTAACTGGGAGAGTCCGAATCTTTCAGCACTCTCGATTACCATAACGGAGGCGTTTGGTACATCCACACCAACTTCAATAACAGATGTCGAGACAAGAATGTTTGCCTTACCCTCTGAAAAAAGAGACATATCGTATGCCTTGTCTTCATTTTTCTGTTGTCCGTGAACAACTGCTGTTATATACTCGGGTGCAGGGAAATATTTGACTATCTGTTCATATCCATCCTGAAGATTCTTGTAGTCCATCTTTTCACTCTCCTTTATCAGGGGATATACTACAAAAACCTGTCTCCCGGATTTAATCTGTTCTTTCATGAACTCGAAAATCCTCATTCTTTGGTTTTCGGAAGCATGTATGGTCTTAACAGGTTTCCTGCCCGGGGGCAACTCATCGATTACCGAGATATCCAGATCTCCGTACAGTGTCATTGCAAGAGTCCTTGGGATAGGTGTGGCCGTCATGACAAGTATATGCGGAAACTCCTCAGATTTTGTCCACAATCTAGCCCTTTGATCGACCCCGAACCGGTGTTGTTCGTCTATAACTGCCAATCCGAGGTTTTTAAATACTACCCGGTCTTCAAGGAGTGCATGGGTCCCGAAAAGAATATGGATTTTACCCTGAGAGAGCTCATCCAATATTATAGCTCTCTCAGATGCCTTTGTATTACCTGTAAGAATGGCAATCTTAATCCCGGAGCCTGCTATTGTCTTTGTAGCGCCTTTGTAGTGCTGGTTGGCAAGCACTTCTGTAGGAGCCATTATACATGACTGAAAGCCATTGTCTGCAGCCAGAAGTGCGCACAATACCGCCACCATGGTCTTTCCGCTGCCGACATCTCCCTGAAGAAGCCTGTTCATCTGTTTGCCGCTTATCATGTCAGCGCGGATCTCTTTTATTACCCTTTTTTGTGCATTGGTCAGTTCGAAAGGGATATTCTTAAAGCAGGCGTTGAAGTAATCACCGACCCGCGGCATTATGAATCCCCGGGTGTAACCCTCCCTTAAATTTTTCTGGCGCAGCAGCGAGAGCTGAAGGTAGAGCAGCTCCTCCATCTTGAGCCTGTATCGTGCCTGATTTAACAGAGTCTGGTTTGTCGGAAAGTGTATCAGTTTCAAAGAGGATCTTAATGGAAGAAGTTTTTTTGCCTCAGTAATGTATGATGGCAGTGTCTCATAGATATACTCTCCGGCCATTTTCATAAGAAGTGCCTGCAGCTTTGCAACCTGTTTATTGGTGAAACCGGCCTCCTTGAGTCTCTCGGTGGATGAATAGATTCCTATCATATTCCCGCTGTATAGCGAGTTATCATCATTAGCCGGGTCGATTTCAGGATGTACGAGATTGATTGTCTGGTTAAAGACAGTCGGTTTGCCGAAAACAATATACTCGTTGTTGATTTTAATCTTATCCTTTATCCACTTGATCCCTTGAAAGAAAACCAGATCAATTACACCCGTTGCATCTGCAAGAGTTGCAACCAGTCTCTTTTTACGACCCTTATCCCCGCTGAGATTAATCCTGACAATCTTTCCTCTAAGCTGAATATGACTCATTTCGGGATCAATCTCGGAAATTGAGTAAATTCTGGTTCTGTCAAGATATCTGAAAGGGAAGAAATATAGCATCTCCCTGAAGGTTCTGATGTTCAGCTCAGAGGCAAGCAGTTCAGCTCTTTTGGGGCCGATACCGGGGAGAAACTTAATATCGCTGTCCAGAATAGATGACATATACGCAAATATAAGAATCTTATTGTTTTTTTGTATCTTGCATCAAATTTAGATATAAAGCTGATGAATAATAAAATAGTTGTAGGGATCTCACAAGGAGATATAAACAGCATATCCTCAGAAGTTATAATCAAGGCACTTTCAGACTCAAGACTACTCGACTCATGCATTCCTGTAATTTACGGTTCATCAAAAGTTATTGGAATTTATAAGAAACATAGTCCTGATACGGAAAATTTCTCTGCCAATGTGATCAACTCGCCAAGAGAGGCTCACAGCAAAAGGGTGAACATAATCAACTGTATCCCGGATACAATTCAGTCAGATCCGGGAAAACAGAGTGAGGATGGGGCGAGGGCGGCCATGATGGCACTTGAGGAGGCTGTCAAGGATTTGAAAATGAAAAATATCGATGTTCTTGTAACCGGCCCGTTCAATAAGTTCGAAGTCAGTAAGGGAGGATTCAACTTTACAGGTCATACGGAATATCTTGGCAATGTTTTTGGCATCAAGGAGACTCTTATGTTTATGGTTTCAGACAGAATCAAAGTAGGGCTTGTTACCAATCATATGCCTTTATCAGAGGTTTCATCCCATATTACAACAAAACTGATAGTTGAAAAGCTCCGTATAATGTCTAACTCTCTGAAAAGGGATTTTGCTGTCCGCTCACCTAAAATCGCTGTGATGGGACTAAATCCTCATTGCGGTGATCAGGGCCTTATCGGGAATGAGGAGACCGAGATTATTAAACCGGCTGTCAAACAGGCATCTGATAAAGGGATTCTGGCTTTCGGACCATATTCGCCTGACGGATTCTTCGGAAGTGAGATGATGGGTAAGTTCGATGCTGTTCTTGCAATGTATCATGATCAGGGATTGATACCATTTAAGACTCTTGCATTTGAAAACGGGGTTAATTTTACGGCGGGACTGCCTGTTGTCAGAACATCTCC
>CAZFTS010000099.1:0-2783 GCA_964521685.1 uncultured Muribaculaceae bacterium
CTGCTTGTCAAAACAAAACGAGGCTGCGGTAATTGCCGCAGTTTTGCTTTTGACCTTCAAGGTTACCCCACCTTGAAGGTCATTTTCCCTAAGAACCTTGGCAAGGTTACCTTCGTCAAGGTTAAACCTTTTGTAAAATTCGTTGTCTAAACTTCTAAAGTGTTAATCAAAACTGTTAAGAACTATTATCAAAAATTGTTTATTTATTACTTTTTTATAATAACTTTACCGTTTAGATTGCCCAAAGTGAAAATTTTTTAATTTTTTTTTAGGGTAACGACACTTTTAATTGTATTTAATTCATAACGTAATTTTCAAAGATGAAAAGACTGCTTTTTTTAACAGTACTGTTTACACTGACGTTTTTCCAGAAAACGGATCTCCGGGCACAGATGGTTGCACAACCAATTGCATGGAGTACCAAGATTGTGGCCTTAGAGAACAATACATTTGAGATTCAAATTATTGGAACTATTGACGAGGATAGGAGCGAGTGGCATATTTATGACCTTGGACCCTATGTAGATGGACCTACACCTACAACATTGACATTTGATATCGCCAAAGGGGCAGAGCTGGTTGGAAAACCATATATGCTCACCAAGTCGAAAAAGAAGTTCGATGAGATGTTCGGGATGGAGATCGGGATCTGCGAAGAGAGAGCGGTTTTTGCCCAAAAGGTGAAGGTTACATCTGCCGACTCTGTTTCATTTTTAGCAATTATTGAGTGGCAGGCTTGTGACGATCAGTCATGCCTCCCTCCAACCGAGAAAGAGTTTAAGATAAGTCTGCCGGGAGCAGGCAAAAATGCAGTAACATCACCGGCTACCCAGCCAAAGACACCTGCTGCCCCAAAGACAGAGGTAAAAGCTGAGACAAAACCTGTTGCAGAGGTAAAAACTGAGACACAACCTGCTGTTACTGAATCAGTACCAGCTGTTGCAGATACAACCCAAACCAAAGAGGAGATCGTTGCATCCCCCTCAGATGAGCTGGTCTCTGCACCTGTAGAGGAGCCGGCTCAAAAATCAATTTGGGGAGTAATCATTGAGGCAATCATCTGGGGCTTTGTAGCTCTGCTCACCCCTTGTGTATTCCCGATGGTTCCTATGACAGTGTCATTCTTCCTTAAAAACAGCCAGGATAGCAACGAGGATGGAGCGAAGAAAAGGTCGTCAAAAGGCAAAATCATGGCCTCATTCTTCGGAGCATCAATCATACTACTATATACACTTCCGATTGCAGCAATCATCCTTATCACATACTTTGCCGGCGGAGAGGCGGTAACTGCCGATATCTTCAACTGGCTTGCAACCCACTGGGTTCCGAATGTGATCTTCTTCCTTATCTTCATGGTATTTGCAGCATCGTTCTTCGGAGCGTTCGAGATAGTACTTCCAAGCTGGCTGGTGAATAAGACAGATTCAAAATCGGACAGAGGCGGATACATCGGAGTCTTCTTCATGGCCTTGACACTTGTATTGGTATCATTCTCATGTACGGGACCTATTGTTGGTACAATCCTCATCAAATCGACCCAGGGGGAGATTTGGGAGCCTATCATCACAATGTTCGCATTCTCGGCAGCTTTTGCCCTTCCATTTACAATCTTCGCATTTGCACCTTCACTGCTTAAGGATCTTCCTAAATCGGGCGGATGGTTGAACTCGGTAAAGGTTGTTCTTGGTTTCATTGAGGTTGCTCTTGGTTTCAAATTCCTGAGCGTTGCCGATCAGACTTACCACTGGGGTCTTCTTGACAGAGAGGTTTACCTGGCAATCTGGATCGTAACATTTACACTTATGGGATTCTATCTGCTTGGCAAACTAAGATTTGCACACGATACACCTGAGCAGCACATCACTGTTAAAAGACTTGCGCTTTCGATAATAACATTCACTTTTGTTGTGTATATGATTCCGGGAATGTGGGGTGCACCTTTGAAAGCGCTATCGGGCTACATGCCGCCAATGTCAACACAGGATTTCAAGGTTGCTCAATTTGATGACCTTAAAACAATTAGTGTAAGTTCTGAGGGCCATAGTGTTCAAAACGATTTCGGGTTCAAACCTAAATACAGCGATTTTTTGGAACTTCCACATAATCTGCCTGGTTTCTTCTCTTACAATGAGGCTGTTGAGTATGCCAAGAAGGTTGGTAAGCCGCTTTTCGTTGACTTTACCGGTCACGGATGTGTTAACTGTCGTGAGATGGAGGAGAGGGTTTGGTCAGATCCGCGTGTACTTAAGCTTTTCAGAGAGAAATTTGTGATGCTTGCCCTTTATGCGGATGATAAGAAAGAGGCCGATGAGAAAGACTGGGTTACTACCGAGAGTGGGCGTGTTTTAAAGAGTATTGGTAAGATTAATTCGCATCTTGCTATGACTAAGTACAACGTGAATGCGCAACCATATTACGCTATAATAGATCCTGCTACTGAGGAGCACCTTGTGAAATCAAGGGGTTACAATCTGGATGTGGATCTGTTTATTAAGTTCCTTGAGGAGGGTGTGGCGAATTATAAGAAATAATTGCGGGTATTCTGTTATATATAAAGCATAGTCCGGGTTGTGTTTGTTCCCCGGGTTATAAATGAGGGGCTGGGGTGAGAGATTGAGGAGAGAGATGGTTAGTTGAGTTAGTGGTTAATAGTTAAGTGGGAAAAGAGTTGTCTGAAAACAGGCAGCTCTTTTTTTACCCCACCCATTCAATGGTGCACATGCAAAGGATATGCTGCCCTTGCACGTTGCGGGCTTGCAAATAACCATCTGCACGCTCGGCAT
>CAZFTS010000100.1:0-2629 GCA_964521685.1 uncultured Muribaculaceae bacterium
AACTGGTACCCTATGCTCCGGAACAGTGGTCCCATATCACCGGAATAGCCAATCTGCTTGAAAAAGTCAGCCACGAAGAACTTATGCAATTTGTTCGTGTGAGCGTGGAGGATGATCCCCAATTTAGAAATAAATTTTTATCCACTTTTGCAAAACACAACTCCAATGAATCAAAAGAACTTTATTTAATCCAGGTAAAGTCTATTTTAGAATCAATATCCGGCAGAAACAGATTTATAGATTGGGAGTCCACAAACCGGGTAGCATACCAGATTGACAATTTGCTTGAGACAGCCAGAAAACAGATAGATGCCAGGAATTTTATAAGTGCATTCTATATCTGCACTGCTGTAATGGAGCAGTTGACTGTTGCTCTTGAGTATTCTGATGATAGCAGTGGAGATATTGGAGGATCTATAAATTGGGCATTTGATATACTGTTTGATATTACAAAGAAAAATCTGTCTGAAGAGACACGAAAGATAATTTTTGAATATTGTTATACATCTTTTAAGAATAAGATCTACTCCGGATGGGATTGGCATATTGGGATTTTAGAATTAGCATCTCTTCTTATTAAAACAGATGAAGAGGCCGAAAGTATTCTTAAGCAAATTGACAATTATAAGAAATCAGATTTTGAAATTGAAAATCTTCAAAACATAAAATATGATATTCTGCTAAAAATCAACAGAGAAGATGAAGCCGAAAAATTTCTAGAACAAAATATTAAAAATTCGCAACTTCGCAGGAGAGCCATACAGAATGAGTATGAAAAGAAAAATTTTGAAAAGGCAGCTATCCTGGCCAAAGATGGCGTGAGCGTTGATATGAAAAGCAAACCGGGATTGGCATTAGAGTGGTATGATTGGTTACTGAAAATTGCGTTAGCTCAGAAAGACAATGTTAGAATAATCGAATATGCTCGTTTATTATTAATTGAAAATTTTACGAGAGAGCAGGATTATTACCAAATACTTAAAAAGTTTGTAGAGCCTGAAAAATGGGTTGAATTCATTGAAGCTGTAGTAAGTGACATTTCGAAACAAAAGAGATTTCCGGATATAAACCTGATTGCAAGCATTTATATTAAAGAAAAATGGTGGGAAAGGCTGTTCGACCTGGTTAAAAGGTCAAAATCTTTATATACAATTGAACAGTATGAGAAACATCTTTCAAAGAATTATGCCCATGAAATTGCCGATTTGTATTCGGATGCAATAAAAGAATATATGGAAAACAACGTAGGAAGAAAGCATTATCAACATGTTTGCAACTACATAAGAAAAATAAAGAAGCTAAGTACCAAGGAAAAATCAACACAAATTATTACCTACCTTAAAACAAAATACCCCACCCGAAGAGCACTAATAGAAGAACTCTCCAATGTGGAGTAAAGAAGAAGTGGTAAGTTCCATTTTGGAACACACCACTCAGCATGGGAATATGAAAAACATTACAACAATATTAATCACACTAATCTCCATCTCTGCTTGCGTTGGGAGTCACAATGAGGTGAATACAATTTACCCGCTTTCGCAGACGGTCCCGGTGGATAACATTTCTGAACTTATAGCGCATGCAGATACTATCCCATTAAAGGATAGTGTCCTGAGGTTCTTCCCATTTATCAAAAAAATGCTTATTGATAATGACGGAAACTTTATTCTGGCCGATGAGCAAAACGGGGTGATTGTTTATGATAAGGATGGCTCATTTGTCAGGCAGATAGGTTCTGAGGGGCGTGGAAGAGGGGAGTACACGTCACTAATATCTGTCTGTATGACAGGAGATTGCCGGCAAATCTACCTGCTGCAAACAGGTTCGGTGCTTAAATTCAACCTCCCGGATGGAGAGTTTGTGAACAAAGTAGATATTCCCATCTCCAATTATGATGATATCTGCCCGGCCCCGGATGGCGGCTTCATATTATTTGCTTCAAACCCTGAAAATGAAAGTGACTTTTCGACAGCCTTTTACGCCCTATCACGTTTTGACACTACAGGCAGATGTGTTGAGCAGATGCTTCCCAGAAAGGATTACGTTGTAAGTATGGGTATTTTTACTCAAACTGCCGATAAACAATATTTTATGAGACCCCAGGAGGGTTCGGACACACTGTTCAGGATAGCCGGCGGCAGAGTTGGACCCTTCTGCAGAATAGATTTTGAAGAACAGGCAATCCCGCACAAATATGTTTTCACATCGGCAGACAACACCTTTGAAGGATTTAAAAACTACATGAAGTCCAGCTATTACAAACTCCCAATCTACTTCCACAACACCACCGGCCACCTGCTATTTACCGCCGCCGGCCCGGAGGCCGCTCAAACAACCTTCATTATAAACCATTCAACCAAAAAAGGTTACAGATGGACAACCCCGCCGCGCACCCCATCACCCCTCACCATCCACGCATCCGACAGCACCAGCTTCTATGCACTAATCCACAACGACACTCCCCAAATCCTGAAATTAACCTTCAAGGTGCACTAACCTTGCCAAGGTTCTTGGGAAAAAAACGTGCAAGGTGGAGTAACCTTGCCAAGGTTCTTGGGAATAATTATTAAAAAATGATTATTGAAAAGTAATAATTATATTTACATAAAATATTCAAATTATGAAAAAG
>CAZFTS010000101.1:0-2627 GCA_964521685.1 uncultured Muribaculaceae bacterium
CAATCGGGGCAGTTCTTCCATGCCGAATAATTGACCTCGTCCCCTCCGATATGTATATATTTTGAAGGGAAAAGTCTTACCAACTCTTTAATAATATTTTCAAGCATCTCATAGTTTGGCTCCTTACTTACGCACCAGACATTTTTACCCTCTCCCTGAACACTGAGGCTTTCATCTGTTCTCCTGCACAATATGTCGGGATATGTTGCTGTAACAGCCCTGCTGTGTCCCGGCAGGTCGATTTCAGGAATAATCTCGATATTCCTCTCTGCAGCATAGGCAACAATTTTTTTAATCTGATCCTGTGTGTAAAAACCGCCGTATCTCTTATTCCCTGAACCGAAAGACGGGTAAAGCACCTCTCCGGGACCCCTCCAGGCTCCTTTAGAAGTAAGTTCCGGGTATTTTTTTATCTCTATCCTCCAGCCGTTATCATCTGCAAGATGCCAGTGAAATTTATTGATCTTGTGGTAAGAGAGCCAGTCAATGTATTTTATGATAACATCATAATCAAAGAATGTACGCGAAACATCAAGCATCATTCCTCTGTATGAGAACCGCGGATAATCCTCGATATTTACGAAAGGAACTTTCCAATCCTCCCTGCCGGTAACCCTTCCCGAATAGACCGTCGGGGGTAGTAATTGCAGGAGAGACTGAATTCCGTAGAAAATTCCTGAGCTGTTTTTTGCATCAATGGTTATTCCCTTCTCATCTACATTCAGCAAATACCCCTCCTCAGGAATATTTAAAGATGGATTAACCTCAAGTTTTATAAAATTGTCTGCCGTTTGTTTTTTTATTCTTGAAAAAGCAAATCCGGTAGCTTTTATCAGTTTTTCCTGGATGTATTGAGTGTTGAAACTCCCTTTTTCATTGCTGTAAATTACGCAACTCTTATCCAGTCTGAAGTAACCCTCTCTTATAATCTCTTTTTGTGGTTTTGGAATAATTCCTGTCTGTGCACTTAATGCAAGGGCAAAAATCATTGCGGTGAAAGTTGAAAGTAATCTCTTCATTTCTTGCGGGGATTATTGTTGTTATAAATATTAAATAAAAAATTGTCATTCAGTTAAATAACCTGTCTGACCATACTGACCGTAAAGGTACAAATTTTGATATATAATTTGTTATCTACTTTAATATGTCTACTTTTGTGGACTTTTTAAAATGGTAGAAAATGTCCGAAAAACTAATTTCAAAAATTCCGGAAGGGCCGTTGTCCGAAAAGTGGACAGAGCATAAGGCACATATTAAAGTTGTCAGCCCTGCAAACAAAAGAAAATTAGAGATTATTGTTATTGGAACCGGTCTTGGCGGAGCTTCTGCGGCAGCATCTCTCGGAGAGTTAGGTTACAATGTTAAGGTTTTCTGCATCAGTGATTCACCTCGAAGAGCGCACTCAATAGCAGCCCAGGGAGGTATCAATGCAGCAAAGAACTATCCTAATGACAACGACTCTATATATCGTCTCTTTTATGACACCATAAAAGGTGGAGACTACAGGAGCAGAGAGGCAAACGTGTATCGTCTTGCAGAGGTAAGCAACCTTATCATTGATCAATGTGTGGCTCAGGGAGTTCCCTTTGCCAGAGAATACAGCGGAATGTTGGACAACCGTTCATTCGGAGGCGCTCAGGTGAGCAGGACATTCTATGCCAGAGGACAGACCGGACAGCAGCTTCTTTTAGGTGCGTATGCCGCACTAAACCGTCAGATACATCTTGGAACCGTTAAATCATACAACAGGCATGAGATGTTGGATCTTGTAATGATCAACGGTGAGGCAAAGGGTATTATTGCAAGAAACCTCGAAACAGGAGAGATAGAGAGACATGGTGCTCACGCTGTTGTTTTGGCTACAGGAGGCTACGGCAACGTATTCTTCCTTTCTACCAACGCTATGAACAGTAATGGTTCTGCCGCATGGCAATGCTATAAAAAGGGAGCGTTTTTCGCAAACCCTGCCTTTGCACAGATTCACCCGACATGTATACCGGTTCACGGAGATCAGCAGAGTAAGCTGACACTTATGAGTGAGTCTCTCAGAAATGACGGAAGGATCTGGGTTCCAAAGAAACTGGATGATGTTAAGAAGTTAAGGGAGAAAAAGATAAAGGCATCACAGATACCGGAAGAGGACAGAGATTACTATCTCGAGCGCAGGTATCCTGCTTTCGGTAACCTTGTACCTCGTGACGTGGCTTCAAGGGCTGCCAAAGAGAGATGCGACGCCGGTTACGGAGTTAATGAGACAGGACTTGCCGTTTTCCTTGATTTCAAGACAGCTATCCAAAGACTTGGCGAGCATGTAATATCTGAGAGATATGGCAATCTTTTCCAGATGTATGAGAAGATAACAGACGTTAATCCATACAAGGAGCCAATGATGATTTTCCCTGCAATCCACTATACAATGGGTGGTATATGGGTAGATTACAATCTCCAGACAACTATACCCGGCCTTTATGCAATAGGAGAGGCTAACTTCAGTGACCACGGAGGAAACCGTTTGGGCGCCTCTGCTCTGATGCAGGGCCTTGCTGACGGATATTTTATCCTTCCATACACAATCGGAGATTTTCTTGCTTCAAAGATTCAGGTTCCAAAGACAGATATCAATGATC
>CAZFTS010000102.1:0-2575 GCA_964521685.1 uncultured Muribaculaceae bacterium
AATAAGGAATAAATTGGGATTGCCTCCTTGCAGTCGGCGTTCCCTGGTGGGGGGGGCATTCAAAGCAAAAAACTTAAGCCGCAATTAATTGCGGCTTAAGTTTTTTTGCTTTGTGATTCGGTTGGGATTCGAACCCAAGACCCACAGCTTAGAAGGCTGTCTGGAAAAATTTATATTACTCTTATTATCTGATATTTGAAAAATACAAAAATTGGATTGGAAAACTATTGGCAAACATTTATGTTTGGCATGCGTATTATCAATATTTAAATTTCTCTGGCTTCTTTCGTGTAATAAAAGGCATTTTTTCTACAGTTTTTCCTTTCTTTTCAATATCTTCAATCGAATATCCGAATGAGTTACCAAATAGAATTCCTATAGCTTTACCAGTTTTTCCCAGGATAACAACTCTTGCTGAAAAATCCTGGTCTAAAAGTTCTTTAGTTTTGTCATAAGGATATGTTACAGTATAATATGATTCTCCTTTATGATCCCCTTCTTTGCACTCTCCTTCGAATTTTACTATTGGTGTAAGATAGCCTCTGTTATATTCCGGGCCGTATTTCTCTACTGCTCTGTCGGCTATCTTTATTAAGATGCTGTCCCTTAACTTTGTTGGTAGTTGTTCGAAATTTTGAGAGAATAGTGAATTTACATTAAGAGTAAAATGCATAATAATTATTATAAAAATAAGCTTTTTCATGATTTTTTATTATTAGTTTGGTAATGTTGACCTTTTTGAAGATCCATAAACATATATTTGAGAAGGATCATCAATTTTATGCCCATAAATAATGCCAATACCTCCGATGTGAATATCAAATTGGCCTAAATAATCATAGACAAACCCGGGTAAATCTGCGTAACTTGAAAGATCTGCTGGAGATGGTCCTACAATCCTAGCTCCTTCAGTTAAATAAGTTAAAGGAGTATGTGTATGAAATAATCCAACTACATATTTTCCTCCTAATAACGGATTAGGATCCATTTCTACATACGATGGAGCATTAAAAGTGATACTACCACCTGTACCAATAGACCCTGTTATAATTTCACCGTCAGGAACATCTTCTTTAAAATAAGATTGAGTAGCATCTGGTTTAGTATTAATATAAATCCAAAAACCCATTTCTCTTCTACCACTTGCTGATGCAAAATTTTTAGTTGCACTCCAAGTATTCTCTATGTAGGTTGTTATGTCTGGATCATTTAAAATATCTGTAGATGTAGGAAATTGCATTTCAATCATTATTGAATTACTGGTCAATACGCTATCGCCTATAGATGCAACCGCAATAAAATTCCAATAGCCTGAACTTCTAGCAGTACATTGAAATGGAGAAACAGAAATTTCGTTTAGTTTGAAATATGATTGATTTCCATTTCCATAAATGTAATATTCAATATTTGACAGTTGAATACCAGATGGTACTGTAGTAACAGTTAATAAAAATGGGTTTAGCAAGGTGACAAGATTTGAAGACGAACTAAGAACAAGTTGAGGATTTTGAGGGGGTGGAGGGGGTGGGGGGAGTATTGGAGGAAGAGATCCACCACCATCACCATCTCCATCATCTCCAGGAAAAGGTGGATATGGAAATTGATCATAAAAATATATAACCCAAATAGTCTCTGTTACAATACAATACGCTGGATCCAAAAGATTTAAAAGCATTCCACATGAAGCACAAGTGAAATCCCAGAAATCATCTTCTAAAAGTTGGCTTCCACAATTACCACATATGTATGTAATATGAGGATCATAAGCGAAAGATTTATTTACTATATTTTCGTATAAAAGCAGTTTTATACTATTTTCCCCTATTGCTTCTTCTTTGTTTACAAAATCAACTCTATATCGCTCTTTATCTTTATAATAAATAGTTTCAAATATTTTCCCTGTGGTATTTGAAAATATCATTAAGCCATTAAAATCTTTGTTATCAAAATAACTAAAATTATACTTTGATTTATCTTCAAAACTATCAAAGGAAACCATCGTTACTATATAACTAATTGATTTGTTATCAGTGAGATTTTCCTTTACAATATAAAATTGTTTACAAATTGAAACTACTTTTTGATCTTGTTTTAAAATTGCTTTAACAATAGAATACGAACCAGAGTTAAATATCTTATATTGAGTAAATTTAATATTATTAACAATTTTTACTTTTAAAGATTTTAAGTCAACTTTCAGATTTAATCGTTTATTTTCGCCTTTAGTAAGAGCATCGTTTGGAAAAATCGGATTTAATAATACCGGAACGGACTCAGAATCAGCGTTTTGATCAATTATTCCGATTTCACTTTTGTTACACGAAGACAAAAAAATACAACAAACTAATAACCAGTTAATTATTTTTTTACACATAGTGATGTTTATAAAAAATCATACATTGAACCTAATTTTGGCTTATAAATTTAAGTCTAAAACTTTACCTTTAATTTTTTAATTGATTAAAGTTCTTAAGAAACTCGATTGAATAATAATAAGTATAATTCTATGCTGGGTTTTAGAGTTAAGTTATAGACCATAAAAAATAATATCTGACATGATTGTTAACAAGTAAAA
>CAZFTS010000103.1:0-2507 GCA_964521685.1 uncultured Muribaculaceae bacterium
TAAATATTTCGACAATAAGATTACTTTAAGCATTAAAGATAATATTGTCGGTTACAGCAAGGAGGGATTTGACTTTCTCTCCGAGAGGAGAGTACCCGCAGAGGTTCTGAAGATCCGCAACCGCTCTGCAATGCTGGAGGCAGACAACAGATATACAAAAGAGAAGATAATACTTTACCGTAAACTGTTGCAGGTAGACCGCCCTAAACTTGACGAGAGCAGCCAATATTTCGTTGCCGGGATTAATGAGATAATACGGTTCAGTGTACAGTCCTATCTTAGCAAGATGGACAATCCCGAAACCTCTCTCTATGCAATAAATGACAAGGGAGAGCTGGAACTCACCAGGGGCTCCAAAGTCTATTACCTTAACTTCATCATACAACTGAAATACCTTGACTTCGAATCATTCAAAAGATACCGCATCGCTTTCAACCGCAACGGGATCAAAGAGGTTGAGGAGATGCTATGATCAGAACATATAGTCCCACACAGGAAGCTGCACAGGTTTCTGACCGAGTGCATCGACAGCCTTCTTGCTCAGATACCCTTTGTTAATTACAACACGGAACATATATTCGCTAAACCAGTCATCTGTCAGGGTGAGATAACCATTGTGACCTGATGTTGTCCCCCAACTGTTCTCAAACTCCCATTTCAGAGGATTGTCGCTATCGTCGGTATCACAGGCAATCAAAAGCATGGCGTGTGACGATCCGCTCTGGCGTGTAAGAATTCTGGCCTTTTTGTCCATTGCTATCTTTATTCCGAACAAAGCTTCGTAATTATAGTTATTCACATCAAGTATCCCTCGCTCCCTGTCAAGTTGTTTCCCTACATCACACGAGGCATAGAGAGGCTCATTGTTCTTGATAGAGGCAAGTGCCGCTCTCTTTATCTCATCATTCGGAAGGTTCAGGTAACACCAGTTGTAACCCTCAATAGTGTTACGGTAGTTCTTTATCTCATAGACTTTATAATATTCTCTTGTCGGATCATTCATTACCATTATAAAATTGCCAGGGTTGTAATCTGCAGGAATAACTCCCTTGTAAAATTCTTTAGGACTGGTTTTAAGCGACTTGACAATACCTTCTTTTGTTTTATAACGCCATGTAAACTCTGCAGGAGGCTCTCCCAGACATATTGCCAGCACCCTGTAAACATCCTTCATAATTACCAGTTTCTCCTCCCTCATAAGCTTTGTCGCAATTTTTGCATCTTTCCCGCCTGCTGCAATCTCCCTGATTGTATATCCTCCTGCACGTAACCGTTCACACAACAGCGCCACCATCTGATTTGTGTTGTCAGAGTGCGCTGTTTCGGGCATAACACTCTGAGGCACAACTCCATACTTTTCAGCCACATTGTAGAAGAGATTCCAGACACCTCCGTCATCAACCGGTGAAGAGAAATATCTCACAACTTCCCTGTCATCCATATCCTTATATGCTGTTTCAATAATGTTCTCAAGAAACAGATTGCTCTTTTCCAGAAGATCCCAGAACTGATTGAAATTATGCGAAAAATCAAATTCTCCAAGAGAATATTTCTCCATAACAGCCGGACGTAAGGCATTCATAGATGTGAACATCCAGCATCTGCCCGAACTCTGCTGGTTTGTAATGCCTTTCACATTCACCCTGTACTTGAAATAGTGATCTACCTTTCCCTGATTTTCCCTGTTGAGTGTTTTAGATTTGAAATCCTTGTCGCTTGATACAAAATTCTGTACAGCAACGGTTCCCGGATCTTTCACAAAAGCAGACTTTATCTCTTGCAGCTCTTTTTCACCAAGTATCTGAGAGTGAGCGGCTGTCACGACAACCATAAGAA
This sequence comes from uncultured Muribaculaceae bacterium, assembly GCA_964521685.1. GTDB lineage: Bacteria > Bacteroidota > Bacteroidia > Bacteroidales > UBA932 > Bact-08. The sequence continues at coordinate 1,837 of CAZFTS010000103.1, forward strand.
ATAAAAATATAATCGATTTTTTCATACAGATTGTTTTTATCTTTTAACTGTCCCAAAGTTAGAAGTTTTATCTTTGAAGTGTATTGCTCTCACTTCTTAATTATGGCAACAAATATTGAAACCAAAAAAGAAAAAGCCTGAATTTCCGCGCAATAGTCAAATTCACCGAACAAAACATCATATATAATTGTTAGTTGGATAATTAAACCAAAATCCGAATTAACAATGTTTAAAGAATATGATCCGCTAAAAAACAAGATTTTCAGGGTAATGGATGATTCAGGCAAAATCATCAATCCAAACTGGATACCTGATATAAAAGTTGACGAGATTGTAACTGCCTACAAAAAGATGCTCTTTTCAAGGGTTGCAGATCTACAGATAGTCTCATATCAAAGACAAGGAAGAATCTATACATATCCGCCCAATTACGGGCAGGAGGCCATAACCGGTGCAGCCGGTGCCATCATAAGACAAAACGACTGGCTAGTGCCGGCTTTCAGGGAGATCGGCACCATGATGGCCAAGGGGGTTTCACTTAAGGAGATATTTCTCTATTACATGGGATATGAGGAGGGCTCTAATTTCAAGAATGCAGAACAGGTTTTGCCTGTCAGTGTTCCTATTGCATCTCAGATTCTCCATGCGGCCGTTATTGGCTATGCAATAAA
>CAZFTS010000104.1:0-2495 GCA_964521685.1 uncultured Muribaculaceae bacterium
ATTCTGCACATTGCAAAAATCTTTGGCAAGGTCTAGAGCTCTTTAATGCCAATACTTTTGAGATAGGCATAAGTCCCATCATAAAATTCTGGAAGTCGGGTAGCGTCTTCAGGAAAGCCTTCGGAGTTTTTACGACTGTTTCCATCTGGGACACAAATTACAACACCTTGACGTGCGCGGGTGAGCAAAACTCGGTAAGCGTTGAGCATATATTTGCGGCTCTCCGGGTTTTTTTCGGGATTCCAGTTTGTTTTACCGTTAAACTTGAAATAATTCCATTTATGGTTACTACACCTCATGTCTGCATCCCAGAGTACACAGACGTAATCAAGCTCCAATCCCTGTACCTGAATCTCCGTTGCTGCTTCTTCAAGATAGTTGGATGAGCGGATATCTGTTTTGTCTTCAAGAAACCAATGCACTGCGTTCTCGTCTCCCTGAGCGAGAACATTAACAGCTTGTGGCTTGAAACGAGCTGCCACTTTGGAAACTAATATACCGGTTTGTTCAGAGCCTCTGGATTTGGATCGCAGCCAAGCTCTCGCTTTGTCAATGTCCCGTGTGAGCATAACTGGATATCCTTTTGAAGAGACATCTTTATATAATTTGCTGGCATCAGGATTAAAATCCAATAGTGAGTGTACGAAAGAAGAGAGTGTCTCAGCGCGAAAAGACCTCAGGCTCACAGCAAGGTGCAAATCATCGGAGTAGGTTACTCTATCGTTATCATCAAGCAATTCATTGACTTTACCTTCTGCATATTCCGGTTCGGTCAGTTTGTTGGAAATAAAAATATTCCATTGCGTAAAATGTTTATTCAATGCATCAATCCATTCTGATATCCCCGCTTCACCAGTATTGATCTCTTGCCCTCCGCCCACTAGACATATTATGACAGCCCAGTCTTCCCTTTGGTCAAGAGACCATATAAGAAATGCCGCTTCCGATACAGGAAAATTTGGCACTTTTAACTTGTTGCCATATGTTCCTCCACGCTTCAGATAATCGGCAAGACGTTTATGGGTCCATGAACGCTGAGCTTCGTCGAATATAGCGACGTGCTCGACCTCTGAATAGCCTGTACTCCCATGTGCAATTGCCTTCTGTGGGTCAATTTTCAAAACACCACCCTCAACCGGATTTTTTATTTTTGCTATCATGGTGTCCCGATATCTGTGGATCATCTGGATGAATTCTGACACCTCCCTGCGTGAATCCGACAGATTTTTCCTCTCTCCCTTTTGTTTGCATTTCTTCTGATTGTCAATCGCCAGAGCTTCTGTAAGGACCGCTACAAGTGGACCATTACCGGAAAGATATACAGCACCATTCTCTTTGTCCTTTTCGCCATCTTTGTAGGTCTGTTTTATTGCAACGTCAAGCCCGACAAGGGTTTTTCCCGCCCCTGGCACACCAGTTACAAAACAGATACTCTTCTCACCTTTATCTTTGCTATTTTCAATAATCTTGAGCAAATAGGCGATAGTCCTGTCTGTTGACACCTTATCCGCTTCGTGGCGTGTTATATCTTCAACAGAATGATTCTCATACAATGTTCGGGCTGCTTCAACTATTGTGGGAGTAGGTGAGTAAGGGCTTATAATCCATTTTTCACCCCATGTGTCCGGATTTATTTCATCCTCAGTATGGCTTATAATCTTCTCTATCGTTTGTTGAAGATTTTTTGCGCCACAGATTATTGGATTAAATATTCCGTCATCATAAGGTGATGGTTTGAATTCTGTAGTAGCTGTTTCAATTCTGCTAGGTACGAGTATCGGTACGATTTGTCTATCTGCACTGAATAGATGAAAGTTTTTAAGATCCAGGGCATAATCTAGCACCTGTTCAAGATCATTTTGAAGAGCTTGTTTTTGACCTATCTTGAATTCAAGGCAAAATATAACTCCTCTTAGCAAGAGTACAGTGTCAATTCTTTTGCCGAGGCGTGGTATGTCATACTCGAAGATTATATGTGCATCCTCATCCTCCCATTGCTTAAGAACCCCTTGTAGTATGTTTATCTCTCCCTCCCAAGCATCATTTGTAGTGGTAAGAGTCTCTCCGTGATAATTGGAATGCAATGTTCCCAGCACAGAGAGAGCCGGCGCACGGAGAAAATCCTTGAATGATGAATTATATAAACAACGAGCCATTACTATAAATTTTGTTTCTTACTCGGAAAACTTTGGCAAGGTCAATTCGTTCGCAATTATTTCAGCTTGCTTTAAAACAGTTTCGGTCGCGAGCATTTGCATATCTGGTGGATATCCGTATTTCCTCAGGAGTCTTTTAACGGCTACCTTCAGTTTTGCTCTGACACTTTCCTTAATCGTCCAATCGATTGAAGCATTTTGTCTGATAGTCTCCGTTAAAGCAACAGCTAATTCTCTCAACTTATCCTATTGCATTAGCTCTCTTGCACTTTCATTGTCTGCAACAGCCGTGTAAAATGCATATTCAAAATCAGATAAATTCATGGCTTTTGCCTCGTT
>CAZFTS010000105.1:0-2450 GCA_964521685.1 uncultured Muribaculaceae bacterium
TTTCTGACAAGTTGAACCTGGCTTGCCCGAATCTTTGCATTATCTGTAAGGTTCATTGTTGAGCCAAGTATGCCCAGGTGGAATACATTTTTAAGACCGGTGGTTTGCATGTGTATGTTTATTACCCGGATGAGTTTACCTCCGTTGATCGATATATCAGCCCATATAGCTCCATTGGCTGAGTTGGGGAAATCTAAAATACCGGTAGCTTTTATCGGAAATTTGCTGTATATGATAAGGCCGATTCTGCTCATTGAAGATTCACGGATAGCCAAATAGTTAAAAAATCCGAATGCTCCCCGCACCTCTTCTTCGCTATACATGTCGTGAGGTTTATACTCCTGCATGCAAAGTATATTTACACCCTCTTTGCTGATATAATCGGCAATGTTGTTGACGGGAACAAAGTCGTTTTGTAAATTAAAACTGTGTACATTATAGGTTGCAACCTTTATTATAAGCTTGCCGGAGGATGAGTTCCCGTTAAAAATTCTTCCAATACTTAAATTTGCTGTTATGAATTGAAAGTTTAAAATGATTGCCATCAGAGATATTAAAAAATACCAGCTTCTCTTGATAGCAAAGTAGATAATGAGGGCTAAGGCTGCTAAAAGTGTAAAAGGGAGGCCGAGAGCTGTATAAATAAAAAGCGTGTTGTCGTTAGGATTTACCTGTGCAGCTAAAAATCCCATAATAGCAAGAATAAGAACAGCCATAGATGCAAGAATCATGATGCAAAAAAAAGGTTTTCTAACTGTGCAATGCTCCATTTATCCATGTTTTGCTAACAAAGCTATTAAGATTAAATATACTCTCAAATAATTTTATTATTTTTACATAATTATATTAGTGTAAGTTGTATTTAAACTTTAACCCCAGAAACTGTGAAAAAGCGAGTATTGATTGTTGATGACAAATCCACTATAGCCAAAGTTATACAAGTTTATATTGCCGAATTGTTTGATTGTGTGTATTTTGAGGATCCTATCAAAGCAATAGCCTGGCTTCAGGATGGAAATATCCCGGATCTTATAATTTCAGACATATACATGCCAAACATGAGTGGCGCTGAGTTTCTTGACTATCTTAAGAAAAATGATCTGTTCAAGTCTATCCCTTTTGTGATACTTTCAAGTGAGGATAGTACATCTCAGAAAATCGCCCTGCTCGAGAAAGGAGCGGATGACTATATATCAAAGCCATTTAATCCCATGGAGCTGAAGGTCCGGTTAAAAAAGATTATTTCGTGAGTGTTTACACTATATATGTAGGAAACGATGAGGCGACAATAAAACGCTTCTCTTCATTTCTGGATGGTACATTAGTTACTGCGAGGGATCATGCGGAAGCTATCAGAGCCATATCTGAAAATTGCGGAGAATCTCCTTTGATGATTCTTTACCAAAAGGATATTTTAAAAGTTGATGCACCACGCATAGAACTTCTTAAGAAAAGTTTTCCTAAAGCTTATATCGTACTGGTCTTTAAAACAATAGACAGAGAGGAGTTGTCTCATTACCAAAAAGCAGGCGTCAACGATACTTCGCATACTGATATTCCTAAAGCCAGGCTGCTCAATGGTATTGAATTTGTCGACAGGAATCAGTCTCTCATCCTTGCCTCACTTGTAGAGAAGGGATCCTTGGGTACATACGAGGCACCTTTATGGAAAAGATTGTTCGATATTATTTTTGCATCGCTTGCGATTGTAGTTTTATTGCCATTTGTTATAATTATAATTATTCTCATAAAGGTTGAAAGTAAGGGGCCGGCAATGTACAAATCGAAAAGAGTCGGAAGCAATTATACTGTGTTCGATTTTTACAAATTCCGCTCAATGTACAGTGATGCGGATAAAAGACTTCGGGAGCTTTTGAGTATGAATCAATATTGTGATATTGAGACAAGTTCCGAATACGATTTTTATAATTCTAATCAAATCCCAATTGTGGAAAAAGATAATCAGTCACTCTTTGTCTCAGATGATGAGGTGATTTCAGAGGCTGCATTTATGAGAGACAAATCCAACAGGCAGAGAAATAACTTTGTAAAATACGAGAATGATCCCAGAATAACAAAAGTCGGGAGATTTCTCAGGAAGTTCAGTATTGACGAGTTACCACAGTTAATCAATATCCTCAAGGGAGATATGTCGGTTGTCGGTAACAGGCCTCTTCCACTTTATGAAGCTGAACAGCTTACTTCCGATCAATATATAGACAGATTTCTTGCTCCTTCGGGCCTTACAGGTCTATGGCAAGTTGAGAAGAGGGGAGATTCTGGTAAATTATCTCCTGAGGAACGTAAACAGTTGGATATATATTACGCCAATAATTATAACTTTTGGATGGATATGAAGATTTTGTTAAAAACATTCACAGCATTTATACAAAAGGAAAATGTCTAAAAAAGTTTATTATATAAAATATTTGCTTATTACACTCATATTG
>CAZFTS010000106.1:0-2428 GCA_964521685.1 uncultured Muribaculaceae bacterium
GGTACCCCCATAGATATCAGTTTTGTGCACTCCTCCCTGAAGATAATGGGATCAAGAACAACTCCGTTCCCAATGATGTTAGTAGTTCCTTTGCGGAAAATCCCCGAAGGAATAGAATGCAGGACAACTTTTTTGTCTTCGAACTGCAATGAGTGACCAGCGTTTGGCCCTCCCTGAAATCTTGCAATGACCGGATATCCCTTAGCCAGTACATCCACAATCTTTCCCTTTCCCTCATCTCCCCATTGGAGACCAAGAATCACATCAACTTTCATAATATTATATAATAAATTTAAAACGGCAAATCGTCAGGAAGATCATCACCAACAACGGCTGCCGAAGTTGTAACTGGTTGTATGTTTTGAACAGAAGGTTGATTGTCAGCTCTTTTGCCAAGAAGTTGAAAACTCTCTGCTACAATCTCTATCACAGATCTTTTTTGTTCTGTCTGGTCAACCCACTCCCGGCTCCTTATCTTGCCCTCCACAAAAACCTGGGAACCTTTTTTGACATATTTCTCGGCTCTTTCAGCCAACAGCCTCCAGCACACAATATTGTGCCATTCGGTCTGTTCCTGCCAGTTTCCGTTCTTGTCGCGGTATCTTTCTGTTGTGGCGAGTGTAAAATTGGCAACTACCGAGTCGTTTTCCAGATGCCTTATTTCGGGATCCTTACCGACATTGCCAATTAGCATGACCTTGTTCAATGACATAGCGTTATACTTTGTAATCGGGGCAAAGATATAAAAATTTAGATATTATTTATTAACAAAGTCATCGACTTTAGGTCAGGTTCGGCACCCGTAAAGAGCCTGAACGACTGAACGGCTTGATAGAGCAGCCAATATCGTCCGGAGATATAATTTACACTATTGATATTTTGTAAAAAATCAAGTTGGGGAGATTTATAGTTGGCTTCAAGAATAGTCTTGCCGGTCATATCAAGGGTGCTTAAAACGGCAAGATGTTCGGGTAATGTGTTGATAATTATGTCGGAATGATTTATTATGGTTGGGGTATCTTCCGGGCGGGCGGCCTGCATGGAGAATTTCCGTGCAAAGGCATCGGCTTTATCAAAGGATCGGTTTATGACCGTGACCCTGCATCCCAGGCCGGCCGCCGCCAAAGCCGCTGCCTTTCCTGCGCCTCCGCATCCCAGAACAGTAACACACGAGCCGGGTTTTGTATAAGGTTTTATACACTCCTGAACCCCGCCATAGTCGCTGTTGAAAGAGTGAACCTTGCCATCCCGGATATAAATAGTGTTAACCGCACCTATCGAAATATCCAGGTCACTTCTTACATCAACAAATTCTAGAATACACTCCTTGAACGGAGCCGTAATATTAAGCCCGTCATACCCCTCGTCTCTGAATCTCTCCATAACCTCCAAAGCTGAGGAAGCCTCAAGCAGACCATAAGTGTGGTTGCAATTGCCATACGCAGCCCTGAAAAGTGCAGGACTCAGCGAGTGGGAGACAGGATTTCCGGCTACGGCGAAACGCATAAGGGAAAATTTATTGATATTAAAATTTGAAATCTCTTTGCCTGAGAGCCTCAAAGCAGATAATAGCAGTTGAAACTGAGACATTCAGGGAATCAACAAAGCCATTCATCGGAATCTTGATTCTGCCGTCGGCATTTTCACGCCAATATTGCGACAGCCCCTCAGCCTCGCTTCCCATGACTATAGCCGAAGCTCCTCTGAAATCGGTCTTGTGATACCATTCAGATGCCTGAAGCTCTGCAGTGAAGATTTTAACATGGTTCTTTTTAAGCCACTTACAGCACTCCCCGGAAGAGCATGCAGCCACCTGAGTGGTGAAGATTGTACCGAGACTTGAGCGGATAAGGTTAGGATTAAAAAGATCGGTCAGAGGATTGCACACAATAACAGCATCAGCCCTGGCAGCATCGGCGGTCCGAAGGACTGCCCCCAGATTTCCCGGTTTCTCCACGGCTTCAAGAACTATAATCAGCGGGTTGGCGGAGAGAGTAAACCCATCGAGGGAGGTCTGTTTCTCCCTGACAATGGCAATTACACCCTCGGTACTGTCCCTGTATGCAATTTTTGAATAGAGGTCAGCAGTAACTTCGTTAAGTTGCTGACAACCCGTATCCTTTGCCCGGTCTAGCGGGAAGATTTCGGGCTGGAAGAACAGAGTCTCAATTACGAAACCACCTTTGATGCACGCCTCCAACTCGCGGATTCCCTCAACTACAAACAGACCGCTTTCACGACGCTCCCTTGATCTCTCCTGAAGTGTTACAAGCTCCTTAATTCTCGGATTCTTGACAGATGAAAGCGTATCTATATACATCTACTGCTCTTTTTCAGCTTTTTGCTCCTTCTCCGGACGCATCTGCGGGAAGAAGAGCACATCCTGAATCGATGAGTTGTTTGTCATGAACATTGTAAGCCTGTCAAT
>CAZFTS010000107.1:0-2405 GCA_964521685.1 uncultured Muribaculaceae bacterium
CTGGGAACGACAGATGTAAATGTGCGTACAATGCTTTCGAGAGGTCGTAAAACTATAAGGGAGAGAATGATAAAATGAAAACAGAGATTATAGAAAAATTATTGGAGAGGTACTTCAACGGAGAAACTTCTTCAAAAGAGGAAAAAATACTTGGCAACTACTTTAATTCCGGCAAAGTTGACTCTAAACTGGAACAGTACAAGGTGATTTTCAGATATTTCGCAACAGAAAAAAAATCAATGAAGATTCTGAAAAAAAGAGGAGTGGTTATTAATTTCAGAAAAGTGTCATTACCATTGGCTTCGGTTGCTGCAGCGGCCATATTGCTTGTAATGCTTCTTCTTCCGGATGGGAGAGCGTACAGGCTGGTTATCGGTGGTAATAATATCAATAATCAAGAGTTGGCTGTTCAGATAGCATCAGAACAACTTGAGAAGCTAACCGGCTTCGCTTCGGTAGCTGGCAGAAATGTCGGTAAACTTAAGAGTGTGGCTGTAGTTGATAAATATTTCGGACCGTCTGACAGGAACAGAGATGCAATTGAAAACATATCTGATCTCCTTGATAAACTGCCCGGGAGATAGTCTCTATTTAACTGAAAAAATAAAAAAACATAATAATATGAATAAGTCATTTATAATAATCCTGAGCCTGGTGCTGTTTCCGTTAAGCTTATCCGCTCAGACAAAACAGCTGGACAAGATATTCGCAACATATGAGAATTATAAGAATGTCGAGTCTGTCTCAATCACACCTGAACTTTTTGCAACTCTTTCTGCAGAGGCAAAATCAAACGAGTTACTTACAAAAATAACACTTCTGAAGATCTTAAATGTGACAAAAGGCGGAAACGACAAGGAAAAAAGTGTGTGGATTAATTTACGTACAGATGTAAACAGGTTGATACAGGAGTATAATTTCTCTCAGATTCTTAAAGTAAAGGAAAAGGGAGACCTCCTGGAGATGTATCTTAAGAAGAGTGAGAACAGCCTGCTGGTTTTTATAGCAGATTCCCAGACTGAGTATGCCGTATTCTATCTGCAGGGAAATATCGACAAGAGTGTTGTAGACGCTTTAATTACAGGTGAGATAAAAATAAAATAAATATGAAGAGATTACTTTTAATAGCAGCACTTTGTGCATGCACAACCGCACTTTTCGCACAGAAGAGAGTACAGATTGGCTCAACAGAGCTTATGTTTCAATCCCCGCTCAAGGTGAGTGTAGTTCCAGATAAAAATATTGATTGCCCGTCAAACCACTCGAGTGAGACATTCTTTGGATTCGGTCTTGCTGTAAATGATAAACACGAAGAGTATATGCCTATATCCTACGGTAATTCATATGAGATTCAGGTTGGCTGGAGAGATGTTTACCGTAAAGGGAAAAGCCCCATGGCAGTAGGATCTTATATGAACCTCTCTTTTTATTCCTATAAGCTGGATAAGGCATATTTGAACAATCCTCTTGTAGTAAACGATCTTGGTACTATCAGAAAGGAGTATTACCGTACAAGCAACCTTTGTGCAGGGATTTTCGCAAGATTATATCTAAGCAAAAATCTTTTCATAGACTTTGGCCCTTACGGAGAGTATGCTTACAACAGAAAGTACAAGGTTTTCACTACACTTTTGGGAGAGGATGAGGAGAGTAAGATAAAATACAGGGATGGCAGCAGATTCAACCCTTTCAATGCAGGAATACAATGCCTCGCCGGGTTTGACGACTTTGCTGTATATGCGAAATATCGACTTACCAATGCATTCAATCCTGACAAGATTGATATGGAGATAACCAGACTCAATATAGGAGTTCAGATTGAGCTTTAATTGGCCTGTTTTGTCCGGGTACGCTGATTATGGTGTCAGTTTCATTCTGTTAGTCTCCTCAAAATACTTGAAGTACATATATAACCGGTAGTTAAATTCAAAATTGTACTTTGTAAGAGGACTATAATCAAGATAACTTTCAATACGCCTGTCTCCCGATGCATAGAGATTGTTCCAGGCAACAACATACTGATAGTTCATAGTCTGGAGATACTCGTTTGAGTACATGTTTTCCTTGTGAGAATTGCTGTTAAGCCAGAAATCAAAACCCGAATCGAAAACTATCAGCTCATATTCAGAGGAATCTTTAGCCGGAACGGTATCTCTGATACCTAACCGCCCGCTCTTCGAATCTGACACATTTTTCATCGAGCCGCATGAGAATGCAAGCAGTGCCAGAATCAAAAACAGAGATGTTCTTATAAGTATTTTCATTTTTTCTTAGTTTCCTCAAATATACAAATTCTATTTGACACCAGGTCAGGATATTCAATAAAAAAAGCCTCTGAAAAGAGGCTTTTTTTTGAGCGGAAAACGAGATTCGAACTCGCGACCCTCAGCTTGGGAAGCTGATGC
>CAZFTS010000108.1:0-2142 GCA_964521685.1 uncultured Muribaculaceae bacterium
CCCCAGATACTTATTTCAAGTTTAAATGTGAATTGGTTGAAGTCTACGACGGTAGGGATGGATATTGGGAGAATTGGGATGTTAAATATTGCGATGGTCCAAATATATTCTCAAAATGGATTCCAATTGGAATTATAAAGGTATATACTTCAGGTTCTCTTGCTTATAAGTGTGAGGATTACTTGAAAAACCTTGGATATTCAATCTGTAAAACCACATATTCGGATTAACTGGGAGTGTAAATTAGGGTCTGCTGAAAAACTCAGGCCACGGCATTTGTGCTGTCCGCGAGCATTTGGAAATTCCTTACTTTAACAAGAGGCTGTCTAAAAAGTAGGCAGTCTCTTTCTTTTATATAATTCTGTAATTAACAGAAAGGTCAGTTATCACAGTTAATTGTTCAAAAAACAGAAGCTTTCCTATTGAATATCAATAAGAAAGCCTTGTATTTGTGAGAATATTTTGTTAACTTTATGTCGCAAAACAAAAAACAAAACCTCACTAATCATGACAAAGATAGTTTTTAAAGGCGATTTTCAGAATCAAAATCTTATTCTTCCACCATCTTTGGATGAATTAATTCCACAAGTACATCCCGTAAGGGTGATCAGCCATATTGTAGATTGTTTAAATATATCAGATTTACTAAGTGAATATAAGGGAGGAGGAGCTAGCAGTTTTCATCCACGAATGTTATTAAAGGTGCTGATTTATGCTTATTTAAATAATATTTATTCCAGCAGAAAAATTGAAAAGCAACTTTATGAAAATATTCATTTCATGTGGCTATCCGGGTTTTCCAAGCCAGATTTCAGGACAATCAACTATTTCAGAGGAAAGAGACTGGTTGGGAAATTTGATTCTATTTTCACACAGGTTGTAGAACATCTTCATTCCGAAGGTTTTGTATCATTAAAGACTCAGTATATAGATGGCACCAAAATAGAATCAGTTGCGAACAAGTATAGTTTTGTATGGAAGGGTTCTGTTGAGAAGTATGATAAAAGTTTACGAGAAAAAGTAGACATGATATTAAGAGAAATAGAATCGGTGGTTTCTGATGAAGAACAAGAAGATATTGAAGAATCGTTCAAAACCTTGTCAACTGAAGATTTTAAAAAGAGGGTCGATCGTATCTCCAGAAGGATGAATGAAAATAGTTCAAAAGAGAATGGAAAACAGATCAAACAAATCAAAGAAGAGTCTATTCCAAAAATGGAGCAATACGAAGATTACCTTAACATTATGGGAGAAAGAAACAGCTGTTCCAAGACAGATCCCGATGCTACTTTCATGCGAATGAAAGAGGATGCTATGATGAATGGTCAATTAAAACCGGCTTATAATGTGCAAATATCCACAGAAAATCAAATTATTACCAACTATGGCATATATCAAAGACCAGGAGATACTGTTACACTTATCTCTTACTTAAAAACCTTTGAAGATAAGTTCGGGGAGCATAGCCCGACTATTGTTGCTGACTCTGGATATGGATGTGAGCAGAACTATGAATACATGTTTAATAACAACATGACTCCATTCGTGAAATACAATATGTTTCACGCTGAAAATAAGAAGAAATTTAAAAACAATCCCTTCCTTTCTCAAAATCTCTACTATAACAAAGAGAATGATTTTCTTATTTGCCCTATGGGACAAAGAATGAACTTTATTGGCAAAAGAAAAAATGTATCCGAGACAGGATATGTATCTTATCTGGATATTTATCAGGCTCAGAACTGTGAACGGTGCAACATGAGGGGTCCATGCCATAAAAGCCAAGATAACAGAAAAGTAGAAATAAATCATAAACTGAATTATTATAAAAAGACAGCAAGAGATCTTTTAAATAGTGAAACAGGATTGTACCACAGAAGCATGAGACCTATCGAGCCAGAGGCTGTTTTTGGTCAAATTAAGGCTAATAATTTGTTTAAAAGATTCAGATTACGTTCAATACCAAAGATAAATGTAGAATTTGGTTTGGTTGCACTTGCTCACAACCTGAAGAAAGTTGCTAAAATAAAGGAAGAAAATCAAAATAAAAGAGAAAAATCCTTTCTTAATGCTTCTTTTGTTATACAGTATGTATTAAAAAGTAATCAATTGAGAAAAATCGCTTAATAGCAGTTCCTGATA
>CAZFTS010000109.1:0-1987 GCA_964521685.1 uncultured Muribaculaceae bacterium
CCGGCGCCAAGCTGGAATCGGTCCGCGACCTGGCCATGAGCTTCGAGGTCAATCCCAACACGATGCAGCGGGCGCTTTCGGAACTGGAACGGGATCACCTGGTCTACACCGAACGCACAGCAGGCCGCTTTATTACACAAGACAAGGAGCTGATCGTCAAAATGAGAGAAGAGGTTGCACAGGAAATCATCGAAACGTTTATCAATCAGATGCAGAGCATCGGGTTCTCCGGCGAGGAAGCCGCAGAACTGATCCAGAAGAAAGCGAAAGAAAGGAGCGCTGAGTCTCATGACAAACAATAATACTATACCTGCCGGCCAGACGGCGTTCGTGGAGATCGCCAACGTGACCAAGACCTATCAGAACAGAAGAGCGCTGTCCGCGCTGAACCTGACCCTGGAGCCTGGCCACATCGTGGGCCTGCTGGGCCCCAACGGCAGCGGCAAGACCACGCTGATGAAGATCCTCACCGGCGTTCTGAAGGACTACACCGGAAGTGTCACGATCAACGGCCAATCCATCGGACCGGATACAAAGGCTCTGGTTTCCTACCTGCCCGACGTCTCCTACTTCAGCGCCTGGATGCGCCCGGTGGATGTGATCTCCCTGTTCAAGGACTTTTATGCGGACTTCGACGAGCAGAAGTGCCTGGAGATGGTCAAGCGCCTGGGTCTGGACGAAAAGCAGCGGATCAAGACCATGTCCAAGGGAACGGTCGAAAAGTTCCAGCTTTGTCTGGTGATGTCCCGCAATGCCCTACTGTATGTGCTGGACGAGCCCATCGGCGGCGTGGATCCAGCGGCCAGAGATTACATTCTGAGCACGATCTTGTCCAACTACAACGAAGCCGGCACGATCTTCATTTCCACCCACCTGATCTCCGACGTGGAGAAGATCTTCGATACCGTAGTCTTCCTGAAGGAAGGCGAAGTGGTGCTGCACGGCGAGATCGACGAGATCCGGCAAAGAGAAGGAAAATCTATTGACGAGCTGTTCCGGGAGGTATTCAAATGTTAAAGAAATTGATTCGATATGATTTCAGATCCACCTGGAGAGAGTTCGCGGCCATTTATCTGGCGATCCTGCTGGGCGTCACGGTGTTCCCTTTCATCGCCAAGAACGTCTCCAACAACGTGATCAACGGTTTTATGGGGCTCATCGCCTTCGCCATCGTCGTAGCCACCTTCGTGGTGACTATCGGCAGCCTCTTTAAGATCTTCAACAAGAACATCTATTCGGCCGAGGGTTACCTGACCATGACCCTCCCGGTAAGCGAGACACAGATCGTCGCCTCGAAGCTCATCGTCAGCACCGGCTGGATCGTTTTGACGGGCGCCGTCGCCACTCTGGGCATGTTCCTCTTCGTGTCGGTCATGTCTCCCGAAGTGGTGCCGCAGATGCTCGAGGCCCTGGGGCAGGTCCTGGCGGCCCTGGACGGACGAAGCGTTTTCGCCATCCTTCTACTGATCCTGTTCCTCGTGGCCCTGGTGCTCCAGGAAGTAGCCAAGCTGTTCCTGGCCTGCGCCATCGCCCACCTGAAGCAACTGAACCGCTTCCGGATCCCCGCGGGGATCGCCTCCTTCTTCCTGTTCACCTGGCTGGAGGCCCTGGTGGTGGATGCCGTCGGCTGGGATGCGAACTTTGCCATCGGCGGACCGGGGGCTATGAACACGGAATGCGGCGCAAAGAATATCATCACCAACCTGGACAGCTTTATCACCACCCTGGAGATCGGCACCCTGTTCCAACTGGGATTTACGGTCCTCTTCGCAGCCGGGATCATCTATCTGCTCAAGCGGAAGTTGAATCTGGATTAAAATTTGGCACATAAAAAGAAAACCTCAGTCATTTGACTGAGGTTTTTCGCTATTTCACTGAGCGCTTCTCGCTATTTGCCCGAGGGCTTTTTGCCGGATTTCTTCGGCTTGCCTGATTTGTCGGTAAACGCTTTCTTGTCTTTATACGAAAAGTCTTTCCCCTTCGCGCC
>CAZFTS010000110.1:0-1914 GCA_964521685.1 uncultured Muribaculaceae bacterium
AATCGCACTATGTGGCACATAAAATTTTATTTAAATAAAAAATTTTAATATTTTTTTTTAATTTTTATAAACTTTAACCTCTCCTTAAAATAGTCATAACTTTTAAATCCTTTTTTAAAACACGGCTTGCTTCTCTCTTGCTTCTGAGTGTGCTCATAGCCCCCGTTGGTTGTAAAGAAAAAGAGGCCGGGAGTGAGGCGCAGGAAAAAAAGAGTGACACACTAACTGCGACTGATTATACAGGAAAGGAGCTTCGTAAAGTCTCCTTTCTCCCTTATTGGGTTGCAACCGCTCAGTTTGCAGGTTATTACGTGGGCATCGAGAAGGGAATATACCGTAAATTCGGCATAGATCTCTCCATTATTCCATTTAAACCTGTTATCACATCCACAACGCCTGTCTCCTCTGGTGAAGCTGATTTTGCTGCATTGTGGCTTGCAAATGCCATTGAACTTAAGGCAAACGGGACAGATATCGTAAATATCGCCCAGCCATCATTTCGCTCCTCAACCATGTTGATTACCAAGAAGTCAGGCAGTGTGGAGTCGTTGAAGGATATGAATCACAGACGTGCCGGGATATGGGCGGGGTATGAGATGCTCCCGAAAGCTCTTTTTGCCAAATACAAGCTGGATGTCAACATTATCCCGATTGGTAATTCCAACAGTCTTTTCCTCATAGGAGGTGTAGATATAATCATTGCAAACTGGTTTGACGAGTATCATTCAATTATAAATTCAGGATACGACCCGGAGGAGCTGAATACTTTTTTCTTTGCCGATTACGGATTTAACTTCCTGGAAGACGGGATATATTGTCTGTCGGAGAAATTGCAGAAGGACCCGCAACTTTGCAGGGATTTTGTCCTGGCAACACTCGAAGGCTGGAGGTATGCCTTCACCCATCAGGAGGAGGCAATAGACATTGTGGTCAAATATGCAAAAAAAGAGAAGGTTGCGGTAAACAAAGTTCATCAGAAGTGGATGCTGGAGCGCTACAAGGATCTTTATCTCCCGGAAGGGGCCACGAATTTCAACAACACACTTACAACGAAGGATTATACACTGGTAGCTGGAATTCTCAAAGAGAACGGTACAATAAAGGAGATTCCGGATTTCAACCGGTTTTATCAACCTATAATCAAGGAGAGATAGCATGAAAATTCTAAAACAGGACAGAGGAATTTCTTTTAAACTCATACTCTACATTTTCACAAGCACGGCGCTTGTTTTCTTTCTCATATCAATTTACAGCTATCAGATTTCCAAGAAAACAGTTCAAAATAATCTGGTTGAAAATGCCGAGGCACTTACCAAAAATGCAGTCCTTCAGGTAGAGAAGGTTCTTGCATCGGTGGAGAAGGTGCCGATTAACATGGCAAAGATGATTGAGTCGGGTGATTACACCAAGGAGGAGTTGATCGAACTTATCAGGCAGGAGGTCACAAATAATCCTGAAATTTATGGGGCTGCACTTGCTTTTGAACCTAATATGTGTGAAAAGGGCAGAAAGTACTGTTCTCCCTATTTTTACAAAGATGGAGACAGCGTGAGCTTTAAATATATCGGGGATGAACAGTATGACTATTTCACAATGGACTGGTATCAGATTCCGAAAGAGCTCGGTCTTCCGCTCTGGAGTGAACCCTATTTTGACGAGGGGGCCGGTAACGCCATCATGACCACGTTCTCGGTTCCGATATACAAAGAAGAGAATGGAAAGAAACGGTTTCTTGCAATACTCACAGCTGATATTTCGCTCAGCTGGCTTGAGGAGTACATGAACTCCATAAAGGTAAGCAAGACAGGATATGGTTTCATCATATCGTCCAATGGGACTATTATCACCCATCCCAGCAGGGATATGATAATGAACGAGACAATTTTCAGCATAGCGGACAGCCAGCACTCTCCG
>CAZFTS010000111.1:0-1693 GCA_964521685.1 uncultured Muribaculaceae bacterium
CCGCCTTTAGCGGCACAGGCAGTCAAAGACGACTGAAAGTTAACCCCTCGTTTCCGCTATGCTCAAACGAAGGGGAAGTTGGGGAATTTACCTAAGGGTGGTATACTTGGAGGTAGATATTTGTTAGTAACAAGGCTAAAAACATAACACACACATGACTACACAGATAATTATAGTATTGATTTTGGTTTTTCTGATTAATCTGATAACGACTTTGTCATATTCAGTGAGAATTGTTGGTATCAGGACAGGTCGGATTGCTGTTTCTTTTGCATTATTCAATATTTTGGTTCTTATCTCAAGGACTGCTTATGGTTTTCAGGCACCTTTACTAGCAAAAACTATCGAGAACAATATTAACTCAGGTGTAGGAGAAAATCTTTTTGAATTTCGTCTGATAATCTTTGCCTGTTCTGTGGCAACAATTATTGGCGGTTTTTTGATACCAACTTTTCAAAGAATACTTTCCATTGCAGTTGAGAAATTTAGTATTTATAAATCTGTCCCTTCACTGATTCTTCACAGTTTTTCAAAAGGAGGAATTACTTCAATCAAGGATAGTATTGTCCTTCCAAGTACTAAAAATGTCGCAATGATAAATTTCAAGAGCAATTTTCCGTGGAGAGTTTTTATAATGAATATTGTTGCTGTTGCGATAATTACTGTTGGAGTATTATCTGCATTATATGCCGGATACTTAAACCCCGAATTCAGATCGACAGCAAGCAATCTTTCGGCAATAATCAACGGGGTCGCGACAATTTTAATGTTTATTTTCATTGACCCGTTTTTATCTGTAATGACTGATGACGTTGTTCTTGGCAAGACAAAAGAGAGTCTATTTCGGAAGTATATCGTTTACATGGTTCTTGCCAGATTATTGGGGACAGTTCTAGCACAATTTATTTTTATACCTTCATCACAAATAATAGCATGGATAGCCAAAATGATATGACCCAAAGCCCTGTTGTTAACAAAAACTATATGTCAATTGGGGTTTCCGTGCTGGTATGTAATCGGTAAATAACAATGTACCATTTTCGGTAAATAAGGATGCGCCAGTAATCATAGCAAAAGTAATAAATTATAAGTTTTCATCGTTAAAAATTGATTTTCTGTTAATAAGTCTATAGCTTTTACCCTCAAGGGGTATAACCTGACATTTAAAGAGGAGTCTATCGAGTAAAGCTGTTGCCAGCACTTCGTCATCAAGCATTTCCACCCATTGTTGTGGTGATTTATTTGTGGTAATTATGAATGATGTTTTCTCAAAAAGCATATTTATAAATCCAAAAAGTTTAGCAGCATCTGGTTTGCTAACCGGCATAAGCATAATGTCATCAATGACAATTAGGTGTGCGCCCAATAATCGTTTGTAGTCCGCTTTGGCTGTATTGGCAACCTCTTTAAGCCTGAGCATGTCCATAATCTGTTCAATCGGTCTGAAATAGGCTTTATAACCACTTAATATTGCATGATAACAAAGTCCTGCCGCTAAAAATGTTTTTCCAGTTCCGGTGGGTCCCATAATAACCATATTGTAATTCTGCTCAAGCCAGGCCAGTTCTTTGAGTTGGTTCAGCTGAGCTGGCTTTATGCCATTGTTATAGTTAAAGTCATACAGAGCAAGATCGTGCGAGATTGGCTATTCCGGTGATATGGGACCACTGTTCCGGAGCATAGGGTACCAGTT
>CAZFTS010000112.1:0-1558 GCA_964521685.1 uncultured Muribaculaceae bacterium
TATGGGTTAAGAGTTCCGGGGTCAACATTGATATAGGGGTCAAATTTTTGAATTGTTACCGACAAACCTCTGGCTTGTAGCAATTTAGCCAAAGAAGCCGAAATAATACCTTTTCCTAAGGAAGAGGTAACCCCTCCCAAAACAAATACATATTTGGTGCTCATAAAAAATATACGGATTGTTATACAGGGATACAAAGGTAGTACATTTATCTTAACTTTGCACCATTATGAGAAGCTTAAAATTGACATTTCCGGTTAAAAGTTACGAAACCGACCATGCCGGTTTACTCAAACCGTTTGCATTCATGAACCATGCGCAGGAGATGGCCGGCGAACATGCCATCCGCCTTGGTTTTGGATACGATGATCTTATCAAAAATGGTAATGTGTGGGTCCTTTCGCGTTTCCATGTTAAATTTTTGCGGATGCCACGCTGGCGTGAGTTTCTTGAGATGGAGACCTGGCATAAAGGTACCGACCGTCTCTTTGGGTTCAGGGATTTCCGGGTTTGCGACGCTTCAGGTGAGCAGATAATTCTTGCTACCTCTTCATGGCTGGTAATCAACTACAAAACCCGACGTTTACAGCGAATCGAATTCATAATGAATGGCGGCGCCGAATCACCTCATATAGAAGCTGCTACAACCCTTATTTCAGACGCTATTAAAGAGCCTGCATGTAAGCTTGTTGCACCCGAATGTATGCAAAAAGCCTGCACCCGTGTTGTCTCACTCTCCGATATCGATATAAACAAACATACCAATAATGCCCGCTACGTTGAATGGGCTCTTGACGCAATAGACCCTGCTATCAGTTTCAACATGACTGTCAAGGAGATGTGGATTAACTTCAACAACGAATCCCTGCCCGGTGACATCATTGACATCTACACAGCCCGCACATCTGACAACCAAATTTTTATTGAAGGGAAACGGGGAGATCTTTCAATTTTTCTTTGCCAGAGTTTGATACAAGTTGCTAATTTATAAGAACATACAAATATCAATTTTCCAAATTTGGAAAATTGCGTTTTGTAATATTCTGTTATTCTGATAATTATACCAAACTCTGGCAAAGCCGATACACCGTCCAGTCGGACATCGGAACTGCTCCGAGTGATTTGTAGAAATTGATTGCGGGCTCGTTCCAATTGAGCACGCTCCAGTCGAATCTGTCGCATTTGCGCTCGACCGCTATTGCAATCAACTCCTTGAATATCTGCTTACCATAACCTTTGCTACGGTATTCTGGTTTTATGTAAATATCTTCCAGATAGAGGCAGGCCCTGCCCTTGAATGTAGAGAAATTGTGAAAGAAGAGTGCAAATCCGACAGGCACATTTCCGGGAAGCTCGGCAATGAGTACCTCGGCCTGTTTTTTTACGAAGAGTGACTCGTGCAAAAGTTCCGGTGTGGCAGTTACATCATCGCGAAGTTTTTCATATTCTGCAAGTTCGCAGATAAAGTTGTAGATAAGGTTTGTATCTGCAGGGTTGGCGAATCGTATTTTTAAGCTCATAACTATCTTTTTTTACAAAGATATTAAAATTGATCCCA